>JAZNCO010000143.1:0-1693 GCA_045587645.1 Acutalibacteraceae bacterium | reverse complement strand
GATGTTTGCTTCGTCAACAACAAGAGGAAGTGTTCTTTCAACCTTTTCAAACTCGGTTACATAGGAACCGGGTGCGTTTGTGACCGCATTGCCGCCTATGGGTGCAGTTTCGTAAACGGGAGTATCAAGAGCTGTTTGCGCAGCAGCATAGAAGCCCATAATGCCGCCGTAGTAGCTTTCGTTTGTGTCGTAAGCTGTTTTCATTGCATCAATAACTGCATCACTGAAAGCTCCGTTTTCATCGCCTGCAATGTAGTAGTTATAGACCTTTTCCGTTTCATTATGAACGAAAACAACTGCATTTTCCGAATCTGTGTAGCTGTAATATGCTTCTTCGGCAAACTCAGCGTTTGACATACCGCCGTTATCGGAGATGATGCAGAAAATGAGAGCATAACCGCTTTCGTTTTCTATGCCTGCGGCATAGTTATTGAGTTCATAAAGCTCGCTGTCGGAAAGATTATACTCAGGGTCATAAACATACTGGCTTGTATAAGCCGATGCGGAAAGCACCATTGAAAGGCAGACCGTAGCCGCAATGAGAATTGCAAAAATCTTTTTAGTCATTTCTTCCGCACCTCCTTAAAGTGATGAAATAATGTTGATAATTATGTAGATAAGAGCGCCCACAGCCGCACCGCCGAGACCGCCGATGAGCTTGGCTTTCTTTTCTTCCGTGGGGATATTGCCGACGAATTTACCCGTCTGACCGTTCATTGCGAAGGTGTGATTCTGACCCTTCCACTTTACATTGAGAATCCACACGGGATAAAGAGCATACTTATATGAGCCGTTTGCAACCTGCATTGCCGCCTGAATGGGAGTTACGGCATTGTAGCCCTCAACGGTATCTTCAAACGCATCAAGTGCGCTTGCCTGAATTCTCTCGTTTGCTCTGCCCATACTCTGGTTTACGTCAACGTCATATTTATCTGCAAGGTAGCCTGCAAGATACGCCGTGTTGAAAGGTACGGCTTCGTTGAGATTGAAGGGCTCGATTGACTCCATAAGGTCGTCGGGCATTTTTGTTGAGCCGTCAACGGGAACATTGTCAAAGCCGATTGAGCCGCTTCTGTAAACATTGTAAGCGGTTGTTTCGGTGTATTCGTTCTTACTGTCCGACCAATGCTTATATTTTTCAGCCTGATATGTTGCGTTGACAACCGCATCGCAACTGAAAAGCCAATGGGGAACATAAACACCCTTGATTTCATCAAGCTTGTTTTCGGCTAAAAATGCCTTGGGAACAAATTTTTTGCCCTTGAAGTGCTTTTTGAGAGCTTCCTTTGCGGCTTTTTTATCGAGCTTGAAGGGAATTACGAGGTCGGGCTTGAGTGCACCCGAGAACTGACCCTGCATAACGACCTGATTGCCGCAGTAAGGACAGCTTGTTGCACCCGTTGTCTGGTCGGCAACGATTTCACCGCCACAGGATTTGCAGGCATAAACGCTCATACCGTCTGTTTCGCCTGCACCCCACTGACTGCCCTGCGAATTCCAGTTAATCTGTTCAACCGTATTTGCCGAGAATTCTTCTGCCTGCTGCATGGCAGGGATATCAAATTCTGCATCGCAATAGGGACATTTGAGTTTCTGTGCGCCGACATTGAATTCGACTGCACCGCCGCAATGCGGACATTTCTGTTCAGTTATTGCTGACAAGGTTAATTACCTCCTTGCGTTTTGTATTGTT
>JAZNCO010000142.1:0-25906 GCA_045587645.1 Acutalibacteraceae bacterium | reverse complement strand
CCTGAAAGGGGAGATGTCTGCGGAACGCAGACAGAGGGGTTCAGGCGGTTATATCAGACTTTATTGACCAAATTTGTGCAAACTTGGTTAACCCCTCTGTCACTTCGTGACATCTCCCCTTTCAGGGGCGACGAGTGTTTGAGAGGAAAATTCACTTTGCAAACACCCCGCTATACCATAATTTATTTATCAGAACCGGAATATTATATCTTCTATAATGCCAACGCAGTTCCTGATAATTTTGCATTCTTGCTTTTTGCATTCAAAAAAAACCGCACCCTTGCGGATGCGGTTTGATGTTGCGTTTTATTATGCTGCGAAGTCTGCGTAAAGAGCAGAAACGATCTTACCCTCCGCTTCTGCAGGAACGGTGATGACAATGCTGTCACCGATGTTGAACAGAACTGCGGTGGTGTCGAGAGAAGCAGCCACTCTGTAATAGGTGCTGTTGTCGAAGCTCAGATAGTAGTAGGTTGTGCCTGCAACTGTCTGGGTTCGGATGTCGGTCAGGGTACCGGTCACTTCAGCGGATTCGATTTCATCGGATGCACCTGTGCCGTCACCGATGTCTGCAAGGTCACCGCTGATATCAAGACTTACACCGTTCTTTGCCATTTCGTCGATATATGCACCAAGGCAGGCACCGAGGTCAGCATCCTCATTGGGAGAAATAGCCACAACGGAGTACTGCTGTACATTAACCATGGCAAAGGTCTTTACAAGCTGTGAGGAGTCCTTGAGAGCCATGAAGTAGGTGGGTTCGCCGTCGATATTCAGAAGCAACGGGAATGTTGCCTGCCAGCCCTTGTCGGAAACCTTACCGTTAGCCGAAGCCTGTGCACTCTTTTCGGTAGCACCGGTGGTGGGATAGAAATAAGCATCCTTGGTACGCTGGTTAATGAGCAGGAAGCCGAGAATGGACTGGTCGCCCGTTACGGAAGTGACACCCGTGTACAGATAAACGTCGTCCTCATTTGCAAGGAAGGAGTAGCCGTCACTGGACTTACGGACGTTGGACTGACCGATCAGGGAGTTCCAGAAGCCGCCGTTGTAATTACCGTAGTAGTTATACTGCTTGACAAGCAGGTCTGCATCATAAGCCTGGTCGATCCATGCGATTTCGGAATTGTCAGCCGTGAGCTCTTCAAGACCGTATTCTACGCATTCACCGGTCTGTGCATCGACCTTGAGAATACCGATAACATCTTCACCGCCGAACAGACCGATGGTCTTGTCAAGGCGTTCAACGATCCAATAGGGATAGCCCTCTTCGTCAACTTCAAAGGAGATTTCACCGAACAGATAGGTCGGGAATGCAAAACGCAGCTTTCTGCCGAGGAACTCGTTGAAGTGTTCTGCAGTGGAGTACTTGATGTCATAAGCGGTGACAAGCTCTGCCTCCTGGCTGTGCATGTTGACAAGAACATAACCGGGAATGCCTTCGTATTCATCGGTGTCCACAACGGAGTTGAGGAACCACTTGAAGTAGTCGGCATACTGCAGAGGATAAACACGGTAAGGAACACCGTGATAGTTGATCTGTGTGGAGTCGCTTGTGAGAAGCTCGAACTGCGATTCATAACCGGCACTCAGCTTTGCAAAGTCACCCAGCTGCTTGTCAGCAAGGGCTTCTGCGGATGCCTTGTCGATCAGGGGGATGTTGTTGAAGGCTTCTTCGGTATCGGAAATGATGGTGATGATATCGGAAATATCATCGCTTTCTTCAAAGGACAGAATTTCACTGTAATCCTTTGCACGGAAGAACGGGCAGGAAACAAGATAACCCACACCGACGACCAATGCAACCACGAGCACAACAGCAATGGGAGCAATGGACTGTCTTCTTGCATAAGGAATGTATTCGGGCTTTGCGAACGCACCGCTGGTAAGAAAAGCGGATGCAACATAGACACCGAAGATGGAGGCAATATAAATATAGAATTCATAAGCCTTGGGGTTCATGGGCGGAAGCATGAAGTAATAAATTGCAACTGCCGCAATGAGGGTGATAATGATGTTGATAACAATTTTAAGACCTGCTTTTTCGGGCGGAATAAGCACTTCTTTGACGCTCTTTTTCTTTCCGCTGTCGGAAAAGTCAACTTTGATAGGATCCATTAGACTGCCTCCTGTAGAATAATTAAAAGGTATTATACCATATCAGTATTAAGAAAACAAGAACTTTTTAGTCACTTTCAAGTCCTACCGACAAACGAAGCACCGTTCTTGCTTCGTCTGCAGTGCATTTTCCGTCCCCGTTGAGATCCGCACGCTTCATCTGTTCTTCGTTGAGTGCTTCAAGTCCCACGGCGGCACGAAGAATCAGTCTTGCATCGCCTGCGGAAATAACGCCGTCACGGTCTGCATCACCGGGGATGATTTCATCCACGATCACCGGAGGAGGAACAGCCGTACCCTCATCATCGGTATCAAACAGCTTTTCAAGCTCAAGCTGCAGACGGAAGGGCAGATAAATGATACCTGCTTCAAAACCAAGCAGTGCATCACGGATAGCGATGCTGCTGTTTTCATCACTGATCTCATAGTTGGGGGAAACGATGTATGTGGGCTTGAAATAATCGTCCGATGCGATCTTATAAACAACATTTCCCTCTAATTCCACAACACTGTTGGCATAGTTTGCATGAATATAATGATTCTTACCGTCGGTAATGGCGACATGACCCAATGTTTTTCCGCCGTCATACGAATAGAAGGCAAGGTCTCCGAGCTTTGGTTCATATTCCATATCATCGGAATAGGTATAGATTACAGCCTCGCCTGCCTTGAGCAATTCATACATATAGCCTACCGTTCCCGACAATACATTGAAGGTATAGCCGTAAGAACAGCCTGCCTGCTCCATGACCCAGCACAGGAAAATAGCACACCAGTCAGCATCGGTACAATCAATATCGATTTTACCTTCCCAGAGGTCATTGTATTCTCTGCCGCTGACGACCTCGGTCCACCATTCACCGAAACAGGTTCCGCCGTATACATCTTCCTCATAACCAAGCTGGCTTTTTGCAACGGTGTAAAGGTCACTGCGGATGTTTCCCGACAGCGGCGGTACACGCAAGGGCGCATCGTAATGTGCCTTGTTTGCAAGAACAGGAATGACAAGACTTGTCAGAAGAAGCATACAAAGACAAACAGAAATAATTCTTTTGGTGATTTTCATAAAAACACCCCTGTAAGTTTTATTATTATTCAAACGCAATATGCATTTGCTTTTTGTTTTTCAATATCGCAAGGAAATCAGAATATATACTGTTTTCTTCTTAACCTACAGAGCCTGTATCCCCGGGATCTTCCGTGTTTTCGTTTTCACCGTCATCGGTCAGCTCGCTATCTTCGGCAGGTGCATTTTCTTTTGCAAGCTCATCAGCATACAGCTTGTTGACGGCTCTGATGAGATCCACGGCGGATACACGGCTGCCGTTGAGGGTAATGTTGGTTTTGTTGAACAGTTTGTCCTGCGCGGACTGTGCAACAACGGGAATATCGATAATGCGGATCCATGTGCTGTCCTTATACTGTACGGCATTGCCTGCCTCGGGTGCAGTATAGGAAACCACATTGTAGTCGCTCCATGCACCGAGAACGGTTCTGCGCAGAACATTCACAAGCTCAATGCCTGCAAGGTCGGTTCTGACAACTGCAGCAAGCTCCTTGACGAGGTCAAGCGCATCACCGAAGCCGAGCAGCTGAACGGATTTGATGAGAGAAGCAAGGCTGTCTGCCTGTCTTGCAAGATGGCTGTCTGCACCGTCACGCTTTTCACGCAGGTAGGACACGATCTGCTCACCCTTGAGAGGGGTGTTGTCGGCAGGCATGATGACATTGAAGTCATCGGTGATCATATCCTTGAGCTGCTTATCGAGCATCACACTGACACCGCCCACGGCATCAGCAATGGCTGCAACGCCGTCCATATCGGTGACAAGATAGTGGTCAATCTCAATTTTGAAATTGTTTTCCACCGTTTGCTTAAGCAATACAATACCGCCGTTTGCATACGCAGTGTTCAGCTTTGCATAAACGGGACCGTTTGCAGGAAAATCGGAATTCGTCAGGTCGATATAAACCAGGCTGTCAGGATCCACTGCAAGCACGGATACCTTCTTTGCATCCGTATTGACGGAAACAAGAGAAATAACATCGGCATTGCCGTAATTGGTTGTGACCGTGCCGGCTTCCTTGACAACAACAAGGAAGGTTGTGACCGTACCGAGATGCATTTTTGCATCGTTGTTGGCTGTGCCCCATGCGGCAACAAGATCCTGCAGATCCTTCATTTTGCTGATTTCATCATAATAAGCTGTGTTCAGCTCTGCGGCAGAATCCACAATACCGACAAATTCGGTAGCTGCATTTTCGGGTGCGGTTTCCGGAACAAAGGTACGGTTTGCAAGACCTGCACCGATAACACCGCAGGATGCGATGAGAATGGCGGCAATGATGCCGAAAATGATAAAGGGAATTGCTTTTTTCATTTTTTATTCCTCCTGTGCTTCAACTTCGGAGATGGTTTCGTTATTTTCAGCGGAATTTTCAACTGCTTCGACACCGTTTTCGGTATTTTCTGTTTCTTCTTCCTCTGCTTTTTCGGTGCTGGTAATGGTAACGATGCGTTCATTTTCGTTGACCTTCATCACGCGCACACCCTTGCTGGGTCTTGCACATTCACGGATATCAACAGCCGGAATGCGGATGATGATGCCGTCGGACGAGATCATGATAATATCTTCGTCTTCATTGACCACACGGATGGAAGCAACATCACCGTATTTTTCAACATGGTAGTTGGTGGTACCCTGACCGCCTCTGCCCTGAATGTGATAATCGTCAAATTCGCTTCTTCTTCCGTAGCCGGTTTCGCTGACGGTAAGCACCTTGCCTTCACCCTCAAGAATTTCAAGACCGACGACCCAGTCTTCTTCGTTCTTCATCGTGATAGCCTTGACACCTCTTGCCGTTCTGCCGATAACACGTGCATCCGTTTCGTTAAAGCGGATCGCTTTACCCTTGCGGGTCGCAACAAGCAGATCATCATCACCGCTTGTGAGCTTTACCCAAGCAAGATTGTCGCCTTCGTCGAGATTGATGGCAATGATACCGCCCTTACGGACATTGCGGTAATCGGACAAGGCAGTACGTTTCATGATACCTCTGCGGGTGATCATGCAAAGATACTTTTCTTCATCTTCGGGACGGACACAGATCATGGCCGAAACCCATTCATCAGCCTGAATCGGCAGGATGTTAACAACGTTCATGCCCTTACCGGTACGGCTGGATTCGGGAACTTCGTAGCACTTGAGCTTATATACTCTGCCGAGGTTTGTAAAGAACATGATATGATCATGTGTGCGGCAGGTAAACATGGTTTCAACATAGTCTTCTTCACGGCGGGTCATGCCTGCAATGCCGCGTCCGCCACGCTTCTGCTGACGGTAGGTATCGGTAGGCTGACGCTTGATATAACCCTTGCGGGTGAGGGTCATAACGACCGCCTCATCGGCAATCAGGTCTTCAATATCCACCTCGCCGGAAACATTGACGATTTCGGTTCTTCTGTCATCACCGAATTTATTGCGGATCACGGTGACTTCATCCTTGACAATAGAAAGAACGAGGTCATGCGAAGCGAGAATTTCCATAAAATATTTGATTTTTTCCTGCAGAGCAGCCATTTCGTCAACCAGCTTCTGTCTTTCAAGACCGGTCAGCTGACCGAGACGCATCTGCACGATATGGGTTGCCTGCACCTCGTCAAAGCCGAACTGCTGCATGAGTCCTTCCTTACCTTCCTGGATGGACTTGGATGCACGAAGCAAAGCAATGACCTCATCAATGCAATCCAGTGCACGAAGCAGAGCTTCAAGAATATGTGCTCTTTCCTGTGCTTTTTTCAGATCATACTGCGTTCTGCGGACGATGATTTCGCACTGATGATCAATATAATGCTGCAGCATCTGCTTGAGGGTGAGTTCCTTGGGCTCGTTGTTGACGAGTGCAAGATTGATGATACCGTAGGAGATCTGCAGCTGTGTCAATTTAAACAGCATATTCAGAACGACCTGCGGATTGGCATCACGCTTCAGGTCAATTACCATACGCATTCCGAGTCTGGACGAGTAGTCGTTGACGTCGGAAATGCCTTCGATTCTCTTATCCTTGACAAGGTCGGCAATGGACTCAATCAGTCTTGCTTTGTTGACCTGATAAGGAAGCTCGGTGACAACGATCTGATATCTGCCGTTTTTAGCTTCCACGATTTCGGTTCTTGCACGAACGGCAATTTTACCTCTGCCGGTGGCATAGGCAGCACGGATGCCCGATTTGCCCATGATAATACCGGCTGTCGGAAAGTCAGGTCCCTTGATATGCTCCATAAGGTCTTCCAGAGAGGCATCGGGATTGTCGATCAGACAGCACATACCGTCAATGACCTCGCGGAGGTTATGAGGGGGAATATTGGTTGCCATACCGACGGCAATACCCGTGGAGCCGTTGACAAGCAGATTCGGGAATCTTGCAGGCAGAACGGTGGGTTCTTTCAGACGGTCATCATAGTTGCCCATGAAGTTGACCGTATCCTTGTCGATATCGGTGAGCATTTCCATGGAGAGCTTGCTCATTCTCGATTCGGTATATCTGTAAGCAGCAGCCGGGTCACCGTCGATGGAACCAAAGTTACCGTGACCGTCCACAAGGATATAACGCATGGAGAAGGTCTGTGCAAGACGGACCATGGCATCGTAAACGGATGCGTCACCGTGCGGATGATAGCGACCCAGAACCGAACCGACGGTATCGGCGCACTTACGGTATGCCTTGTCGGGGGTCAGGTTATTTTCATACATGGTATAAAGAATTCTGCGGTGAACGGGCTTCAGACCGTCACGCACATCGGGCAGCGCACGCGACATGATAACCGACATCGAATAATTCAGGAAAGAGGTTCTCATTTCCTTATTGATGTCTACATTCACGACTTTGCCTGTATTGACGACAGCCTCATTTTCAGGCTGACCGTTTCTGATTTCGTCGTTCATTGTATATCTCCTTAAATATCAAGGTTATTTGCATATTTTGCGTTGCGTTCGATAAATTCGCGGCGCGGTGCAACCTGATCGCCCATGAGCACCGAGAATACCTCGTCTGCTTCCATGGCATCCTCCATGGTCACGCGAAGCATGGTACGGAAGGACGGATCCATGGTGGTTTCCCACAGCTGCTCGGGGTCCATTTCACCAAGACCTTTATAACGCTGAATATCACAGCTGCCGCCGAATTCTTCAATCAGTCTGTCGCGTTCTTCATCCGAGAAGGCATATTCAAACTTTTTGCCCTTACTGATCTTGAACAGCGGAGGCTGTGCGATATAAACATAGCCGTGATCAATCAGCGGACGCATGTAACGGAAGAAGAAGGTCAGAAGCAGTGTTCTGATGTGCTGACCGTCAACGTCGGCGTCGGCCATGATGACAACTTTGTGATAACGCAGCTTCTGAATATCGAAATCGTCACCGATGCCGGTGCCGAGTGCCAGCACAACGGGCATGAGCTTGTCATTGCCGATGACCTTGTCAAGTCGGCTCTTTTCAACGTTGAGCATTTTACCCCAAAGCGGCAGGATTGCCTGCGTAGTACGGTCACGACCTTCCTTTGCGGAGCCGCCGGCGGAGTCACCCTCAACGATATAAAGCTCGGTAAGCTCGGGATTCTTTTCAGTACAGTCGGCAAGCTTGCCGGGCAGGGAGTTGCTTTCAAGTGCGGATTTTCTTCTGGCAGCTTCTCTTGCTTTTCTGGCAGCTTCTCTTGCTCTTGAAGCTTCAAGAGCCTTTGTAAAGATCGCTCTTGCAACGGACGGATTTTCTTCAAAATGGGTCATGAGCTTTTCATAAACCATTTTGCTGACCATGGGTGTAATGTCGGTATTACCGAGCTTGCCCTTGGTCTGCCCCTCAAACTGTGCATCGGTGAGTTTGACGGAAATAACAGCCGTCAAGCCCTCACGCACATCATCACCGGACAGGTTTTTGTCGGCATCCTTGAGGATATTGTATTTTCTGCCGTAATCATTGAAAACGCGGGTCAATGCGGTTTTAAATCCGTTTTCATGTGCGCCGCCGTCTTCTGTACGGACATTGTTTGCATAAGAAAGAATATTTTCGTTGTAGCCGTCATTATAAAGAAGTGCAATGTCGGCACTGCGGTCACCGGAAACGGTGTTGAAATGAATGGTGTCCTCATGCAGCTTCACAAGACCGCGGCTGTCGTTGAGCCATTCAACATATTCACGGATACCGCCTTCGGCACAGAATTCCTTGATGATGGGATTTTCCATATCACGCAGGTCGGAAAGGGTGATTTTCAGCCCTGCGGTCAGATAGCTCTGTTCACGGATTCTGCGTTCGAGAATTTCGTAATCATAAACGGTGGTTTCGGTAAAGATTTCGGGGTCTGCCTTGAATTCAATGTATGTACCGGTTTTGTCGGTTGTGCCGACCACCTCAAGGTCGGTCATGATGTGACCGCGTTCAAAGCGCTGACGGTGAACCTTGCCGTGCTGGCTGACCTCGACCACAAAATATTCGCTCAAAGCGTTAACAACGGACGAACCGACACCGTGCAGGCCGCCCGATACCTTATAACCGCTGCCGCCGAATTTACCGCCGGCATGCAGAACGGTCAGAACGACCGTAACAGCAGGCAGACCCTGCTCGGGCTTGAAGTCAACGGGAATACCGCGGCCGTTGTCACGAACGGTGATGATATTGCCGGGCAGGATCTCAACATTGATTTCGGTGCAATAGCCTGCAAGTGCTTCGTCGATGGAATTATCAACGATTTCATAAACAAGATGGTGCAGACCTCTGGGACCCGTGCTGCCGATGTACATACCCGGACGCATACGCACAGCCTCAAGACCTTCAAGAACCTGAATCTGTTCTGCGCCGTAGTCGGCAGACACAGCCGTATCAAGCTGACCGTCTGTATAAGACACATTATTCTCGGCGATGTTCTTTTCTTCGGAAACATTCATTTCCTGCATGATTTCGTTTTCGGTGTTGTTCATAATTCGCTCCGATAAGTATATTTTTTATAAAATTCTTTTTTTTACATTTTACATTTTTTCAGAAGAGTGCTTGCGGAAACGGGAGAAAGATACAATCTGATACTGCCGTTTTCACGCACCAATAAAAAAGAACGAGGCAGCTCTGTCATGGAAACCATAACGATCCGTTTTTCTTTTTCGGCGGTGTTGAGCAGATCACGACTGTGCTTTGATACGGTAACGGAGTCTGTATCAAATATGCCGAGAATATCTTTTGTTCTCAACACCGTGTCGCCGCCGACAGACAAATACATACCGTTCTCCTTTTATTTTTCTTCCGAAACAATTTCAAAGCTCTCTCTGCCGACACGCAGGATATCACCGTTATAAAGCTTTTTTCCTCTTTGTGTGCAGATTTCACCGTTGACAAACACACATTGCTCCTCGGTGATGAGAATTTTTGCATGACCGCCGGTCTGGGCAATATTACAAAGCTTGAGTGCAGCCTGCAATTCAATGTAAGGGGTACGGATTATAAGAGGTTGTGTTTCGATCCGGGCAATTTTTGCCTTGATTTTAATTGTTTTAGCCATATTACACCTCTTAACCGTTTACATCTGCGATTCTGACGGGCAGAATGAGATACAGGAAATGCTCACCCTCGGTGGGAACGATAAGTGCAGGTGCAATGGAGCCGTTCAGACGGATGAGCACCTCATCCGATTCGCATGCTCTGAGTGCTTCGGAAACATAACGGGCATTGAAGCCGATCTCGGTGCGCTTGCCGTCAAGTGAGCAATCCATAAAGTCGCTTGCACTGCCGACTGCCGTTGCAACGGACAGACGGATCATATCCCCGTCAAAGAGGAAGCGCAGAGGACTTCTCATTTTTTCAGTTACAATGATGGAGGTTCTTTCGATACATTCAAGCAGCTTCTTTGTATTCACACGCACGGTTGCGGTGGTACCTTTGGGAAGTGCTGTACGGTAATCGAGGAAATCACCCTCCAAAAGACGGGAAACAATATTATAATTGTTGGTTTCAAAAATGATATGGCGGCGGCTCAGACGGATTTTTACAAATTCATCCTCCTCGGGCAGCAGCTTTACAAGCTCGTACAGCGTTTTACTGGGAACGATAAAGGTATGCGGTGCGCCGTTGTAGGCAATGAACTCTGTACGGATGGCAAGACGGTAGCCGTCAATGGCAATGCACTTGAGCTCGCCTTCCCTGATTTCAAACTTGACACCTCTGTGCACTGCCTTTGCTTCTTCGGTGGAAGCTGCAAAAATAGTCTGCATAACCATACTGCGCAGAAGCTTGGAGGAAATATGAATCGGCTCGGTATCGGGAAGGGACGGAAGATCAGGATATTCATCCGCACGAAGTGCAACAATTGTATATTCAACATTTCCGCAGGTAACGGTGCAGATGTTTTTTGCATTACAGGAAAGCTCCACACGGTCACCCGGCAGATGACGAAGAATATCACACAGTGTTTTTGCATTGATAACGGTAGCACCGTGTTCTTCAATGCGTGCTTCGACCGTTGTGGTTGAACCCAGCTCCAGATCGTAGCCGCACAGCTCCACCGTACCGTTGTCGAGGGTACGCATGAGGATACCGTCGAGCATGGGCAGAATGGCTCTTGTGGGAACACAACGCTGAATATTCAGGCAAGCCTGGGTAAGGGATGCGGTATTGCAGATGATTTTCATATTGTTCCGCCTTTCCGGAAATCGAATCCACCCGAAAAATGAAAAAGGAAAAAAAAGTGAATTCGTCCTTAAAGAAGATATGTGTTAAAATTTAGTAGTATTAGTAGTGTATGTTGAAACTGTTGAAAAACAGGACAAACCTTTTATTATCGGCTTTTTGGAGTGATAATATACTTTTGAAAAAGTGTGAATTCAAATTTGAAAAGTTTTCAATAAAAAATTAAAATGTTCAAATGTTGAAAACTGATTGTTAATTACTGTTCAAACTGTTGAAAACTTTTCCGTTTTTATGCTTCTTCGAGGTTCTTGATCAGTTCTTTTACCGTAAGTCTGAAGCTGCTGTCTTTCTCCATTTTGCTTTCAATCTGCGTGACGGCATGCACAACGGTTGAATGATTCTTGTTGAAATGCTCACCGATGTTCTTCAGAGGCATACCGGTTATTTCACGAATGATATACATGGCAACATAACGGGAAAGAATGATATTTGCAGTGCGCTTTTCGCTTTTTATATCTGCCACTTCCACACGGAATTCCGCACTGACAGCATCGATGATCATGGTTACCACCTCACTGACAGGCTTTGCAGTGGATACGACCTCGGTCAGAACACCCTGTACAACCTCGGGAGTGGGATCAATATCATGAAGATTTTTCATAGCAGACAGCTTTTTGATACAGCCTTCAAGCTGACGGACATTGCTCTTGACATGAGATACCATCATTTCAATGACACCGGGAGTCAGTGTAAGCTGGCATTCATCAGCCTTACGCTTGACGATTGCCATGCGTGTATCAATATCGGGCGGCTGAATATCGGCAAGAAGTCCCATTTCAAAACGGGTACGCAGACGGTCATCCAGAATTTCCATTTCCTTGGGAGGACGGTCGCTTGTCATAACGATCTGCTTGTTTGACTGAATCAGTGTGTTGAAGGTATGGAAAAATTCTTCCTGTGCAGCCTGCTTTTTCTGAATGAACTGAATATCATCCATCAGCAGCACATCCACATTGCGGTATTTTTCATGGAAGGCTTCTGTATTCTTTTCTGCAATGCAATGATACAGCTCATTTGCAAAATCTTCACCCGTAATATAGATGATTGCCATATCGGGGAAGTTCTGGTGCAGCTTTTCGTAAATGGCAAGCATCAGATGGGTCTTACCCAGTCCGCTTCTGCCGTAAACAAGCAAGGGATTGTATTCCGCACCGGGTGCATTGGAAACACGATAGCAGGCGGAATATGCAAATTTGTTGGAGCCGCCGACGATGAAATTATCAAAGGTAAAAGCACCCTTTGTTTCGTTGTCATTATCCTTTTTTTCGGGTACGGGCTGTGAAACAATAATATCCAGTTCAACCGGGAAGCCGAGCACGGCTTCAAAGCCGTTGATAATAACATCTTTAAAGCGTTCTAAAATGATTTTCTTTTTAAAGTCGGAATTGGTGAGCATGACAACGGTGTCGCCTTCTAATTTGACGGGCTCAAGCGGCTCGATCCACATATTAAAAACAACTTCTGTCAGCTGAGGCTGCAATAAAGCCAGCACCTCTTTCCAGACATCGCTGAATGAATCCATTGTAAAATCTCCTTTGTTGGGCATAATTAGGTATGATAATGTATGATAAATATCTTACATATAATAACATATTAAGACTAATAAAATCAATATGTAAATATATATAAATATATATAGGAAAAATTTATTATTTTTTTTAATTTTACCTATTTACATTTGTTGTCGCTGTGTGTAAAATAAGTTAAAATGGTGTAATATATGTTACTTCTTAAAAAAAATAATATTTTCCGGAGGAAAGAAAAAATATGTATATAGCCGTTATGGGTTGTGGCGTCGTCGGCAGCGGCGTTGTGGAACTGATTGAAAAGAATGGAAAACAGATCGCAGAAAAAGCAGGAACTGCTTTTGTGGATGTTAAATATATTCTTGATTTGCGTGATTTTCCCGACAGACCGTACGGTCATAAGGTTGTGCATGATGTCAATGTGATTCTTGAAGATCCCGAGGTTGAGATCGTGGTGGAAACCATGGGCGGTCTGACCGTGGCTTATAATTTTGTTTCCAAGTGCCTGCAGGCAGGTAAAAGCGTTGTAACCTCCAACAAGGAGCTTGTTGCAGCAAGAGGCTATGAACTTCTGCAGCTTGCAAAGGAAAATTCGGTCAGCTTCCTGTTTGAAGCTTCTGTTTGCGGCGGCATTCCTGCCATTCATCCGCTGGCTGATTGTCTTGGTGCAAATAAAATTGAAGAGGTTGCCGGTATTCTCAACGGTACGACCAACTTTATTTTAACAAAAATGATCCGTGAAAATATGTCCTTTGCCACGGCACTGAAAATGGCACAGGAGCTCGGTTATGCGGAAGCTGATCCCACCGCTGATGTAGAGGGTCTGGATGCCTGCCGCAAGATCTGCATTCTTGCTTCGCTTGCATTCGGTTCGCATGTCAGCCCCGTGGAAGTTCACACCGAAGGCATTACCAAAATCACACTGGAAGATGTTGAATATGCAGAAAATTTCAATTCTGCAATCAAGCTGCTCGGCAGAGCAAAGCTGGTTGATGATGATAAAATTTTCATTATGGTCAGCCCTGCACTTGTCAGCAAGACCTCTCCTCTTTCGAGCGTGGACGATGTTTTCAATGCATTGTTTGTACGCGGCGATGCTGTGGGTGATGTGATGTTCTACGGCAGAGGTGCCGGTAAATTTCCGACCGCAAGTGCTGTTGTGGCAGATGTTATGGATTGTATCCGTCTTGGCAAAAACACCAAGATCGGTTATGAATGGGGACCGCATGCGGATTGCCGCATTGCCGATTATAAGCAGACACAGACCCGTCTGTATGTTCGCGGCTTCGCAAAGGATAAGGATGCGGCACTGGTTACTCTGCGTGAGGGCTTCGGCCATATTGAAACCCTCTCCCGTAAGGATGCACCCGAAAATGAGATCGCTTTCATCACACCTCTTATGCCCGAGGGTGAGCTGCGTGAGGTGCTTCTCAATACAAAGAACTTTGCCGAAGCATCGGTTATCCGCGTAGCTGATTATTGATTTTTAAAAAATGCAGATCACAAAATTGACCCTGACGGGATATCGCAATCTTGCCGATCTGACGCTGCTTCCCGACCGTGGAGTAAATGTCATTTACGGTGAGAATGCACAGGGGAAAACAAATCTGCTTGAGAGTATCTGGCTTTTTTCGGGGCTGAAATCGTTTCGCGGTGCAAAGGACAGTGAGCTTGTCGGCTTCGGAAAGGATTTTGCACGCATGGAGCTTGACTTTTTTGCTGCAGACCGTGAGCAGAAAGCGGTGATGACCGTTGCAAATACCCGGAAAGCAAGCCTGAACGGAGTTTCCTTATCCTCTCCTGCAAAATTGATAGGTAAATGCAGTGCCGCTGTGTTTTCACCTGCTTTTTTGTCACTTGTGCAGGCAGGTCCTGCCGAGCGCAGACGGTTTTTAGATACGGCACTGTGTCAGTTCAGACCCAATTATGCCGCGGCATTGAGTCAGTACAACCGCGCACTCAAGCAAAGAAATTCACTGCTTGCAGATGTGCAGGGACATCCCGAGCTGTTGGACATGCTTGATATCTGGGATACCCACCTTTGCAATGCAGGTGAAGAAATACTGAATGCAAGAAAAGAATATCTCTCTTTGCTGTTACCTGCGTGTGCTGCCGTTTATGACGGTCTTTCGCAGTCCAGAGAGATACTTTCCCTTGAATATATGCAAAAAGACAATACAGACGGCAAATTTTCGCTTTCTGAAATGCTTAAAGTAAGCAGACGGGAGGATTTATTCAATAAAACCACTTCCGTCGGTCCGCACAGAGACGATATCGGAATTTTTATCAATGATAAGCCTGCCCGTGTTTACGGCTCACAGGGGCAGCAACGTTCATGTGCGATCGCTTTGAAGCTGGCTGAAGCACAGATATTGAAAGAAAAAACAAATGAACAGCCCGTCATTCTGCTCGACGATGTGATGAGCGAGCTGGATGCCGGCAGACAGGATTATATTTTAAATCATCTTGATAACCGTCAGGTATTTATCACTTGCTGTGATCCTGCATCCATTCTTCGGTTGTGTGAAGGAAAGACTTTTGAAATTGCAGACGGAAAAATAAAATAAATACAATTGTTTCACAAACAGCAGAATCTGCTGCAAAATCCACACGCAGTTTTGAATATGTTGCAATAAATTCCACACGATAATTTAAATGCAATATGATGTTGCAATGTTTACAATTTGTTCACAAAAGTTACAATTTATAAATATATAATGCAAAATAGTTTATATAATAAGTGGGGATAAAACAGAAAACTTCCCCTGTTCTGTGAAGAAAAATAAGGATGTGTTTTTGTGAGAAGATGGATCGGCAGATATCAGCGTGTCGGTGCTCCCGCAACCAAAAGAATGGATCTGAACAAGCCTTTTATCCGTCAGAACAAGATCGTGCTTGCGGTGGCAGGCTGGAATTATCTGCAGCTGCGCAAGTGGATGGCCCGTTCGCATGTCACAAAGGTGCGTATGGATGGCATCAAGCCGCCTTATATCATCATCTGCAACCACAATGCGTTTATTGATTTTTATGTTATGGCAGCATCCTTAAAGCCGCATACGGGTATTTATCCTGCAGCGGTGGATGATTTTATCGGCAGAGAGCTGTTTCTGCGTTGTACGGGCTGTGTTCCCAAGCGCAGATATACCTCGGATCTGAATACTGTTATTCAGTGTAAAAAAGCACTGGAAGCAGGTGAAAATTTCGGCATTTATCCGGAGGCACGCTATTCAAAATGCGGTGTGACGGAGCTGGATGCACTCACCGATTCTCTCGGTCAGCTTGTTAAAATGATGGGTGTTCCCTGTGTGACTTATAAAAACATGGGACACCATATTTATGATCCGTTCTGGGGGAATCATATTCCCCGTTTTCCGAAAAAGCTGGAGGCTGTGTTTACGCAGTTATTTACTGCCGAGGAAATCAAAGATGCATCCGTTGACGAGATCAATGCAAAAATCCGCGAAGCCATCTATCATGATGACTGGCGCTGGCAGAGTAAAAACCGCGTGGAGGTCAAACGCAAAAACCGCGCTGAGGGCTTACACAAGCCGCTTTATATGTGTCCTGCCTGCAAAACGGAATATAAAATGGATTCCAAAGGTGCTGATATTTTCTGCAAAGCCTGCGGCAAGAAGTGGACACTCAATTACTACGGTGAGCTGGAAGCCGAAAAAGGTGAAACCGAATTCAAATTCCCGTCCGACTGGTATCTGTGGGAAAAGCAAGAGGTTGAAAAAGAGGTCAACGAGGGCAGATATTATTTTGAAAGCGACTGCCATGTCAATGACCTGCCCAATCGCTGGGGCTTTATCACGATCGGAAAGGGCAGAATGGTGCATGATATGACCGGTTTCCATGTGGATGTTGTTCGCGATTATGACGGTGAGAAGATGCATATGGATGTGGATTCTTCCATTCAGAACAGCCTGCATGTGGAATACCGCTTCCGTTTCGGTCAAAAACAGGACTGTGTTGACTTGAACACCATGAAAGACACATGGTATGTATTCCCTGACAACTGTGAATTTTCCGTCACAAAAATGGCATTTGCAACCGAAGCCATTTATAAAAAGGTCTGGAAAGAAAAAAACATTCAGAAGAAAAATAAATAAGGATACAGAAAATCCCTTGTTCACTGCGAACAAGGGATTTTTTCGGTCTTTTTACATGTTTTTTAATCTCTCGTATTCTTCATCCGTGATTTCAATGGCGCCGCCGTGCTTGAAGCCGTATGGGAACGAAACGAGGTCGGCTCTGCGTTCAAATTCGGCAACCCCGGGTGTTTCTGAAATGAACGGCACATAGCCCATTTTTTCTTTTTCACAGCCGAAGAAATCAAGCATCAGGCACCATCTGCCGTCGGGCAGAATGTAGGTGGTCGGTCCCTCGTATGCACCTGCATTGCCCATTTCTGCCATGAACTGCTCAAATTTTTCATCATGCACGAACGGGCCGTACAGATTGTCACTCGTTGCGTGCATATTCATAGGCGGATGGTCGGAGTTTTTATAGAAAAGATGATAGGTGTCCCCTATTTTGGTGATGTGAGAATCGAGGATTTCGTTGTCCTTGGTGAAATACAGCTTCGGCTCGGAAAAGCTTTCAAAATCCTTGGTTGTGCTGCAGAAAATGGACATGTGCGTAAAGTTATCCTCTGCAAGGGTTGAGCCCCAATGAATGAGATATTCTTCGTTGATTTCGTCGAAGAAAATTTCAGGTGCCCACAGGCAGCCGAAGTCATCGCGACCCATATAAATGAGCTTTTCCTCACCGAAATGCACAAGATCATCGGTTTTCCACATGCGCAGGCACTTGCTGCCCGTGCTGTTGACCTTTTTCCAATCGACATTGTGGTTTTCGTCCATGCGATATACGATGCAAAGATCGGTGGTGAGCACAACAAAACCGCCTGTGTGCAGACGTGCAACAGAGATATCACGGCAGCCCTTTTCGCCAAGCTGTGCCGTCAGAACGGGTTCGCCGCCGTTGACGGTTTCCCATGTAAGGCCGTCTTTGCTGATGCTGAAATAGACCTGTTCCCCGTCGGGCGTCAGTTTTTCTTTGAAATGTGCAAAAAGATAAGGCATAATTTTCTCCTTTAAATATCTTTTCTGTAAACAACCGATTTTGTGTCGGGAATAAACTCATCCGTGCTTGCAAAGCCCATCTTTGCCCAAAATGCAACACCCGTTTTCGGGTCAGGGGTCAGAAGAATGGTCTTTGTGCCGTTTTTGCGAAGAACAGTTTCAACACGGTCATACAAAATCCTGCCGTAGCCCTTGTTGCGGAATTCATCGGCAATACAAAAATCCTCCACCGTGCCGTAAGGATAGTCGGTTTCAAGAAGATCTTTTGATACTGCGCGGATGTCGGCAAAGCCGATCACCGTGTCCTCCTCATGCAGAACAATGAAGCACCGCGGATTGTTGCTCCAGATGCATTCATCGGTGTGCCACAGCACGCGGCGCAGCTCGCTTTTGAAAACACGCAAGGGCAGCTCATCACCGCCATGGTTGCAGACCGTCTGCTGACGATATGCGGCATAAAGCGGTTTTAATTGCTTGAACCGTCTTCTGTTTTTGCGGTAAAGATATGTAAATTCGTGCATAACAGGATCTCCATAAACTGAAAAAAGCGTTTAACTTACATTATTATGCCATAATTCTCTCCCGTTTTCAACCGCTTGGTTTATGTAAAGAGATTACGGAAGAATTCGATGATTTTCTCAAAGAACGTTCGCAGTTTTTCAAAGAAATTCGGTGTGTTTTGTTTTTCCTGTACATAGGACGGATGAGCATATCCCATCACCACGGCATTTTCACGGTCGATGGTGCGGAAACGTTCAATGACATTATCCCGGCCTTCAAAATTGGCATCCGATGCGTTGCCGCCGATGGTGTAAATGCAGGTTTTGCCGTTGTCATCGGTGAAATATCCGCTTTCGGATACGAATTCCACATGGTGCGAAATGCCGGTGCCGTCGGTGTCAAAAAACACGATGTCGCCTTTTTGCGGCACGTAATCGCTGTTTACGGCATGGTACTCCCCTTTTGCCTTGTACCAATCCATCATGCCTGCACAGGTTGTACGTTTGGGAACAGCCGTGTTCAGCACACCGACCTGATCGGCACACCAGCCGAGAAATACCGCACACCATGCCGCACCGGACGGAGTACCGTAGTACCATTCGTTGAATTTATTTGAGCCGTCACCGTAGTAGCCGACCTCGGCACGGGCAATTTCAATGATTTCATCTGCAATCTGTTCATGGGTTTTGATATTTGCTGTAACACATATAATGCTAAAAATGAGCAAAATAACGCATAATAAAAAAGAAATTATCTTTTTCATAACAAAACTCCAATTCATCAAAACAAGGACAGGAATGTGTTCCTGTCCTGTATTGTTTTATTTTGTGGGGATGAGCTTTTCTTTGCCGCCCATGTAAGGACGCAGTGCTTCGGGGATGTTGACCGTGCCGTCTGCGTTGAGGTTGTTTTCAAGGAATGCAATGAGCATTCTGGGCGGTGCAACAACGGTGTTGTTGAGGGTGTGCGGAAGGTAGTTGCCGTCCTTACCCTTAACACGCATTTTGAGTCTTCTTGCCTGGGCATCGCCGAGGTTGGAGCAGGAACCGACCTCGAAATACTTCTTCTGACGGGGGCTCCATGCCTCAACGTCAATGGACTTGACCTTCAGGTCTGCAAGGTCACCCGAGCAGCATTCAAGGGTACGAACGGGAATATCGAGTGAACGGAACAGATCAACGGTGTTCTGCCACAGCTTATTGAACCACATCGGGCTTTCCTCGGGCTTGCAGACAACGATCATTTCCTGCTTTTCAAACTGATGAATACGATAAACACCGCGCTCTTCAATGCCGTGCGCACCCTTTTCCTTACGGAAGCAGGGAGAATAGCTCGTCAGCGTCTGCGGCAGGGTGTTTTCGGGGATCATCTGATCGATGAACTTACCGATCATGGAATGCTCACTGGTGCCGATGAGATAGAGGTCTTCCCCTTCGATCTTATACATCATGGCATCCATTTCGGCAAAGCTCATAACACCCGTCACAACATTGGAACGGATCATAAAGGGCGGAATGCAGTAGGTAAAGCCGCGGTCGATCATGAAATCTCTTGCATAGCTGATAACAGCGGAATGAAGTCTTGCAATGTCGCCCATCAGATAATAGAAACCGTTGCCTGCAACGCGGCCTGCGGCATCGATGTCGATACCGCTGAAGGTTTCCATGATATCGGTGTGATAAGGAACTTCAAATTCGGGAACAAGGGGTTCGCCGTACTTCTGTACCTCCACATTTTCGCTGTCGTCCTTGCCGATGGGTACGCTCGGATCGATGATGTTCGGAATGATCATCATGATCTGTGTCAGTCTTTCGCTCAGCTCAGCTTCCTGCTTTTCGGCTTCTGCCAATGCAGCGGACTGTTCGGTAACCTTTTTCTTCATTTCTTCGGCTTCTTCACGCTTGCCCTGTGCCATCAGACCACCGATCTGCTTGGAAAAACGGTTGCGGTCAGCACGCAGAGAGTCTGCAAGACCCTTAATGCGGCGGCTTTCGGCATCGAGCTCAATGGCTTCGTCAACAAGCGGAAGCTTATCGTCCTGGAACTTATTGCGGATGTTCTGCTTCACGATTTCGGGGTTTTCTCTCAAAAAACGAATATCAATCATGGTATATATACTCCTCTTTTATCTTAATTATCAAATAATTTTGCAAGCTTCTTCAGATCGTCGTCATCAAAGAATTCAAACTCGATCTTGCCACCGGTCTTTCCGGCTCCTTTTGCGGTCGTGATGTTGACCTTTCTGCCGAGCACTGTGCTCAGGGACAGGGCGACCTCACTGTGATACTGCGCAACGGGCGGAGTTTCTGCTTCTTTTACGGGTTTATTGAGCTTCTTGACGAGCTTTTCAGTGTCGCGCACGCTCATTCCCTTTTCGGATACGGTGAGTGCGACTTCATAGATCATTTCCTTGTTTTCAAGACCCAAAAGGGTTCTTGCATGACCTGCGGACAGCGTGCCGTCAGCGACAAGCTCAATGCAATCCTCGGGCAGCTGTAATAAACGCAGTGCATTTGCCACGGCAGGTCGCGATTTGGACAATCTTTCGGCTGCCTCATTCTGTGTCAGTCCGAAGTCATCCATGAGTTTTTTGATGCCGATGGCTTCTTCCATCGGGTTGAGATCTTCACGCTGCAGGTTTTCAATCAGTGCGATTGCGGCAGCTTCGGCATCGGACAGAACCTTGACAACGACGGGTACCTCGTGCAGACCTGCCATACGGGCGGCTCTGTAGCGGCGTTCGCCTGCTACAATTCTGTAAGAACCATCTGACTGCGGACGGACTAAAATGGGCTGCAGAATGCCGTGTGCTGCAACAGATTCTGCGAGCTCCTGCAATGCTGCTTCATCAAAATTGCTTCGCGGTTGTTTGCGGTCGGGTTCAATATCGCCGATAGGAAGTGATGTTGCGCCGCTGCTAAGCGCATCCTCGGGCGCATTTTCAACGAAAAGCTGGCTGATTCCCTTGCCAAGACCGCCTTTTTTGGTTGCCATAGGTGGATTTCCTCCCTTTTATTTACTCTGTTTTGATAAAAATTCTTTTGCAAGCTCGCAATATGCAACGCTACCCTTGCTGGAACGGTCATAATACATAACCGGTTGACCGAAGGAAGGAGCTTCTGAAAGGCGCACATTACGCGGAATGACGGTGGTGTATACCTTTTTCGGGAAGAATTTTTTGACTTCCTCCACCACCTGCTGTGTAAGATTGAGTCTGCCGTCATACATGGTCAACAGAACACCCTCTAAATCAATATACTGATTATACAGTCTTTTGATCTGTCTGACGGTTGCCATGAGCTGTGAAAGACCCTCTAATGCGTAGTATTCGCATTGAATGGGGACTATGAAGGTGTCGGATGCTGTCAGTGCATTCAAGGTGATAAGACCCAAAGACGGCGGACAATCCAGAAAAATGTAGTCATATTTTTCCCAAACGAGCGCCAATGCGCGCTTTAACAGGCTTTCACGGTTCACAATTTCAATAATTTCGATTTCTGCACCTGCCAGATTCATGTTTGACGGCATAATATCAATGTTTTCAAACTCTGTGCGCAGAATGGCTTCTTCTGCGGAGCACTTCCCTGTCAGCACATCGTAGGAGGATTGCTTTATGTCCCTTTTGTTGATTCCGAACCCGCTTGTGGAATTACCCTGCGGATCGATGTCAACAAGCAATGTTTTTTTACCCTCAAGTCCGATTGCGGCAGCAAGGTTGACGGCTGTTGTCGTTTTGCCGACACCGCCTTTTTGATTGAGTATTGAAATGGTTTTTGCCATATATAACTTCCTTTTATTATAATGTATTATAATTATTATAATATAATCCTTATTATATAGCAGTTGATTGCAAAAATCAACTCTAAAATCAAAATGTTTCACGTGAAACATCTTTTTTTCTTTGATATTTAATGTTTCACGTGAAACATTTTTTGCAAAAAAACACAGACAGACGACATTTCTGCCGCCTGCCTGTGTTTGGATATGGGGTGTGAAAGAGAAAGATATGGATGTGGATGATAAGATTAAGGTACCCGATTATGGTTTTTCGGGATTTTTACGGTATAAATGTAGTATTCGTCGGTTTCCTCCTCGTCTGTTCCTGCGTTGATACCTGCATTTCTCATAATATCAACTGCATGATTGAATGTATTCAGAAAAATGCGAATGTTTTTGTACACTGTGGTTTGCCGTTGATTTTCTTTTTTTCCCTGCTGCTCTGACTCCTGCAAAGACTCTATTTTAACGACCGGCAAATCTTTTTCTGCCTGCTCTGCAGACATATTCTGTAAAAGTATTTGCCGCAATGCTTTTTTCATCGCATCTTCTGTCTGAAATCGCAACAAGCTTCGTGCATGACGCTCTGAAAGACCGCTACGACGAATTTGTTCCCTGATAGTTTTAGGTATCCGCAGTAATCGAAGCTTGTTAGATACGGCTGCCTGCGATCTTCCTAATAACGCAGCCGCTTCTGTTTGTGATATGGAATGCTGTGAGATCAGGCATTGCAATGCCTCTGCTTCTTCAAAAAAGTGAAGATCTGAACGCTGAATGTTCTCCAGAAGTGCGTATACGGCACTGTCTTTATCACTTGCATCGCAAATAATGCAGGGAACTGCCTTTAAACCTGCCATACGCGATGCACGCAGTCTGCGCTCTCCTGAAATCAGTTCAAAGCACTCCCCTGCCGGTCTTACGCATAGTGGCTGTAAGACACCGTTTGCTGCAATGGAGCGTGCAAGTCCTTGCAACTCGTCATCACAGAAAAACTTTCGTGGCTGTTGCGGATTCGGAATAATCTTTTCCACTGCGATAGGAAAAACTCGTCCTCCCCTTGCAAGGCTGTTCTGCGGCATATTTCTCTCCAAAATTAAAAGAATGCGGTATTCTCCTGCAAGGCTTGTCCTTCCCTTGCAAGCACAATATACCACATTCTTTTTGATTATTTCAGCGAAATGCGCTGTATTATTTATGTATTTTCGTGTTTTATAAAGGTTTTTTTGAAATATGCGCCTGATTCCGCGGATATTTTGTCGGTGTTTGCGATATCTTTTTTGCAACAACAATATGTCTTTGTGCGCCATCGAGTGTTAATTCTATGTTCTGCTCCACCTTACCGCCGAGGTTGGCTATCGCACCGAAGCCTCTCTGTTGTTCTTCCGCTTCTAATTTTCCTTTCATCGGTGCAAATACACCGCCGATCTTTACAAGCGGTAAGCAGTATTCGGAAAGCTGGTTGAGTTGTGCAACTGCACGAGCCGTAACCACATCAAAGGTTTCACGGTACTCCCCTTTTCTGCCCAGTTCTTCGGCTCTTGCGGTCAGCACCTCTGCGTTCAAACCCAATTCACGCAGTAAAAAGCGGATAAAATCAAGTTTTTTATTGATGGAATCAACGAGGACTGCATTCGCGTCGGGTACGGCACACAGCAGAACGGCACCCGGAAAACCGCCACCCGTGCCGATGTCAGCATAGCGTGTCTCCTTTTGAATGTCCACATAGCGCAATAGCAGCAGGCTGTCAGCAAAATGCTTGCGAACAATCTCATCGGGCTGTGTGATGGCAGTCAGATTCACTTTTTCATTATATTCTATCAACAGTTTTGCATACATATCCAGACGGTCGGCGCAGGCATCATCGATCTGCACACCGAACTCGGCACAGGATGCAAACAGAAGTTCCTTGGAAATCGTCATAAGCTCTTCCCTTTTCTGTAATTTATTTACCGTTTTTGGCAAGCCAGATCATCAGAACAGAAATGTCAGCCGGGCTGACACCGGATATGCGTGCGGCTTGTCCGATGCTGCGAGGACGAATTTTTTGCAGCTTTTCAGCCGCTTCCGTGCGCAGATTGATGATCTGACTGTAATCAAGATCTTCAGGAAGCAGCTTCCCTTCCAATCGTTGCTGTTCTTTGATATCTGCGTATTGCCGTTTGATGTAGCCTTCATATTTCAGATCAATTTCCACCTGCTCAAAGATTTCATAAGGCAATTCGGGTCGCTTTGTGTCAAACGCTGTCAGCACCTTGTAATTCAACTGCGGTCTGCGGATAAGATCGGACAATCTTGCTCCCGATTGAATGGCGGATGTTTCACGTGAAACAAGTACATCATTCAGTGCTTCGCTCGGCGGAATGATTGTATTTTCTACACGATGCCGTTCCTCTGCAATTAACTCAATTTTATGCTTTAAAGCGTTGTATCTTGCTTCGGAAATAAGTCCGATTTCATATCCTTTCTTGGTCAGGCGCAGGTCTGCATTGTCCTGTCTTAAAACAAGTCTGTATTCCGATCGGGAGGTCATCATGCGGTAGGGCTCATTGCATCCCTTGGTCACAAGATCGTCAATCAGTGTACCGATATAAGAACCCGAACGCTCCAAAATAAATGGATTTTTACCCAATATTTTGTGTGCAGCATTTATACCTGCAACAAGACCTTGTGCGGCGGCTTCCTCATAACCGGACGAGCCGTTGAACTGTCCTGCACCGAAAAGACCGTCAAAATCCAAAAATTCAAGCGTAGGCTTGAGTGCCAACGGGTCCGTACAATCGTACTCAATGGCATAGGCATTACGCATGACCTTTACATTTTCAAGTCCCGGAATGGTGCGTAAAAAGGCATCCTGCACATCCACGGGCAGGGAAGAGGAAAGCCCCTGTAAATATAATTCTTCCGTGTTCAGACCGCAAGGTTCAATGAAAATCTGATGCCGTTCTTTTTCGGAAAAGCGCACCATTTTGTCCTCAATCGACGGACAATAACGCGGGCCGACACCCTCTATCATACCGCCGAACAGGGGAGAGCGATGCAGGTTTTCCATGATAATACGCTTGGTTTCAAGGTTTGTGTATGTAATGTAGCAGACTTCTTTGTTTTCGGGCAGCTTCGGGCAGTCAAAGGAAAAAGGAACGATCTCTTCATCACCGTACTGCACCTCAAGGTTGGAAACATCCACCGAACGGCGGTTGACACGGCTCGGTGTGCCCGTTTTGAAGCGGCGCAACGGCAGTTGCATTTCCTTGAGAGAGCCCGACAGTGCCACAGCAGGGAACATCCCGTCCGGACCCGAGCTTCTCACATGCTCACCGACATATATTTTGCCATCCAGAAAAGTACCCGTAGCAAGAATACAGCAATCCGCCGTATAAACACAGCCCAGCTCGGAGTGCATCTGCCAGCCGTCTAGCGTTTTTGCAAGGGAAACGATTTCTGCCTGCACAAGGTCAAGATTATCCTGCTGCTCCATGCAGTGCTTCATGTAGCCGCTGTAGGCACGGCGGTCGATCTGCGCACGAAGCGAATGCACGGCAGGGCCCTTGCCGACATTGAGCATACGGCTCTGAATGAGTGTAGCATCCGCAGCCTTACCCATTTCACCGCCCAAAGCATCGATTTCACGCACAAGATGTCCCTTGCTTGTGCCGCCGATGGACGGATTGCAGGGGAGATTGCCGACCCAATCGAGGTTGACGGTAAAGCAGACGGTCTTACAGCCCAATCGTGCTGCGGCAAGTGCGGCTTCAATACCTGCATGACCCGCACCGATGACAGCGACCTGATATTTTCCGGCAAAAAAGTCCATAATATGCCTCCGAAAAAAGATTACAACAAAATATTATAACATAAGAAAAACAGGAATGCAAGATTTGCATAAAAAAGGGGAGAGAAGTGGCAGTCGGGCTGATATCAAAGTAAATTTTCCTCTCAAATACTTGTCGCCCCTGAAAGGGGAGATGTCACGAAGTGACAGAGGGGTTAAAGGAATCAGAAGTGGCTTTGTTAAAGGATTTCAGCAGACTTGCACTTGTCAACAAAAATTGGACACATAAATCAAAATATTAGACCTGAAAAATGAGAGAATGCACAAGTCCGTCCGTCACCCTTGACATCGCTCCGAGAAATGCCGGACAAAGCATATCGATGGCGATGAACTCATGAG
>JAZNCO010000141.1:0-1826 GCA_045587645.1 Acutalibacteraceae bacterium | reverse complement strand
CTTAACAACACCGAACTCGGATGTGGTCTTGCCGCCGTATACGGCATCAAGCCATGCTTCAAGGGACACCTTGAGAGATTGACCTTTCGGCATAAACTTGAGGTACTTGAGGCTGCTCTCGGTGATGACGAGCTTAATGTCCTCGACCTTTCGCGCGGTGGTGTAGCCTGCAAGCTGTCCTACGGTGGTAATGCCTTTATCCTTGAACCACTTTTGCAGATTTGTGTTGAACGCACAAGTCTTGAAGAAGCGGTTGCGAAGGAGCATCATGCCTTTATCGGCATATCCGGCTCTCTCAAACTCGCTCACGTCAAGGAGAGCTTCACCATCCCATATCACGTTCTCGATCTCGGTTTCTTCCTCGACCGCAGTGAGTCCGAGAGCTTTATCTTCCTTTACGCACACAGCGGTGGTCTTGAATTTGCTCACCTTGTCGGGAATGATAAGGATCGCTTTTTTGGGGAGCCTGATTGTCGACTCGATACTACTTAGCGTAAGCGCGATATACGCCTGCCACGATGCCTGATCCGAAACAGTATCCGCAGAAAGGCCGCAGGCGCTCCATGCCATCATATCTGCATAGAGAAGCTCGGCGATGAACAAACAGCGACCGTCACGGCTACTGCCTGCGCTACGCTTATAGCGAACATAATGGATGCCGTCGATATCGAAGCCGTGCAGGTACAGATGCTCTCGGATTTTCTCCTTCTTCACAACCGAGGGCATTTCCTTATCGCTTCTCTTGTACTCGTGCTTTTCTGCATCGTACACAAAGTATTTGCCGAGAAGCTCTGCGGAGATCGGCTGTTCTACGGGGGCATAGTGCCTGTCCTGATTCAACGGTGTTTCGATTGCCAAAAGCATTGGTTTGCCGTCAAGCGTGCGGATGCACACATGGTCGGTCATTTCCTCATCGGTAACCGTCTGTCCGTAGAGAACGTATCTCCGTCCTTGCTTTTCATATTGCTTGATAGCATAATCGAAGGAGACGGAAACAATGGCTCGGCAGAAGGCTTTATCTTCAAGATAGGGATATCCTATCTCGGATTCGTGCTTTGCGTAGATCTCTCGGAGCTTGATTGTTTCAAGGCTATCGTCAAGAACACCCGAAAATGCATGGGCATTTGTCTTGCCATCCTTCAGCGCGGTCAAGCCTTGGCTTCTGTAAATGGTACTGCCGTCAAGTGATATGATACGCATAAATTCATATTTTTTCTTTTCTGCCGTCATCGTTAACCCTCCTTTCGTAGTTTTTGATGGTATTCTATTTTACCATATTTTGCGGCTTTTTTCAAGTAAGAGAATATGAACGGAGCGAGATTTCTCTCAAAAATCTGCCGTTTTGACCTGCCTACCATATACGCAAGACCATAGGAGTGGATACAATATCACAAAAAGCCTTGATTTATCTATGTTTTTGAGCCATTTTGACCTACGGCAGAAAAGAAGCATCTGTAAATTTCGGCTTCGTTTTTGCAAATCTGTGCAAACTTTTCACGCAAAAGTGGTCTGTCCTACATTTTGGGACAGACCACCTTCGGAAGCTGTGTTTTCACCGTTGCCGTTTTCTTTGACTTCAGCGATGCAGATATTGATGTTTGAGATAGCCCTCGCTCCGTAATGGAACGAGGGCTGTTCTTATCTATCCTTCAGGGATACATATTTTGTTTTTTCTTTTACGTTTATGTAAGCGGGACGTATGATCTTACCCGCGTTCTGTATTTCTTCCATACGGTGCGCGCTCCATCCTGCGATTCGTGCAATGGCGAAGATGGGTGTGAAAAGCTCATAAGGCAGTCCGAGCATTTTATAGACCATACCCGAAT
>JAZNCO010000140.1:0-6481 GCA_045587645.1 Acutalibacteraceae bacterium | reverse complement strand
CTACTTTTCTTCGGAACACTTCCTCTGCTAAACTTTCTACTTTTGTATAACTTCTTGACATAACGGAACCCCCTGTCGTAGTTTCTAATTCTACAACAGGGGGTTCTTTTATTCAAT
Organism: Acutalibacteraceae bacterium; assembly: GCA_045587645.1. Lineage (GTDB taxonomy): Bacteria > Bacillota > Clostridia > Oscillospirales > Acutalibacteraceae > RUG806. The sequence goes on along the minus strand of JAZNCO010000140.1, from coordinate 6,364 downwards.
GTCCGTTTTTCGGGATACAGTCCACTTTTATTCTACCATAGGGGGTGCTTTTTTCTATTGTCCGTTTTTACTGGACTTGTTCATTTCTCCTTGCATTATTTTAACCGTATATTATCTGACTGTCTTTTTACAAACATCAATATACTTTTTCATTAATAATTCTCAAAAATCCGCATTTCAATCCGGGGAGGAAATATGTCATACATATTAAGGCCTTGCTATTTTTTTATAGATTTCACTGCTTGCCTTATGTTCCATTCATTTTCTTCAAGCAGACGCTCCGATTCGGCGGCATCTGTGCCGAGGATATCCGATACGATACCTATCATGCGGCCGCGCAGCTTAATATTGGTGGGTCGGAGATTTATCATTAGATTCTCGTAAACCTTGCCGGTCTTGACCATGGCACAGGTGGAAATCATGTTAAGTACCATCTTCTGCGCATTGCCTGCCTTCATACGGGTGGAGCCGGTAATGACCTCCGCACCGGTATCAACGAAGATTTCATAGTCCGCAACCTTTGCTATGCGGCTTCCGGGATTTGATGCCAGAGATGCGGTGACGCATCCAAGCTCCTTTGCCGTAAGTAGGGCGCTTTCCACATAAGCCGCACTGCCGGAGGCGGAAATGCCGATGACCACATCCTTCGCGGTGACGCTGCGCGCCAGCAGATCAGCCCGGCCCTTTTCTGCGGAGTCTTCCTCATTTTCTGCGGCGCGGACGAGGGTAGCCTCGCCGCCCGCTATGATGGCGATGACGGTGTTGTAGTCCACACCGTAGGTGGGCGGACACTCGGCTGCATCTGCCACGGCTATGCGTCCGGATGTGCCGCATCCGATGTAGATGATACGCCCGCCGTCTGCGATGGCATTCGCCGCCGCATCGATGACAGGTGCGATCATGGGGAGCGCGTTGTCAACAGCGCGCACGGATTTCATGTTTTCCTCGTTGATCATGCGGAGCATATCGGCGGTCGAGGCTTTATCGATATGGGTTGTTTTGGGATTTCGTGCTTCGGTCAATGGTTTCATAATCAAGCTTCCTTTTTTATCTTATTGTATTCTTCTGTAAAGTGGTGGTCAAAGATATCCGGATCGGCAGGTGTGTACCCGCTGAATTTCATCGCTGCAAGCGCGGAGCCGTAGATCTGCGGAAGTGCCGGAAAAACAAGCTTCATCCGGGATGGCAGCATTCCGGCAAGAAGCGGCTCGATAACATCGCGTTGGCAGGTTAGTCCGCCGGAGATGATGACGGTATCACTGCCGTTGTCTGCCGCCCTGATAAGCGAGGCGACGCGGGAGAAATTGCGAATGAGAATAGTGCGTGCGGTCTCGTCGCCCTGACGGAAGGCATCAAAGGCAATGGGCGCCAGCGATGCAATGATATTACGGTTGCCGCTGTAGAATTTATTCAGTTTTTCGATGGCAGGGCATCCAATCTGTTTTTCGGCGAGCTCGCTTACAAGGCTCGTTTTTCCAAAACCATCGTCAAGGGCGAAGCATTCCCGCAGGATATCACAGCCAATATCATAACCGCTTCCCGCACCGTCGAAAAGATATCCCCAGCCTCCGTAGCGATGGAGATTTTCTCCGTCCCATGAGAATACGGATGAACCGGTTCCGCATATAGCGGCAATACAGTGATCTGCGCCGCGTACACTGTGAATGACATTAAGTATGTCCGAGCCGACGCGCACGGGGATGCCTTCCACGCGAGAGACAATGGCTTTCGTAAGCAACTCGGTGTTACCGCTTGTTGTGCTTCCGGCTATACCGCCGAAGATTCCCGAGATCTGACTCCCGGCTATCAGTTCATCAAGACCGTTTGTAAGGTTGGCATGAGCAGTTTCTTTGCCGACAATATTAGGATTTGTACTGCCCCGCAGCAGACGGCGCAAGATGTGGCCCCCCTCTGTAAAGAGGAGAAATTCGGTTTTTGTTCCGCCACCGTCGATAGCGGCAAAAATCAGCGGATTCATAGAAACCCCTCCAAGTAGCTTTCTTTTGTTATTCAAGGTGCAGTTAGTGAGAGACGCGTCGTCCAGTATATCAAGCAAATTGAGCGGTTGACATAAATTCGGATTTGTGATATAATACCGTCAAACGAGAAGGTCAAAGACGTTGTTTCCAGTATATATTTTTTGCACAAAACATATACTGCGCATACTCTGCTGTATATAATTTTAACATACATTCTTGATATTTTCTATCAAAATGCTTCGTTGATTTTTTAAAAATACTACACTGATGCGAGGAAGTAATATGAATTATTCGTTTCCGGATATTTTAACTCTCGGAACCTTTGACAGCAAAGAGGATTACCCAACAGCATTTACAACAGCTCCAAGAACGGTTTTCTATTATGAGCTTGAATACTTTTTTATGGACGGCGGCACTTCTGTAATAAACGGAGTGCCGTACAAAATATCAAAAGGAAGCATTCTTCTTGCAAAGCCCGGCGATATACGCTACAGCCAGCTGCCGTTTACGTGCCGCTTTGTTCATTTCACCTTGGATGACAACAATTTTACCGATTCAATAAAAAGGATAAAATCCTTTTCACACGTAACGGAGCGGAATAAAACGGAGGACTTTTTCAGCACGATATCCTCACTTTTTCATTCGGGAAACACAATCGATCATATGGCAGCTTCGGCTGAGCTCCTGCTTCTTCTGCGTTCGCTTACTTTTGAACAATCCGGGAATACAAATATTATTTCCATTGCACAGAAATTCATTGAAGACAACTATCATTTGGATATCTGTGCAGACAGTATTGCCCAGGAATGCAATGTGAGTGTTTCCTATCTTCATCAGATGTTCAAGAAAAAACTTAATATCACCCCCGGAGATTATCTTATTAGATGCAGGATCTCAGCAGCATGTAATTTGCTTATCAATACCACCTTGCCTCTGATCGACATTGCCTTTCGTTGCGGCTTCAATTCTCAAAGCTATTTTTCATATTGCTTTAAAGAACATACCGGGCTATCTCCGAAGGATTACAGAAAAAAATACAGCGGAGCGATGTAGGAGTTGCTCCGCTTCTTTATCGTTACATTCCAAACCGTTTTCGCGCATTTTTTATTGTACAGCTCAGTGCATGGAGCCTTCGGCTTATCAGTGCAGAAATCTTAAAATATCAATGCAGTATTTTGATAGAAAAAACAAAGTATGTATGATAAAATTATTACAGAAAAATACGGTGAGCTTATTGCGCGCGGCTATATGGATGAAGGACTCTTTTGCACCCCAAAACATTTTCCGGGGGCGGGAGGGATCTTTTATGATATTCACATGTATCCGGATGCAAGGCCCGAAAAAAACCGAGCAGGAGCTTATGGAATCGGATTTAATACCGTATCTTGAAATGATGAAGTACTCCGCTTTGCTCGGAATTATGACAACTCATAATAAATTTACGAAAATTGACCCTGTGTATCCCGCTTCACTCTCCGAAAAAATAATTTCTATAATAAGAAAGCGCGGCTTTGACGGACTTGTAATCACAGACTGTAAATGCCTTGCTTATGGCGGAAGCGACGGTCTTACGGAGCGGGTAATATCACTTATGGATGCAACAAAGAAAAATCTTGCAGCCATATTACACATGGGAACTCCGCTGACACTCGAAGATGTGCCCCATTCACCAAGAATTATCTGGAGCAACTCCGGACCAAAAAGCACAGAATATATGATCGACATTCTAAGCGGAAAGCTTGAACCCAAGGGCAAATTGCCGTACAAGCTTAATCTTAATTAAACGGGGAACGAATTATCAGGAGGTGCGCGATGTTTCGAGTTGGTTGTGACAATTTTTATGTCGATTTATCAATGGAAGGACAGCGTCTGTCCATTGCTGGCGGTAGAATGAAGGATTTTACCGTCGTTCCGTCACCGCTGTTTCGCGGACAGGTCAGGCATATTGCCGGCGAAGCGACAGCGGAGATTTCCTCGGAAGACCTCTGGGATTCTGTGGTATGCAGGACTTATGGGGACAGCACAGAGATAATCTGCGCCGGACATGAGAGAGCCCGGGAGCTGACGGTCATCTGCCGTGCTCGTGTTGAACGAGGCGGACTCGTTTGGCAGGTGAGTGTGCTTAATGACAGCCCGGACTGCAGTGTAATGCACATCAGCTATCCAATGCCGGTGCTGGGAAATCCTCGCTTTACACTGTTTTTGCCATTCCTTGGCGGTAAGACAGTGGAGAATGCCGGCAATGAAGGATTCGACTATACAGAAAACTATCCCGGCGGAAAAATGACCATGCAGTATTTCGCTGTTTATTCGGAGAAAAACGGTATTTATCTCGGCATCGAGGATGGCCGTGCGGCAGTAAAGCGTTTTGCATCAAGGGCAGGCGAAGGACATTTTTCGCTGACTCCCGACTTTTATGCTGTCAACGGCAGTACCGCAGGAAATTCCTTCGAGCTTTATGGCGAGGCAAGATGGCAGCCTTTTGTCGGCGACTGGTACGATGCTTCGATGATCTATGCGGATTTTGTCCGGGCAAAGGCAGAATGGCTGCCCGAGGTGGGACGTCCGGACACACCGGAACGTTTTCGAAAAAATCCCTTCTGGATCTGCGACTACATTCCCAATACTCCCTCACAACGTGACAACAGACCTATGTCCCTCAGTGCGGGCAGTGATATCTACGAGGCGGATTATTGGTACAAGGCACCCATTCAGCTTCAAAAGGAGCTTGGTGTGCCGATTGCATATCATGTGTACAACTGGCATCATATCCCATTCAATATAGAATATCCGCATTTCCTGCCTGCAAAGGAAACCTTTATTGCCCATGCAAATGAGCTTCGGGATCACGGAATATCCGTCCTGCCTTATATTAATGCGGTTAGCTGGGAGAAGCATGACGGCGAGATGGGGCATGAGGTGAACTTTGATAACACCGGTGCACAGGGAGCGGTTCTGCAGGCTGACAGAACCTATCTGCATCAGAATTATCCGCAGACGACGGAAAGCGGTGAAACAAGTTACCTTGTTCAGATGTGTCCCACAGATTCTTCATGGCATAGGATCATGGAAGAGCTGACCCGTGAAATGGAGGCATCGCTTCCCATTGATGGCATATACTACGATCAGACCGGAGCAGTTTCGGCACAGCCATGCTACAATCCTTCTCACAGACACCTTTCCGGTGGTGGAAGCTGGTGGGCAGAGGGCTGGAATGCCATGATGGCGCGTATCCGTGCGAAAAAGCCTGATGACATCTTCTACTTCACCGAGGATAACGCAGAGCCGTATATGAGAAGCTTCGACGGCTTTCTTACATGGACATGGGTCTATCCCGGGGAGGTTCCTGCATTTTCTGCAGTTTATGCGGGATATGTTCAGCTTATTGGACGGTGCACCATAGGCAAAAAGAAGGAGGATCTCCCATTCTTCCGGTATTGCACGGCACGTTCACTGGTATCCGGTCAGCAGCTTGGATGGTGCAAGGCAGATCTCGTGTGGCAGCCGCGCTGGTTGAGCTTTCTTAGAAACGCAGTGCGTGTGCGCTGGGAGCTTGCCGATATGTTCAACGCGGCGCAGATGCTCCGTCCGCCGGAGGTAAAAACGGCTGTCCCGAAGTTGACCACCACACCCGGACTCTGGTTCGAGGGGGATCTGGAATCGGAGCAGATCATCGCCGGTGCATGGCGTTACCGCAACAAGGATGAGACGGTAATCATCGCTGTAAATATCTCCGATGAAACGGCTCCTTTCACGCTGACCGTTGATGCATCAGAATACGGCATCGCAGACAAGCCTTTCCCTGCATGCTTTACCATGGATGGCAGCCGCTGTACAATCACCGATACGCTGGAACCCGACGGCATCCGCGTGTACAGAATCTGAGTGAATATAAGTCAAGCTCACGAACAGCTTGATTATATATAAATCTACACTATAATGTATCTATCATCAAAAACTCCGGTAAGGACAGAAAGCGTGTTAATGGTATGATAAAACAAAATTTCAACAAAGGCTGGGAATTCACATTTGAATCTGAACTCGACCATTTTAATTCCTTTGGCTTTGATATATCTTAACGCAAATAAAAACGCAGGAAGGGATTGAACAAGTCCAGTAAAAACGGACAATAGAAAAAAGCACCCCCTATGGTAGAATAAAATTGGACTGCTCCCAGAAAAATAGACACGAAAAAAGAAACCCTGTCGTAGAATATTGCTGAATTAAGCGGCTTTGCTCCGTATTTCGTACGGAGTAAGGCCGTCTTTCAGGTTGATGCGCTCAAAATTGTAGAAATGAACATACTCAGCGACCGCCTGTTCAACTTCTGAACGATTGGAAAAACTGGTGCGATATAAACACTCGGATTTTAGCGTGCCGAAGAA
>JAZNCO010000139.1:0-12260 GCA_045587645.1 Acutalibacteraceae bacterium | reverse complement strand
TCCACAGTTTTGTCCCTCCAAGGCATTTGAATAACCTCCTCTTTAGGTTATTTTCTTGCCTTTAATATATCACAAAACTGTATACAATCATCTTGCATACCTGTATACAATCATACTGCACTGTACATAGCATCCGTTCCGAGTAAAATGACGGTTTGATGCAACTTTTTTTGTTTTTATGTTTTTTTATCAAGTTTATAGCGGAACGCATGGTATGCGTTCCCTGCAATTAAACCGTCAATCCGTTCGCTAAACCATAAAAATACACATCGATTTTAATTGCACATCCTCAACTATTTGTGATCAACCGGAAAAATGTAAATGCTGTGCAAAAATAAGCGGCTTCCGTTTTCAGGAAGCCGCTTATTATAAATAACTAATAATTACTGTTCAACATCAAGCAGGTCAACGAATGCCTGTGCAAGTGCGGAGCCGCCGTTCTTGGAGCAGGTAAGAAGTTCTTCATAGTGACCGCCGTAGAACCAATCCACGCACATGTGGCTGCAATCGGTGTCGGGAAGAATGTAGCCGAGTGCATCGTTGGTAAGACCGAGTGCAAGTACTACATGGTACTCGTCACCCTTTGCAATGCGTACATATTCATCCAATGCCTTGTACTGCCAGTCTTCTCCGCTCCATGAGGTAGCACCTGTCCACAGCTTTTCACCTTCGTAGCCTTCTTCAACACCGTAGGGGATTGCGGGGAAGGTTTCACCGGGGGTGGTGATGAGGGTAACATCGTCACCGATGGAGATATAGCCGACTTCGGTCATGATTGCATAACCGGTCTGCGTGCCCTTGTACTTGACGCAATTGAAGCCGAGCAACTGAGAAACACCTGCGGCATACAGCAGGCCGTAATCAAGCGGCATTGCCATGTAGGACATCTTGATATCAAGAGAAGGAGCAACTGCAATCTTGTCTGCAGAGCACTCTACGAGCATCTTCGCAAAGGTGTAACCGCCTGCACGCAGGTCATAATAGTTTTCGGATTCATTGGTGTAGTGCTCATCGGCATATTTTGTGCCGTAACGGGCGACCCAATCTTCATAAGTGAGTGCATTTGCGGTTGCATAGGCTTCGCCTTCTTCGGTTCTGTAAAGGTCAAGTGCAACGGAACCCTGTGCACCCTGGAAATACAGGAAGTTGTAGCCCATTTCCATAAGAGCCTGTGCTACATAGTAGGGGAAGTCAGCGCAGACGCGTTCGCTGCCTCTGTCTGCCTTGGTGGGATGTGTGCCGAGGTTTGCCATGATGGTCTTTTCACCGCTGACAGCTTCAAACAGGAAGCAACCTGCCTTGTTCTGTACATCCTGGCCGAAGTTGCGCTTGTCTTTTACGAAATCATAGCCTTCGCCGTCAACAAGCAGGTCTGCGGTTTCATAGAAATAAAGGTTGCCTTCTTCCATGGAGGTGTAAGCTTCCACAGCTGCATCCGAAGCATTGTTGATGATGGCTTCCAGCAGCTCGGGCTCAATGGAACGATCTCTGCCGATTGTGATTCTGGAAAGGAACAGCTTGCCGATGATATCAAGTCCCATACCCTGCGGATCAACAACGGAGTGCGCATGGGTTGCGGTCATGTTGAAGCCGAGAATATCGCTGTTCTTGACACCGAGTCTTGCAAGCTTGGTGATGGTTGCTTCGCGAACGGCAACAACATCCTGATTACTGAAGCCGATACCGTCAATGGAAGCCATAATCAGAATGTCTTCCACGCCGTTTCTGTTGTTGTCTGTTCCGCAGGACATAACTACAAGGTTGACGGTCTGATCGTCATAAATCTTGTTTACCTTTGCGGTGAAGTAGCCGCCGAAGTAATAGGTTTTATTAAGGCAATAGCCGTCGGGATCAGCTTCTCCGTCTGCATTTTCACGCCACTGTACGGGAATATAGCTGGTGGATGCATAACCGAGCTTCCATCCGTCACCGCTGATCTTTCCGTCTGTACCTTCATAAAAATAAGGATGATCAGCAGCCATGAATTCATCATAGGATTCAAGTCCGACATAGGTAAAGAATGTGCCGAGTGCACCGATTACGGCATTGATGATGCCGCCGACCGCTTTTTCAACAATTTTCATTTCGGGGGTTGCTGCCATTACCGTTCCGTCTGCCGCATAGGTTACGGAGCTTGTAACGGGAAACAGCATCAGCATGCAGAGAATCAGAGCAATGCACTTTTTGGTAAATTTTTTCATAAAAAACACTCCTTTCGTGTCCTTAAATTATATTATAGAAAAATGCATAGTCATTGTCAACTAAAATTTATCATTACAGAGAATAAAAAAACATATTTATTTACAAATTGACCCTTGAAATTTGTCAAGAATATGTTATAATTGTAAATTGAAATAAAAGTTTAAGGATGATATAGCTTTGAAAGAATCAGTTAAGTATGCAATAACCGCTGTTGTTGCCATTGTTGTTATTGTTGCACTTTCACTTGTCGTCAAAAGCGGTAACGATCGTTTTTCGCAGACACTTGAAGGTTTGAATGATGTTCTGACCACACAGGGCAGTCAGGATGCCGCACAACCGAACACACAGCAGAATAACAATGTTGTCAATGTGCAGATCGGTTCCGATGTTGTTGTGAATACCCAGCCTTCACAGACAGAGCCGTCCACCAACATCCCGGCTCCGCCCACATCTGATGCAGCAGATACAACGGTACCTCCCGCAAGTGAAACTCCTGATACAACACCCGTTGCGCAGCAGCCGACCGGCGACGCACCTGCAACAATTGGCAATAACCCCGAAACGCTTGCATATCTCAATAATGCGGTCAATACCATGCGCAAAACGCAGAACTTCACCGCAACCAAGGATCAGGATATCCGCATTTCCGTAACGGATTGTTCTTTGCCTGCTTTTACCTCCGTTATCAACGGTGTTGTGGAAGGAATGGTCGGTACCGAAAGTTATACATTTACATTTGCGAACGGTTATGCGACCGATCCCGAAGAAGGAACGCAGGTCACTGCAATGACCGCCATTCCGCCTACAGACATTGATTTCAATCTTATTGCAGACGGAATTGTATCACTGACAAGCACTTCCGATGGCACAAATACCACATACACAATCGTTCTCAAAGCAGAAGCTTCAGATATCAACAATCCCGTCCCCACCTATCACGGTGCAACAATGGACTGCTTTGATATCACAAGCCTGGATCTTCCGATTACGGTTACGGAAGCAAGCTTCAATTATCCGGGCGCAACAATCGATATTACGATCGATGCACAGGGAAGAGTTGTAAAGTATCACGAGCATATGCCTCTCAACGGTGTCGGCGGCGGCAAAATGGGCTTCATGTCCGCCAATGCAACCCTTGAAGGCTATCTTGATGAAACATGGACTATTCAATATTAATGAAAAATTAAAATAAAAAATATAAGTTGTCTTGGAGGAAATGAAATGTTAAAGGATGTTCAAAACTACAATTGCTATGAGTATCTGAAGATCAACACTGAAATTTACGGTGACTTCAACATGATGCAGCACATGGACAAAATACTCAAAAGAAGCGAATATCTTCGCGAAATTGACGGTCTTGCCGCTTATTTCACCGAAGAACTCGGGCTCAAGAAGGGGGATGTGTATTCCGTATTCATGCCCAACACCCCCGAAGCATTTGCCGCTTTCTATGCAATGAATAAGATCGGTGTTATCGCTAACTTCATTCATCCGTTGCAGCCTGCAGAAGTGCTTCGTGCAACGGTCAATGAAGTCGGCTCCAAGGGTCTTATGGTGCTTGACCTTCTCACTGCGATCGGCGATGGCCTTGTTGATACCATCAACGACCTCGGTCTGCCCGTGCTTGTCTGCAGCAAGTCTTCTTATGCCGCACCGCTGAAAACCAAGGGCCTGCGTATTGCGGAAGCAGCCCTCAGAGGCCTGAAACTGAAACTCAATAACGCAGTTTATTGGAGAGACATCATTCATAAGTATCCCGTCAAGGAAGGTATTGTAAACAACGCTGATGATATCGCGGTTTACCTCAACGGCGGCGGCACAACAGGCAAGAGCAAAACCATCAAGCTCACCAACCGTGCTATCAACGAACTGACCTGCCGTGTTTCCAAGATCGATGAAATCCATGTTCCCGGTGAAGAATGCGAAGTTGTTGTTCTTCCCATTTTCCATTGCTTCGGTCTTGTTATTGCTATGCACATGGCAATGTGCAATGCGGCACGCATTATCCCGATGATGCAGTTTGATGCAGGTTTGTTCCTCAAACTCTGCCGTAAATACAACATTGTCGGCTTCGGCGGTATTCCCGTTATGTTCAAGAAGCTCATGGCTCACAAGGATTTCGACGGCGAATGGATCAAAAATATCCGTCTTATGTTCTGCGGCGGTGACGATGCTTCCGAAGCATTCCTTGAAGAGTTTAACTCTTACTTTGAAAAATGGGGCTCCGTTGCCCGTCTTCGTCAGGGTTACGGTCTGACCGAAATCGGTTCCGTTTGCTGCACCAACACCAATACGGATTACCGCAAGGGTTCTATCGGCAGAGCACTTGACGGTATCAATATTACCATCATGGATGATGACCATAATCCGCTGCCCAACGGTGAAATCGGTGAAATCTGCATTTCCGGTCCCACCATCATGCAGGGCTATCTGACCGAAGACGGTCCCGAAGATGCCGGTCTTTATACCGATCCCGATGGTGTAAAATGGGTCTGCAGCGGCGACCTCGGTTATCGTGATGACGACGGTTACTACTTCTTCTCCGGCCGTAAAAAGAGAGTTATCATCATCTCCGGCTACAACGTATATCCCAGCGATATTGAAAAGACGCTTGAAGATCTTCCTTACATCAAGGACAGCTGTGCAGTCAAAGGCTTTAAGGATGGCAGAATGATCATCCGTCTGTTCCTGACCTTCCGTGAAAAAGGTGACGAACAGCAGTATAAGAAGGAAATCATTTCTTTGATCGACAAAAACTTCTCGAAGTTCTCCATGCCGAGCGAATTTGTTGTTATGGATGAACTTCCCGAAACTCCGCTTATGAAAATTGACTTCATGAAGCTGCAGGAAGAAACAAAGGATGTCAATGTTCTTGCAAAGTATGAAGGCAAATATCATATAATTTAAACTATTTTTTAGAAAGAGGGTACATAAAAATGATTGGTATCGGTAAGTGGAAGGGCTATGTCAAGGCCAGACTTTTTGAAGGTGATGTTGAAGTTGAAGTTATTGACAACAACGGCGAATACGACTTTAATTTCAAACTGCCCGGCAAGCTTGCAATGGTAAAAATCAATGTTCTTGAAGTCAATGAAGTCGGTGATGACACATTGGCAGGCAAGGGCGGAATCAAAGGCATTATCCCCGGCAAGGAAATTATTGCAGAAGTCACCTGCACCTTCTCCGGCGAAACCATGAATGCTACCGTTTCAATTCCTAAGTACGGCATGGGCTTCAAAATTCAGGACGGCGTCAAGATCGGTTGATGATCTCTAATTTGAAAGGATGATATCATTGAACAGCATACAAGTCAGTGCAATGTTTTGCAAAGGTTGCGCTTATTGTGTAAAATTCTGTCCGAAAAAGATTCTCGAAATGGGCACGGTTCGCAGCCGTAAGGGTCATTTTAATCCGGTTGTGACCGACCCCGAAAAGTGCATCGCATGCGGCATTTGTGCGACCATGTGTCCTGAAGCCGCCATCGAAGTAACAAAAGGCGAATAAGGGACAGAAAGGAAGTATTACTATGGCAAAAGTGCTTATGAAGGGTTGCGAAGCCGTAGCAGAGGCTGCTGTCAGAGCAGGCTGCCGTTTCTTCGCAGGCTACCCCATTACACCGCAGAATGAAATCCCAGAATATATGTCTTCAAGAATGCCCGAGGTTGACGGCGTATTCGTGCAGGGTGAAAGCGAAGTTGCTTCCATCAACATGGTTTACGGTGCATCCGCAGCCGGTGTGCGTTGCATGACCAGCTCCTCCGGCCCTGGTATCAGCCTCAAGAGTGAAGGCATTTCTTATCTTTCCAGCACCAAGCTGCCCGCATTGATCGTAAACGTATCACGCGGCGGCCCCGGTCTTGGTTCTATTCAGCCGGCACAGAGTGACTATTATCAGATGACCAAGGCACTCGGTCACGGTGGCTTCCGCCTGATGTGCTTTGCTCCCGCAACACTGCAGGAAGCGGTTGATCTTACTTACAAATCTTTTGATTATGCGGAACGCGACCGCAATCCCGTTATCGTTCTTCTTGACGGTTGTCTCGGTGCCATTATGGAGCAGGTTGAACTGCCCGAAATGATTGAGCCCGATACAAAGAGAACCAAGGCATGGAACATGAGCCGCTATGCTGATGAGCCGAGAAAGGGCAAGGGTCTTTCTCCCGTTTATCCCGAATTCGTTCTTGAAAAAGAAAACACCGCAAGAGGTCAGCTTCTCAAGTCATGGGAAGAAAACGATGTGCAGGTTGAAGAACTCTTCCTTGACGATGCTGAATATGTCATTGTTGCTTACGGCATATCTGCCCGTGTTGCAAAGGAAGCCATGCTCAAGCTGCGTGAAGAGGGCTTCAAGGTCGGTATGATCCGTCCCATTACCCTTCTTCCGTTCCCCAAAAAGAGCCTTCGCAACCTGGATTACAACCGTGTCAAGGGCATCATTGATGTCGAGCTTGCAATTCCCGCTCAGATGCATGATGATATTGCTCTTGAAGTAATGGAGCGTGCTCCTATTTACGAATACGGCCGTTCCGGCGGTATGCTCTTCAATGACGAAGAAGCATACGATGCAATTAAAAAGATTATTACGGGAGGTGCTCAATAATGGCTAAGGTTTATTCCCGTCCGCAGTCCCTGCTGCCCGTACCCAGCGGCTTCTGCCCCGGTTGTCTGCATTCCATGGCAATCAAGCTTGTCGGTGAAGTTGTGGATGAGCTCGGTCAGCTTGACAACACCATGCACATTGTTCCCGTCGGCTGTTCTACTCTGAATCTGCTGTATTGGAAGGGTGATAACCTCGGTGCCGCACACGGCAGAGCTCCTGCTGTTGCAACCGGCTTCAAGCGTGTTTGCCCTGATCGTCTTGTTTTTGCTTATCAGGGCGACGGCGATCTTGCATCCATCGGTCTTGCAGAAATCATTGCTGCTGCCAACAGAGGCGAAAATTTCACAGTTATCTTTGCAAATAACTCCACCTACGGTATGACCGGCGGTCAGATGGCACCCACCACCCTTGTCGGTCAGAAGGCTACCACCTGTAAGATGGGTCGTGATCCGCAGACCACAGGCTTCCCGATGAAGATGTGCGAGCTGATTTCCACCCTCGATGCACCTGCATTCGTTGCCCGTTATGCGCTTAACAATCCCAAGAATGTCAACGAAGCACGCAAGGGCATCAAGAAGGCATTTGAATATCAGATGGCAGGAAAGGGCTTCACCTTTATCGAGCTTCTGATCAACTGCCCGACCAACTGGGGTATGTCACCGCTGCAGACACTTGATTACATGGAATCCAACACCATTCCTTACTTCAAACCCGGTGTTTACAAAGACAAGGAGGCTGAAGTATAATGAAAAAATCCACAGTATTCTCCGGTTCCGGCGGACAGGGCATTATGAGTGCAGGCATCATGCTTGCACAGGCAGCTTCCGAGGTCGGTAAGAGTGTTACATATCTTCCCGAATACGGCCCCGAACAGCGCGGCGGCAGTGCAAAATGCACGGTCATTATCAATGACGATGAAATCATTTCTCCGCTGATCAAAAAGTGCGACAATCTGATCTGCATGAATGAGCAGTCTTACAAAAAGTTCATTCCTCAGCTCAAGGAAGACGGTCTGCTGATCCTCAACTCCAACCGCGTAACATCCACGGTTGACAGAACTGACATCAAGGTTATTTCTCTTGCAGTGGATGACATTGCTGTTGAACTCGGCAATACCAAGGTTGCCAACATCATCATGCTCGGTGCGCTCGCAGGTGCTACCGGCATCATTACCCCCGAAGAGCTTGCAGAGAGCATCAAGCGCAAGTTTGCTTCCAAGAAGCAGGCAATCGTTGATCTCAACCTCAAGGCACTTGAAAAAGGTTTAGAGGCTGCAAAGGCAGTTCTTTAATAGAAAATTTATTTAATGAAAAGGAGATATTCTCATGGCTAAATGGAGCTTTGAAAACACCATCGGCGAACTTCTTGATGATCCCCAGACCCTCGAACTTGTTAAGGAGCTTGCTCCCGAAGCATTTGATCATCCGCTTCTTGAACTCGGCAGAAACTTTTCTGTCAACGCTGCAATGCCCTTCATCCTTGACTATGCAGGTGAAAACGGCGAAGAACGCGTTGAAAACTTCAAAAAGCGTCTTGAAGAACTCGGCTAATTGTTGTGTGTGTCCCCCTGTTTTCCGACAGGGGGATTTTTTGAAAAATGATGACACAAGCACAAAAAACAGGCTATCGCGGCGAGCAGGTTGTTGCCAATGAATACAGAAAAAGAGGCTGTGTGATCTGCACGGCTAATTTTCGTGTAGTCACGGGAGAATTGGATCTTGTTGTTTTTGACGGTACCTACCTGCGCTTTGCAGAAGTCAAGACACGAAGCCCCGATTCAGGACTTGATCCGTCCGAAGCGGTGGATTACGAAAAACAAAAGCGCCTCATCAGCGCCGCAAGAGCTTATTATAAGGCTGCAAAAATCGAGGACGGTACACCTGTCCGATTTGATATTGCAGAGGTGTATATGCGCACCTTGCGCGATTACGATATCAATATCATCGAGGATGCATTTTTTGATGATTCATTCCCGAGAGAATATGAAAAAAAGAAAGGCAAATGGCATGAATGCTTGTTTTGCAGGAAACAAAGATAAATTATTTGAGGTTTATCCCTATTACATACGAAAACAACTGTCCGAAACCTACCGTTTTGATTCTGATTTTGTTCTGACAGAAGAGAATCTGAAAGAAAATGCAGAAAAGACGAAGGACATTGAATATATTTTTTCCACATGGAACATGCCGTGTTGGACATCGGAAGAAATCAAAACCTGTCTGCCGAAGCTGAAAGCCGTTTTCTATGCCGCAGGCACGGTGCAGTATTTTGCAAAGCCGTTTCTTGAAAACGGTGTGCGCGTGTTCAGTGCGTGGAAAGCAAACGGTCTGCCCGTGGCTGAATACACCTTTGCGCAGATTATCCTTGCCAACAAAAAATATTTCAAATATGTGCGCAAAAGTCCCTTTGGCTGGGTGAAAAAAGAAAAAGTCAACATTCCGTTGGGCAATTATAAGTTCAAGGTCGGTATATTAGGGGATGGTGCCATCGGCTCCGAGGTTATCGCCAGACTTAAAACATTGGAATGTGAAATTTATCTGTTTTCTATCACCAAATCCCCCGAGGATGCCGAAAAAGAGGGAATTCATCTTTGCTCCTTGTCGGAAATTTTCCGCGAATGTGATGTCATATCCAACCACCTTGCAAACAATGCACAAACACAAAAAATAATCACAAAAGAACTGCTGTGTTCCATGAAGCCGGATGCAACCTTCATCAACACCGGTAGGGGAGCGCAGGTGGATGAAAAAGGTCTTTGTCTTGCCCTTTTGCAGGAAAAAGAGCGCACGGCATTGTTGGATGTCACGCATCCCGAGCCTCCGAAGCCCTGTAGCCCCTTGTGGTATCTTCCCAATGTGTTCATGACCCCGCATATCGCAGGCAGTCTCGGACAGGAATTCTGGCGCATGGCGGACTATATGGTCAAAGAAAGCATTGCCCTGACCCAAGGGCAGGAATTGCATTATGAAGTCACAGACGAAATGCTCAAAACCATGGCATGAAAACACCCCGTGTTGCTGAAACACGGGGTTTAAGCTTACAGTGCATTAAGCACCTTTTTAAGCATTTTGATAATTTCAATATGTTGCGGACATTTGGCTTCGCATTCACCGCATTTTTCACATTTATGTGCGTTTTCTTCAATGTCGGGATACAGTTCAAGAATCAAGCGCCGGTTTGCATTGGCAACACCCTCGTTGAAGGTCTTGAAAACCTTCGGAATGTCAACTCCGTGCGGGCAGGGAAGGCAATATTTGCAGTCACGGCAGGGAATAATGTCGAGTTTGTCGTGCACTTCTTTTGCCCTTTTGTAAACGGCAAGATCTTCCTGCGTCAGTGCATTTGCCTTGCTTTGGGCAGCATACACAAGATTGTCTTTAACCTGCTGTTCATTGCTCATTCCGCTGAGAAGCAGAGACACCTCGGGGAAATTCCAGATGTAGTCGAGTGCGAATTTTACGGGATTCTTGCTGCCGAGCACATCAAGCACCGGCAGTGCAGGATTGGCAAGAGCACCGCCCTGCAACGGTTCCATGATAACAATACCAAGGTCGCGTTCTGCGGCATACTGCAAGCCCTCAATGCCTGCCTGATAGTCGGTGTCAACATAACTGAACTGAATCTGGCAAAATTCGCAGTCTTCAAAGCCGTCCACAATTTTTTTGAAAACGGTCAGATTGTCATGAAACGAAAATCCGATATGCCTGACTTTTCCTTCAGCTTTTGCTTTTCTCATTTTGTCAAGCAGACCGAACGGAATCACTTTCTGTTCCCAACTGTCGTTGTTGACGGCATGCAAAAGATAAAAGTCAATGTAATCCACATCCAGCTTTTCAAGCTGCGTGTTAAGCAGGGTGTCAAAATCGTCCGCGCATTTTACTTCACCCAACGGGAGCTTTGTTGCAAGCAGAATCTTTTCACGGTAACCGTCCTTGATTGCCTTTCCGACGATTTTTTCACTCATCCCTTTGTGATAAAAGTAAGCAGTATCAAGGTAATTTACTCCTGCATCAATTGCATTTCGGATCATTGCAACGGATCTTTCTTCGTCGATGGAAGCATCATTTTCCTTATCGGTAACGGGAAATCGCATGCAGCCGAAGCCGAGTACGGAAACTTTTTCTTCGGTTTTGCCGAATCTTCTGTATTGCATATTTTATTTTCTCCCTGTGTTTTTTTCTTATTATAACACATATAAATGTTTTTGTCGATAGCAGACTTGACGAAAATGCAAAAATGGAATATAATGAGTAACCATGAGGTGAAAGATATGAAAAAAGTATATAAAGCACTATTTATTGTCCTGTGCGTTGTGACTTGCCTTGTGCTGTTTGTTTTTGAGCTTTACCGAGAAACAAGTGATCCGGTCCAAACTTTTGAAACCACGAATCCGAGCATTGCAGCCGACGGCAACACGCTGGTTTCCGCTCACCGCTCAGGAGCAGGCATTTTTCCCGAAAATACCCTGATGGCTTTTGAAGGCTGCATGGAAAGCGAAGAATTCAAAACCGATATTTATGAATTCGACCTGCACATCACCAAGGACGGTGTTCTTATTTTAAGCCACGACAGCTCCCTTGACCGCATGACCAATGCCGAAGAAGTGTTCGGCTATTCGGGTGTGAAGATTGCTGATCTGACGTATGAAGAGATCCGCACCCTTAACTTCGGTGAGGGCTTCAAGGACTCCGACGGCAATTATCCTTATGCCGGTCTGCATGGTGAGTTCATTCCCGAAAATCTGCGTGCGCTGTCGCTCGAAAATGCACTGGATTATCTTGAATCCAACGGCGGATTCGGTTATATCATCGAAATCAAAAACAGCGGAGAGCTCGGTTATAAAGCCACGGATGAGCTGTATCGGATTCTTACCGAAAGAAACATGATCTCAAAGGTCGTGGTCGGCACATTCAACGGGGAAGTCACCAAATATATCGACGAAAACTATCCCGATATGCTGCGCTCCGCCTCCATTGTTGAAGCTGTATTTTTCTTCCTTCGTGCAACCTTTAACATCCCCGCCGATGAAGATACCTTCAAATACGATGCTCTGCAGGTGCCGTCCATGGCGGTGGTGCTCAACCTTGCAAGCACCCGTGTTATCAATTATGCGCATGAGCATAATCTTGCCATGCAGTATTGGACAATCAATGATCCGTATGAATGTGCAAGAATAGCCGCTAACGGCGGTGACGCCATCATGTCCGACTACCCCGACATGGCTTATGCCGTTGTGCACGGAACATACGAATGGTAAAAACGCAAAGATCGGCATTCTTACGGATGTCGATCTTTTTTCTCATTAAATTATGTTTAATTTGTTATGGTACAATTGATGGGTGACAAATAAAAAAGAAAATTCAACTCAAATATGGTATGATGTTAATCACCACAAAAAACACACACCTGAAGGAGTTGAATTTTCTATGGTTAGTATAGCATCAAATGCACGGTATCG
>JAZNCO010000138.1:0-1994 GCA_045587645.1 Acutalibacteraceae bacterium | reverse complement strand
CCTTGAACTTCGTCCGCAGGAAGGAAGTGCAGCTGATTTATGTTACCGTAATTTCAAAATCGCAGAGATTGATCTTGCTGCCGGACAACTTCTGAACCGTCGGGTTTCGCGCCTGTTCTGAGCCGCGCACGATTTTGGAAGCCTCTCTCCGCTACGCTCCGTTCGGCTTCCAAAATCGTTTATTATGCAAAACCAAAACTGTTACCTATCCTCTTGCACATGTGTTTACAATCTTGCTCTTGACATAATATCCGTTCCCTACGGATTGCGTATAAAAATTATGGTTTATCGAACAGATTGACGGTTCATTTTTGTAGGGGTCGGCGCCCCGACGACCCGTAGTAAATGGCAGGTTTTGCGATAATTTTTTACCCTCATGCGGGATGCCGAGGCGTCATCCCCTACAGGTTATCAATAAACCCGTCACCCCGATAAACCATAATTTATCTTGATTTTTACTTTAACTTTTCCGCTAATTTTTCCGCAAAACTGCGCAGTGCGTTTCCGCGGTGGCTGACGGCATCCTTCTGCTCTGCGGTCAGTTCTGCAAAGCTGCCGTTCTCGGTATAGAAAATGGGGTCAAAGCCAAAGCCGTTGTCACCCTTGGGCTCATAACCGATGTACCCCTCACACTTGCCCTCGGCAACCAGCTCGCTGCCGTCGGGGAACACGCAGACAACACAGCTGACAAAACGGGCGGTGCGCTGTTCGGTCGGTACACCGTCGAGTTCTTTTACGAGCATTGCCATTTTTTCGGGATAGGGCAAATCCTCACCGCCGTAACGGGCGGAATACACACCGGGTCTGCCGTCGAGAGCATCAACCACAAGTCCCGAGTCGTCCGCAATGCAGGCAAGAGAGCTGTCTTTGCAACCGCTTGCGGCCTTGATTCTGGCATTTTCATAAAAGGTGGTGCCTGTTTCTTCGGCTTCAACAAGGTCAACCCCGATTTCATCTGCCAACAGCACACGCACACCCAAAGGGGCTAAAATGCGTTGCAGTTCTTCGCGTTTTTTTAAGTTATGAGTGGCGATTAAAAAGTCCAAACAGACCTCTCCTCTTCTTTTCTTCGGGTTTCTTTTCAGCAGCCTGTTCTGCGGCAAGATGTTCTGCTTCTGCTTTTTCGGCGGCGAGTTTTTCTGCGGCTGCCTTTGCGGCGGCAAGGCGCTCTGTTTGTGCCTGTTCGGCGGCAAGACGGGCTTCGGCTACAAGTCGATCGGCTTCTGCCTGTTCGGCGGCAAGTCTTTCCGCTTCTGCCTTTGCAGCGGCAATACGGGCTTCTTCTGCCGCTTTTTCAGCCGCAAGGCGTTCTTCTTCTGCCTTTATTGCAGCTTCGCGTTCTCTTTGTGCTGCTTCAAGCTCTCTTTGAGCTGCGATTTCGCTGTCTTCTTGATCTCCTTCGTTTCCGCCTTGAAGACCTTCTTCGCGGCTTTCTTCGTTAGTTTCGCAGCTCTCTTCGCTTCGAGCTTCGCCTGTTTCGCCCTGCGTTTCTTCTGCTCCTTCGTCAGTCTGCGATTCCGTGTCAGTGCCGTCTTCGCCTGATTCACTTCCGATTTCAGAATAGACTTGGAGTATTTCTTCAAAAGCCTGCCTAAGCTCCCCGTCAGGATCGGGATCAAGGTCGTCAAGATGGTATTCTGTTGCGCCGTTTTCTCTGATGTACTTTTCAATTTCCGCATCCTCCTCTGAATGATCGTTTCCTTCAACAAATAAGCTCTTGGCAAATGCTGCCGGGTCAAAGGGCTGCAAGTCATCAATGCCTTCACCGACACCGATGAACTTGACGGGTAACTTGAGTTCGTTCTTGATGGACAACACAACACCGCCGCGTGCCGTACCGTCGAGCTTTGTCAGAACAATACCCGTCAGTTCCGCAACGCCCATGAATTCGCGTGCCTGGTTGACGGCATTCTGTCCCGTGGTGGCATCGAGCACAAGCAGGATCTCACGGTCGGAATAAGGAAGCTCACGGTCAATAACACGGTAGATCTTGG
>JAZNCO010000137.1:0-4176 GCA_045587645.1 Acutalibacteraceae bacterium | reverse complement strand
GTACGCAATCCGTAGGGAACGGATATTATCCGTTCCAAGCAAATTGGTGGTTTGATGAGGTTTTGTTTTACACTCTCAGTATCAATTTTACAACGGAACGCATGGTATGCGTTCCCTACAATCGAAACAACCGGCAGCCCGCTAAACCATAATTTATCTGCTTTCAAACTTGCGCAAAAGAGAATTGACAAGCGCAATGAAATATAGTAAAATATAAGGTAGCAAATTTTTGAAAGGTTGGTTTATTTATGAAAAAAATCATTGCACTTCTGCTTGCCATGGTGCTTTCCTTCGGTATGCTTGCCATTCCTGTCGGTGCGGCATCGGCCAATGTGCGTGAAAAAAGCCCCATTATTATGATTTCCGGCTCGAGCATTGACATCTGCGATGCAGAGGGCAATATCATTCCCACCGGCTTTGATGTGCTGACCGATGACAGTGATGACGGTGAAGGTCTTTCCACCGATGCCATCATCGAGAGTGCTTTCAACATTCTCAAGCCCTTCCTGTTTGAGGGGCTGACCCTCAACAAGTGGGACAATTACGGGCAGGCTCTTTATGACGAGCTTGCTCCCATCTGGGATGAAACCCAGATCGACGGTGACGGCAATGCCAAGTACGGCACGGGTGTTTCCGCAGAGGAAATCGCTTATTGGGACAACAGAGCCGCAACCGTTGATACCGGTGCTGACGGCAAGTTCAACCTCAATGACTACAAGTTCCGCTATGACTGGCGACTTTCTCCCTATGACCATGCAGACAGACTGCATGAATACATCAAGACCATTCTTGATACGACCAACTGCGATCAGGTCTGCCTTGTTTCCAGATGCATCGGCGGTGCTGTTATCACTGCTTATCTTGAAAGATACGGCAGCGAGGGTCTTGTCAAAAAAGTGGTTTATGATGCAACGCTTTCCAACGGTGCTTCTGTCATCAGCGATATTTTCAGCGGCAAGATCGATTTTAACGACAAGTACATTCAGGCTTATCTGCTTGAAAGCGAATATTTCGGTCTGCAGGGGCTTGGCATTGACCTTGCAGGTGTGGACACGATGCTGCTCACCCTTGCCGAAAAGGCAGTGGACTACATGACCCAGTCCGGTCTTCTGCAGGGCACTCTCTGGACGGTTGAAATGCTGTACGAAAGACTTGCCGAAGCCTTCCTGCCCTCCTTGCTGCTTGCAACGGGTATCGGCACATGGGCAAGCTACTGGTGCTGTGTTTATGAAGAAGATATGGATGCTGCCCTGAATTTCATGTTCGGTGAGGAAGGCAGCGAGCGCCGTGCGGAATATGCAGGTCTGATCGAAAAGATCCTGTATATCAGAGAACACAACACCGCACAGTATCCCGGTCTGTACACCACCTTTGCAGAGGACTACAATGTCACCATTGGTGCTTTTGTCGGCTACGGTCTTGTCAATCCGCCCATCGGTGAAAATCAGGACGAAACGGGTGATGTGCTTGTCGGTGTGCAGGATGCATCCTTCGGTGCCACCGCCTCCGGGCTGTTTGACACCCTGCCGCAGGAATACATTGACGAGCGCATTGCAGCAGGCTACGGTGATTACATTTCTCCCGACGGCAAGATCGATGCTTCCACCTGCCTGTTCCCCGAAACCACATGGTTTGTCAAAAATGAGCACCATGATGCTGCCGGTCTGCTCGGCAGATTTGCAGAATATTACACACAGTATACCAATGTGACCGTTGACAACAATGGCAAGGGCTATTCCCGTTTCCTTGTGCGCGACATGGAAACCAACAATATTGTCAACATGACCGAAGAAAACTGTCAGGACGGCCCGTGGCTGACACAGGTTGAGCAGAAGCCCACCGTCAAGTCGATTTTCAAGGCATTTGTGGACTTTATCAAGATGCTGTTTGATTTCATCAAGAATATGTTCGCAAAGTCCGAAGAAGCATAAATAAAACCCGGATACGACAACCCGAGGAGAAATCCCCGGGTTGTTTTTTTCTGCTATGCAGGTAAACCGTAATTTACCGCAAAAAAAGGGCTGTCCTTGCGGACAGCCCCTTCGATGTGCGGAAATTTATTCGCCGATGATGTTTTCGACCATGCTGCGGATGGTTTCGATGATGCCCATGATCAGGTCAACGATACCCTGGAAAGCAGAGGTCAGACCGCCGAAGATGTTTTCGGAACCGGTTGCAGTGGATTCGCTGTTGTTGCCGGTCAGGCTGCCGAGAATGTTATCAAAATCCATTTTTTGTGTCCTCCTTGTCATATTTTTACAATTTTATTATACACCTTCAAAAAAAGAATGCAAGCATTTTTTCTGTAAATTCTTGCATTCTTTTTATTCTTAATTATTCTGCCATGCAGGGATAGTAGTCCTTGAACAGAAAAACATAGGTATAGTGAACGTCCGTTTCCATGTTGAACGAGCCGTTGATGAGTGCGGAGTCGATTTCAACATTCTGCTGCATATTGATGTTGATTTTATAAGCGCAGGCAATGGGCTCAAGCGTTTCGCTGTCAAAATACCAGTCTGCCGTGCCTGCGGAGCTTGCGCCCGGGCAGTCGATGTACATATTCATTCCGTCCGAGCTTTCCGTTTCAGGGAACTGTGTGCACAGATCGGGCAGCGCAATGCCGTAAAAGCGGCTCAAGACAAGCGGATCCGCATCCGTGCCTGCAACGGTTCTGCCGTTGGACTGATAGGTATAAACATTTTTGATGCCGTTGAGCTGTCCCGTTGCGGTGGCGGTTTCATCGTGAATCGCAATGCTGATTTTGATTGCATCCGTAACGGCAGGTGTGTTCTTGTAATCGGAAAGATCGTAGGTCGTGGTTACCTCTTCACCGTCCACGGTTTTGACGATTGAATAGGTGGTCGGGAACAGATCCAGCACCTTGACCGTCTGATTGGTGCTTATATCAAGGCTCTTGATATCATCGGCGGTCAGGTCGCTGACATAGGGCTTGGTCATGGCAGGCAGATTGTTGTCGGTAACGGCGCGGTTTTCAGCGGGTGCATTATAGACCCGTTTTTCAAAATCAAGCGCTTCTCTGAGCGTGGATTCAAGGCCGAGTATCAGCTTGATGCTTGTGCTGAAATCGGAGGTGCTGTTCTTTGTGTCCGTATGGCGCAGCACCGTGACGGCTCTGTCGGGATTGTCTTCTGTTTTCAGACGGTTGACATTGTCATTGAACCAATTGAGAATGTCTGTCTGTGTGGCGGTTTTTTTGTCACTGCAGTTGGTGCAGGTGCTTGCAAAGGTGCCGTTGGCGGTTTTTGTCCATGCACCGTAATCGTGCGCACCCTTTGTGACGGTCTGCTCGGTCAGACCGCAGACGCAGGCATATTCAATCAAGCCGTCCTGTGTGCAGGTTGCCGGACGGTTGACGGTTTCAATCAGCTCACATTTGCCCGATTCCAGCGCACCGCAGACCTTGCAATCACGGGAATGAATGCCGCCCAGTCGGATATATTCGTTCCAGTCATGACCCGGTGCCGGTGTAACGGAGATAACATTCTTCGTTTTGCACTGACTGCACTGCTCTGCGACAATGGTCATTTCCGTGCACGAGCCCTTGGTTGAAATATCCTGCATGGTGTGTGTATGTTGGAAAGCGCCGATCTTTTCAAGTCCGACCGAGGCACGCAGCACCAGACGCGCATCCGAGGCTGAAACCATACCGTCAAAATCCACATCGGCAAGCGTGTTTTTTGCACTTGAGAGTGTTTCAAGCGAAACGGCGGCTCGCAGAATCGTTCTCGCATCTCCTGCGGTCAGGGTGCCGGAGCTGTCCACATCCCCCATCAGCAGGTCATAGGCATCCGCATGCACGGGCACAAGCAGACAAGTCAGCAGGGATACGATCAGCAGGACAGAGAAGAGCTTCTTTTTCATATATAAAACCTCTTTTGTTGTCAATTATTGTTGCTGATTTCATTGTAACATACTCTTTTTCACTTGTCAATTGTGAACAAATTGAAAATATAATGAAAAAATTATAAATAAAAAAGGCAACAGCCTGCGCTGTTACCCTATTGCGGTTGTCTGTAGGGTGACGGGTATAATCCGAACCCGTTTTTTACAGGCAGATTTCCGCCGATACTTCGTTAAAATCCTCGAAAATCCACAAAGGATTTTCTGCGTTTTGTGCCTTGTCTCGTCAAAAATCCTCACTGTAAAAAATCTTCG
>JAZNCO010000136.1:0-2000 GCA_045587645.1 Acutalibacteraceae bacterium | reverse complement strand
CCCAAAAGAGAAACCGCCGAGGATTTTATTCCCCGGCGGATGAAATATGTATTACTTCAAAATCTTAAACTTACCGATCAGCGGAAGCTCTTTTGCTTTGCCTGTTGCCGCATTGATAATGCCGATGATTGCAAGAACTGTAATCACAATGCTTACAAGACCTATAATGCTTACTATGAAATAGAATCTCCACGAAATTGCAAGGATGATTGAACTCAAAATACTGTACGCAATTCCGTAAAGGATAGATGCAATGAGCAGCACCAAGCCCTGATTTGAGTGGTATCTTGCAAACTTCGACTGCTTTGCCGCAAAAATCGGGATAAGCACCAATGGTCCGAAATACGCAAGTATTGCCATTGCTTTGTTGGAATTAATGTCCTGTGCATCAAATTACGCTGTTGTGTCCGCTGTGTTATTCAGGTTCTGAATCTTTTGTGAAAAATCGTTTTGTGGAGGCTGTGATGCAGGCTGTGCCTGCTGTGCGTTATTTTCCACTTTCGTTTCTACTGCTGCGCCGCATCCCTGACAGAACTTTACGCCGTCCTGAACCTGCGCTCCGCATTTACCGCAATATGTCATAATTGATTCCTCCTTTACTTTTCATCCATTCTTACGAGATACTGACAATAACAATATACATTCTGAATTTTCTTTGCTTCAACACCGTCATCCGCATGGATAATCGGCTGAGTTTCCGAAGGCGCAATATAGAGCTTGAAAACAATGCCCTGTTGTCCCGGTCTCATATTTCTAATTTTTTTGTATTCTACCTTCTTATTCGGTACACCTATGTAATTGAAAATGATTGATTCAATTTCAGGATTGGAAAAGCATTTCAGCAAATCATCCTCTGCATGGCAGTCTATAATGTGTCCTGCCTCCTCGAAAGAGATGTTATAACACTTGAACTCTCCTTCGTTTATAACTGACATCATACTGCTGTTATCAAGCAGTAAAAAGGGTAAATTTTTATTCATACAATGTGCCTCCTTCAAATTTAATTAAAATAACTTTCCAAATCCGGCAGCTCGTTCATGTGATCCACCGTAACCGTTCCGTCTGCGAAGGACATACTGAGATATAGTTTTCCGTCAGTTGCCCACCAGCCGTTCATATCGAGCATATCCTGCTCGGTCATACCCATATCGTAGAAGTCCTGAAATTTATATCCGTCTTTTTTCAGGTCTTCAATCCACGAAAACATTTCATCAGCGGTTGTTCCGCTTATCTCAGTGCGATATGAGGTAACGGACTTTGCCTCGCCTCCGGGATATTTGCGTAATTTTTTCGGCCAACCGTTATTTTGCTTTTCGGCATCTTTATTGATACCTTCTATATTTTCAAGAAGTCCCATCAATCCTTCGCCGTCTTTATCTCCGGTAATGGAGGAAAAGACTGCCACAATTCCGCCCGGCTCATCTGCATCTGCATTCTTTGAAAGAAAGTTAATAAATCCTCCTGCCGCAATTCCTATAATAAGGCTTATCACAAGCCCGATTGCCGTCATAATCAACGTTGCTCTTGCAAGTGAGCGTTTGCATAGCTTTCTGCATCCGCCGCACGCCCAGATGATAACAAGCAAGATGCCGACTATCGGAATACACATCAGAAGCATAATTCCGATAAAGCCCCAAGCCGAAATCGGCTCGTATTTTGTGCCTTTTATATCACTATCCAAAATTTCTCTCGGCAGAGGCGGCGGTGTGTATGCCGTCTGCTGTGGTGGTGGCTGTTGCTGTGGCGGTATGTACTGCTGTTGCTGCTCCGGCTGTGCCTGAACCATTACAGGCTCTTTCACAACCTTTTCCTCGGCAGGTATTTCTTCCTTAACCGCAGGAGCTTCGACAGGTGCGTCCTCCGGCACTTTTGTTCCGCAGCCTGTGCAGAACATCAAGCCGTCAGTAAGCTCCATGCCGCATCCGGTACAAAACTTTGCCATATTTTCGACCTCCTTTGTAAAAGGCTTTATGTAGGGAATGGCGGTTTGTCGTAAACGC
>JAZNCO010000135.1:0-12925 GCA_045587645.1 Acutalibacteraceae bacterium | reverse complement strand
CCTTGAACTTCGTCCGCAGGAAGGAAGTGCAGCTGATTTATGTTACCGTAATTTCAAAATCGCAGAGATTGATCTTGCTGCCGGACAACTTCTGAACCGTCGGGTTTCGCGCCTGTTCTGAGCCGCGCACGATTTTGGAAGGCTCTCTCCGCTACGCTCCGTTCGGCTTCCAAAATCGTTTATTATGCAAAACCAAAACTGTTACCTATCCTCTTGCACATGTGTTTACAATCTTGCTCTTGACATGCTATCCGTTCCCTACGGTTTGTGTCCAACTTCCTGCAAATCAATCAGTTTGCCATACTATAAATTTATTTTCCTTAAGTTGACGACATCTCCACTTTCAGGGGCGACAAGGGGTTGTGGAGGTCGGTCTGCGCCTGCTTCGCTTTTTCGCAGATTTCCAGCCGCAGTGCGAGGCAGGTGATGTCATCGGCCTTACCGCCGGTGCTGCACCGCAGTGCTTCGTCAATAATGCTTTCAACCATCTGTGCCGTGGATTGCGCACTGTTGTGAAGTGCTTTGAAAAAATCGGGATGCACGCTACCGGCGCCGTCCGACATTAAGAACAGCGTGTCGCCTTCGTGCATGTCAAATTCGCAGCAGGCAGGCTCGGCTTCGTCAAGAATGCCCAGAGGCAGCGACTGCTGCTCCAGGATGGCTGTATCGCCTTGTCTGAACAGCACCGAAAAGGATGCGCCTGCTTTATAAATTTTCACTTTTCCTGTATAAAGATCAATCATTGCAATGTCCAGCGTTGCCACCGTTTCCTGACGGGAGCGCAGCAGCAATGCGGCATTGACAAGGCTTGCGGTGCATTCCACACTCAGATGTGCCCTGAGCAGGGTCTGTGCCAGCCCCGTTGTCATCAGGCTGTCGAGTGCTGCACGCTCGCCCGTACCCATTCCGTCCGATAAAACGGCTATAAACCGCCCTTTTGCATCACGGAAGCACGCAAGGGAATCACCGCAGATCTGTTCTCTGCCGCCGATGCTTTGCAGGCTTTCGCATTGCACCGTAAAGGCAGGCTGTTCGTAAAAGCAGTAGGTCAGACCCTTTTCATCGCAGCGCACAGCCTTTGCAAAGGGCTGTCTGATCTTGTCCGAAAGCAGGCTTTTTATGACCTGCAGACAGCTTTGCGATGGAATTGCGTTGAATTGAATATGTATAAATATACGCTTTTCGCTGTCATATTCTGCATAAATGTCCGCCACGGAAATGTCCGCATTTTTCAGCACACCTGCAACGGTGTCGCGTATGGTTGCGCAAGGCTTTGTGTCGGGTGCCTTTCGCAGATCCTCCAAGACCCCTGCCGCGGTGCGCAATTGCGTGCTTGCGAGCTTTTTGACGGCAAGAATCTCCTTGTTCTGTGCGTTGCGCTGCAAAAATCTTGCATAGGCATCGTTGAAGGTGAGCAGCAGTGCATCGGGCTTGCGGCAGGCTGCGGTCAGGCGGTCCGGAAGTGTTGCAGGAGTGAGCTGTCCGTCCTTGATGAGTCTTTGCTTTGCCTGCAGAAAAACGGGGCGAAGCCCTGCCAGTGAGTGATCCCAGCAAAGGCTTTGCCGCGGACAATCCGCACAGCAGACACTGCGCACATAGTGGCAGATCTCCTCCTCCTTCGGGGCTTTCATGCCTGCAATGCGCTCGTTGACCTCGGCGGCAGTGTGTGCAAAGCTGTTGACGGCAGCTTCTGTCTGCTGCAGCCGCTTGTCGTAGCCTGTCCGTATTGCATCGGCAAGGCTTTCGCTGTCCGAAAAGCCGACGCGGTTGCGTATTTTCTGCAAAAAACGCTCGGGAAGCAGCAAAAAAACAAGACCTGCCACTGCGGCGGCGAGTGTGTACAGCACGGGATTACCCGTCACACCGTTTGCGATCATGGTCAGCATGCATGAAACGATGTAAGCGAGCACGGCGGCGAATCTGCCGGCAGGCATGCAAAGCCCCGACAGCAGACCGCCCATACAGCAGGAAATGACGGTATAAGCCCCGTCATCCGAAAGTCCTGCCACACAGCCGCAGCACACGCCTGCCAGACAGCCGCCCGTTTCCTTTCCGCAGCAGGCGGCAAGCAGCACCGTCAGACCTGCAAAAACAGCGGCAACGGGGAAGCCGTACGGACGAAAACGCATGACGGACAGAATCCCCACACCGCAGGCAAGCAGGATGAGAATGTCGGTTCTGCGGCTGATGATAACGTTCGTGCCGTTCTGCACCGTTTGTGTGAGGCGGCGCAGCAAAAACGCACCTGCGCCGCTGAGAATACCCTCGCATGCGCTCAGGATCAGTCCTGCTGCGGTAATTCCCCTTGCAAGCTCCACCGCGGCACTGCAGATGCACAGACTGCCGGCGGCAGCAAGCATGGGGAACAGACAGTTATCCCCGTTATCAAAATATTTTTGCGCGGTGATACGCAGTAAGGTGATCAGCACCACGGCGGAGATGTATTTGAGTGCGCCGAGCACATCGCAGAACAGCAGTGCGCCGAGCGATGCGCCGAAGGCTGCCCAGATCTCGCAATCCGTCGGCAGTGCGGCGGTCAGGGAAACCCCCAACGGACGGATGTTGCCGATGATGCAGGCATTGCTCAGCAGAAAGCCCGTGCCTGCGCAGGCGCAATATCGCAAAACCGTTTTTGCCGTGGGTGAGAGGTGTCGTTTTTTCTTTTGAATCCGATGTGCCTGCAGGGGAAATTTTTTCAGTTTTTCCATGATTGCCGTACGTCCTTGCTTTGATTATTCTTGCTTTTATTCTACCGCACCGCAAAGAGCGTTTTTTGTCATTCCTGCCTGCTGTTTTTGCATTCTTGCAGTCGAAAGAAACAGAAAAATTTGTCTTGCATTTAAAGAATTATTGTGTTATTATATACGATGAGTAATTTTCGGGAGGTGTGCAGGTATGAAAACCCCTGTTCTGATCGTTGCAGGCATCGGCTTCTGCAAGGTTTTCAACGGCAGTGAGGATGTTACAGCATGGCCGCCCGCACTCAAAGAGGATGCTTTTATGAAGACATTGGGTCTGCGCATCGGCAAGATGGCACTGTTCCGTAAGGACAGCGGCTTTTCGGATATGCTTGCGCAGATGGCGCAGGATATTCTTTCTCCCTTTGCGGCGGACGAAACGGGCACCCACTGCAACGCAGAGCTGTTTGCAGGCTCCGTTTATTCCTTGGCTTCGCTTTCGGATGAAGAAAGAACGGCGCTGTGCCGCCTTCTGCCCATGCAGGCATTGTGCGATAAGCTCGGAAACGAAAATGTCTTTGTTTTTCCTTATGATTTTTCCGGTGATCCGCTTGAAAACGGCAAAAAACTTGCCGCCTGCGTGGAGAATATCTGCGCATCCTGCGGATGTGAAAAAAT
This sequence comes from Acutalibacteraceae bacterium, assembly GCA_045587645.1. Lineage (GTDB taxonomy): Bacteria > Bacillota > Clostridia > Oscillospirales > Acutalibacteraceae > RUG806. The sequence goes on along the minus strand of JAZNCO010000135.1, from coordinate 9,569 downwards.
ATCTCTGCTTGCTGTCGGCTGCGGCAGCACGGTCGTGAATGCATATCTTGCGCAGAATGAGGCCGCAAACAGACTCAATAAGCTTGTTTTCTGTTTCTCCCCCCTCAACGGCAGTCTGCTGCTTTCGGATCTGCTGTTGGACAGCTTTGATTACCGCAAAAGCGGCTCTTTCCTCTGCTCGGTCATGAAGCAGGAGGATGCGGGCATGTTCATTGATCTGGACCACATGATTCCGGGGCTTCTCGAAAATGTGTTCGATAAAGTTTTTACCGTTGTGCGCGAATTGTTCCTGAATCTGCCTGCAGCATGGGCGCTGTGTCCGTCGGATGATTATGAGGACCTTGCAGATGAGCTGCTTGCAGACAAGCCGCTTCTTCGTGCACGCACGGATGCCTTTGATGCTTGTCGCCGCAAGCTGCCTGCCATTCTGCAAGAACTGCAAAGCGACGGTGTCAGCGTGCATCTTCTTGCCGGCAGTGCATTGCCTTTTATAGCACTTTCAAAATCATCGGATGTGGTCAGCGATCAGCTTGTCAATACATCCTCGGCAGCCCTCAATGAATCCGTTGAGGAAACGGCAGATGTGGAAGGCTATGCAATCGATGAAACGAAAGCCTGCCTGCCTGAACAGACAGTTTATTTCCCCCGTGTGCCGCACATGCAGGCACTCAAAAATGAGCAGGTGCAGGCTCAATTGATACAAATTCTGACCAACTGATTTTTTTACATAAACTTCAATCCCAACAAAGGAGACGATACAATGGATTACATCCCTTCGGACATCAACCCTGCAACGGGACAGCCGTATTTTCCGCAGCAGGAGGATGTTGTCATCTACACCCGCAACACCTTTGCGTTCAAGGTGCGCAACCTCTCCAAATCCTACGGCGACAATCTGGTGCTGGATAACATTTCGTTTGATATTCCTGCAGGCAGAATCGTCGGTCTGCTCGGCCCCAACGGCTGCGGCAAGACCACGCTCATCAAGATTCTTGCAGGTCTTATCAATGACTACACGGGTCTTGTCAAGGTGGACGGCAAGCGCATCGGCATTGCCTCCAAGTCGCACACGGCTTACCTGCCCGACAAAACCTTTTTCCCGGGTCGCTTCCGCACCATCGACTGCATTGACTATTTTCAGGACTTCTTCACGGACTTCAACCGTGATAAGGCAATCGATTTCATGGATCGCTTCGGTATCGAGCGCAATCAGAAGGTGCAGACCATGTCCAAGGGTATGCAGGAAAAGCTGCAGCTGCTGACGGTCATGGCACGCGAAGCAGATATTTATCTGCTCGACGAACCGCTCGGCGGTGTTGACCCTGCGGCAAGAAGCGTGATTCTTGACATCATTATGAATAACTATAAAGAGGATGCAACCGTGCTTCTGTCCACGCACCTCGTCAACGACCTTGAAACGAGCTTCGACCATGTTCTGATGCTCGGCAAGGGCAGTGTTCTTGTCAATACCGGTATCGACAATCTTCGTCAGACCGGTAAATCCGTGGAGGAAATCTTTAAGGAGGTCATCGGCGATGCTTGGGAAGTTGATTAAAAACGGCTTTAAGTCCAATCTTTCCGCAACCTTTACCATTTATATCACCATGCTCATCATGAGCGTTGTGCTCGGTGCACTCATTCTGTTTGACTTCACCTCGTTCGGCACGAACGGTGCGGTTGCGGCTCTCATTTCCAAACTGGTTGTTTCTTTGGCTCTGTGCGTAACGGCAATCGTTTCGGTCATTCTCACACTCGTTGCCGTGTTCGGTGATTTCACCCGCAATATGTACGGCACCGAGGGTCACCTGACCATGGCTCTGCCCGTCAGAGGCTCGGCTCTGCTGCTTGCAAAGTGGATCGCAGGTGCGCTGTGTGTTATCATCAGTTATTTTGTTTTCTATTTAAGTCTTGTTTTCTGCTCGTTCTCGGTGCTGACGGACCTGAGCGGGTATATCAACGCAGGCGATGCGGCATCCTATAATGTCTACGCCATCGCATGGCAGTTCATTACCTATGCCATTCAGGCATCGGGCAAGGTCATTCCCGATGAAACCATCATCTTCACCATGGTCAATCTCTATGCCATGGAGGGTGCCATCCGCGTGTGCATCTTTGTGCTGCTTGTTTTCTTTGCCGTCACGCTGTCGCATGTGCGCCCGTTCAACAAGACAAAGAAATTAGGGCCCATCCTTTATTTCTTTGCAAGCTTTGCCGTGATCGAGGGTCTTGCAAAGCTCATTTCAAAGGTTTTCAATATTTATATGCTTGTGGATGCGAATTACGCTTTCACTTTCTCCATGCAGGAAAGCGAAGCCAACCTCGCATGGTCCTACGGACTGGGTGCCTACCCGATCACGGGTATTTACTGCTCGCTGATCATGTCTATTGCCGTGTTCCTTGTAACGGCTTATCTGATCGACCGCAAGGTCAATGTGGACGCATAAATTGGTGCAGAAACGGAGGGGATTTGTTTGGAGCTTCGCATTATTGATATTTCAAGAGATATTCTGGACTGTCCCGTCTATCCGGGCGATCCCGAGCCGCAGCTTGAGCTGGTGTCGGGAATCCGTCAGGGCGATGCCTGCAATGTGGCAAAGCTGACCATGTGTCTGCACAACGGCACCCATGCGGATGCTCCGTTGCATTTCATTGACGGCGGTGCACCGATCAACCACACGGATCTGTCCGTTTTTATCGGTGAATGCGTGGTCGTGGAATGCTCGCAGGGGCTTATCACGGGGGAAACGGTCAACAAGGCTTTCCCGAGGGCTGACCGTATTCTTGTCAAGGGCGGCGGCGAAGCCTTTTTCGATGTTACCGCTGCAGAGGAGCTCACCTTTGCCGGGGTCAGGCTCATCGGCACGGATGCCGCATCCATCGGTGTGTTCGGCAATGAAGGTCCGGCACACAAAGCCTTTCTGCGCGAACGAACCGCCATCCTCGAGAATCTCGATCTTTCCAAGGTGCAGCCCGGAAAATATTTCCTCATGGCACAGCCGCTGAAGATCAAAGGGGTGGAAGCCGCACCCTGCCGTGCGGTGCTCATTGAGGATTATCTGTTCTGGGGCGGCAGACGCGGAATCGGCGCATTTTAATATGGTAATACCCCCTTAACGGGGATATATATTCAGTCAAAAATTTTAATCATAAAAAAGGAGTCTGAAAACTATGGGCAATCTCAACAAAAGAACCGTAGAGAACCTTGATGTAAAAGGCAAGAAAGTTCTCGTACGCTGCGACTTCAATGTCAAAATGGAAAACGGTGTTATCACCAGCGACAAGCGTATCGTTGCTGCGCTTCCCACCATCAAGTACCTTATTGAAAACGGCGCAAAGGTCATTCTTTGCTCCCACCTCGGCAGACCCAAGGGTGAAGTCAACCCCGAATTCTCCATGAAGCCCGTCGCAGAATGCCTTGCAGGCTATCTGGGCCAGGAAGTCAAGCTTGCTGACGATGTTGTCGGTGAAAGCGCAAAGGCACTTGCCGCCGAACTCAAGGACGGCGAAGTCATGCTTCTTGAAAACGTTCGCTTTGAAAAGGGCGAAACCAAGAACGATCCGGAACTCAGCAAGCAGCTTGCTTCTCTTGCCGAGCTGTTCGTCAGCGATGCTTTCGGCACCGTTCACAGAGCACACTCCTCCACCGCAGGCGTTGCTGCTCACCTTCCCTCTGCTGTCGGTTTCCTGATTCAGAAGGAACTCGAAGTTATGGGCGGCGCTCTTGAAAATCCCGTTCGTCCCCTTGTTGCCGTTCTCGGCGGCGCAAAGGTTTCCGACAAGATCGGCGTTATCGAAAACCTGATCGAAAAGTGCGATACCATCATCATCGGCGGCGGTATGGCTTATACCTTCTTCAAGGCTATGGGCAACGAAGTCGGTACCTCCATCTGCGAGCTCGACAAGCTTGATCTTGCCCGTGAACTGATGGCAAAGGCCCGTGCAAAGGGTGTCAACTTCCTTCTTCCCGTTGACAATGTCATCGGTAAGGAATACAAGTGCGATACTCCCTGCATGCGCATCTACTCCGATTCCATTCCCGACGGCTGGATGGGTCTTGACATCGGTACCACCACGCAGGAGCTCTTTGCAAAGTCCATCCAGGGCGCAGGCACTGTTATCTGGAACGGCCCGATGGGTGTTTCCGAATGGCCGAACTTTGCAGGCGGCACCACGGCTGTTGCACAGGCTATTGCTGATTCCGGCTCCATCTCCATCATCGGCGGCGGCGACTCCGCAGCTGCTATCAAGAAGCTCGGCTTTGCTGACAAGATGACCCACATCTCCACCGGCGGCGGCGCTTCCCTTGAATTCCTGGAAGGCAAAGAGCTTCCCGGTATTGCTTGCATCAGCGAGAAATAAGAAAAAACAAACAGGGGTACGGAAAGCATTTCCTTACCCCCATTTTTACGGAGGATATATATTATGAACAAAGCACTACGCAAGGCTGTTATTGCCGGCAACTGGAAAATGAACAACACCCCCGACACCACCAAGGCCACCATCGAGGCTATGAAGCCCCTCGTGGCAGATGCAGACTGTGATGTCGTTCTCTGCGTACCCTATATTGACATTCCTGCTGCTCTTGAAGCCACCGCAGGCTCCAACATCAAAATCGGTGCCGAGAACTGCCACTGGGCTGTTTCCGGCGCATTCACCGGTGAAATCTCTGCCGAAATGCTCAAGGCAATCGGTGTTCCTTATGTTATTATCGGCCACTCCGAAAGAAGACAGTACTTCGGTGAAACCGACGAAACCGTCAACAAGCGTGTCCGTGCAGCTCTTGATGCAGGTCTTATCGTGATTCTTTGCGTAGGCGAAGTCAAGGAAGAACGCCTGCAGGGTGTTACCAGCGAAGTCGTCCGCAAGCAGACCAAGGTTGCTCTCGGCGGTGTCAGTGAAGCTGAACTCGACAACATCATCATCGCTTACGAACCCGTATGGGCTATCGGCACCGGTCTTACCGCTACTCCCGAACAGGCGCAGGAGGTCTGTGCAGACATCCGCGCTCTGATTGCTGACCTTTACAACAAGGCAGCTGCCGACAAATTCGTCATTCAGTACGGCGGCTCCATGAACGCTGCAAACGCTGCAGAGCTTCTTGACAAGGAAGATGTTGACGGCGGTCTCATCGGCGGCGCTTCCCTGAAGGCACAGGACTTCTCCGTCATTGTCAAGGCTGCTTCCAGATAAGTGAGGATTTGACATGAGCGAAAAAGTTCTTCTTGTTGTTATGGACGGTATCGGCTTTTCCAAAACCGGAATCGGTGATGCCGTCACCCTTGCAAATACTCCCGTTCTTGACAAGCTGCTTGCAGAATGCCCCAACACCCGTCTGAAGGCACACGGCGAAGCCGTCGGTCTGCCCTCTGACGATGACATGGGTAACAGCGAGGTCGGTCACAACGCACTCGGCTGCGGTCAGGTCTATTCGCAGGGCGCAAAGCTTGTCAACGAATCCATCGAAAGCGGCTCTCTGTACAAGCAGAGTGCATGGCAGGAAGTCGCAGGCAACTGTGTTGCAAAAAACAGTGTACTGCATTTCATCGGTCTTCTGTCCGATGGTAATGTTCACTCCAATATCAACCACCTGTTCCTGCTTCTCAAGCAGGCAAAGGCAGAGGGTGTCAAAAAGGCATTCGTACACATCCTGCTTGACGGCAGAGATGTTCCCGCAACCAGTGCTCTGACTTATGTTGAGGCACTTGAAAATGAACTCAAGGCTCTCAATGATGATACATTCTGCGGCAGAATCGCTTCCGGTGGCGGCAGAATGAAGATCACCATGGACCGTTATCAGGCTGACTGGGCAATGGTTGAACGCGGCTGGAACACCCATGTCAAGGGTGAAGGCAGACAGTTTGCAACTGCTACCGAAGCCATTGAAACCTTCCGCAAAGAAAATGACGGCATCATCGACCAGGATCTTCCCGCATTTGTCATTGCCGAAAACGGCGAAGCTGTCGGCAAGGTCAATGACGGTGACAGCGTGGTTCTGTTCAACTTCCGCGGTGACCGTGCTATTGAGTTGAGCATGGCATTTGACTGCGACGAATTCAACTACTTCGACCGCGGCGCAAAGCCCGATGTCGTATATGCAGGTATGCTGCAGTATGACGGCGACCTGAATATGCCTGCCCGTTATCTTGTAAGCCCGCCCGAAATCAAGTACACGCTTTCCGAGCTGCTTGTTTCCAAGGGACTTCGTCAGTTTGCAGTGTCCGAAACCCAGAAATACGGCCATGTGACCTACTTCTGGAACGGCAACCGCAGCGGCAAGTTCAGCGAAGAGCTTGAAACCTACCTTGAAATTCCGTCCGATAAGGTCAGCTTTGATGAACGTCCGTGGATGAAATCTGCAGAGGTCACCGATGCAGTCATTGAAGCGATGAACTCCGGCGAATATGATTTCATCCGTTGCAACTATCCCAACGGCGATATGGTCGGTCACACCGGCAGCCTGGAAGCTACCATCATCGCCTGCGAAGCAGTTGACCTGGCTCTTGCCCGCGTGCTCAAGGTTGCAAAGGAAACAGGCTTCACCGTTCTCATCACCGCCGATCACGGCAATGCGGACGAAATGCTTGAAAAGAACAAGAAGGGTGCACTTGCAGTGCGTACCGCACACTCCCTGAATCCCGTTCCCTTTATTATTGTATCCGATAAAGAATATAAAATCGTTGAAGGCGAATACGGCCTTGCCAATGTCGCCCCCACGGTCGCAAAGATTTTCGGCATTGAGCCCTATGAAGCATGGGAAAGTGCAGTAATCTGATTGAAGAACAGTTTTTGAAAGGATGGAAAATTTTATGGCAGAAAACAGACTCATCGGTTCGTATCCCGTTATCGGTATCCGTCCCATTATCGACGGCCGCAGAGGACCTCTGAAGGTTCGTGAATCCCTTGAAGATCAGACCATGGGCATGGCGCAGGCTGCAAAGAAGCTCTTTGAAGAAAATCTTTGCTACTCCAACGGCGAGCCCGTCCGTGTTGTCATTGCCGACACCACCATCGGCCGTGTTGCAGAAGCTGCCGCTTGTGCTGATAAATTCAAAAAAGAAGGCGTTGATATTACGCTGTCCGTCACTCCCTGCTGGTGCTACGGCTCGGAAACCATGGACATGGATCCCAATACCATCAAGGGTGTATGGGGTCTGAACGCAACCGAAAGACCCGGTGCGGTTTATCTTGCATCCGTTCTGGCTGCTCATGCACAGAAGGGCCTTCCCGCATTCGGCATCTACGGTAAGGATGTTGTGGAAGCAGACGATATGCGTATTCCTGCTGATGTTGAAGAAAAGCTGCTTCGCTTTGCAAAGGCTGCTGTTGCTGCTGCCACCATGCGCGGCAAGAGCTATCTGCAGATCGGCTCCATCTGCATGGGTATCGCAGGCTCCTCCATCGATCCGAACTTCCTTGAGGAATATCTCGGCATGCGTGTTGAATCCGTTGACGAGGTGGAAATCATCCGCCGCATGACCGAAGGCATCTATGATGAAGAAGAATTCCAAAGAGCCCTCAAGTGGACAAAGGAAAAATGTCCCGAAGGCTTCGACAAGAACCCCGAATTCGTCCGCAAGACAGATGAACAGAAGGAGCAGGATTGGGAATTTGTTGTCAAGATGATGTGCATCATCAAGGATCTCATGAACGGCAACAAGAACCTGCCCGAGGGCAGAGAAGAAGAAATGGTCGGCCACAATGCCATCGCAGCCGGCTTCCAGGGTCAGCGTCAGTGGACAGACTTCTATCCCAACGCAGACTTTGCAGAAGCACTGCTGAATACCTCCTTTGACTGGAACGGCATCCGTGAGCCCTACATTCTTGCTACCGAAAACGATGTTCTCAACGGCATCTCCATGCTGTTTATGAAGCTGCTCACCAACCGTCCGCAGATGTTCGCTGACGTGCGCACCTGCTGGAACGGCGAATCCATCAAGCGTGTCACCGGTTATGAAATCGAAGGCCATGCAAAGGATGCAAACGGTCTGATCCATCTTATCAACTCCGGTGCCTGCTGCCTTGATGCCTGCGGCGAAGCGCTCAATGCGGACGGCAACGGCGAAATCAAGGAATGGTACAATGTGACCGAAGAGGATATGGAAAAGATCCTCAAGGCTACCACATGGAACGCAGCCGACAACGGCTATTTCAGAGGCGGCGGATATTCCTCCCGTTTCCTGACCAGAGCTGAAATGCCTGCAACCATGATCCGTCTGAATCTTGTCAAGGGGCTTGGCCCCTGCATCCAGATCTGCGAAGGCTGGACTGTCAACCTGCCCGACGAAGTTTCCGACACCATCTGGAAGCGTACCGACTATACATGGCCCTGCACATGGTTTGCACCTCGTTGCGACGATTCTGCCGCATTCGCAAGTGCTTACGACCTGATGAACCACTGGGGTGCCAACCACGGTGCAATCTCCTACGGTCACATCGGTGCAGACATCATCACACTTTGCTCCATGCTTCGCATCCCCGTCAGCATGCACAATGTGCCTGATGAGAAGATCTTCCGTCCCGCTTGCTGGAACGCATTCGGTACCAAGGATCTTGAAAGTGCAGACTTCCGTGCCTGTGAAGCCTACGGCCCGCTTTACAAATAAGTTTATTGCTCTGCCCCCACTCACCGAGTGGGGGTTTTTGAATGCAAAATAAATTGCGGTTTAGCGGGGAGTAGGGGGAGTCAATCATGGGGACGGCTACTGTGATTGCCACTACCATTTTTCAAAAAAGGCAATCGCAGTACTGTCCCCTGATTTACGACCACGCGCAGTCTTATTTGTATAAAAATCGCCGCCAATCAGGGGACGGAACCACGCCAATCAGGGGACGGAACCATGATTGACTGCTTTTGTTATATGTTAGAGTCAATCACGGATCCGTCCCCGTGATTGTAAAAATATCTTTTTTCATTGACTTTATGCATTTATTGTGATAAAGTAAAATACAGAAATGCATTTTTGTACCCGGCAACGAAAACGCATTCGTTCAAAACAATTTAAAGGAGTTGTTGAACATGAAAAAGACCTTGGCAAAATGGCTCAGCGCAGCACTTTGCATTCTGCTTTTGTGCAGTTTCGCAGTCTTCGCCGCGGCAGCAAAAGAACCTGCAACCTATGTTTCCGAAGAGACCGGAACAATGGCAGAAGAACTCACAGACGTGAGAGCAACCGTCCTCGTGAGCGACGGGGATGTAACCACCGAAGAATTCACTACGTTTGAGGACTATCCGACAGACGCACCAACGGCACCGGAGTATCCTACGAATCCCGGCGAAACATCGGATGGAAGTGCCACCTCCGGCACCTGCGGCAGCAACCTGACATGGGTACTGGATGAAAACGGCACACTGACCATTTCCGGTACGGGTGCTATGTACAATCAACAGCCGTGGTCGAACAGATTGTTGTTCATCAAGTCGGTTGTGATTGCAGAAGGCGTGACGAGCATCGGGGGTTATGCGTTCCGCTCCTGCACCTCGCTTACCTCGGTTACCATCCCGGACAGCGTGACGAGCATCGGGGAGCATGCGTTCACTTACTGCGATTCCCTGACCGCAATCACCATCC
>JAZNCO010000134.1:0-40324 GCA_045587645.1 Acutalibacteraceae bacterium | reverse complement strand
TTGATTGTTTTTATCGTTGCACTGCCGTGCAATGGGGAACCCCCGGCGAGGGTTCCCCAAGAAAAACAGTCCGCCGGACTGTTTTTCTTCCCCTCCTGCGCTTATTGGCGGATAAAGCGTTCCGCTCATTGCGATGAGCGGCAAAGGGCGCTGCCCCTTGACCCCGCAAGCTTTTGAGAAAAGCTTGACCAAAACTTTTAATAATTGACAAACACAGCAAATTTCAGCAAACCATTACGCCGCTAAACCATAATTTATTGAAATATGGGGCTGTTTTTACAGCCCCATCTCTATTTTATAACCAATTGATCGTTTTCAGCCACATTTCCAGAAGTTTGACCCACTGGTGAATGTTCTCTCTGTCCTTGGCAACACCAAGACCGTGCGGACCGCAGGGGAATACATGCATTTCAAACGGAATGTTATGATTTCTGAGTGCTTCACCGTAACGGAAGCTGTTGCAAACATTCACCGCACCGTCATCGGAGGTATGCCACAAAAAGGCAGGCGGTGTGGTGTCACAGACAAGCTTTGCAGGGTTGACAGATGCATTCAGCTCATCAAAACGTTCACCAAGCAGGTTGCGATAAGACCCCTCGTGGGTGATTTCACTTTCATCCACTTCCCAGATCACGGGATAGCAAAGCACCGTTGCATCGGGCAGAAAATTTTCTTCGTCAACGGCATCTGCGCCCTCAAAATCAATTTTTTCGCGATAGGTTGAGGTCAATGCGGCAAGATGACCGCCTGCGGAGGAGCCCATGATTGCGATTTTGTTTTTGTCAATACCGAATTCCTCAGCCTTGCTTCTGACAAAACGAAGCGCTCGTCTTGCATCAAGCAGCGGCAAGGGGAAACGATGCGGATGTACTCTGTATTCACACACAAACGCATCCAGCCCCAGCTCATTGAGCATCTCGGCATAGCCCTGTCCCTCGTGTCCGGCACGCATACCGTAGCCGCCGCCGGGCAGAATGACAAAGCACGCATCTGTTTTTTTGTTTTCAGCCGGGTAGTATTCAAGCACCGGCTCTTCTTCGCAAAGACCGGGAATATGTTCCCAAAGATTATATGTAATCATTGTTTTTACCTTAATATTTGTCCATGGAGTCAACGCTCAGCACAAACACGGTTGCGCCGCCGACGGTGACGGGAGCATCCATAGCACCTTCTGCGAAGCCCCTGCCGAAGGATGCGGTCGAGGACGGATTGTGGGTACGGGTCTGCGAGAATTTGCTGATGATTTCCTTGACACGGACAACATCCTGATCTTCCGCACCGATGAGGAAGGTGGTGTTGCCGACCATCAGGAAGCCGCCTGTGGTGGAAAGCTTGGTCACTGTAAAATGCTCACGGGTGAGGGCTGCGCTCACAACAGCGCTGTCTTCGTTGTTAACAATAGCAATAATAAGTTTCATGTATATTCTCCTTAATTGTTATCAGATTTTTGGGGCGAGCATTTTATAGCTCTTTTTGTCAAGCTGCTTGATGTCGGGAATCTCATAGCGGTTATCGTTGGCATCCTTGATGAGAATTCGACCATCATACAAGGGCTTGACGGCTGTGATGTGGTTGCGGATTTCAAAGGTGATGATGCCTCTGTCGGTTTCGCAGGTCCACATCCAAATCTTGAACTTTTCGCTCATTTCAATGAAGCGCTTGATGCGCGGCATCATGTAATATTCACGCAGACAGTCCTCCATGGCTTGCTTCGATTCGTCAAGCAGCTGGTCAATGTCGCGCACAACGGCAATCTGTTCGCCCTCGCTGTCGAGAAGAACAATGTATTTCGTTCTGCCGCTGATGGGGAACAGGCAATGCGGCTCGAGCATTTCAAAATGCTCACCTGTGGCAAAATCAACATCGAGGAAAATGCCGTCATTGACGGTCAGCTTCACTTCGGGTCCTTCAATAAAAAGTATCATGCCGCAACCCCCTTATTCAAAATTTTCTTCGGCTTTTGCAGCCAGCAGCTTTTCGCCCATGGACTGAATCTGCACAAGCTTGTAGTATTTGCCCTTCATGGCAAGCAGTTCTTCGGGCGGACCGCATTCGATGATCTCACCCTTGTCCACAACCACGATCTTGTTCGCCTTGCGCAAGGTGGAAAGACGGTGGGCGATCATGATGGTGGTTCTGCCTCTGATCAGGCGTTCAATGGCGGTCTGGATCAGGTTTTCGGTTTCGCTGTCCACCGCCGCGGTGGCTTCGTCAAAGAACAGAATGCCGGGGTTTTTGAGAATGGCACGGGCGATGGAAACACGCTGTCTTTCACCGCCGGAAAGACCGACACCGCGTTCACCGAGCATGGTGTCGTAGCCGTCGGGCAGCTTGCAGATGAAGCCGTGTGCATTGGCGATATCCGCTGCATGCAGAACCTGTTCAACACGCACATTCGGGCTGCCGTAGGCGATGTTGTTGAAAACGGTGTCGCGGAACATCATCGGATCCTGCTGCACAAAACCGATCTGCGAACGGTAGTAGGCCATGTCGATATCCTTGATGTTTTTGCCGTCGATGAGGATTTCGCCGTCATACTCGTCATAATAACGCATCAGCAGGTTGATAAGGGTCGATTTACCCGAGCCTGTCGTGCCGACGATGCCGACGATGTCACCCGGTTCAATGGTGAGGTTGATATTGGAAAGCACCTTCTTGGAACGGTCAAAGGAGAAGTTGACATTTCTGAATTCGATCTTGCCTTCGATGCGGTCGGGGCATGTGCCCTGTCCGAAATCGTGTTCAGGCTCGGCATCGAGAATGTCCATGATCTTTTCGACCGAAGCGAGGGTGTTCTGATAGGAGTCGGAAAGGTTTGCAAAGAAGTTCACGGGGTTGTAGAACATGCTTGCATACGAAATAAACGAAACGAGAATACCGATGGAGAAGCCTTCTTCACCGCCGATGATGCTCTGACCGCCCAAGAACCAGATGATCAGCGAGCCGCAGGTGACGAGGAAGGTCATAAATGCCGGGAAGAAGCCCGATACCTTGGCAACGACCTTGTCTTCCTCAAGCCAGTCATCGCAATAGGCTTCAAACTTATGCACAGCGGCTTTTTCATTGGTGAATGCCTTGACCACGCGGATGCCGGGAATGGTGTCGGCAAGAATGGTGGAAATGGCAGAGGAACGGCGCCAGATACGCATATACTTCGGGCCGAGCTTCTTGCCGAAGAAGCGGCCTGTCAGTGCAACCAGCGGAACGGGAATCAGAGAAATAAGGGTCAGCTTCCAGTTCATGGCAAGCATGATTGCAAGAATGCCGAACATCATAAAGAACTGCACAACGGCTTCCTGCGTGATCTTGAGAATGAACTGCTGTAAGGTGGCGGTGTCGGAGTTGATGCGGTTGATAACAGAACCAGTGGAGGTCTTGTCATAGAAAGACATCGGCAGGTACTGTGCCTTTTCGTAAATGTCCTTTTTCAGGCTGATGACGATTCTCGAGCCCGTCACGCGAAGCAGATACGAACGGAAGCCCGTGACGGCATATTGCAGGATATAGCAGGTGACGAGAATCAGAATGACATTCACAAGCCCCTGTGCATCCTTGTTGGGCAGCACATCGTCCACCATGATGCTGGTGATATACGGCGGAACGAGCGCCATGGCAGTTGTGAAGATGGAAAGAAGCAGACAGACAATAAGCCCCTTCTTTTCACCTGCAATGTATTTGGAAAGTTTGGCGAGGATATGCCCTTTGTTGGAGCAGTTGATGCAATCGGCATCGGGGGAGGGGAGCTTTCTGCCGCATTTCGGACAGAAGGAGCGCTGTTTGTTGTAGACTGATTTTACAACCTCAACAAGGTCTTCACTCCAGCCCTCTTCGTTGACGGAATTGACATATTCCGCTGCTGCATCCGCCACATTGGCAGCTGCATAGGAAAAGCGCTGCAGTGACATCCGTTTGCCGTCCTTGCATTTGATGCGGAACATGGCATTGCCGTACATTCTTTTGACCTTTGCTTCCTCAATGTCGGCAATGGCAACACAAACAGGTTCTTTGTCGTGCGTTTTGTCAAAAGCAATGATATGCGTTTTGGTGAACGCCAACAGGCTGTCGCCGTATTTTGCTTGCAGGTTCAGATCACCGACAACGCAAAACAGTGGTTCCTGCTCGGAAAACTCTGCGTTGAAAGCCGCTTTCAGGCTGTCGGGCACGGGTCGGTTGAATAATGTGTTCATTATGATCACCCCTTTGATTGCGGAACACCCGCAAAATTGGCACAACCGAGTATATTTATTTATACTCTTATTTCGCATTATAGGGAGGCAGACGGCAATTGTCAAGCGTTTGGACGGATTTATCAGGCAATTCTGAATTTTGTTTAAGGTGTACAAATATATATTAAAAGCATTGTCTAAAATGCTGTTATTTTTTCAATTATTTTTCTTGACAAAAGGAACAATATTTTTTATAATTACAAATTGGTATGTAATTTTATAAAAGAAAGCAGGAAATACATTGCTTCGGCGTTTCACAAAAATCTTTTATTCCATGCTCAGCATCTGCGTTGCGTTTGCCTGTGTCGGTGTGCTGACCATGACGGCGGCGGCCTTTTCCCTTGAAGGGGACGGCAACCGCACCGACTTTACCGTCAAAAGCCTGACCGTCTGTGAGGTCACGCAGGATGACAGCTTCTTTCCCTTGCAGGAGGATCGCTCCGAATGGTGCTGTGTGCTGATCGATGCAACGGCAGACACATGGAGCTTCTCACCGTATACCTACACCGTGGACGGCTTTTCCGTCAAAACGCAGGGCATGCTCAAGGATGAAAATAATGTGCAGGTTGTGCTGGAATCCCCCATTTCGTATTCGCGTGCCAAGCCGCAGGATTTTGTTCTGCGTGTGTATCTGCACGTTCCGCCCGATGCGGCAGCCGCAGAGCTTGTCGGCAACCTTACATTCACAGCAATGAGTGCAACCAAGGCAATCGGTGCGATTGAGGATGATATGAAAATGTATCTTCCCAAGCTCGATATGACAGCGCAACAGAATTATATTGTGTTTGATAACACAAAACCGGCTGCAAGATCCGCAGCCGGCTTTTTTTAACTTTATAGGAAACTGCGTTCCTATAAAGCAAAAAAATTATATGTCCCTCCGTCGCCCGTTGCACGTGCTCGGAGATGGACGAATCGAAAACGGTCGCCGCGTTACGGCGAAGCCGTTTCCTTGTTCTTTTCTTCTGCCTTTTCCCATACCGTGATGTTGTTGAACAGATTGTCGGGTGTGCAGGATACCTCATTGATAAGTGAGCGAGAGGTGTAGAAAATACCTTGTCTGTAGCAAATCGGAATAAAGGGCATTTCGGCTGCGAAGGTCTGCAGGAAATCACCGAGGCTGCTCACACCTGCGCAGTAGGCATCCCATGCGGCATTGGTGGTGTCAGCTTCATTGTCGATGCCCCATCCCAACGGATTGCCGGGGAAGAGGAAAACAGAAAGGTTCATGTCGGCTGTCAGCCTGACCTCACCGAGATATAAATCGTAATCGCCGTCACGGATGGCTTCAAAATAATCCTCCTCTGACAGCACACGCACGGTTACATCGATGTCGGCGGCTGCAAGCTGATCTGCAATCTGCGTTGCCGCACCGGTTTTGAAATTGTTGTTCTCACAGCATACAAGCTCAAGTGTATATCGTGTCTGCGGTCCGATCAGGGTCGGATCTGCCTGCTCAATAAGCTCACTTTCTCCTGTTTCATAGGTCGATATAAGTGATTTTGCGCCGTATACATCGGCTGTGGTGGTGTTTTCTGCCGTTTCGGTTTTCAGTGCCCCCCAGTCGGGATGCACGGGCAGGCTTGTTGCCTGTGCGTAGCTGCAGAATGCGTGATCGACAACGGCCTGACGATCCACAAGCTTTGAAAGGGCTCGTCTGAACACGGCGGACTGCAGATGTTCTTTCTGTGCGTTGACACCAAGAAACACAAGGTTCGTCATCGGAATGGTGGTTGCCGTTGCAGCGAGACGCAGCACCTCACCGTCAGACAGACTGCTGAAGCTGCAATCGATGCGCTCGCTTTTCAGTGAAAAGGCTTTGGATGCATCGGCTGCGGAATCAACAAGCTTGATCTGCGCACAACGGACATTGCCGTTATAGTAGTTCGGATTGTAGGTCATTTCGATGCCTTCGGCGGTTTTGATGTAAGAATATGCGCCTGCGCCGACGGGCAGATCCGTTGTTTTGTCAGCCGTGCCGTATTGCACGATCGGGAAGGTCAGCAGGCTGCAGGCATTGATGTTCGGCTTTGACAGTGTGAATACGATCACATCTGCCGTCGCACCGATGGCTATGCTTGCAATGCCTGATAATTGTGTTTTGAATGCAGGAGATTCCTTGGCAAGACGGAATGAATACAGCACATCTGCAACCGAAAGCTGCACACCCTGTGCGGTCATGATGCCGGATTTGAGCGTAAGCTGCACCTCTGTTGCCGTTTGCGTTGTGGTTGCCGCCATCACGGGCTGTGGCATGAAGCTGCTGTCCAGCGCATACAGAGATAAATATGCCAACGGCCACAAAAGCAGATTGTCCTCTCCTTGTGCGAAGAACGGATTCAGGCTGTCTGACGAGCAGTAGGGAACATGCAGTGTGCCCTCGGGTGTTACGGGTTGTACGGGGTCTGCGGCAGACGGCAGGGTGTCTGCGCAGGAGGAAAGCAGCAGCAATATGCACAGCAGGGCTGTGATTTTATTCAGTAAGCGAAACTCTTTCAATGTAAACAGCCTTTCCTGTTTTATTATCGGTTTCAATCAACACACCGTCCATGTGGCAGGTGCCTTCGCATTGCTCAAAGCGGATGGGCAGCCCCGTGCGGATGCGGTCGGTTGAATTTTTGATATGCACACCGAGCACGGATTGGATCACACCCGTCATGCCGGCATCCGTCATATATGCCGTACCGCACGGAAGAATCTGCTCATCGGCTGTCTGCACATGGGTGTGTGTGCCGATTATGGCACTGACTCTGCCGTCCAGATAAAAGCCCATGGCACGCTTTTCGGCGGTGGCTTCCGCGTGGAAATCCACGAGAATGTTTTTGATACCTTCCTGCTGAATCTCTTTGATGCAACGGTCAACCGTATCAAAGGGGTTTTCGGCATAATCCATCCATAACGAGCCCATGAGATTGATAACTGCAAGGCGCATGCCTCGTTTTTCAATCACATCCCAGCCTCTGCCGGGTGCTTCGCGGTGGAAATTGACGGGACGGATGACGGGCAGGTTGCCGTCAAGCACGGAATAGATCTCGTGTCTGCGCAAGGCGTGGTTGCCGGTTGTGATGAGGTCAGCACCGCTTGCAAACAGATGGTCTGCAGACTGCGGCAGAATGCCGTTGCCGGGTGCGCTGTTTTCACCGTTGACAATGCAGAAATCCACATTTTTCAGTTTTTTGAATGCAGGCAACAGCTTGCGTGCGCAGTTGCAGCCTGGTGAACCGACGACATCGCCGATAAAAAGAATAATCATAATAAGCCTTTCAACGGAAAAAGGCGGCAATGGGTGCCGCCTTTGGTTTGTGATTATTTTGCGTAGTCAAACGCACGGTTCTCACGGATAATGTGAACCTTGATCTGACCGGGATATTCGAGGGTTTCTTCGATCTTCTTTGCAATATCTCTTGCAAGAATAACCATATTGTCATCCGAAACCACTTCGGGCTTAACCATGATGCGGACTTCGCGGCCTGCCTGAATGGCAAAGGATTTGTCAACACCGTCAAACGAGGTGCAGATTTCTTCAAGCTGCTGCAGACGTTTGATGTAGTTCTGCACATTTTCACGACGGGCACCCGGACGGGCTGCGGAAATGGCATCGGCTGCCTGCACGAGAATGGCAACGATGGTCTTTGCTTCCACATCGCCGTGGTGTGCCTGAATGGCATGAAGAACGGCTTCGTTTTCCTTGAACTTGCGTGCGGCTTCCACACCGAGAGAAATGTGCGTGCCGTCCTGCTCGTGGTCGATTGCCTTACCGATATCGTGCAACAGACCTGCGCGCTTGGCAAGCTTGACATCGGCGCCGATTTCGGCAGCCATCAGACCTGCAAGGTAGGAAACCTCAAGAGAGTGATTCAGAACATTCTGACCGTAGCTGGTACGGTATTTCAGTCTGCCCAGCAGCTTCACAAGCTCGCCGTGCACACCGTTGACACCGGCATCCACAACAGCGCGTTCGCCTGCCTGCTTGACAGCCTGTTCCACTTCCTTTTTGCTCTTTGCATACATTTCCTCAATGCGGCTGGGATGGATTCTGCCGTCCACAATGAGCTTTTCGAGGGTGAGTCTTGCCACCTCGCGGCGGATGGGATCAAAACTGGAAACTGTGATGGTTTCGGGAGTATCGTCGATGATCAGATCAACGCCCGTAATGGTTTCAAGGGTGCGGATATTGCGGCCTTCACGACCGATGATGCGGCCCTTCATATCGTCATTGGGAAGCTCAACAACGGATACGGTGGCTTCTGCTGCATGGTCTGCAGCGCAGCGCTGAATGGCACCTGCGATGATCTCGCGAGCCATATTGTCGGCTTCGTCCTTGTATCTCTGCTCCACTTCAAGGATCTTGAGTGCCTTTTCATGGGTCAGCTCGCCTTCAAGGGTCTTGATAAGCACTTCCTTTGCCTGCTCCTTGGTGTAGCCGGAAACCTTTTCAAGCATGTCAAGCTGACTTCTCTTGAGGGATTCGGCTTCTGCAAGCTTGTCCTCGGCTTCTGCAATTTTTTTCTGCAGAATTTCGTCCTTCTTTTCGAGGTTTTCGGTTTTCTTGTCGAGTGTTTCTTCCTTCTGGTTCAGACGGCGTTCCTGACGCTGTACCTCGCTGCGGCGTTCCTTGAGCTCGCGTTCAAGCTCGGTGCGTTCCTTGTGGATCTCGTCCTTTGCTTCCAGAATGGCTTCTTTTTTCTTCTGCTCAGCCTGCGCAATGGCATTGCTGATGATTCGGTTGGCTTCTTCGGTTGCAGAGCCGATGGCTTTTTCTGCGGTTTTGCGGCGCACGATGCTGCCGATGAAGAAGAATACCACACCACTGACCACGGCGGCAATCAATGCAATCACAATGGTCATGACCGGGTTGTTCACTTGGGTGTACCTCCTGTAAAATATGAATACCGCAAAAACTGAACATGTTTATGCGGAGAAAGAAAAATAATGCTAAATATAGATCTATATTTAAGGAAGAATCGTTGTTTCATAAAAAACAAACATTCTTCTGCATTATCTATGTTATTGTACAACTTTAACAAAAAAAAGTCAAGGATAAACATCTAAAAAAATGAATAATAATGAATAAAATTCTAAAAAAAATTAAAGTAATTAAAAATATGCATAAGTGCAGTCAAAATCAACAGGGCTTTGACTTGACAAATGCGTTTTGCAGCCGTATAATTTATGCATTATTTTTGTTTTGTGAAAAGAGGTTTTTTACATGGAAAAGAAAGATATCAACTGGGGAGAGCTCGGTTTCGGTTATATGCCCACCGATTACCGCTTTGTTTCCAATTGGAAGAACGGCGCATGGGATGAGGGTGCTCTCATCACCGACCCCAATATCGTCATCAGCGAATGTGCAGGTGTTCTGCAGTATGCACAGACCGTTTTTGAGGGCCTGAAGGCTTACACCACCGAGGACGGCAGAATCGTCTGCTTCCGTCCCGACCTTAACGCTGACCGTCTGGAAGCTTCCTGCAAGCGTTTGCAGATGCCCGTATTCCCCAAGGATCGCTTCATTGAAGCAGTTCGCGAGGTTGTCAAGGCAAATGCCGCTTTCGTACCTCCCTTCGGCTCGGGCGCGACGCTGTATCTTCGTCCTTATATGTTCGGTTCGGATGCCGTTATCGGTGTCAAGCCTGCTACCGAATATCAGTTCCGTATTCTCTGCACACCCGTCGGCCCCTACTTCAAGGGCGGTGTCAAGCCTCTGACCGTGCGTATCAGCGACCTTGACCGTGCTGCACCCCGCGGCACCGGCAACATCAAGGCAGGTCTTAACTATGCCATGAGCCTTTATAACATCGTCGATGCACACAACTGCGGCTTTGATGAAAACATTTATCTCGATCCCGGCACCCGTACCAAGATCGAAGAAACCGGCGGTGCAAACATCATCTTCGTCACCAAGGACGGCAAGGTTGTCACTCCCAAGTCCGACAGCATTCTGCCCTCCATCACCCGCCGTTCTCTGCTGCATGTTGCTGCCGAATACTGCGGTCTTGAGGTTGAAGAACGCGAAATCGAGCTTGCCGAAATCGGTGAGTTTGCGGAATGCGGTCTTTGCGGCACGGCTGCCGTTATTTCTCCCGTCGGCAAGATCGTCGACCACGGCAAGGAGATCTGTCTGCCTGCAGGTATGACCGAAATGGGTCCCGTAACCAAGAAGCTGTACGACACACTTACCGGTATTCAGATGGGCAGACTGCCTGCTCCCGAAGGCTGGATTGTCGAAATCATGTAATGAAAAAACAAAGCGACCGCAGAGCATCCCTTTGCGGTCGTTTTTTCGGAGTTCACTATGAGAATAATTGCAAGTGATTATGACGGCACGCTGAACCATGGCGGTATTGATGATGAAAAAAGAACTGCGGTTGCCGAATGGCAGGCGCAGGGCAATCTGTTTGTGGTTGTAACGGGGCGTGACAAGTTTTTCTGCCCCGAAATGAGAGAAAAAAGCGGCATCATCATGGATTATTACCTTGCCTGCAACGGAGCGATGATCCTCGACCGCGATTTTCACACCATCAAAGAAGCGCGCATAGAAAAAGCGGTCATTGTGCCGCTGCTGGAATATCTTTTTGAGCTGAATTGCGACTGGGGCAATCTCTGCGCAGAGCAATCAACACGCATTTACAGCCCTGCCTGTGCGGACATTCCGGAAGAGGCCTGTTTTCTTGCCGATGCCGAAAGAATTGAATTCTGCAATCAGATCAGCACCGCACTGCCGAGCTTTGAAGAAGCAGCGCGTGTAACAAAAGCGGTTGCGGAAAAATTCGGGCATGCTGTGAATCCCTTGCAGAACGGTACCTGCATTGACATCGTACCCGTGGGTATGGACAAGGCACAGGGAATTTATCGTTTGCTTGCAAGCTGCGGTGCAAAATATGAGGATGTCATCACGGTGGGTGATAATGTGAATGACATTGCCATGCTTGAGGAGTTTTATTCCTATGCTATGGAAAACGGTGTGGATGCCGTCAAGGAAATTGCAGACAAGACCACACCGGGGATCACGCAGCTGATTTACAATGAGCTGTAATAACAGTATAAATAAGCATAAAACGGGGCTGTTGCAAAACAGCCCCGTTTGAAATGCATCAATTTATTTCTGCAGGGAGGCGACATTGTCCTGTCCCAGCAGATTTTTTTCAACCGATGAAATAATCTCTGTGGAAAGCAAGGTTCCGTCCGTTGTGACGCCGACGGTGTGATAAAGTCCGCATGAAACGGCAATGCAATCGGACCAGTCCTCCACATCGGTTCTGCCGAGCTTGTTGTCGCCTGCAACAAGCACCTTGCCGTTGTCCTTGACGGCGACGGTGATTTCCTTGCCTGCGGCAATCGCCTTGACACCCTTCCAGTTGATATCGGTATAGTAATCTGCCTTGGCGGCACCTGCCGTGAGCACCTTACCGCTTTTGGTAAGACCGACCAGATGATTGTAGCCGCCTGCAATGGCTGTAACCTTTTTCCAGCCGGAAATATCCGTGCCGATGGAGCCTGCAATCACAACAGTACCGTCGGATTTCAGACCTGCGGTGTATTTTTCACCTGCGGCAACGGCAACAATGTCCGTCCATTCTTCAACGGCATATTTTACAGTGTTTTTATCGTCACCCGTGGCAACAACCGTACCGTCTGCGCAAAGACCGACCAGATGATTTGTGCCTGCTGCAATCTGCACGATGTTGCGCCAGAAGGTTGTTTTGCCTTCAAATTCGGATGTCGTCTGCACAAAGCCGTTATCCAGACGCACGGCAGTGAAATTTGCACCTGCTGCAATTTCCTTTACATCCGTCCACTGTGAACACTCGTAGGCAAGCAGCTCGTTCTGACCGCCCACGGTGGCAACCGTACCGTCCTCATACAGAACGCTTGTGTGGTATTCACCGGCAGCAATACCGCGGATTGCAAGTCCCTCAAAGGGATCATTCTTTTTGCCTGCAATGCAGATGGCTGTTACAATGATGATCACAGCCGCCAGGCAAGCGGCAGCAATGATCGCGATTTTCTTTTTGTTCATAGAGAAAACCTCTTTTCAAAAACAGGGTGACAGAGAACCTCCGCCACCCCGAAAATTTTTATTTACTGAGTTGTTCGTCAGCAAGCTTTGCAAGTTCTTCTGCATTGCCTTCGGAGGCAACGGCAGAAACCTCTGCACGGCGGACAAGCAGCTCTGCATACATTCTTTCTCTCTTTTCGCCCGAAAGATCATAGAACAGCATCGGAATAATACCGAAAGAGCCTGTGATGGTGGGAACGATTGCGAAGTATGCAAACAGGAAGAATTTGACCGCATCGGTCTGTTCCTTACCGGCTTTGTATGCCGACTGGTCATACTTGAAGACTTCCATGAGCAGATTGTTGATAACGCCGGAAACCGAGCCTGCCAACTTGGTTGCAAGACCCTTTGCGACACCGGTCATGGCTTCGGTACGATAGCCCATCTTCCATTCGCAGTAGTCCATGCATTCGTTGTACATTTCGGTGTTGATAACCGTATAGGTGCCGTAGAAGAAGGTCCAGATGAATTCTTCGATTGCCATGG
Source organism: Acutalibacteraceae bacterium (assembly GCA_045587645.1). Lineage (GTDB taxonomy): Bacteria > Bacillota > Clostridia > Oscillospirales > Acutalibacteraceae > RUG806. Next base: position 27,556 of record JAZNCO010000134.1, on the reverse strand, counting down.
CAATGCCCATGGGAACAACCTTCTGATACAGACCGCCTGCTTTTGTTTTCCAATCCATGCCGATACAGCCGAACAGGAAAACGGGGACCATCAGCAGCTTGCTTGAATAGTTACCCATGATATACAGGAACTTCGAGGAGAACTTGCGGCGGAAATAGGGAACCAGCGCAAAGCTCAGCGGACTGATGGGGGCAGCAGGAATACCTGCGATCATGGTCAGGGAGTTGAAATGCAGAACATCGGTGTAGTAGTTGCCCTTGCTGCCGCCGACACCGAAGCTGTTGAGCATCTGTGAAAGCGTGAGAAGCAGCATCGGCTTGTTCTTGACAATGGATTCAACACCCATTTTGATTGAGGGGGGCTTGACCGACTGCAGAATGCGCTCCTGCGAATTCATGAAGAACCAGAACGACATACCGCTGGAAACGATCGTTGTGAATGTACCCATACCGACAAAAGCGGTGATCAGGGTCTGGCTTCTGGATGCATCATGCTTTTTGTTGTCAATAATGTCAAGAACGACCGTGAAAATCTGTTCGGGCAGTTTTTCACCGAACTGACCGGATGCCCAGTTGGCAAGTGTGACCAACCTTATTCGGTCAACAGGGTGCGGTGTGATGGTTGACATCAGACCTGTTTTTGCAATTTCCTGGAATGTCCCGATACCGTCACGGATCATGGTCAGGAAAAGATAAAAACCGAACTTGACCCATTTGTCTGCTCTCAACAGGAATAACGGCTGGAACCAATATGCAAGGGTGCCGATCAGCCCCGGGATGGCAAGTGCCAGCAGATAGGGTCTGAATTTACCCCAACGGGTACGGGTCTTGTCTACGATGGTTGCAAAGAGAACATCGTTGACCATATCCCACGGGGTGTTGATGGTGCCTGCCAATGCGGACAGGCTCAAGGGCAATTCAAAAATGTTATTGACGAAACGGGATGAAAATGCATTGATGTTGAATGATTGTGCAGCATCCCACAGCACAAAGCCGACTGTTTCCTTCAGACCGACATAACGGCGGTTCTGATAGACGTACGATAATTGCTCGTCCGTCAGAACTTCGGCGGTGTTTACGGGTTCTGTCGCCAAAAAATTCCCTCCTGTCATAGAATGTACATTTTATTCTATCATATCTTAAATAGTATTGCAAGGAAAAAAACGGCTCGAAAATTTGTTGAAAACAACGAAAACGGATTCTTGTTTTTGGTGACAAAAACTGATAGAATGATGCCAAAGGGGTGTTTTGAATGAAAATCAGGGTTATGAGCTACAATGTGCTGCACTGTGAATGCTGGAAAAAGGGCTGCATTGATTTTGATGCATTTGCAGAAGCAATTCTTGACAGCGGTGCGGATATTATCGGTCTGAATGAAATCCGCGGTCAGGGTGTGCGTGACGATTACCAAGCGCAGGCAAGCATTCTTGCCGAAAAGACGGGCTTTTATTATTACTTTGCGAAAGCCATTGATGTCGGCGGTGAAAACCCTTACGGCAATGCACTTTTGTCCCGTTATCCCATCAAAAATGCGGAGACGATCATGATTCCCGATCCCGTCATGCGCATCGGGGACGGCTTTGAAACACGCTGTCTGCTCAAAGCAGAATTGGATGTCGGGGACTCTCTGACCGTGCTTGTCACCCACTTCGGACTTAATAAGAGTGAACAGAAAAATGCCGTGAAAACAGTGATTGCCAATCTGGATACCGGAAAATTGATTTTAATGGGCGACTTCAATGTGCAGCCCGATGACAAGGTGCTTTTGCCCGTCCGTGAACAGCTTAACGATGCCGCCGATGTGTTCTGTGCGCCGTTGTGCAGCTTTCCGTCCGATAAGCCTGACCGTAAAATTGACTATATTTTTGCAGGCAAGGCGGTAAAAATTCTGTCGGCAGACATTCCTGCCCTGGTTTTATCCGACCACCGACCGCACACGGCAGAGATGGAAATATAAAATGCAAAATGCATTCCTGCATTTTGCATTTCGGGCTGTTGAAAACAGACCGATAAACCATAATTTATGCAACAAAAAACGGGCTGTTGGAGCCCGTTTTTGCATTATTCAGCATCCTCTGCTTCTTCCTCGTCTTCTTCTTCGACCTGCAGGATCTCGGTCTGATTCTCGAAGAACTTCACCTCGTTGATCTTTTTGCCGAGTGTCTTTTCGCAGGCCGCACTCATAAGTGAAAACAAGCGTGATTCAACAACGGTGTTGATGGCTGCGAAATCGATAAGCACCTGCAGCTGATCCTTGTAGAACTGTACATCCTTGTCTGCAAAGAAGGCATCGTCCACATCTGCGACCACAACGCCTGCAAGGGTCATGTCCTGATCGTAAATGTCACGGTTCTTGGCAAGGCACTTCTGCAGGGTGTCAAGCATTTTGTCTGCTTTGCCTTCCTTCTGCGTGTTGATGAGAGCATTGGATTTCATCTTGTACTTGAATTCAAGATGACAGGTCTTGACAACTGCCTTTGCAATGTGCACAAGCTGGGGATTGATTTTGTCGGGGGTGAAGATTTCACCGTTTTTGGTGTAGAAAAGCATATTTATTCTCCTTAATTTTTATTCTCTTTGATATGTACATCCATCTGCGGATAGGGGATCTCAATGCCCTTGGTATCAAATGCGGTCTTGACCTGTTCAAGAAGATCAAAGTAGACCGTCCAGTAATCGGCGGCATCTGTCCATACACGGACGGTGAATTCCAGTGCGCTGTCGCCGTGCTTGGAAAGGCGCACAAAGGGCTCGGGCTCTTTGTTGATGAGCGGATGTCTGTCGATGACCTCGTTGATGCAATTCTTGACAGTCTGCACATCCGCATTGTAGCTTGTACTGAAAACAAGATCCACACGGCGGCTCTTTTCAGCTGTGACATTGACAAGTGTTGCACCTGCAACCGTGCTGTTGGGATATACAATACGGCGGTTATCGGGCGTTGTGATGGAGGTATAGAAAATACCGATATCATTGACAACACCACCGTCTGCACCGCCGATGGTAATAAAGTCACCCTCCTTAAAGGGCTTTGTGACCATCAGCACAACACCGCTTGCAATGTTGCCGAGACTGCCCTCAAGCGCAAGGCCGATAGCAAGACCTGCCGAGCCGATGACAGCCACAACCGAAGCCATGGGAACACCGAGTATGGAGGCCGCAAGGATGACAAGCAGTACCTTTGCCGCAACATCAATGACCTTGAACATGAAGTTCCTGGTGGATGCTTCAATTTTGTCAAAAACCTTGGCTTTTGCTGTTTTCTTGTTGAGAATTTTGATGATGCGGAAACCGAGAATCAGCACAAGCAGCGCAACAAGCAATCTTCCGCCGTAGCTGATGGCATATTCTGCAAGAATATCAACGATACCCGAAACATAATCACCGATTTCCGCAGCACTGGTCGGAAGATCCTTGACGGCATCCACAACATCATTCACTGCATCACCTGCCGTTACGGCTGCTGTTAAACTCAAAAATTTCATTTTCTTTGCTCCTTACATATTTGTGGTATACATATTATACATATGGGCATATAAGCCGCCCTTCTGCATCAGTTCATTGTGCGAGCCCTGCTCCTCAACACCATCCTTGGTCAGCACAAGAATGCGCTCTGCGTTGCGGATGGTGGTCAGTCTGTGTGCTACCGTAAAGGTGGTTCTGCCCTTGGCAAGAGCCTGCAGGGATTGCTGCACAAGGCGTTCGCTTTCGTTGTCGAGTGCGCTCGTGGCTTCGTCAAGCAGCAGCACGGGAGGATTTTTCAGGAACACACGCGCAATGGCAATGCGTTGCTTCTGACCGCCCGAAAGGCGCACACCGCGCTCACCGACATAGGTATCAAAGCCGTCGGGCAGTTCTTGAATAAACTCGTAAGCACCTGCCATTTTTGCGGCCTCGATGATTGCATCCTCATCCGCATCGGGCTTGCCGTAGAGAATATTTTCACGCACAGAGCCGGAGAACAGATATACATCCTGTTCCACAATGCCGATGTTTTCACGAAGCGATTGCAGTGTCATGCTGCGGATATCCTTGCCGTCCAACAGAATTTCACCGTCCGTGATGTCATAAAAACGGGGAATCAGGCTGCAAAGCGTGGTCTTGCCTGCACCGGACGGGCCGACAAGGGCAATGCTTTGTCCTTTTTTGACATCCAGATTGAAATTATGTATCACATCCGCACCGTCATTGTAGCGGAAGCTGACATTGTTGAAGGTGATATTGCCCTCGGCTCTGCCGATATCCACCGCATCGGGTGCATTTTCAATGTCCGGCTCGGTATCCATGATTTCCGCAAAGCGTTCGATACCCGTAAGCCCTCTGTTGAACTGCTCGGAGAAATCCACGATTCTGCGCACGGACGAAAACAGCGTGGTCACATACAGCAGGTAGGCAATCAGGTCTGCGGCATTGATTTTTTCCCACAGAATGAAAAACGCACCTAAAATGACAACAATAATATACATCGCACCGTCAAAAAAGCGACTTGTGCTCGTGAACGTGCCCATCAGCTTGTAAACGGTGGTCTTGACCGCCAAGAAAGCCTCGTTGCCTCTGCGGAATTTTTCTTTTTCCTTTTCCTCACCTGCAAATGCCTTGACCACATGAATACCCAGAAGCGAGTCCTCGATGTCGGCATTGAGCTCACCGACCTTCTTTCGCTGTTCACGGAAGCCGTCACGCATGCGGCGGTTGACACGCAGCAGACACAGAATCATAATCGGAATCATGCAAAGGATGATGAGTGTCAGCGGAATGTTGATGAAGCTTAAAATAATACCCGAGCCTAAAATCTTGATACCGGCAATGAAAAATTCCTCGGGACAGTGGTGAGCAAATTCGGTGATGTCAAACAGGTCGCTGGTAAGCCTCGACATCAGCACGCCAACCTTGGCATTGTTGAAGTAAGAAAACGACAGCTTCTGCAGATGTCCGAACAGATCCTTGCGAAGCTCCGTTTCAATGCGCGTGCCCATAATGTGCCCCATGGCAGCCATGTAGTAGTTTGCGAAGGTGTCAATGACACGCATGAACAGATACGCACAGCCCATGCCCAGAATCAGACCGGGTGTGAGCACGGCACCGTCCTCGCCCGTGGCGGCATTGGTGATGGTGCGCACAATCATCGGCAGAATCAGCTCGCAGACGGTTGTCAGCGCCGCACAGCAAAGGTCAAAAACAAAGGTCTTGCGGTGCTTTTTGTAATAAGGCAGAAAGCGCGCAATGATTTTTTTTGTGGGTGCGTTGTGCTTGTAGACGTTTTCTTTTGTTTCTTCCTGTTTGCAGGGTGCCTGCTTTGCCATATCCGTACCCCCTCATTTTTTTGTTTTCTCAATTCCGATCAATTATTATATCACACGAAAATATTTTTTGCAACAAAAAACACCGGTGTCTGCCGCATAAAACACAAAAAAGCCCGCATAAACGGACTTTTTTGCGTTTGTTTGTGTGGCGACAAAAGAAGCCTGCGCTTTTTTGATAAAAAAATAAAAGTGTGCACAAACCGAAGTCTGCACACACGAAAAATGCGGACCCGATTTGCTACCACACAAAATCTGATTACCCTCACACAAGAAATGTGAAAATAGAAGTCTGCATTTTTACCGAAATAAAAAAGCACACCTCTTGCAATAAGGGTAATACTATTCAAATTTTGTGTGGTGTATTCATTATAATACAAATCGGCTGCCGGCGCAAGCATTTTTTTCAATAAAAGGTTGTTGGCGGAAAGGAAGAGGTAAATAAATTATGGTTTAGCGGTGAGTTGCGGTTACACGCAAACCGCCCTCCACCACCCCTTTCAGGGGCGACAAGTATTTGTGGGATTCCGTCAGTAAGATAAACCATAATTTATCAGTTCTTGACTTCTTTGCAGGTGTGTGGTACTTTTAATGTGAAAATACAAAACGGAGATTTGAAAAAATGAAAGCATCATTCATAAAAGGTATGCTCTGTCTGCTGTTGTCGGGGCTTGTGCTGTTCGGGTTTGTCGGCTGCGGCGGCAGAGAGGCAAGAATTGACCTTGAAAATATTGCCTACGGTGAGGACGAGCAGCAGGCATTTGACCTGTTTTTGCCTGCCGGGAAAGAAAAAGAGATGCCTCTCATCGTACTCATTCACGGCGGCGAATGGATCCGCGGTGACAAGAGCACCTTTACGCAAACGGCAATGGACTATTGCGAGCAGTTCGGTGTTGCGGCTGCAACGATCGGTTACCGCTTTCTGAATGCCGACACCACCATGCCGGTGTTGCTTGAGGACATCGGTGCTGCGATTGAAAAAATCTGCAAAACAGCAAAAGAAAACGGTGTGAAAATTACAAGGGTTGCCCTGCGCGGTCATTCTGCCGGCGGTCATCTTGCCATGCTGTATGCGTATTCATGTGCGCATACCTGCTGTGTGCCCGTTGGCTTTGTCTGCTCCACAAGCGGTCCGACGGACCTGACGGATGATAACTATTTTTCACCGCATATTGCGCTCGGTAAGGACAAGGTGGAAATGCTGTTTTCGTATGCCATCGGCAAAAATTACACCTACGAAACACGCAAGGATTTTGCAGAAGAAATAAAAGCAGGCTCACCGCTGTATTTGGTAAATGAAAATACCGTGCCCACCTTATTGCAGCACGGTGAAAAGGATTGTATTATTCCGTATTCCAATGCTGTTTCATTGGATGCGGCATTGACACACTGCGGTGTTACGCATGATTTTGTCAGCTTTCCGAATTCCTCCCACGGGCTTGACAACGACCCCGACTGCACGGCGCAGGCTGATGCACTGTTTGCGGAGTACATCAGTAAATATTTATTTATAGAATAAAAATGAAAAGGATTGCCGCTTGTTTTTAAGGGCAATCCTTGTTTGTTTTTTATTCTTCCTTCGGTTTTTCTTCGCGTGTGTTTTCCTGACCGCGGTAAACGACAAACTTGCAGAACAGATATTCGAGCACGAAGTTTGCAAGCATGGTCACGGCAAGCACGATGTATTCATTGATGCCCTTTGATTCAGCCATATTGCCCAGCCATGTGGACAGCGGTGTGAATACAAGATAGAAGCCTGCAACCTTCAGCATGGCAATGGGAATGTTGGCGGCGGATTTGAAGGTGAATCGGCGGTTGAAGGTGAAATTCCACAGCACCGACAGCACAAGGGCGATCAGATAAGCAGGCCAGTAGGGCAGCTTCACCAGCTCATTGAGCAGGGTAAAGGAAACGACCTCTATAATCCCTGCCGATGCAGAAAACAGTGCAAACTTGACCGCTTGTACGGCGTCACTTTTTTTCATAAGAAAAACCTCCTGTTTTTGTCTGCCTACAGTATACTCTTTTTAGCACAGAAAAGCAAGTGTGCATATACAGAAAAATGCTTTTGCAAAAAACTAAACCGCAGGGTTATTGCACGGCAGGCAAAAAAGCGGTACAATAAGGGTGACGGATTATACCCGTCACCCTAAGGCTATAACCGCAAAGCGGAAAGGAGTTTTCAGCATGGATATGCAGGCAGTCGGCAGGCAGATCGCAACACTTCGCAATATGAAAGGTCTTACACAGTCGGATCTCGGTGAGCGCATCGGCGTTTCGTTTCAGGCGGTCAGCAAGTGGGAGCGCGGTGAATCGCTGCCCGATACCGCAATTCTGCCCGATCTTGCAAACATTCTTGATACCACTGCGGATCACATTCTGTCGGGTGGCGAACGGACGGTCTGTTACAAAGGACGGTGCAGGACGGCGGATCTCATCGAAGGACTTCGCTGTCTGCAGAAAGCAGGGGAGCTGCTTGGCAGAGAAAACTGCATTTACCGTCATGCAATCAACGGCATCAACAAGGGAATGAACACGGACATTGAGGCGGCGTTCACGGATGATCGCATTTTTGAAGCATTTGTTGCCGAGGCGGTGATTCAGAATCTCAAGGCAGGCTTTTACATTGATCTGACGGATATCAATCGCAGCTTCCGGTATGAGCATTTCCGCAATATCGTTATTGAATATGCCAAAAAATATAATATTGTATAATGAAAAAGTCAGGTCTGCGGACTTGACTTTTTTTGTTGTATGTTATATAAAACTAATAAGAATAGTTTATGAAATGCGGAGGATTTTGTGATGAATAAACAAGAATTGCGGTTTAAAAACGGAAAATTCAAAATTGCCTGTTTTTCGGATGTGCACGGTGTCAAGGAGTTTGACACAAGGGTCATGCGTGATCTTGCTGCCATTGTCGATAAGGAAAAGCCCGACCTTGTGCTGTTTCTGGGCGACAATGTGTGGCATGACGGTGCAGAGTCTCCCGAAACGCTTCGCAATTTCATCACGGAATTGGTCAGGCCGCTCAACGAGCGCAATATTCCGTGGGCGCATGTGTTCGGTAATCACGATGCGGAAAAGGGCTTTTCCGTCAAGGATCAGCAGCCTGTTTATGAAGCCATTGAGGGCTGTCTTTCCACGGCAGGACCCGAGGATATCAGCGGCACGGGCAACTGGGTGCTGCAGATCAAGGATGCAAAGGGAGAAAAGACCGTTTTCAATGTATGGGGTCTTGATTCAGGCAGAAATATCGGGGAGTTTTTAGAGGATTACGGTTTCCCTCGTGATGCAAGACTTGCCAAGCTTGAGGATCCGTTTTATACCTCATCGGGCTATGATGTCATCCGATTTGATCAGATCATGTGGTATTGGAACACCTCGAAGCGGATCGAAGCCGAAAACGGACAAAAGGTGCCGGGCATGATGGCATTCCACATCGCCCTGCCCGAATATGTTGTTCTGCACCGCAATCCCGCACAGACGAAATACAAGGGCACCATGCGCGAAACGAACGGCTCGGGGCCTGTCAATACAGGGCTTTTTGCTGCCATGGTACAGCGCGGAGACATCAGAACCGTGGTTTGCGGCCATGATCATATCAATGACTGTGAGGGTGAATATCTCGGCATTAAACTGACCTACGATGCAGGCCTCGGTTATGACGGCTACTGTGCAGGCGATCTGCGCGGCGGTCGCATTGTGGAGATTGATGAAGCCGACCCGTGGCATGTCAGAACATATATGGTGCGTTCCTCGGAATGCGTTGAAAATTATGAATTTGAAAGTACACTCATGTGAGGTGCAGAATGAAAAAAGCATTTTTTGATCATATCGTACACGGCGGTGACTACAATCCCGAGCAATGGATCCGAACCCCCGAAATCTGGGACGAGGATATGCGGCTGATGAAGCTGTCTCATGTCAACTCTGCAAGTGTGGGCATTTTCTCCTGGGCAATTCTCGAGCCCGAAGAAGGGGTTTACAACTTCACATGGCTCGACACCATTCTTGACAAAATGTATGCAAACGGCATTGATGCCATCCTTGCCACACCCTCGGCGGCAAGACCGCATTGGCTTGCAGACAAATACCCCGAGGTTTTGCAGGTGCGTGAGGACGGTGTGCGCAATGAGTTCGGTGTCAGACACAATCACTGCCTGACAAGCCCTGTTTACCGTGAAAAGGTACGGAACATGAACCGCATTTTAGCCGAACGCTATGGCAAGCACCCGGCTGTGAAAATGTGGCACATTTCCAACGAATATTCGGGTGAGTGCCATTGTGAGCTGTGTCAGAAAGCCTTTCAGGAATGGCTGAAAAAGGAATATCACAATGATATTGACGAATTGAATCATCAATGGTGGAACAACTTCTGGTCGCACACCGTCACCGATTGGAGTCAGATCCGTTCTCCGAAATACCGCGGTGAGGTCTGCTCCTCCCCCTTGGTGCTTGCGTGGAAGCGCTTTGTGTCCGACAGCCATATTTCGTTCCTTGAAAATGAGATTGCACCCTTGCGTGAGCTGACACCCGATATCCCCGTGACGGTCAACTTCATGCGTATGTACACCGTCATTGACTATCAGAAGATGGCAAAAAGCATCGACCTTTGCTCGTGGGATAATTACCCCGGTTGGGATAAGGGCAACAATGCGTATGAAGCACTTGAAACCGCCTTTGTGCATGATGTGTTCCGCAGCATGAAGGACGGACAGCCCTTCTTTATGATGGAAAGCACACCGTCGCTTGTCAACTGGCATTCCATCAACAAGCTGCCTTACCCGGGCAGGCAGGAGCTTGCGGCCATGCAGGCGATTGCACACGGTTCGGACAGTGTGCAGTATTTTCAGTGGAGAAAAAGCCGTGGCAGTCACGAAAAATTCCACGGTGCGGTGGTGGACCATTGCGGTCATGAAAACACAAGGGTGTTCCGTTCGGTGACCCAAACCGGCACGGCAATCGAAAAGCTTTCCGCCGTGGTCGGTGCTTACAGCAACAGCCGCGTTGCCGTTGTTTATGATTGGGAAAACCGTTGGGCAACGGATGCGTTCTGCGGCTTCAACAACGAGCACCGCAACTACCTCGGGGAGTGCATCCGTTGGTATGCACCGTTCAGAAAACGCGGCATCAGCACCGACATTATTCCCATGGATGCCGATTTCGGCAAATATGATCTCGTCATAGCCCCGTTTTTGTATATGCTCAAAAACGGCACCAAGGAACGCATTGAGCAGTATGTTGCAAAAGGCGGCAATTTTGTGGCGACGTATCTGACGGGTGTTGTGGATAAGGACGACCTGTGTTATCTCGGCGGCTGGCCTGCCGATGAACTCAAAAATGTGTTCGGCATTTGGATGGAGGAAACCGATTCCCTGCCCGAAAACATCAGCCACCGTGCCACCTATAACGGCAGGGAATATGAAATTCACCATGTCTGCGATATCATCCATGCCGACACCGCCAAGGTGCTCGGCGAATACAAGGATGATTTCTATGCGGGACTGCCCTCGGTGACCGTCAATACTTACAAAAACGGCAAGGCATGGTATGTTGCCTTCCGTAACGACAAAGACCTTTGCGACGATGTCTGCGAAAGCCTTATAAACGAGCTCGGCATCCCGACCGATGCACCCGACATCACTGCCGAGGACGGTCTGGAAGTCAGAAAAAGGGGAGAGCTGCTGTTTGTGCTCAACTTCACGGACAGCGATCGCACCGTCACCCTCGCAAGGGAATACAAAAATGTCATGACCGATGAAGCCCTCAACGGCAATGTCACCGTCCCCCCGTGCGGATATCTCGTGTTGGAATAAGACAGAATAAATGAAAAGACCACCGTATCGGCAAAGTTGACCGACACGGTGGTTTGTTTCAAAAAATGAAGGAGTTCTGTGTTTTCGTTTTTCACCACGCTTTGCCTTGCGGCTTGGGTGGGGGAACGGAGGGTTTTATGTAGACCTTATAGCCGATTGTTATGTCTTCGCCCCAGAAATCGCGAGAAAGCGAAACACTGCCGTCGTTGCTGATATATCCGGAATAACTGCTTGAAACACCGCCGATAGTCTTTGTTATTTTTTCAGTAACATATTCTTTGCCGGATGCAAGACCAAAATATTCCGCAAGTGTCTCACAACTTGGCAAGTCTAAATTTCCCCAACCATGATCAAGGTAAATGTAAGCTTGACAGTGCGTGATGATTCTATCTTCATAAATCGCGCAGCCCCCGCTGTTATAGTCCAAGTCTTTCCAGTTTCTTTTGTGAAAATCCTGTCGCAGTTGTGTTGCAAAGGGAGCAGTATTGAATCGACGGCAAGCATATTGTTGAAGTTTCGCTTTTCTTTGGCATTCTTCCTCTTCTTTTCTTTTTCTTGTTTCTTCAACTCGTTTTTTTGCCCGCTTATCTTTTGTTGCCCAAAGGTAGATAAACAAGACAGCAAGTCCTGCGAACAGAACAGTCACTGTCATATCCCCGCCATCTTCAATGGCAAGAATGGTACAAATAACAAAAATGATTGCGACAACGCCCATAATCAATCCCTCATTTCTGAAAAGCGGCCGATCTGTTACAATCGACCGCGTTTTTGTTGTGTTTTAGTTCTTTGTGCCGAAGTCTTCGTAGGCTGTGTCTCCGAAGCCGCGGTCAGTGCCTGTGTAGGTGCAGTTTTCTGTGCTGAATTTGTAGTCAAAGGTGGCAGCAGCCTGACCGACAACACCGCCGAGGTAGTTGACATACAGCGGCTGTTTCCATTGGTTGAGAATGAAGCTGTAATCGGGTGCTGTGACAGTGCCGTTGTTGATGCAGTCAGAAATCATTATATCCGCATCTTCTGCATTTACATAGCGTTCATGCTGCTTGTCGGTTTCGATTGTGGAGAGTTTCAATCCGTCACCGATTCTGCCGATGATGCCGCCTGCAATCTGGAAGAATTCAGGCCACTGTGCACCCTGTTGTTCTTCGATCTGCGCATCGGTAAGGCTGAAGTCCACCTTGATGTTGCCGTTGTTTTCACAGTTTGTGATATTTGTCTTTATTGTACCGAGCCCCAAAACACCGACAACACCGCCTGCAAAGCAGTTGGAAGTCTGCACGGTGACATCGCCGTTGTTTTTGCAGTTGTTCAGCGCAATAAAGGTTTCTTTTGAAATAGCCATTGAGTCCGCACTGGCAGAGGCATTGAAACCGATGTTGCTGAATGCCACAATACCGCCTGCGCAGGTTTCACTCTGAATATTTCCTTCATTTCCGCAGTTTTCAATGGTCAGATTGAAATCGATTGTTTCGGCCATAACAAGCAGATAGGTAAGAATGCCTGCGCTGTAAAGAGTGTCTGTTCCTTCGGCTGTGATGTTGCCGAGGTTTTTACAGCCAGAAATCACAACATCACCTTCCTGATGCAGAATGGAACCCGTCATATCGCAGATGATGCCGCCTGTGTTGCCCTCGGCAGTTATGTCGGAATGGTTGATGCAATTTTCAATTTTTATAAGGCCGGAACGAGCAACCTCCAGTTGTCCGATGATGCCGGCGACTTTTTTGTTGCCGGCAACAGTGCCTTTGTTTTCGCAGTTGATGACCGACATGGAAATGTCCGATTCGTCGTTGCCCATCCCACCGACAATGCCGCCGGCAACAGCAGTGCCTGTTACATTTCCTTCGTTTATGCAGTTTTCAATGGTGATTTGGGTGGTCTTAATTTCCTGATTGGTGCCTGCCTCATATACTCTGCCGCTGATGCCGCCTGCATTTTCACCGATAACAGTGCCTTTGTTGGTGCAGTTCTTTACATTGCCGCCGTAGCCGACAATACCGCCTGTTTGACCCTTGCCGTTGAGCGTTCCGCTGAAAACACTGTTTTCAGCAGTGCCGCTGCCAGTGATGCCGCCGATGTGTGAAAAGCCGTCGTCAAGCTGGATGACGGTGCCGCTGAAAGAGCAAGCGGAAATGCTGCCGCCGTTGCCTGTGATACCGCCTGCATCCTGCCAGCCGTAAAGCTCGATCACAGCATCAGCCGTGCAGTTTTCAACGGTGCCTGTGTAAGCGGAGCCTGCGATGGTGCCGGTGTTGGTTGTGGCGCCTGCGGTGCGCAGATAAGACTGCTCGACCGTCAGGTTTTTAACAGTGCCCCACAGATCCTCAAACAGGCCGTAGTTGTCAATGGAGGCTTCGTTTTCGCTTCCGTCGGCATCAATGAACATACCTGTGATCTTATGGCCGTTGCCGTCAAGCACACCTGCAAAATCGTTGCCGTTCGTGCCGATGGGAGTCCAGCCGTAGGCGGGAGCAGTGGTGCCCCAGTTTTCAAAATCGGCAGTGTCATTCAGCGCGATGTCTGCTGTGAGAATGTAAAAGCCGTCGGTGTAGGTCGTGCCGAGGTTGACATCCTCATACTCTTTTTTGAGCATTTCGTGCAAAAGAACAAGGTGACCTGCTTCGCTGATTTCAAACGGGTCGCTTTCCGTGCCGCTGCCTCCTGCAAAGGCTTCGCTTGCAGGGTGGAATTCGGTTGTTGCAACCTGACGGGGAGGCTCGGTAACGGACGGTTGTGTGGTGGTCGGATTATCGGTGCTGTTGTTGCCGCAACCTGCAAATGCAGTCAGCACCAATGCAAGAGTCAAAAAAATTGCAAAAAGCTTTTTCATGATCCGCTCCTTTATCTTTTAACAAATCCTTGGTTTAACAAGGTGCTTTCTGTTGCCGACATGGAAATGAATGTATTGGTCTGCAGAATGCCTGCATAATACAATTCGGAATAATTGTTTTGCTGATCCATGTCATAATAGGTGCACTCTATGGTGAGATAATTATTATCCATTGAATAGGTGACCGAACAACAGGAAAGAGCCTCCAAAGATGCAAACTGCGTTCTCATCGTGCTTTCCGTAGCGGCTTTTTGTTCGTCGGTATATTCAGAAACAGGAATATAAACGGTTTCAACCCACTGTTTGACTACATCATTTTTGTATCCGTAATCGGCGCAGCAAATGGTTCCGTCTGCCTGCTTCATAACAAAGTTTGCCGTGTCCATGCCGAAGAAAGGCTGAAAATGCACAATATGCGCATTGGTGAGAATGTCTTCATAAGCAGAGTTTGCCGTTGTGCTTTGCTGCACCGAAACAGACTGGTTTCTTGTTGGTGCGGTGGTTGTTAAATCGGAAGTCATGGAAGGGGCAATGGCGAATTTGCCGATCAGGCCTGCAACAAGGAAAGCTGCAACACCGATGAGAATTTTTGTCGATGTTTTGGCGGGTGCCTTCTTTGCCTTTTTTTCAGCCTTCGGCTTTTCAGGAGCAGGCTGTACGGGTTGAACGGGTTGCACGGGAGGAAGCGGTTCGCTGACAGGCTGTGAGGGGGCAGGGTTGGCTGCGACTGCTTGCTGAGAGCCGCAGTTGTTGCAGAATTTGGTACCGTCGGGCAACTGAGTGCCGCAGTTGGAACAGAACATAATAAAATCTCCTTTTTGTTTTTATCCGTTTTTCTTTTTGTCAAGCACAAGCAGAACAACACCGATGATGCCGAACAAGCAAAATCCTAAAAATTGGAAAATGCCAAGAGCTCCCGTGTTGAACCACTCCGCAAAGTCTTGTTTGTTTTGTGCTAAAAATGCAAAAATCTGAAGACAGATCAGAACAATACCTGCAATCTTCATTCCTGACTTTTTCTTTTTTACTTTTTCAACGGGTGTTTCGGGAGCCGTTACGGGTTCAACAGGCTGTGCAGCGGGGGCGGGTTCAACAGGCTGTGCAGGGGCAGGGTTGGCTGCAACGACCTGCTGCGCACCGCAGTTGTTGCAGAATCTGGTGCCGTCGGGCAGCTGCGTGCCGCAATTGGAACAGAACATAAATAAAATCTCCTTATCACATAAAATATTTCAATGCAATAATACATCAATTGATTTTGTTTGTCAACAACTATAGATGATTTTCAGCAACTTTTGCTTACATTATACTATATCTATAGGAGTGGTCAATCATGAATGCGGAAAATGCAGAATACGGAAAACGGATACGAAGCATCAGAGAATATCAGAAGCTGTCCCGTGAAAAACTGGCGGAAATGGCAAACATTTCCACGCAGTTTTTGGCCGATATTGAAACGGGAAAAAAGGGAATGAGCGTGGCTACATTGCATAAGCTCTGTACCGCCCTGCATACGACTGCAGACAGCATTGTGTTCGGCTCCGGGAGCAAAAGCTTTCCCGAATTGGAGGCCATGTTTGCA
Organism: Acutalibacteraceae bacterium; assembly: GCA_045587645.1. Lineage (GTDB taxonomy): Bacteria > Bacillota > Clostridia > Oscillospirales > Acutalibacteraceae > RUG806. The sequence continues at coordinate 12,032 of JAZNCO010000134.1, read as the reverse complement.
ACCGTTCCGCCCGAAAAAAGAGAAGCTTTGCAGGAAATCATCCGCAAGATTATTGCCGTTTTGTAAATATAAATGCAAAAATCTGCAAGCCGCCCGATTGGAGGTTTGCAGATTTGTTTTTTTTTGTCAGATTATGCTTTTGCCGTCCCAGTCTTCGTCGGCGGGGATGCCGAGCAGGGTGGTGACGGTCGGGGCAAGGTCGATGATGTTGACATCCCCCAGCGTTTCACCGAGGGTGAAATTCTTTTCGACCGCACCGCCCGTGATGATCACGGGAATGACCATGTCTTCGGGCAGGTCCGAGCCGTGGGTGCGGTCGTGGCCGCCGTGGTCAGCGGTGATGATAACGGTATAATCGTCATCGAGGGCGGCGAGAATGCGCTCGATGCAGTCCCAGCTTGCGTTCATGGCAGCCATGTATTCGTCGCTCATCCAGCCGTGGCGGTGGCCTGCCATGTCGGTGTAGCCGAAATAGACAAAGGCGAAATCGGTGGGGGTTGTTGACAGGTAGTCAATAGCGGCTTGGGTGACTTTCTCGTTTGCAATGTCATAACCGACCGTTCTGCCGCGGAAGAAATAGGCAAAATCAAGGGAGTTCGGGCGGGACAGATCGCGGATTTCTTCCCAGTTGAAGAAAAATGCGCTTGTTTTGTCGTATTTTCTTGTGACCTCGCAGATGCCGTTGATCGGCCTGACCTGCGGTGCATAGGTGTTGGTGGTCGTTCCGTGGCGTTCGGGGGTCACGCTGTGAAACAGCGACATGTGGCAGGGAAGAGTCACCGACGGCATGACCGTCTGTGCGTTCATGGTGTAGGCGGATTTCTGCAATACTCTTTTTACCTGCGGCAGGTCGGCAATGGCATCCGGGCGCATGCCGTCCACTAAAATAATCAATGTTTTCAAAATCAGAACCTCCCTTATTTATACGGATTGATAATATAAGATGTTATCTTCAAACAGAATCTGTATTCTGTCATTGTCATAAAGATATGACAGATAGGATCGCACGGTGCTTCCTACCAATGCATGCTGTGCATGGTTCATGGTCAGATCATACTGCGCAAACACCGCTTGCAGAAGCTTGTCAAAGGTCAGCTTCCGGCGGCACTGCTGCAACAGAAAGTCGGCTGCTTCATGCACCTTTTGCAGATTCATGTCGAGCATCGGGATGATGTTGTCAGTGGTTGGGGCATGGGATGAAACGAACACATCGGCTGTCAAGTGTTTTGCTGCTTCCAGTGATTGCAGGTGCTTTTCAATGTCAAACTGAAATGTGATGCCGTACTTTGTCAGTGTGGCTTCACTGCACAGCAGGTCTGCAAGAAAAACGGTGTTGTCGGGTGTGCGGAATGCAACCATGTCGGGGGAGTGACCGGGCAGGGAAATGACCTCGATCTCTTCCGGAAAACGGCTGTCCTCAAAGCCGACAGCATCGCTTTCCTGCGCAAGCAGAAGCTTGTGGCGCAGGTCCTTGTGCGGATTGCCTGCATACAGCGAAACAGGCTCAAGATATGTGTGACGGGTCAGGTCAATTTCCTTTTCGGATGCAAACACGGCACAGCCCGTCTGCTCCTGCAGATAGCGGTTGCCGCCGATGTGGTCGGCATGGGCATGGGTGTTGAGTATGCCCTTTACCGTCCATCCTTTTTCACGCAGAATGCGAAGTGCTTTTTTTGCGTTGTCCTTGTGCGGCCCACTGTCGATGAGATACACATGGTCAGGGTCGCGGACATAAACTCCGATTTTGCTTGGCAGATCAAAATAACAGGTGTGTGCGCCTGTCTGTATGAGTTCAAACATCAAAGAAATCCTTTCAAAGACAGCCGGAGTGCTTGACTCCGGCTGTGGTTGTTTATTTTGTGTTGAGGGTGAGGTCATCGGAGAATCCGCGGCCGCCGAACAGCCAGAAGCGGATATCGTTGAAGAACTTGAAAACCTTGGTCAGGAATGCCATGAATGCTTTCTCCAGCTTGTCACCGAAATCCACCGGTTCTTCTTCGTTTCCTGTGGTGATGAGTCTGCGGATGGCATCCAGCTCAGAAAGCGCATTGTTGAGTTCTTGCACTTCTTCGGGTGTGCAGGCGGTGTCATCATACAGAGCCTGTGCCTTGTCGATTACACCTGCAAGGCGTTCTCTGACGGCAGGATCTACGGAATCATCGGTCAGATAAACCTTCATGGAGTCGATCTTGTCCTGTGCGCCTCTTGTTTTTCTTGCGGTGTTGAACTGCGGATATTTTTCATAGGTGTAAACATCCTTGAAATTGGGGTCGGTCAGCAGGTCAACAACAAGACGCATGACAATGTCGTTTCTGCCGGTCTGTTCATGGTCACCGTTGTAGAAATAGAAGGTGGTATCGGGCAGAAGACCTGTTGAGGCATCAATGAGATTGTAGGGGTCGATGTGCACATGGTTTTCGGGATCCGAACAGGTGGGGTTTGTATTCTGCTGCACATAGCCCTCGGGAAGCTGCACATCCACACCGATGCCGTATGCACCGATGGAGGTTGATTCAAGCTGAATGATGCCGTCTGCCTGGCACTTGTTCCAGTTGTCGCAGATGGGATAAAGCGCATCGTTGTAGTTGACAATGTCAAAAACTTCAACACCATGCTCGAGTGCGGTCAGAATGTTTTCTTCACGGTTGAGCTGTGCCTGATAGTAACGGTCGGTTTGTTCGACCAGAATGGCATTGTCTTCGTCCATGAGATAGCGTTCCCTGAGTTCGGGATAGTATTCACTCGGCATCAGACCCCACATCATGGTGGAATATTCAAGATACTCTTCAATCAGAATATCCACCGCAATGTCAAGCACATTGTTGAGCACTTCCTTGGGGAAGATCTTGATGAGGGTGTTGATGAGATAGCCCAGCCATTCCTGGTCGCCTTCAAGCAGAAGCGGGAACATATAGTTATAAAGAGCCTCGTCATCGTCAAGAAGACCGTAATAGTAAATATCGCCGAGGGTGTAGCTGCCGTCGAGTGCGGGAATAACATAGACGATACGGTTCAGATCATCAAAAATACCCTGATCCTTGTAGGTTTCAAGCAAAGAGTTGCAGATGGTGCCGCCCTGGCTGATGGGAACGATGTTGACCTTGTCATAGCCGGTTTCTTCCTTCACGGTCTGAATCAGGTTGTAAAGACGTTCGGTGACGGTATCCATGTTTTCAAAAGAGAAGTAGGTGAAGAAGTACAGCTTGTCTTCGCCTGCAATTTCTTTGTAGGTGGTCAGCGGAATGGTATCATAAACATAATTTTTCTGTTCTTCGGTCAGGTTGCTGACGGCAGTGTTGAGCTGTTCGGGGCGAACATCATAAATAAATTCACCGTTTTCGTCACTCTTGATCTTGCCAAGCAGTATTTCCCCCAGAGCTGTGCCGAGTGCATTTGCAAATTCAAGATCCTTGTCACGCTGGGTCATGAGTGTGGTCAGAAGCGGAATGCCTGCAATTTCGAGTGCGGTGCCGATGATATCCTCGGTGCCGCTGAGGAAAAACGGAGCTTCAAGGGGATCGCCGTCTGCGTTGGTTGCAATTTCACCGTTTTCGTCATACAGTGTGGCTCTGCCCTGGAACAGGCCGGGAATGACGATGGAGGGATACATTTCTTCTTTTTCAACGGCATTTGCCGTGATTGCAAGAAAGCTGCCGGCAATCATAAGCACTGCAAGCAGTAATGAAATAATATGACGGGTCTTTTTCATAAGTATGAACCATCCTTTTTTATTTTATACTTAATTATTTTAACGCATAAAAATGCGCTTTGCAAGCCCAAAATATTTCTTCATATGAAAAAAATGACAGCCGTTTTTAGGCATATTGCTAAAAATGCGCAGGATAACAAGTTGCGGTTGACGAGGAAAATGAAAGGAAGTATAATGATATAAAGAAAAAAAGAAAGGATGTTTTGTATGTTGCGTAAATTTATTGCTGAATTTATCGGTACAGCCACGCTTGTTCTGTTCGGTTGCGGAACAGCGGTTGTGACGGGCTGTGCAGTCGGTGAGGTGTCTTATCTGCTGACGGCGCTTGCCTTCGGTCTTGTCATTGTTGCTATGGCTTACAGCATCGGCAATGTGTCGGGCTGCCATATCAATCCTGCGGTTTCGCTTGCCATGCTCATTTCTAAACGCATGAATGTAAAGGATTTCCTTTTGTATCTCGGCGCACAGCTTGCAGGCGGTGTTGCGGGTGCAGGTTTGCTTGCTGCGCTTGTCGGTACAAGGGACGGTCTCGGTGCAAACGGTCTGTATGATGACAATATTGTGAAATCCTTGTTGGTTGAAATGATTCTGACCTTTGTTTTTGTGATTGCCATTCTCGGTGTCACCAATTACACCTCCAACGCATCCGTTGCAGGTCTTGTGATCGGTTTTACCCTGACACTGGTACACATTTTCGGTATTTTCTTCACCGGAACGAGTGTCAATCCCGCCCGTTCGTTCGGTCCTGCTCTTGTGCAGGCTCTTGCCGGTGATGCAGATGCACTCAAGGTCGTGTGGGTGTTTATTGCAGCTCCCATGCTCGGCGCAGCCCTTGCAGCAGTGGTTTATATGACCATTGCACCCGACAAAAAGATTAAGCATAAGGCAAAATAAGCAGCATAAATAATTTTTTACGGCATTATTTTTGCTTAAACCTTGACAAATCAAAAACAGTAGACTATAATGTTACTGTTTGTAGGTGTCGCTTACGGCACCACTATGTCAAGAATTTGAATTAGGAGAGTTGAATATGGGTCCGATACTGTTTTTCATGGACGATGTCATCGTAGCCAGTGTTATTGCTGCTGCCGTCGGCGCTGTGGCTGCTTTCTTCTATCTGCGTACAAAGGGTGTTATCACCATCACGAAAGTCGAAAAGGCACAGCCCACCGATCCCATTGTCATCGGTCTGCGTGAAAATGCCGTTCTGTTCGGTCAGCTTTATGAAGCAATGTATCTTGTCAGCAAGGGCAAGAGCGCAAAGGTGCGCACAGGCTTTGCTGCATGGAACAACCGCATTGATACACTGGATGATGACAGCGAATTTGTCATGGCATTCCGTGAAGCATACGGTGATTACGAAGATTGGAAAGACAAGAAGGCTGTCAGAAAGGCAGGCAAGCTTGTCAAGGCATTCAAAAAAGCCGGTATCCTTCGCGATAAGGATGTTTCCGTTTTTGCAGAAGACGATTTTGCAGAAAAGTACAATGTTGTCGGCGGCGTTGTTGAAGAAGGCGAAGAGCTTGATGTTCTTTCTCCCTATTGGACATTTGACGGCGAAGTCATTGAAAAGGGCGTTGCCCGCTAACATATTGCAAAGGATGAGGACAGCTTCGGCTGTCCTCTTTTTTTGTTTTCCACTTGCCAAGACCCCAAAAAAATGTTATGATGAAAATACAATATTTAAAAAGAGAGGTTTTTGCTATGTTCACAATGTTCCAGGGCGCAATCGCCGGTATCGTTACATTTTTTATGATGCTGTACGGACTGATCGCAGGCATCAATTTCAGCGACACCGTATCCAAGTACAAAGACAATGTCAATTCCGTGGAAAGTTATTCCAACACGCTTGAAACTGCCATTCCGCAGACCGATATTTACGGCATGATCAAAAATCATTTTGAAGCAGAGCTGCCCGAAGGCAAGACCGAAAAAAAGGTCATTGTTCTCGGTTACGACGGCGGCAGAGCCGATGCACTCAGTCTGCTTGACGGCACGACCGAAAATTCCGCCATCAGCTATCTGCTTTCCACCGGCGGTACGGCACAGATCGGTTATTGCGGCGGTATCAATTATCCCAACTTCCACAAGCAGGACACTTCTACGGCTGCCGGTTGGGCTGCCATTCTGACGGGTCAGTGGTCGGATGTCAACGGTGTCACCGGCAACGGTGTTCCCAAAAATCAGGATTGTCCGAGCCTGTTCGTTTCTCTTGTTGAGGACGACATCATTGAGGACAGTGCATTTTATGTTTCCTGGAACGGCCATTTTGTTAATGACGATTCCACATACGTTTATGAAAAGCAGTATATTGCCGAAAAGGGGCTGGATGTAACATTCACCGATGCGGATAACGATGACGGTACCTTTGCAAACACCCTGGCTGACGTGCAGAGTGCGGATTGCTCCGATTTCATTTTCAGCATTTTTGAATATCCCGACAGCGCAGGCCACGGCACGGGCTTCTGCATTGAAAATCCCGATTATGCAAAAGCAATTGCCGACAACGATGCACAGTGCAAGCTGATTATTGATGCCATCGAGAGCCGCGAAACCTATGAAACGGAAGACTGGCTGATCATTCTTACCTCCGACCACGGCGGCTACAACACCGGCCACGGCTTTTTGACCATTCAGGAAAGAATGACATTCATCGTCGCCCGATAAACCGAACAGAAAAGGGGCTGTTGCATCTGAATGCAACAGCCCCTCATTTTTTTTGTTTTTTTAAGGAAACGGGTTTACAGTAACGTCATTCAATCAGTCAGCCGCTTTGCGAGGACCGTCATAAGGGAAGCTGTCCATCAGGCGCAGCTTGAAAAGATTTGCCTTGTGGCGGCGGTCGATTGCCTGCTTTGTCTGCTCGTCCTCGCAAACACCTGTGCGGATGTAGCGGTCAAGAGTTGCGTAGGTGAAGCCGAGATTATCCTCATCGGTCTTGCCGCAAAGCCCGTCGGACGGCACCTTGTCAATGAAGCGGTCGGGAAGGCCTGCGCAGCGTGCCATTTCCTTGACCTCGGCAACGGTCAGGTTGGAAAGCGGACTGAAATCACCCACCGAATCACCGTAGCGAGTGGAATAACCGACCCAATCCTCGGACAGATTGCAGGTGTTTGCAACTCTGCCGTTGAAGGTCTGCGACACGGCATACAGTGTGCTCATGCGAAGGCGCGGCGGCAGATTGACAACAGCCTGATGACTCATCTCACCGATTTTGTTTTCAATTTCCGTGCAAAGTGCATTGTAAGCGGTCAGGATGTTGATTTCCACGCTTCGGATCCCCAGCGTGGCAACAAGATCTCTTGCCACGGCGATGTCGGCTTGCTCACCGTTGGGCATCAGCACACCGATAACACGGTCTTTGCCCAATGCGGCAGCACACAAGGCGGCGGTGATGGAGCTGTCCTTGCCGCCCGAAATACCGATGACGGCATTGCAGTCGGGACCGTTGGCGGCAAACCAGTCGCGGATCCATTGAATAACATCTTCCATTACTTTTTGTGCACAAAATTCCATATACAGACCTCCGTACAATAATGAAAATATTGTACAATAAAAAAATGTGTTTGTAAATGCAAAAACTGAATTTGCTTGACATTATTTGTAAAATTATTTATTATATATAGTCAAAGAGAAAGAAAGAAGGAAAACCGATATGTCTGATTCCGTAAACAAAAATGATTCGTTTGATTCATTTTTAGATAAAATGCGTCATGCGGAGCATGCTGTGCAGCTGTCTGATGAAAGCAGTGCGCCTGCTGCAGCGCAGTCTGTGCAAAGCGAAGCCGAAGAGGCACAGGCAACGCAAAGTGAGGAAGCTGCCAAGCCTGCCGATGCCCCTGTACAAGAGCTTGAGCAGGGTGAGCCGGCAATTTATGCGGATCCCCTGAAGCCTGCCAAAAAGAAAAAGGCAGGCAAGGTGCTTCTTGCAATCGTGATCGTGCTGGCACTGCTTGTCGGCGGCGGCTATTTTGCATTGCACTCATTTTTTAATCAGTTTTCTTTTGTTCCCATGGAAGAGCAGACGGGCGTGTCGGCAGACAGCACGCAGGGAATGATCGAGGAGCCTGCAACGATCATTGAAAATCCGGAGCTGTCGCTTGGGGATGAGGAATATGATACACTCATCGAGCTGCTTGAAGCCAATGCCGCAGGCAACAGCATTGTTATGGCAGATGAAAATGTGTGGAATGTGCTTCTCATCGGTGCCGATGAATCGCTTTCGGAGGGCACGGCACGTTCGGACTCCATGATCCTCGTGTCCGTCAGCCATTATACCGATACCATCGTGCTGACCTCTGTTCTGCGTGACAGCTATCTCAAGATTCCCGGAAACGGCTACAACCGCATCAATGCCGCACTTCCTTACGGCGGTGTTGCACTGCTGGCGGAAACCATTGAATCCAACTTCGGTATTCATGTGGATAACTATGTCATGCTTGATTTTGCGATCTTCAAGGATGTCATTGATGCCATCGGCGGTGTGTATCTGACCCCGACGGACGATGAAACGGAATATATCAATGATCTGATGCTGCTTCTGGACCGTGAGGATCTGCTCATCGACACTCCCAACGAGCTGACCCGTTTCAACGGTGTGCAGGCACTCTATTATGCTCGCATCCGAAAAATGGACTCCGATGTGCACAGAACCGAGCGTCAGCGCAAGCTGCTGATCGCTGCCAAGGACCGCGTGCTGAGCATGGAGCTGACAGAGCTTCTGGAGCTTGTAAAGGAATTTATGCCCAGAATCGTGACCGATATCGATTCCAAAACCTGCATTTCTCTGCTGTTCTCGGCATATAAAATGCTGCAGGAATACAGCATCGAGCAGCACTGCATGCCCATGGAGGGCACCTACAGCGATACCTATGTGTATGGCATGAGTGTCAAGCGTATCTATGATTTTGACAGCAACACCGAAACATGGAAAGAACTCGTTTACGGCGACAATGAACCCGTTGCGGCAGAGCCCCGTCCTACGGAACTGCCGACCGATGAAAGCGGGAACGACGTTATTTATGCAGAGGATGAATAAAAAAGACAGCCTGTGAAAAGGTCTGAAAAATCCGGGACCCACTTTTCTGTGAGTCCCGGTGATTTTTGCTGTTTTAAGGGATCAATACATTCCGCCGCCCTGTGCGGCTGCCATGGCTGCTGCCTGTGCAGCTTCGGCCTTGGGATCGGGAATGTCGGAAACAAGGGATTCGGTGGTCAGCACCATGGCTGCAACGGAGGATGCGTTCTGCAGAGCGGAACGGGTCACCTTGGTCGGGTCGAGAATGCCGGCTTCGGACATGTCGGTGTAATCTTCGGTAGCGAAGTTATAGCCGTAGCCCTTCTTGCCGGAACGGCGGATGGCATCGATGATAACGCTTCCTTCCAGGCCTGCGTTTGCAGCGATCTGACGGATGGGTTCTTCGATTGCCTTGAGAACGATGTTCACACCGGTCTTTTCGTCACCTTCTGCACAAGCAAGCAGTGCTTCAATATTTTCAGCGACATTCAGCAGTGCAACACCGCCGCCTGCTACATAGCCTTCTTCAACGGCTGCCTTGGTAGCTGCAAGAGCATCTTCCACACGCAACTTCTGTTCCTTCATTTCGATTTCGGTAGCAGCACCGACATGAATAACAGCAACACCGCCTGCAAGCTTTGCAAGTCTTTCCTGCAGCTTTTCACGGTCGAATTCGCTTGTGGTGGATTCGATCTGATTCTTGATCTGGGCAATGCGTGCTTTGATTTCTTCTTCAGCACCTGCGCCGTCAACGATGATGGTGTTTTCCTTGCTGATCTTGACCTGCTTTGCACGGCCGAGCTGCGCAACGGTTGCATCCTTGAGCTCAAGGCCGAGTTCTTCGGTAATGACTTCACCGCCGGTGAGGATGGCGATGTCACGAAGCATTTCTTTTCTTCTGTCGCCGAAGCCGGGAGCCTTTACACCGATGCAGGTGAAGGTGCCGCGCAGCTTGTTGACGAGGATGGTTGCAAGTGCTTCGCCTTCAATGTCTTCTGCTACGATGACGAGCTTTTTGCCTGCCTGCAGAATGGCTTCCAGAAGGGGAAGGATTTCCTGAATGTTGGTGATCTTCTTGTCGGTAATGAGAATGAAAGCATCGTCAATAACAGCTTCCATCTTGTCGGTATCGGTTACCATGTAGGGAGAGATGTAACCGCGGTCAAACTGCATGCCTTCCACGATGTCGCAGTAGGTTTCGGCGGTCTTGGATTCTTCAACCGTGATAACACCGTCTGCGCTGACCTTATCCATAGCTTCTGCGATGAGAGCACCGACGTTTTCGTCAGCCGAAGAAACGGTAGCAATACGGGCGATGTCGGAAGAGCCTTTAACGGGTGCGGAAATTTCTTTTAAGCCTGCAACTGCGGCGTCAACAGCCTTCTGAATACCTTTTTTGACGACCATGGGATTTGCACCTGCGGCAACATTCTTCATGCCTTCGCGCACGAGTGCCTGTGCAAGCAATGTAGCGGTGGTGGTGCCGTCGCCTGCAACGTCGTTTGTCTTGGTTGCAACTTCTTTCACAAGCTGTGCACCCATGTTTTCGAATGCGTCTTCAAGTTCCACTTCTTTTGCAATGGTCACACCGTCATTGGTGATGAGGGGTGCGCCGTATTTTTTGTCAAGAACAACGTTTCTGCCCTTGGGGCCGAGGGTGATTTTAACGGTATTGCTGAGTTTGTCAATACCTGCCTGCAGTGCTTTGCGGGCATCTTCACCGAAAAGAATCTGTTTTGCCATATCTGTAATGCCTCCTGAAAAAAATCTTATTCTACGATTGCCAGAATATCGCTCTGACGGGCAACGGTGTATTCATCCTTGCCGAGTTTGACTTCGGTGCCGGAATATTTGCTGAGAATCACGCGGTCGCCGACCTTGAGTTCCATCACCACTTCTTTACCGTCAATCACGCCGCCGGGGCCGACTGCCACGACTTCTGCAATCTGCGGTTTTTCCTGTGCGGCTGCGGCAAGAATGATGCCGCCCTTGGTGGTTTCTTCTGCTTCAACGAATTTGAGTACGACTCTGTCGCCAAGCGGTCTTAATGTCATTATCGTTTCCTCCCGATAAAATAATTGTCGAATTTTGAGTTAGCACTCTCGTTTGTTGAGTGCTAAACCTATTTTACACCATTTTCATAAATAGTCAAGACCTTTTTTGTAAAAAACTCAAATTTATTTCCTCGAAGTTCAACGGGATTATTGCAAAAAAGCGGGTTTGTTTTTCTTTTTTTAACTTTTTCGGCTAAAAACAAAAAATCCTCTTGACAAGTGCTCTCTTTTCATATATAATTCTCATGCTGTCTGAAGACAGTTGTTTTGAATATGGTGGGTATAGCTCAGTTGGTTAGAGTGCCAGGTTGTGGCCCTGGAGGTCGTCGGTTCGAATCCGACTACCCACCCCAGAAAAAATGCTGTTCTACGGAACAGCATTTTTTTATCCATTGCGAAAGCAATGGCATATCATCAACGATAGCGTTGCTATCGTTGTATCTCATCAGTCCGCAAGGACTGTATATCATCACGCTTTAGCGTGCATCAAAAGCTTTCGCAATGATGATATACAAGACTTCGTCTTGATGATATGCAATTCCTTACGGAATTGAAGATATACACGGCTTCGCCGTGATTTTCTACGGCACAATATCACTATAATTTCTGTCAAGTTGGATTCAAATGACCAAAAAAACAGCACCCTTTTCCTCAATCGGAATTGGGTGCTATTTATTTTATAGTTTATTATTCTTTTACTTCGGTTGTTTCTTCTGCTTTAGGTGCGGCTTTTTTTGACTTTTTAAAGATAGCACCGATAACTAAAACTACCACAAATACAATTAGATAGAATAAAACCGGGAATGAGAATTTGCCTTCTGCTTTTGCAGTTAAGTATGGTGTGATACCGTGTGCATAAACGGCGGCAAAAACCATGAATCCACAAGCAATGATAGATAAAATAGGTAAAAGGAAACGTTTTGCAAAGCCTAAATCCTTTTCTTTTTTCATCCACATTATAAACATTGGTATGTATAGTGCATAGATTGTAACAATGGGTAGCTCAGAAGAATCAAAGTTAAACATTCCAAACCAACCTTTTTCGGCAAGATTTGCGCCGTAGAAATATAATAGCCACGCCGCACAAACAAATATTCCCCAAACGGAAGAATTTGTTGCCATATTTGTTGCCTTATCTACCTGACCGAACATTTTAGGAGCAGGTCCAAAATCACGTGCTGCTATTGCATACATACCTCTTGTAGCGCCAACCATAAGACCGTTTAGTGTACCAAAGTCGGAGGCCAAGCGG
>JAZNCO010000133.1:0-1566 GCA_045587645.1 Acutalibacteraceae bacterium | reverse complement strand
TTCCCAGCGGTTGTCTCTGTCCATTGCATAATATCGGCCGATGATTGTTGCAATTTCGCCAACGCCGATTTCAGCGCATTTCTTATAAAGGTCAGCAACGAAATCCTTGCCCGATGTGGGAGGCACATCTCTGCCGTCCATAAGGCAATGAACAAAAACCTTTTCAACGCCCATATTCTTTGCCATTTTAACAATTCCATAAAGATGAGTGTTGTGGCTGTGAACACCGCCGTCTGAAAGCAGACCCATAAGATGAAGTGCGGAATCATTCTTTTTGCAGTTTTCCATTGCACCCACAAGAGCTTCGTTTTCAAAGAAATCGCCGTCTGCGATTGACTTTGTTATTCTTGTAAGCTCCTGATAAACAACTCTGCCTGCACCGATATTTGTGTGACCAACCTCGCTGTTGCCCATCTGACCGTCGGGCAGACCAACATCCATACCCGAAGCACCGATATATGTCATCGGGTTTTCTCTCATAATTTTATCAAGATTAGGGGTTTTGGCAGCAACGATTGCATTGCCGTAATCGCTGTCATTTCTGCCGAAGCCGTCCATAATGCAAAGAAGCACGGGTTTCTTGCTCATATCAAACATTCCTTTCATATTTTGCTACGGAACGTCGGGGACGACGTTCCCTACAAATCTGCGGTAGGGAACGCTGTCCTCAGCGTTCCGTAAATCATACAGAGGGGGTCGGTTTCCGACCCCCTGAAAGCTTTAATTATTTTGAAGCTGCTGCAACGATAGCTGCAAACTTCTCTGCAACAAGTGATGCACCGCCGATAAGGCCGCCGTCAACATCATACTGAGCAAGAAGCTCTGCTGCGTTTGCATCATTCATTGAACCGCCGTACTGAATAACGAACTTATCAGCCGCATCCTTTGTATAAAGCTCTGCAATAAGAGCGCGGATAACAGCGCAAACTTCGTTTGCCTGCTCGGGAGTAGCGGTAAGACCTGTACCGATAGCCCATACGGGTTCATAAGCAATGATGATGTTTGCAAGCTCAGCCTCTGAAACGCCTGAAAGAGCAACCTTTGTCTGCATTCTTACAACTTCAGCAGTGATGCCGAGCTCTCTTTCCTTAAGAACTTCACCAACGCAAAGGATAACCTTAAGACCTGCATTGAGAGCAGCTCTTACACGGTCACGGACTGTTTCGTCTGTTTCGCCGAAGTACTGTCTTCTTTCTGAGTGACCGATGATAACGTAGGGAACGCCTGCAGCCTTGAGCATTTCAGCTGAAACTTCACCTGTGAAAGCGCCTTTTTCTGCCCAATGGCAGTTTTCGGCACCGATTTTGATGTTTGAACCTTCAGCTGCTTCCATTGCTGCATAAAGGTCGATATAGGGAGCGCAGATAACAACGCCACAGTCTGCATCTGCAACGAGAGGCTTCATTGCTTCGATGAGAGCCTTTGTCTGCTCGGGATTGTTGTTCATTTTCCAGTTGCCTGCAATAACAGGTCTGCGAAGTGATTTATCCATGGATTTTACGTCCTTTCAATATTAAAAATCATTTTTTGATTTTATATAATGATAATGGAATTTTGGATGAAATT
>JAZNCO010000132.1:0-1661 GCA_045587645.1 Acutalibacteraceae bacterium | reverse complement strand
TCAGCGTCAATTGTTGTACCGAAGCACAGAAGCTGTTCCATTTCCGAGTCGAGAAAGCTGTTGAGTCGGGATAGTGCTGTACTCATAACAGAGAGCATTGCCTGGTCAGATGAGTTCAGTGCCGCACCTGCAAGCCATTTTGCTTTGTGTTCCGACGGGAGCATTTCCATCAGCTCTGCGAAATACATCTGTGTTTTTTCCTTACTGGTCTTTGCAGGCTTTTTTGCAATCAAGTCCTGAATGAGCTTGAACACCGTTACGATGTGCCTTTCATTCTTGTCACCGAACTCCGCAACAAGCAGTATGGTGGATGACAGCAAGCCCTCTGCTGCATCGTAGAAGAATGCGTTCTGACCGTAGTTTCCGTCACTGCTGCCGATGTTGATGATTGTTTTCGCTGTGATTTTCGCATACTTTTCGGCCTTTGCCTTTGCGGAAAGGTTTGTCCTGTCCTCAAGGTATTCGTCCATATACTTGTTTACCATGTGCAGAATGTTATTTTCATCCGATCTGGTCGGATTACGCAGGTCAAGCACAGAAACATGATAGCCGTAATACTTGCTTGCGATTTCTCCGTAGTTTCGCCCCACATCTCCCTTCGTGTCCGTTGACAAGAAGCTCATCCCCGAAGCACAGGCAAATTCGATATTCGGATACAGGAAATACGCTGTCTTACCGACACCGGCTGCACCGATCATCAGCGTGTGAACATCTCCTGTGTCAATCAGTGCTGTTATATTTGTCGTTCCTCTGCAGGCGACCACAGTTCCTTCGAGGTTTGGCAGGTTCTTTCCTTGCCTCCACTCTGAAGGGGCGAATGGCAGAGAGGAAAAAGAGCGACGGATTTCCTGTTTCGTTGCCCATCTCGCTGTGCCGTGCTGACCGTCACCAACCTGTTTTGCCTTGATTCCGTTAATGCTCTTATTGTCCAGGACATTCATAAGAATCAGAAACAAGGCGAAAAATACAATGACGATTCCTATCGTTACCATTTGTCTTTCATCCAATTTGTCACATCCCTCCATATATATTTTCTTCTCTGAAGATAATAAATCTTCTTCATGTTAATCCTTCAAGGTATTGCGCTATGACACAGCCGCTATTCCAATTGCAATTCAAAATCCGGTTCGGGTTCGATTTCTTCTTCCTGTGACTGTTCCTGATTCCTCAGTGCTTCATCCACAGATACTCGCAGTGCGCAATCTGCAAGGTCATACAGCTTATCTGCTGTGATTCTTGTCTGTTCCTCCGTCCTTGCATAGTTTTTCAGATTCTGCATCACATCTGCGATTTTTGCGCTCAAATCTCTGTAAAGTACAGTGCTTCGGCAGCGGTCACGGTAGGGGCGGTATAACATCCCCAGCCTCTGCTTGGAGAGTGAGAAAGCCCGATCGCAGTCTTGGTTGGAGGCCGTTTTTTGCGAAAAGAAAACCGAGCCTGCAAGAGCATACTCGGCGAGATATCTGTATTGTCCATTCCGGAACGCAGCGTTCAGCTGTGACCGCAGCTTTTCAATTCTGCAAGGGTAATATTGCAGGCTTTCTGCCTGTCTTTCATATTCCTCCAATCTTCCGTGTGGAACAGCAGGCAAAAACGGCACACCATGCAGTTCCTTCAAGTCCTCGTTCCAGTCTTTATTGTTGGGTGGATACCGTGACAAC
>JAZNCO010000131.1:0-32153 GCA_045587645.1 Acutalibacteraceae bacterium | reverse complement strand
CGCAGGCAATATCAATGCAGGCTCCTATTATATTCAGCCTGTTCTTTCAACCGTTCCCACCTTCCTGTCTAACTATAATGTAGTTTATAATTATGGTGTCGGCTATGCATCCCTTGCCGTTACCGCCCGTCCGCTGACCGTCTCTGCAGTTGCACAGAGCCGTGCTTATGACCCGGCTGATATGACAGCGGTTGTCAATCTGACCATCACCGACGGCCTGTTTGAGGGTGACATTGTTTCTGTTGCTCCCGTCACGGGTAATCTGAAAAACAACAATGTCGGCAAGCAGTATGTGGAAGATATCGACAAGACCGTTGCCACCAATGCACTCACCGGTGCAGATGCAGGCAATTACACCGTTGCATTTCTCACCTTTGAAGACGGTGCTGCAAAACCGATGGTCGAAATCGTAAAGGCAATGCCCAACGTGACCGTTCCCACCGTTACCGGCATCCGTTATTATACCTACAACGGCAAGCTCGGCGACATCAACCTCAACGGCAATGATTACACTCCCGAAATTGCAGGTACATGGGATTGGGCAGCCCCCGAAACCAATCCGCAGGTTCTTGTTGATACCTATACGGCTGTTTTCAAGCCCTTCGACAGCGACAACTATCTGGATTACACGGTTGAAATTCCCGTTGAAATTCTTGCATCGGATGTTCACATCACCTACAATGCAAGCCTGACATACGGTGATCCCAGACCTGACCTGACACAGTATACCTATACCTGTGCAACCGATACCGCATTCTCCATCAAGCAGGTTGTGACCTCGGGTAACATTTATCCCTCCACCACCTACGATCAGTTTGACGGTGTTATTGCAGAAGGCTATGTTGTAAAACTGAACAATTCCAATTACAAGGATGTAAACGGCAACTACAATCTGATCGTTGATGACGGTCTGATTATGGTTTCTCCCAAGCCGATCACGGTCACCGCAGACAATGCTGTGATCACCTACGGCGACAGATTCGATGCTGTTACCTTCGGTACCCATACGGTTTCCTATACCGATGACTTTGTCGGTTCGGATACACCCAATGCGCTGACCAAAAACGGTACAACTCCCGACTATATCTTCACCTCCGATTATAATTATAATACCAATTATAAGGTAGGCACCTACGACATTACGGTCGATATGCTTGCCGAGGATATGTCTCCGAACTATCAGATCACCTTTATGACCGGTACACTCAAGGTCGAAAAGGCTGAACTGCTCGTTGCAGGTAAGACCATCAATGTCAACTATCTGGATACAGTTGATCTTTCTGCTGCCTACACCCTGACCGGTCTTGTGCACGGTGAAACCACGCTCGCACAGGCAGGCATCGGAGAACCGACAGCTGATACAAGCTACACTGCAGGCGCTCCCGTTGTGGACGGCGGTTATCCCTATTTCTTTGATTTCACAGGCATTACCTCTGAAAACTATCGCATTTCCACCAAATCGGGCACGATCATTGTCAATAAGATCAACCCCGTGATCACTGTATATCCCACTGCAAGTATTCCGTTCGGCTCCGTGCTTGCAGATGCTGTCTTCTCTGAATTCACCGCTTCTGTTGACGGTAAGTTCGTCTTTGATGCTGCCGATGCAAAGCCGCCCTTCAGCTCCAAGCCTTACAACGAGGATGTTGTTGTTTACTCCGCGTCCTTCGTTCCGACCGATACCGTGAACTACAATGTGCTCAACAATCAGAGAGTAGTTCTGACCATCACCAAGGGTATTGTTTCGGGCAATCTGATGATCACAGGTTATCCCATGGAAGGACAGACCCTTGCTGCAGACCTTACGGCTATGACACCTGCCGATGAAACCTATTACACCTATGTATGGACAGTCAACGGCACTACGGTTTCCACCGAAAAGACCTATACCGTTGCCAATGCAAATGAAACGGTTGTGCTGACCGTCACCGCAACCGGCCCTTATGAAGGCTCTGCTGCAACAAGCGTTGTTGCTTCGCAGGCAATGACCATTGCGGATCTGAATACGATTCTTTCCATTGCGGGACTTGAAGAAGAAAAGACCTACAATGCAACCCAGCAGCAGGTCACCGTAACCAATAAGAGTGCTTCCGAAGTGCTTATGGGCAATATCACCGTCAAGTACAACGGTTCCGCTACCATTCCGACCAATGCAGGCACCTACGGTGTGACCGTGGATATTGCTCTGCCCGACAATCTCGGTACTGTTGAGGAACGCGACGGTCAGACCTATGTCGGCAATCAGAAGATCTATGCTCCCGCTTCCAACATTTCCATCGGCACATTCACCATTGCTCCTGCGGCATTCAATGTGAATGTCACTGTTGCCGATAAGGAATATGACGGCACCAATGTGGCAACCGCAGCAACCACCGAAATTGTCACCGGTGCTATCAACACCGCGTCCGGTGCAGACAAGGTTTCCTTTGATGCTGCCAATGCAATCTATTACTTTGATGATGCAAATGCAGGCACAAACAAGACTGTCACCGTCGGCAATGTTGCTCTCGTCGGTGAATCCAAGGACAACTATGTTCTGAATGTCAACATCACCAATGCAAACGCAGGTGTGATCACAAAGAAAGAACTTACGGCTGTTGCTGTTGCAGAAACCCGCGAATATGAAGCAGGCAACAAGACGGTTGATGTCGCATTCGATATGGATCTGACCACTCTTGCCGCAGGCGACACCGATGCGGATGTTTACTTCGCTCCCGTAACGGGTTCCATTGCAAGCGACAAGGCAGGTACGCAGGATGTTGCTCTTGCAACCGGTGATATCGTTCTTGCAGGCTCCAAGGCAGGCAACTACACATGGAATGTGACCAATCTTGATACCCTGACCGTCCTTATCGACAAGGCGACACCCGACTATCCGATGCCTGAAATCGGCATTCTGACCTACGACAGCGGCAGAACTCTGGATGATATTTCTCTCGGCGACTCCCGTTGGGGTTGGGTCAACGGCAATGTGAAGCCCGGTGCAGGCACACAGACCTATACTGCTGTCTTTATGCCTGCCGATACGGTCAACTATAAGACCGTTACCAAGGAAGTCACGCTTGTTATCAACAAAGCTCAGGTTGTTATCACTGCAACAAGCTATACGCTGACCTACGGTGATCCGGCTCCCACCTATGCATACACCGTTTCCGGTCTTACCGGTGCAGATACCCTTGCTTCCGTTGCAACCGGTTATGCGATCGTAAACTGTGCTTATGACCTCGGCTCTCCCGTTCGTGCAGAAGGTTATCCCGTTACCGTTACCGGCTACTTCTCCGGTGAAAACTACGATTTCCGCTATGTGCAGGGTCTTGTCACCGTCAATCCGCGTCCGCTTTACACCAACGCAACCGTTACGGACCGCAACTTCTCCGCTTCCAACTATGATGTTGCTATCAACTTCAGCGAACTGACCAATGTTTATGCACCCGATAAGGGCAATGTCAGCCTTGCTTCTTATGCTGTTACCGGTACGGTTGAAAACAATGCAGCCGGCACCCGTGCAGTCAATTATACGGCTCCCGTTCTGACCGGCTCCGCAGCAGGCAACTATGTGCTTGTTGTCAATCCGAACGAACTCACCGTTGAAATTCTCAAGGCAAAGCCTCTGAATGTGCTTATGCCCACGACGGCTACCGTTATTTACGGCTCTCCGCTGTCCACAGCTGTGTTCACCAGTGCCAAGGAAGGTGACGGCACATTCCGTCTTGAAAACGCATCCTCTTATCCCGTTGCACACGGTGTATTCAATGATGTATACAAGGTAGAATTTGTTCCTACCGACAGCGCAAACTATGCAACCCTGAGTGCCTATATCACGCTGACGGTTGAAAAGAAGCCCATTGCAGTTGCCGCTGCTATTTCCGGCACTCTTCGCACAGGCGAAACGGTCTATGTTGTAACCTCTGAAATCGAAGAGAATGCAGCACAGTATGTCACCTATGAATGGTACAGACTCAAGAACGCAGGCGACAGCATCTATGCAGGTGTCAAGCTTGCGGAGGGCATCAATTACACCCTGACCGATCAGGATGTGGATTACTACATTGCCTGCGCAGTTACCGTGAGAAATTCGGCTCCGTATTCCTGCAATGCAGTTGCGGTTTCCGACAGTCCCATCGAAGAAGTCAAGATGACCTTATGGCAGAAGATCTGGGCATGGTTCTATAAGATCTTTTCTTCCATCACCCAGCTATTCGGCGGTATGACCGGCTGATAAAACAAATCGACACCTCGGTTACCCGAGGTGTCATTTTTTATGCTATGCCTTTAGTTGCAGCCGCAACCGTTGTTACAGCCGCAGGAGTTGGTGGCGCAGGTGTTGCAACCGCAGCCACAGCCGTCCGAACCGAGAAGAATGATAACGATCAGAAGAATGATCCAACAGTTATTGCCCAGAAAGTTCATCGTTTTCCCTCCCTTCGTGCCCTCAATTCATACTATGCAAAAGGGAACAGGAGGTGCAGAAATTGATGCAAAAAAAACGTCCGATCGGAATTGCTCCGTCGGACGGTTTGTATGTCAGGTTTAATGGTTATTCAATTCAGAGGGCTTTGCGCCTAAAAGCATATCAGACATCAGCTGTGCACATTGCTGTGCCGTCAGATTCAATGTTCCGTCAAGCCAACGGAAAATCATGCCGCGTACACCGCTTGATACGAAGCTGATATAGCTGCGGATGGTTTCTGCATTGATGTTGCTGAAGCGTTCCATAAACATAGGCACAAAACGCGTTGCAAAGTCATCGCTGAGTTTCTGAATAAAACTGCATCCTACGCAGGATGTGAGCAGAAGGCGGTAATATTCTTTGTTTTTTTCGAGAAGGCGCAGATTTGCTTCCAATGTGGGAAGCGGATTTTCATAAAAATTGAACACGCCTGCTTCTTCAATAATATTGAGAATGGCTTTGATTGCATCCTGCTCAAGTCTTGTATAAAGATCTCTTGCATCTGTATAATGTGCGTAAAAGGTTCCGCGCGAAATGCCGGCTCTGCCGATAATGTCCGTAACCGTGATTTTGTTTACATCCTTTTCATTCAACAAAGCAACATAAGCATTTTTAATCAATTGTCTGGAACGCACGGCATTCTTGTATTCAGTTTTTCTCTCTTCGGCCATTGTATTTTCTCTCCCTGCTTCAAAATTATTGCGGCACCGCAACCGCCAAAGGATTGCGGTGCCGATGTGTCAATTATTTCTCTGCCTGCTTTGAATATTTCATCTTGTAAACAAGACGCATCAAAGCACATTCATAGCCCTTAATGGCTGATTTCCCCATATCCAGAAGGTTTGCTGCCACAAATGATTGACAGCCTTTTTCTGCAACCATTTCGATTGCCTGCGCATCGCTCATGCCACTGCCGGCACAGAGTGCACCATTATCCTTCAGCAGA
Organism: Acutalibacteraceae bacterium; assembly: GCA_045587645.1. Lineage (GTDB taxonomy): Bacteria > Bacillota > Clostridia > Oscillospirales > Acutalibacteraceae > RUG806. The sequence goes on along the minus strand of JAZNCO010000131.1, from coordinate 26,757 downwards.
ACTGCATTGCGGCCCTTGAGCTTTTTGACGACCTTTTTCGCCGTTTTCTGACCGTTGTTCGGATCAAACACTGCATTCCGTGCAGTAACACCGACAATCTGTGCAAAGTCATCAAGGAAAGGCTTGATTGTCTTGCCGACAGATGAAACGGCAATCACATCTTCCTGCTTATTGTGGATGATTGCATTCACATCCTCACGCTTGTTGTAAACCGCGCGATGCAGCTCAGCGGAGGACGGATACTCTGCATGGGTATCAAGCGGTGTGCCGTCACAAAGACGAATACGCACACTGTCGCCGCCTTCGGCAGGTGTCATCAGAATGGTATCTCCCTCGCGTTCGGAAATAAATGCGGGGAAGTCAACCGCCTTGATGTCATCCTTTTTCAGCGTGTCGGCAATGTAGCTGCTCAAGGATACGAAATCGGCTGTCGTGTTGCCGGTAACTTTTGCATAACGGTCAAGCAGGAACTGCTTGCAGACTACTTCAAGCTCCTGTGCTACACAGAAAGCATTGTCCATGTCTGTTCCCAGACAAACAGCACCGTGATGCAGCATCAGCGCTGCATTTCCGTCCGAACGGGCAATAGCATCGCTGACACCCTTTTTCAGCTTGCCCGTGCCGGGCAGACCGTAGGCTGCAGAAGGAATGCAGGTGCCGAGAATAGCAGCACTCTTTTCATCCTTCACCTGAATGTCAAGTCCTGCAAGACCTGCCATGGAGGCATACAGCTGATGGGTGTGAATGACGAAATTGCATTCAGGACGAAGTCTGTAGCAGGATGCGTGAATGCCCTTTTCGGAGGACGGCTTGATGTCACCGTCATAGGTGCAGTCAGCAATGCTGACAAGAACGATTTCATCGGGGGTCAGAGCGTTGTATTCCCGTCCGCTGGGGGTGATTACAAAATGCGTGTCGCTGACACGGCAGCTGACGTTGCCCCAGGTACGGGCAATCAGACCGCATTTGACAAGCTGCTTGCCTGCCTCAATGACAGCCAATTTTGCTTCGAGAATATCCATTGCTTTACCTCTTATTTGTTGAGAAGCTCAACCGTTGCAAAGACCTTGTCGAATCTGGTCAGAGCTTCGTCGATGAGCTCGGGTGTGTAAGCAGCGCTGGTGTACAGACGGCTGCCTGCAAGCGTTACAAGACCTTCTGCCATGTAAGCAGCGCCCATGTGGGTCATTTCAGCCTTGCGTGCATCGGTTGCCTTGATGACACCGGGGATGGTCCACGGCTTCTTCCAGTTGATGGAGAAGTGCATGGTGCCGACGGTTTCAAGATGGCAGATGGAGCCTTCGTTGTATGCTACGAAGGGAAGGTTGTACTTGCGGATGAGTTCCTGCAAGCCCTTGGTAAGACGGTCGCCCAGCTGACCGGCCTTCTGGCAAGCGTTGGTGCGGTCGATTTCTTCAAGGGTGTAGTAACCTGCACAGCAGGAAAGCGGATTTGCGGTCATGGTACCGCCGGTAAATGCCTTCTTGATCTTCATGCCGGAATCATCAAGACCTGCGCCGAGATACTTCATGTATTCCTTCTTACCGCCGACACCGCCTGCGCCCGGATAGCCGCCTGCGATAACCTTGCCGAAGATGGTCAGGTCGGGGGATACACCGAAGTAGCCCTGTGCGCCTGCCATGCCGATACGGAAGCCGGTAACAACCTCATCGAAGATAAGAAGTGCACCGTACTTGCGGCAAAGTCTTTCAACACCCTTATTGAAGTCGAAATCAAGCGGAGTGGTACCGCTTTCGGGACCGACGGGTTCAATAAAGACAGCAGCAGTGCCGCCTCTGAGCTGATTTGCTCTGAGCTTTCTTTCGAGATCTTCGAGATCATTGGGGAAGAATTCCTGTGTGTGCTTGAACAGGTAAAGCGGAACACCGTTTGCCTGTGTGAACTTGGAACCGGGAACACGGATGCCGTAACCGAGCTGATCGGACCAGCCGTGGTATGCGCCGCCCATTTTGATGATATTCTTTTTTCCGGTTGCAAGACGGGCAACACGAACCGCTGTCATACAAGCTTCGGTACCGGAGCCCTGCATGCGGAACATCTGAACCGTTTCAACAGAGTCGGAGATCTTCTTTGCAAGCTTGTATTCAAATTCATGGAACAGACCGGTGGAAGGACCGCAGGTGTTCAACAGGTCGATGACCTGTTCACGGATCTGGGGCGGGTTGGAGCCGAGAACGGTGGGGCCGCCTGCCTGCAGGAAGTCGAAGTACTTGTTGCCGTCGATATCATAAAGGAAGCAATCCTGCGCCTTTGTGAAAACAAGCGGGAACGGATAGTTGAAAGCAAGGTTGTGCTGAACGCCGCCGGGAATAACTTCACGGGCTTCTGCGATCATAGCCTTGGAAGTAGCACACTTTGCTTCAAAATAGTTGTCAACATAAGCAGCAAGAGCTTCCTTGCCGACCGAGTAGATCGGTTTGGCAATCAGTTCGTCAAGCGCCTTGTTGACAGCCGTAGTGTCATGGTAATCGGTAATTGCAAAACGAGTGTCCATTTTGGTTATGCCTCCACATATTATTATTTAATTTAAATGATACCATATATATTTGAATTTTTCAACAACTAAACATCGCAGATTGTTAAAAAACTGTTACATTTTTAATTGTTTTTGTAAACAAATGATACCTTTTGGGGTTATATCCACGCAGCCGTAATTTCCGTCGGCAAGTGCGCCGGGATTGAAAAAATGAATTCCGTTTTCATATAAATCGGTCGGCACATGTGTGTGTCCGAACAAAACGAGATCATTTTGTTGCATTTGGGCGACCAGCCCGAGCTTGTCAAGACCGAACTTGACACTGTAAAGATGTCCGTGTGTTGCAAATATTTTTACATTCTCCAATGTGACACAGCAGCTGTCCTGCAGGTTGGGGTTGTGGGCGGAATCGCAGTTGCCGCGGATGAGAAAAAATGTACGTCTGTCGGAGTCTTGCAGATAAAACAAATCACCGGCGCCGTCTCCGAGATGAAAAACCGCATCCGCTGTCGGTTCGGATTTCAGAACAGCTTCCAGCCGTTCTTTGCGTGAATGTGAATCCGATATAACAAGTAAGCGCATAAGAAAACCTTCTTTCGCATAGATATGGAGTATTAAGGGAGGGATCGATTTGCAGGATAAGCGTATCGAAGCACTTTTACAGATGCTGGCAGGGAAGCCGACGGCAAATGAAGAAAATGTAAAGAGCAATGTGGTCAATTCACTGTCGGATGAGCAGAAAACATTATTCAACAAAGCACTTGCTGATCGTGATACGGCACAGAAATTGCTGCAAACGCCGCAGGCAATCGAAATTCTGAAAAAGCTGCAGGGAAACGGTGGTAAAAATGGATCTGAATGATCTTTTATCCTCTTTGAGTGATGAGGATATGAAACAATTGCAGGAAACTGCTGCGCAGCTGCTTGGAAATATGCAGACCGACAGCAGTGCGGCAGGAAACAACAGTGGCGGTGCTGCCGAGCTGTTCGGCGGCAATAATCCGCTGGCGGATCCCAAGGTGCTTGGAGGCTTGTCACGTTATTTCGGAAAGATGAATGAAAAGGATAGCCGCAGTGATTTTTTGTATGCACTCAAGCCCTTGTTGAGTGAAGCAAGGCGCAATAAGGTGGATGAGGCAGTCAATGTGCTGAGAGTTGTGAAAATGATGCACATGCTCAGGGAGGGTGGTTTGCTTGGCTGAATATTCTTATGCACAGCTTTCGCAGATGCAGCAGGAGGCAGAGCAGCGTGTGCGTGAAATGCGAAAAAAAGCGAAAAACGCTGCTGAAGATGCAGCAAGGCAATTTCCTGCAGACGAGCCGTCCGTACCGTCAGCTGTTGCGCAGGCAGCATGTCTGCAGGCACAGAAATCGCAGGCACAGACGGGCTGCTGCTGTAAAAAACGCAGCAATCCCTCCGACCTCATTGCAAAGCTGTTTGACGGCAAGGGCATCCGTGCCGATGATGCCGACAAGGCTCTGATTCTGTCGGTTTGTTTTTTGCTTTATGCCGAGCAGGCGGATGAAGAGCTGATTCTCGCATTGTTATATTTGCTGACATAATTATATAAAAATTCTATTCATCTGTAAAGTGTGCGAAATGGTTCATAGAGTTAAAAATAATAAACAAAAACACAAATGTGCTTCTGAATGATTGCGTTGTTGTATAAAATTCGGCAATATAAACAAAAGCAGACAATAAAAATTGGCAGTCGGCAGCACTTGCTTCATATTTAAGACATGACTTATTCATAAACTGTTCATAAAAATATGATATTATTCAAATATTACAATATATGAAAGTGAGTGCACACTACATGTTTGAAGTTCTTTTGGGCTATCTTGCCGACATCTCTGATTTTATCAATTATATGATTGACTATATCAAGTCAATTGTGCTTATGGCACAGGGTAAGGAAGAATCCACCAGCGCACAGGATGACGAGGCTTTGCTGCAGAGCAAGAGCTTGTACGCTGATTGATATTTTGCTTGTATGACCGTCCGGGATGCATCGGACGGTTTTTTTTCGTCAATTTGCTTGAACAAAGGTAGTGAAATCTGTTGATTTTAACAAACTTTTATTTCTTGGCATTATTCATAAAATGTTAATTGACATACTGCTTTCCTTTTGCTAAAATAGATAAGAAATAATGCGGATTTATATAATCTGCAAATAGTTTAGGAGGAATGCATGTTGGCTAACATGAATCTGACAGATGCAAAAACCCTGGCGTATATCAATATGTATGCCATTCTCGGAACGCTCGAAAACCTTTGCGAGCTTGATCCGCAGGCAAGAGCACTGCTGAAAAACAAAAAGCCCGTTTCCATCGGCTTCGTTGTAAAAGGCGGTCCCTCTGCAACTCTTACCTTCAAAAACGGCTATTGCCGTATGACCGACAAGGTTGACAAGTGTGATATTCTTATTCCTTTTGGTTCCTGCGAAAAGTTCAACGGCATGATCGACGGCACTGTAATGCCGATCCCCTGCAAGGGCTTTTCCAAGATCGGTTTCCTGCTCAAGAGCTTTGTTCCGCTGACCGATCTTCTGACCAAGTATCTTCGTGCAACACCCGAAGATCTTGCTGATGAAAAATTCTTTGAAATCAGCACCTCGCTTATGCTTTATACCATCGCTGTTGCTCTTTCTCAGATCGGCAACAATGATGAAATCGGTAAATTCAGTGCAGACCACATTGTGGACGGCGATATCAAGGTTGCCATCACCGGCGGTCCTGCAGCCACCATCCGTGTCTGCAACCACCGCATGATCACTCTCAAGAAGGCTCCCGAAAATTACCGTGCAATCATGGAATTTACAAGCATGCGCCTTGCCCGCGATCTGTTTGACGGCAATGTCAATGCTGTTGCCTGCATCGGTCAGGGCAGCATCATCATGGGCGGCATGATCTCCATGGTCGATAATGTCAACCGTATTCTCGACCGTGTAGCACTGTATCTTGCATAAGGAGGAAGAAAAAATGGCATCTCAGCATTATAATTATGATAAAAGCCATGCTCTGTTTGAAAGAGCATGTAAGGTAATTCCCTCCGGTCTGTACGGCCATCAGGGTCCTGCAGAAGGCTGCTGGATTCCTCCCACATCCTGGCCGTTCTTTACTGAAAAAGCACAGGGCTCCTATTTCTGGGACGTCGACGGCAACAAGTTCATCGACTATATGTGCGCATACGGCCCCAATGTTCTGGGTTACAATGATCCCGATGTTGATGCTGCCGCAATGGCACAGATGAAGCTTGAAAACTGCGTTACCACTCCTTCCACCAAGATCGTTGAGTTCGCAGAGCTGATGGTTGACACCGTTGCTTCCGCAGACTGGGCATTCTTCATGAAGAACGGTAACGATACCACCCAGGGTGCTATCATGTGCGCCCGTGCACATACCCATCGCAAGAAGATCATTTTCGTCAACGGCTTCTATCACGGTGTTTCTATGTGGACACAGAAGGTGGACTATCCCGGTGTTATCCCCGAGGACGTTGCAAACAACCTGTATGTTGACTGGAACGACTATGAAGCACTCGAAAAGCTTGTCAATGAGCATGAAGGCGAAATTGCTGCTTTCATCTCCACACCTTACATGCACGGCAACTTTGTCGACAATGTGCTTCCTGCCGACGGCTATTGGCAGAAGGTCCGCAAGCTCTGCACCGAAAAGGGCATTGTTCTCATCGTGGACGATGTCCGTGCCGGCTTCCGTCTTGATGTTGCCGGTTCTGACCATTACTACGGCTTTGAAGCAGATATGATCTGCTTCTGTAAGGCTCTTGCAAACGGTTGGAACGTATCCTGCCTTTGCGGTAAGGAATTCCTGAAGTCCGCTATGAGCGGTCTGAGCTACACAGGCTCTTATTGGATGAGTGCCGTTCCCTTTGCAGCAGGTATTGCTTGCATCAATAAAATGAAGGAACTCAATGCGCCTGCCTTGTTCCGTGAAAAGGGACTTATGCTGACCGAGGGTCTCAAGGCTGCTGCTGCCAACAACGGTTTCCACATGGTTGTTTCAGGTGAACCCTCTCTGTTCTATCTGCGTCTGGCAGACGACGACAGCCTGCTGATCCATCAGGATTGGGTACAGGAAATGGTTCACAGAGGTATTTACCTGACCTCTCACCACAACCATTTCATCAACGCTTCTCTGACTGATGAAGACATCAAACGCACCATCGAGGTTGCAGAAGATGCCTTCCATGCAATCAGACCGAAGTATCAGTAATTTCAGTTAAATCGGCGGTTGCCCCACGCAGCCGCCCCTTGATAAATATTTATTAGGAGGAATATTCTATGTCTCTTTCAAAGGCCGAATGGCTGGCTCTTGAAAAGAAGGTTGACGAGCTTCGCAGACTGACGCTTGACACAACTTATTGGGCCGGCAGCGGACACATCGGCGGCGGTATGAGTGTTCTTGATATCATGACCGTTTGCTATCACAAGTATATGAACTTCAAGGTTGATGACCCCAAGTGGGAAGACCGCGACCGCTTCATTCTCAGTAAGGGTCACACTGCAATCGCTTATGCTCCTCTGCTTTGCGATCTCGGCTTCAACGATAAGGAAATGCTCAAGACCTTTAACCTTTCCGGCTCCAAGATGGGTATGCATCTGGACTCCAACAAGGTTGTCGGTGTTGATGCTTCCACCGGTTCTCTCGGTCATGGCCTCTCCATCGCTGTCGGTACAGCTTTGGCAGCTCGTGTGCTCGGCAAGGACTATATGACCTTCTGTGTTCTCGGCGACGGCGAATGCGATGAAGGCTCCAACTGGGAAGCTGCTATGACTGCTGCCCACTACAAAGTAACCAACCTCATTTCCTTCGTCGACCGCAACAAGTGCATGATCGACGGCAGAACCGAAGATGTCAAGAAGCTTGAGCCCTTCTGCGACAAGTGGACCGCTTTCGGCTTCATCGTCAAGGAAATCGACGGCAACAACTTCAAAGAGCTCTGCGAAGCCATTGACTTTGCTTATGAAAACCACAAGAACGGCGGCACACAGCCCGTCATGATCGTCTGCAACACCCTCAAGGGCTGCGGTATCGACTTCATTGAAGACGATTACACCTGGCACTACGGTGCATTCGACGATGAAAAATACGAAAAGGGCAAGAAGGCTCTTGCCGAAACATACAAAAAGCGCGTAGCCCGCGCAGAAAAGGAGGGTGCATAAGCTATGGCAGGCGGAATGACTTATACTGCAATTGAATCCACCCAGCTTTCCACTTCCGAAATTTACGGACAGGCACTCGTTGAACTCGGCAGAGAACATAAGGATGTTGTTGCTCTCACTGCTGACCTTGCAAAGTCCACAAAGATCGGTGACTTCATGAAGGAATTCCCCGACAGATTCTTCAATGTCGGTATCGCAGAACAGGATCTGTTCGGTGTTGCCGCCGGTATGGCAAGAGCAGGCCTTGTGCCGTTCCTGTCCACCTTCTCTCAGTTTGCATCCTTCCGTGCAGCTGACCAGCTTCACACCGACCTGTGCTACCAGAATGTCAATGCAAAAGTTATTGCAACCCATTCCGGCACTTCCTTCGGTCAGGCAGGCTCCACGCACCATGCAATCTGTGACCTTGCTGTTACCCGTTCCATTCCCAATCTGACCGTTATCGTTCCTGCTGACGGTTATGAAACCTACAATGCCGTCAAGGCTGCTTATGCAACCCCCGGCCCGTTCTATATCCGTATTAACCGCGGTTTTGACCGTGTTCTGTATGAAAACAGCGACTACGGCTTTGAAATCGGCAAGGCTGTCACCGTACACGAAGGCACCGACATCACTGTTATCGCTTGCGGTTCCTGCGTATTCCAGGCTGTGCAGGCTGCTGACTTCCTTGAAAAGGCAGAAGGTCTGAAGGTTCGCGTGCTTAATATGCACACCATCAAGCCCCTTGATAAGGAAGCCATCCTCAAGGCTGTTATGGATACCCGCCGTATCATCACCGTTGAAGATCACAACGTTCTCGGCGGTCTCGGCTCTGCTGTTGCCGAAGTTGTTGTTGAATCCGGTAAGGGCTGCGCATTCAAGAAGCTCGGTGTGCAGGATCAGTTTGCCCCCATCGGTCTTCATGAGGATATCATGTCTGTTCTCGGTATTGATGCGAACGGCATCATCGAGGCTGTCAGAGAAGTCATGAAGAAAGACTTTGAAGAAGACGACAACTGGGACGACGAAATGTAATCGCCCCCGCATCTCACACGAAAGGAAAGAGATTCAATGGCAGATAGAGAAGCCTTCTTAACAAATAAAATATTTCTGAATGCTGCTTTGCCGCTCTTGAAAGTCATCGCCGCAGATGTTCCGAGCATCAACAAGATGTTCAAGAATGTCCACTGCGTTTATCAAGTCAGCTGTCTTGCTCCCGAAGCTCCGGGTGGCAAGTATGCGATTCACTTTGTGGTCAACGGGGACGAATGGAAGATCCATCCCAAAATCGAACCCAGACCCATGGTTGAGCTTGAATTCAAGAGTGTTGAAGCACTCAATGCATTCTTCAAGGGCAAGATTGCTCCCGCAACCCTGCCCAAAATGAAGGGTGTTACCAAGCATCCTGCAGCATTTGCCGCATTCATGGCAGCATTGCTGAAAATGGCAAATCTGCTTGGTCTGACCGAACCGCCCGAAGATGAAGACACCAAGCGTTTGCTTGTTAAGTGCTACTTCTATCTTCTGAGTGCCGGTATCAGCCAGCTGAACAAGAACGGACACGAAGAAGTGCACGAATGGGCACTCAAGAGCCCCGACCGTGTTTATGCATTTGCTGTGCAGAATGAACCCACTGTCAGTGCATTCATCCGTGTCAAGGCAGGTAAGTCCCGTTCCGGTAAGGGCGAATACAAGCGTGCTATGCCGTTCTTCACCCTCAAATTCCGTGATCTTGATGCGGCTCTCGGCACACTCATGTCCATCGATGATATGCTCGAAGCTACCAAGGAAGGTAAGATCATCATGGAAGGTGCTCCCGAATTCGGCGCACAGATCGGCGGTTATATGCTGCTTGTCGGTTCTTTGGCAAAATAAGATAGTCAAATAATAAAAAAAGAGGATTGCCCGTTCAAATGCGGACAATCTTCTTTTTATTATCAACAAAAGAAGGTCAATTTGTCGATTTCGGGATTGACAAAGCACTTTGCGTGGTGTAAAATATATCATTATATCCGCACAAAGAAGGGAATGCAAAATGGCAAGAAAAGAAGATCTTCGTTTTGTCCGAACAAACAGAAAGCTTTATGAAACATTTTTCGATCTGATTTCCAAGGAAATGATTGAAAACTTAAGTATAACCGATATCTGCGAAGCCGCACAGATCAACCGTGCAACCTTTTATAAGCACTTCAATGACCGAACGGAGTTCGTATTTTATTGCATCGGACAGAAGGTTCGTGAAATCCGTCTGGAAAGAACAGGACGGGAAAGTGTCAATGTTGCGACGATTCATGAGGACTGTGTGCGTGAGATTTATGCATTGTTGCGTTTTATATTCAGTCTCAATGCGAATAATCTGAATCCGAAATCAGATACCATCCGCCTTGTGTATGACGGTCTGATGACCTTTTATTTCACAGAGTTTGAGGCTTATTATACAAAGACTATGCATGATGAGTATTTTGATACGGGTGTGATGACGGCATACAGAGTCGGATCACTGCTGTCCATTGCATTTTTTGGCTTGATGAATGGTGAAAGTAACATCAGCGAAAGCGCATGTGAAGAAATCATCGCTACATTTGTCGCAAAAATGAAAGAGTTTGAATAAGAAACAGACCTGCATATTCTGCAGGTCTGTTTCTCTAACAGAAAGGAGGATTCTTGCGAATCCTCCCTTTTTTTATTGCTTAATACTTTTTGCGTGCAACGTAAGAAGTATGAAGAATTTCGTGTGCCTTGTGGCTGTTGGGTTCACCGAAGAACTCATCGTAAATCGCCTTGACATCGGGATTCTCGTGAGACTTACGGACGGGAAGAGCCTTGTCGTCTGCATACAGACCTGTTGAACACTCTTTTGCAAAAATGAAAATTTAATACATTTCTTTAATAACTAGATGTCATTATAAATACTGCACAAGTATGAAGATTTTCGCACACTGAGATTCCAGATTTCATTAATTTATCGTTATCGTCAAACAGCAACCACCCTGTGACTGCAGCCTGTTCATACTCTGTCATATATGGATAAGCTGGATTTTGCATGCAATCTCCTGAAATAATTGCATAGTATAAGTTATCTATATTTATTGTTTCGTCTATATTGTTTATAGAAAGATAACCTTGCGCAATTGCTTCTTCACCTGTTAAATACTCAATTTCATAATAATCCATTGCCGCATTCACTAATTTGCCAACAGAAATCGAAAAAGAAGAGACATGATATTTGGCCTTTGATAAAGCAGCATCCAACACTTCAGTAGATAGAATATGCTTTGTCAATTTTTCAATTTCTTCTGTGTAGGCATCTTCACATTTCTCACAAACATACAGCATTATCCCTGTCGATTCATAAGTTGATTCTTTTGCAACATTTGACGTGTATTCATGATTACACTCAACGGTTGTGTTATATGTTTCATTGCTACTGCAGCCTGCTAGCAGAAGTACTGCTAAAATTGTACCAAGGATCGTCAAAATAATTCTTTTCATATAATTCACCTCAAAAACTATTTATTAACTTATCAATATTATATCTGTATTACAGATAAAAGTCAATATCTTTTTTACAGATATTACATAATGATTATGAGGTGATTTCTATGCCATTTAAAAATTTAAAAGGTATACGAGAAGATAATGATATCAAGCAAAAAGAAATTGCAAAATATTTGAATGTATCACAAAATACCTATTCGCAATATGAAACAGGTGTAATATCATTAACAGCAGAAATTCTTATTAAGTTGGCGGATTTCTATAATGTAAGCATTGACTATTTAGTTGACAGAACAAATAATCCAGTTTTACAAAAATAGCACATTTGTATTTTGAGATTTTCATTACAATTTTTTAAAATTTGCAAGAGATTTTCATTTTCAGACTAGCTTAAAATGAATTTATTTCTCAGAAGTAGCTAAAATGAAAAATGGTCACTTTAAGCATGCGATAATGCCTTTTTTTGCTGTAAAAAACCGCCACATTGCGATTTCACAATGTGGCGGTTTCAATTTTTATGATTTAAAAATCAATACTTTTTGCGTGCAACGTAAGAAGTATGCAGGATTTCGTGTGCCTTGTGGCTGTTGGGCTCGCCGAAGAATTCATCGTAAATCGCCTTGACATCGGGATTCTCGTGAGACTTGCGAACGGGAAGAGCCTTGTCATCTGCATACAGACCTGCTGCGCGTTCTGCTCTGATATCACGGAAATTGTGCACAGAAGCAGGCTGAATGGGCTGGCCGCCGCCGTTTACACAGCCGCCGGGGCAAGCCATGATTTCGATGAAATCGTAGGTCTTTTCGCCACTCTTGATCATATCAAGCAGTTTGCCTGCGTTTGCAGTGCCGGACACAACAGCAACCTTGATTTCGTTGCCTGCAATGGTATAGGTAGCTTCCTTGATGCCTGCAACACCGCGGACATCGTGGAAATCGAGAGCCTGGAGCTCTTCCTTGGTCAGAACCTCGTATGCGGTACGAAGCGCAGCTTCCATAACACCGCCGGTAGCACCGAAGATGGTGCCGGCACCCGAGCCGAGGCCGAAGGGAGCGTCATACTGTGCATCGGGCAGTTCTCTGAACAGGATGCCTGCCTTCTTGATCATTCTTGCAAGCTCACGGACAGTGATAACTGCATCGATATCGGCAAGACCTTCAACAGCAGTGTGTTCTCTTCTTTCAGCTTCAAACTTCTTTGCAATACAGGGCATTACGCTGACAACATAAATGTCTTTCGGGTCAATACCCATCTTTTCTGCATAATAGGTCTTTGCAACGGAACCGAACATACCCTGCGGAGATTTGCAGGAGGAAAGGTTGGGAATGAATTCGGGATAGTAGGTTTCGCAATACTTGATCCAACCGGGGGAGCAGGAAGTGATAAGCGGAAGATTTTCCTTCTTGGTGTATCTGCCGAGGAATTCGGTAGCTTCTTCCATGATGGTAAGGTCAGCGGAGAAGTTGGTGTCAAATACACCGTCAAAACCGAGAGCCTTGAGAGCAGCAACGAGCTTGCCGGTCACAACAGTGCCCATTTCATAGCCGAATTCTTCGCCCAAGCCCACTCTGACAGCGGGAGCAGTCTGCACGATCACATGCTTGGTGGGATCGTTGAGGGCTGCGAATACCTTGGCGGTGTCGTCTCTTTCGGAAAGCGCACCGGTCGGACAGACGGTGATGCACTGGCCGCAGGAGATACAAGCGACATCTGCAAGGGGCTTTTCAAAAGCACAGGCAATGTGGGTATCGAAACCACGGTCATTTGCGCCGATAACGCCGCAACCCTGATTCTTTTCACAAGCGGCTACGCAACGACGGCAAAGAATGCACTTTTCGTTGTCGCGGTACATGTGGGCAGCACTGTTGTCGATTGCATAAGAGGACTTTACACCTGTAAATGCATATTCGTTTTCAATGCCGTAGTCGTGGCAAAGCTTCTGCAGCTCGCAGTTGCCCGAACGCACGCAGGAAAGGCATTCTCTCTTGTGGTTGGAGAGGATGAGCTTGAGGGTGGTCTTTCTGGATTCGATCACCTTGGGGGTGTTGGTGAAAATTTCCATACCCTCGTTTACGGGGAATACGCAAGCGGCAACAAGGCTTCTTGCACCCTTGACTTCAACAACGCAGATACGGCAGGCGCCGATTGCATTGATTTCTTTCAGATAGCAAAGTGTGGGAATTTCAATTCCTGCCATACGGGCAGCTTCAAGAATGGTGCTGCCGGCGGGAACGGTATAGTCTTTGCCGTTAATTTTGATATTTACATCAGCCATTGTATCCGTTCCTCCTTATTTCTTGACAATTGCGCCGAACTTGCACTTTTCGATGCAAGCGCCGCACTTGATGCACTTGGACTGATCGACGACATGCGGATTCTTGACAGTACCGCTGATCGCACCGACGGGACATACTCTCGAGCAGAGGGTACAGCCCTTGCACTTGTCGGCTTCGATCACGATGGAAAGAAGGCTCTTACAGACGCCTGCGGGGCACTTCTTGTCAACAACGTGAGCAATGTATTCATCTTTGAACTGCTTGTAGGTGGACAGAACCGGGTTGGGTGCTGTCTGACCGAGACCGCAGAGAGAGTTTTCTTTGATGTAGTAGCAAAGGCTTTCCATTTCGTCAAGATCAGCGAGGGTACCGTTGCCGCTGGTGATCTTTTCAAGAATTTCATACAGTCTCTTGGTACCGATACGGCAGGGAGTGCACTTACCGCAGGATTCGTCAACCGTGAATTCAAGGAAGAACTTTGCAATGTCAACCATACAGGTGTCTTCGTCCATAACGATCAGACCGCCCGAACCCATCATCGCACCCTGTGCTACAAGGTTGTCATAGTCGATCTGAATGTCAAGCAGGGAAGCAGGGAGACAGCCGCCGGAAGGACCGCCGGTCTGTGCAGCCTTGAACTTCTTGCCGTTGGGAATGCCGCCGCCGATGTCTTCGATGACTTCGCGAAGGGTGGTACCCATCGGAATTTCAACAAGACCGGTGTTGTTGATCTTACCGCCGAGTGCGAAGACCTTTGTACCCTTGGACTTTTCGGTACCCATGGAGTTGAAGAATTCAGCACCCTTGAGGATGATCTGCGGAATATTTGCAAAGGTTTCAACATTGTTTTCGGTGGTGGGCTTGCCGAACAGACCCTTGACTGCCGGATAAGGCGGACGGGGACGGGGTTCACCGCGGTTGCCTTCGATGGAGGTCATCAAAGCGGTTTCTTCACCGCAAACGAATGCACCTGCACCAAGACGGATGAACAGATCGAAATCGAAACCGGAATCGAAAATGTTTTTGCCGAGCAGACCGTAAGCACGTGCATCGTCAATAGCCTTCTGCAGACGGGCAACAGCGATCGGATATTCGGCACGGACATAAACATAGCCTTCGGTAGCACCGGTAGCATAGCCGCAGATTGCCATGGCTTCAACAAGGCAGTGCGGGTCGCCTTCGAGAACGGAACGATCCATGAATGCGCCGGGGTCGCCTTCGTCAGCGTTACATACAACATACTTCTGGTCAGCCTGATTCTTGGCTGTGAAGCTCCATTTGAGACCGGTGGGGAATCCGCCGCCGCCTCTGCCGCGAAGACCGGAATCCATAACCGTCTTGATGACTTCTTCGGGAGTCATTTCGGTCAGCGCCTTACCGAGAGCTGCATAACCGTCCATAGCGATGTATTCTTCAATGTTTTCGGGGTCGATAACACCGCAGTTACGAAGAGCAACACGCTTCTGCTTTGCATAGAAACGGGTGTCATTCAGGGAAACATTGCCCTTGACAACAGCATCAGCTGCAACATCCTTGTATGCAAGGCGGTCAACGATACGACCCTTAAGAAGATGTTCTTCAACGATTTCCTTGACGTCGGAAGCTTCTACACGGCTGTAGAAGGTGCCGTCGGGATAAACAATAACAACAGGACCGAGTTCGCAAAGACCGAAACAACCGGTTTTAACGATTTTGATTTCATCTTCAAGACCGTTCTTTGCAATCTGTGCTTCAAATTCGGGAATCAGCTTGACGCTGCCGGAAGAAGTACAGCCGGTGCCGCCGCAAATCAATACTTGAGCACGAACCATTTTTATACCTCCAAAAACCTTTAAATATTGCTGACTGTGTATTCGTCGATGACTTTGCCGCCGATGAGGTGCTTTTCAATGACTTCCTTTGCCTTGTCGGGAGTCATCTTGACATAGGTGACCTTTTCCTTGTCGGCTTCGTAAATTTCAACAACGGGTTCAAACTGACAGATGCCGATGCATCCGGTCTGGGAAACGGTGACTTTGCCCGAGAGGTCGCGGTTGTTGATTTCTTCCACGAAGGCATTGAGGACGGGTCTTGCACCGGCTGCGATACCGCAGGTTGCCATGCCGACAACAACGCGGATGTCACCGCTGCCTTCGCGAAGAACGACTTTGCCCTGCATTTTTTCTCTGATTGCTGCAAGTTGTGCTAAAGACTTCATGTTTTACAGATCCTTTCATTGTGAATGTATATATTATTTTTTAAAAACCTAAATATTGTTCTTTGATGTAATCGCTGATCCATGTGAGTACCTCAAAGGTGTCAAGCGGCACATCGCCTAAAACGGCTTTGAGCTCGTCGGTATCAAGTGAAACACTGCCGTTGTCTTTGCTGTGCGTGTAGACCCAGTGTACATCGGGACTGCCCTGAATGAGAATGGTGATCGTGGATGCGATATCTCCCAAAGGGGTGAAGTCCATGTGTGTCGGATCAAACACCGCCGTTACCACGGTGCCGTGGTCAAGCGGGTGTTCACTCTCGTGCTTTGACGAGATCGTAAGACTGCCGCCGGTTTGTTCTGCCGCTAATTTAAACAGCGGAATGCCCAGACCGACTTTGCGCGTTGTGCGTGTTGTCGTGAACGGATCGGTGACATTGCGGACAAAATCTTCCTTCATGCCGCAGCCGTTGTCCGTAATTCTGATTTCAAAACGGTTAACGCTTTCGGTCAGGTCAATCCGGATGGTGTCCGCACCGGCTTTTATGGAATTTTGCGCGATGTCGAGAATATTCAAAGACAGTTCTTTCATACTCTTTGCTCACCTCGCAGAATTCTGAAAATTTCTTTTCGTACCTTGTCAGACGAATACGGCTCATCGTCAATTTCAAAGAATGCATCCTTGTCGCGGATGTCCCACAGATAATGCGCATCGGAAGAAACCAGCAAGGTTTTTTCTTTGACGAGTGAAAATCTGTTTTTGTATTCCGTCTGTTTTTCTTTGTCGTGAAATTCCGCACAACGGAAGAACGGCTCTTCGGGGAAGGTACCGAGGGTGGCAATGACCCCGTTTGCCTCTCTGTCTATGTGTGCGGGATAGCAAATGCCGTTGTATTTTCCGACCGCATCGGGCACCTGCTCAATGGTGAGTAAGGTTGCATTGGAAAGAAGAAACTCCTCTTTGCCGATGATGTTGTCGTTTTCATCCATGATCTGCTGTTCACCGAAAATGTCGGGACGGTTTTTGATGCGGATTCGCTGTGTATCAACAAATTCGTCAAACCGCAATGCATCTTCGAGATTTTCAAACAGACAGACAATGTGAATATCCTCTGCGGTCGTCAGCTCCATTCCTGCAATGGGGATGATCCCGTTTTTTCTTGCCGCTTTGTAAAATGCGGGGCAGTTTTTGCAGGTATTGTGATCGGTCAGCGCCATCACCTGCAAGCCTGCCAACGCACCCATGCCGGCAATGTTGTTCGGGGTCATATCATCGTCACCGCAAGGGGACAGACAGGAATGGATGTGAAAATCGTAATAATAACGGTTCATATATCGCAGGAAATCTTGACGGCTGCCTCAAACGCGGGCAGGGAAGTGCGCGCAATGTTCACATTCTTCGCCTGTGCGGTTTGCAGCACGTTTTCATCGGGTGTTACATCCTCCGCCAGAATCACAAGGCTTACATCCGAGAGCGCTGCAACAGCGGCAATGTTGATGTTGGACATAATGGTGATCCACACATTGTCAGCCTGCGCTCTGCCCATGACCCAGCTTAAAAGGTCGCCGATGTAGCAGCCCTTGACCTCACGGTCACCATCGGGCAGGGAAAGCGGAGTCAGACCGTATTTTTCAATCAGTGCATTCACAGTCATTTTTGCTTTCCTCCTTGGCTTTTTCGGCGCATTTTCTTTGTGCAAGAACCACGCAATGGTCAATACCGGGTATCAGTCCCTTTACGATGTCTTCCGCAAATGCACGGCAGGTCGGACAGCCGCAGGCGCCGCAGTCGATATTGGGAAGTTCCGTACGCAATTTCTGAATCTGCGCCATCATGCGCATGGATTCGCCCATGTTGTCGCTGAGTCGGGAAATCGGGATGTAGGTCGGCAGGGATTCTGTGATATATTCCGGCGGAATAAAACCGGTATCCTGCGATAAAAAGTTTTTGGATACGGGCATATAGCGTCTGACAGCCTGCAATCTTGTTTTGGCAATGAACGGATTTTCAATCGTCATAATACCGCCCACGCAGCCGCTGATGCACGCATTGAGCTCAATAAATTCAAGCTGCGGCGGCATGTTGCCGTTTTCAATGGAATCGAGCACCTGGTTGCAGTTCTGAATGCCGTCGGCATACAGATAGTTGTCGTTAAGAATGGCCGCACACTCACCGCCCGTGGAAGCCCAGCCGATTCCGATCATGCCGGACTCGCTTGTGAGTGTCGGGGTTTTGTCGCGTTTCATGACACCGATGAGCAGGAAATAAATCTCACTCATGGACACGACCACATCGATGTTGCTCTTGTAATCCCCGTAGCCGTTGCGGATGTAGCTGACCTTTGCGGCACAAGGAGAAATGAAGAACACTGCGATGTCTTCGTCTTTTAATTCGGGATGCTCCTGCTTGGCCTTTTGCTTTGCCAGAATCGCGGCAATTTCCATAGGCGGCAGCATGGGCATCAGATTGTCCTTCAAATAAGGAAAGCGCAGGGAGATGAGTCTTGAAATAACGGGACACGCGGAACTGATAACGGGCTTTTTGATGCCCTCCGTTTTTAAATACAGGCGCGTATAGGCGGAAACCAATTCAGCTGCCTTGGCAACCTCATAAACATCGTCAAAGCCGATGTCAAGAAGACCTTGCAGAACACAGTCCACATCGTCAAGACCTGCAAACTGACCGAACAGGGAAGGAGCCGGCAAAGCAATTTTCCATTTATAGTGCATATAATGCTCAAGCTTGCTGCACATGGCTTTTTTTGCTTTGTGCGGACACACGCGGATGCATTCACCGCAGTCGATGCAGCGGTTTGTGTTGATCTCGGCATGTCCGTTCTTGATACGGATGGCTTCTGTCGGGCAGTGGCGCACGCAGGTGGTGCAGCCCGTGCATTTTTCCTCATCGAGAACTACGGAATGTCTGTAATCATTCAAGAAAATCACCCTAAGTTAACGCACATTGTGATTTTTGTGCCTTCACCGACCACGGTTTCTATTTTCATGTCGTCGGTATAGCGTTTCATGTTGGGAAGTCCCATGCCGGCACCGAATCCGAGTGCACGCACATGATCGTTCGCCGTGGAATACCCTTCCTGCATGGCAAGGTCAATATCCTTGATGCCGGGGCCCTTGTCATCGAGGATAATTTCAATGCGATCTTCATAAACATTGACATCCGCCACACCGCCGTGGGCATGGATGACCATGTTGATCTCACCTTCGTACATGGCGATGGAAACCTTACGAATGATTTCGGGAGAGAGACCGAGCTGGCGCATATTTTTTTTCATCTGCACCGAAGCCTGTCCTGCCGAAACGAAATTATCACCGTCCACTTCAAAGTGGAAATTCAGAAATTCGCTCATGCCTTTTATGATACACCCAGACCGTTGGTGTAGAGTGTTCCGCAGGCTTCATACATACGCATGTCGCTCGAAAGCAGCACGATGCCGTTTTCCTCTGCGAATTCAATCATTTCCAAGGTCGGACGCTTGCTTCTGACAAATACCACACAGCGCATATCCATCATAACAGCCGTGCGGATAACCTGCGAATTGACAAGTCCCGTCAGCAAAACCGCCTGGTCTTTGACAAATGCAAGCACATCGCTCATCATGTCGCTGCCGCAGGCAGAATGGACGGTGGTGTCAAGATGCTCTTCACAGCAAAGAATTTCTGCATCGAGCAGGTTTTTGATCGATTCAATGTTCATTTCTCTGACCCCTTTACAGTCGGGTTGAATTATTCGTATTTAGCAAGGATGCCGGGGATCATATCGGTTGTCAGTCTGCCGTAAACGTCATCATTGATCGTCATAACGGGGGCAAGGCCGCAAGCGCCGATGCAACGGCATGCTTCAACGGAATATTTGCCGTCTGCGGAGCATTCACCGGGCTGAATGCCGACGATTTCGCAGATCTTGTCAAGCACATCACCGCTGCCCTTTACATAGCAGGCAGTACCGAGGCAGACAGAGATGTTGTACTTACCCTTGGGAGAGAGTGCAAACTGAGCATAGAAGGTGGCAACGCCGTAGACCTTTTCCATCGGTACGCCGAGGCCTTCTGCGATCATCTGCTGCACTTCGTAGGGAAGGTAGCCGTAGATTTCCTGTGCTTCCTGCATAACGGCCATCAGACGGCTCTTGTCGCCGTTGGCTTCAGCAAGAACAGCCTGCAGCTTGGCAGCCTGCTCAGGAGTGCCGTTAAAAGGAAGGTTGCTGATTTTTTTCTGCATTTCTGAATATCCTCCATTCAAAAATAAAAAATAATAAACTGAATAATCGGTTTTGGGCAGACTTACCCCAACCCAAACCACAGTAGAGTATATCACTTTGTTAAAATTGTGTCAATAGTACAATAATAATAAATATAACAAAATGTGGCAATAATTTTATTCATCTTCTATAAATTTCACTTATTTACATTATTTTGACGGCAGATGCGGTCGATTGCTCGGTGCATAAAAATACAAACCGTATTCGCAGCGGTATTGCCGAATACGGTTTGTCGGGAAATTGTCAGTTAAAAAACTGCTCCGCGAGAGGTAAGAAAGAGATCAATATCATTGTTGATATAGTTGTATCCTGTGGTATGGAGCACATCATAAAACTCCGTGATATAATCAAAAACGCCGTATTTGTTGAATAGCGCAACGGCTTGCTTGCCTGTCAGTTTTTTATACGCTTTATAGCTTTCAAGGCAGAAAATTGCAAAATTGGTTTCTTTGCTCATATATTTCAATACCCCCTTTGGGAGATGCAGTTATTTGCGATGGATTACACCCGTCACCCTATACATCCGGAAAATCAAGAAATCCGTTTTGCTGTTCATGCAAAAACAGGGAATAGAGCATCATTGTGCTGTATTGCCAGAGTTTTGTTTCTTCTTGTTCAAGGGCAGCATATAATTCTGAAGAATACAGCAGTGTCACAGCCTTTTCGGGCGGTATTTTTTGTTGATCCGCAATGCACCGTACCAAATCGGCACTGATATAAGGTAACATTGCAATAAACTGTTCTTGTCCCATGAGACTCTCCTTATTTGATTTCTTTTGCTTGTGTGAAAGTCAGAAATGAAAGAGATTTTTCAGTGTGAAACGCCCATTGGTCGTGTAATACTTCCGTTTTGAGTCGTCTTACAGTATATTCGGCATCATATGCTCCTGTTTCAAAAAGACGAATGGATTGATAAATGTTATCATCTGCAACGGGACCGATGTGAATATCTTCGGTGAGTTGTTGTAAAGCCCCTTTGCGGTTGTTCACAACAAAATGCAGCCATTCTTCGTCGGCAAAGTCAAATTTGCCGATTTTTAATTGCGTTGCAGCCTTGTCAATATCAAACTCATATATGGATACGAATCCGACGGAAGAATTACTGCGGCGCATCTTTACTTTTGCCCAACGCTCAGCCTGTTCATAGGAAGTTGTTGTATAAAAACCGACACCGAAATCAAGATAAACATCCCCTGTTCTGATTTCGGGATGATCCACAAGAACCGTGCTTCCGTGAAAAAGCGTCATAATAATCTCTCCGATGAATTAAACTTGAATTGTAAGAATAAATTTTCTGCTGTTTCTCTACTGACTGTATTGTACCACACTTTTTCTGAAAAATCAATAAAGTATGTCCGTTATAAAATGCTCATTAAATTTGACAAATTTATAAATTCCTCTTGTAAAATGCTGAAAACGATTGTATAATATTGAATCGGAATAAAAATCGGAGGTTTAAAATCATGAAAAAAGAAGTTCTTATCGAAACATCCGCAAGACATGTTCACGTTTCCCGCGAAGCTCTCGACATTCTCTTCGGTGAAGGCTATGAGCTGACCAAGAAGAAGGATCTTTCCCAGCCCGGTCAGTATGCCTGTGAAGAAAGAGTTGCCGTTATCGGCCCCAAGGGTCAGTTCCCGGCAGTTTCCATTCTCGGTCCTGTCCGTCCTGCAACCCAGGTTGAAATTTCCGCATCGGATGCAAGAAGCATCGGTGTCGTTGCTCCCGTTCGTGAATCCGGTGATATCGCAAACTCCGGCGGCTGCAAGATCGTCGGTCCCAAGGGTGAAGTCGAAATCGAAGACGGTGTTATCGTTGCAAAGAGACACATCCATATGACTCCTGCCGATGCCGAAAACTACGGCCTTGCCGATAAGCAGATCGTCAATGTCAAGATCGAATCCGCAGAACGCACCCTCATCTTCGGTGATGTTGTTGTTCGTGTGCATCCTAACTTTGCACTTGCCATGCACATCGACACCGATGAATCCAACGCTGTTATGCCCGCCGCCGGCACCATGGGTGAAATTCTTTAATTCAAAAACAAAAAATGAAGAGAGAGGCGAGAACCGAGGTTTTCGCCTCTCCTTTTTTTTGATTATATTGACAAAAACAAATGGAATCGGTATAATAATGTCGGTCGTAGAGGAGCCGGAAGGCGGTTGGCGATTTCCTCCGGAAGGAGGTGATCTTATGCCCGTAACTTTAACTTTTCATCTTGGTAATTTTACATTTACCATACACATAAAGTTTAAAGCGAAAAGCAACAACCGCCACTCGGCAAAGTGACGGTTGTTAAAATAATTAACTTCTCGTAACGCCAACCGCTTTAAACGGTTGCCTCTACGGCTATATTATATACAAAACAAATCGGTTTGTCAATCGGCAGGCCGATATTTTTTATTATTTTAAATCAATTCTTCATCAATTACATTTGCCGCATTGTCCGAGCGGATGGAATCATAGAAATTATCATATTTATCTGCCCATTTTTTGACCTCATCACGGTCATATTTTTCGGGCATTGCAGATAGAATCGGCAACAGCCTCGCCATCCAGACCGTCACATTCAGTACCTTGTTGCGCAGCTCTGCATTGTTGAAGAATTTCATCATCTTGTCCTTGATGACGGTCATACCTGCCTGCGTGATGAGCTCCACAAGCCCGTTTTCGGTAGCGGTCGCATCCATCATTTTCTGTGTGATGATATCTTCCTTGAGCAAAAATGCAACATCCTGCGTGGTAAGCTTCGTCATAAACACTTTGCCGAGTGCAATAATGGATGCATTTTTGCCGATTTCCTTGAAGAAATTATGCTGATAGCTCCACAGTGTGTTTGCAGTATAAAAGCTGTCGGTGTCATCAAGAATGGTTTTTGCAAGGATTTTGCCTGCCTGCATGGCATAGCCGACACCCGAGCCCTTCATGGAATAGGTCATGAAGGCACTGTCGCCGATGGCGGCATAGCCGTCAGCCACAAGCACGGACAGCGGCTGTCGGACGGGAATATCGATCACATGGCCGCCGCGCAGCAGCGTGTCACCAAGCTGCGGATTCTCACGCTTCATTTTTTCGATTGTGCAGACCGTGTCCGCATCCGTGTATTCATTGAAACGGGCGATGAGCACATCCGTGTCTTCCTCGTTGGTAATCAGCCATTGCATGCCGACCGTGCCGTCCTCAAACACATAAACCTTGTACGGCTCGGTGTCCGGACAATCGGGATTTTTGCTGTAAAATGCACGGTAGGTATGCAGTACATCATAGGCTTCGGGTATGCGTTCAATGTGCAGTTTTTTGGGCAGCTTTGAGCGCAGCGGTGAGTTGATACCACAGGCATCAACGACCATATCGGCATAAAAAGCACCCTTGTCGGTCTGCACACCGCAGACACGGCTGCCGAGCATGATGGGTTGCTCGACTTTGGTGTTGAAGATGAAATTGGCACCTGCATCCATGGCAAGCTGCACAAGATACTGACACAGCACCTTGCGCTCGATCATAACCGTGTAGCCGTCCTCGGGGACGACCTGCGAAATGTTCGGAGTCACACCGTCACCGACACAAAGCGTGATCGGTGTGCGTTTGACAACATAATGCAGCGGTGCGGGAATATCCGCCAGCTCAAAGCAGTTCAGATTGACGGAATCGGGTTGATCCAAGCCCATATTGCAACGGGCATTTGCTTCCAGTACGGTCACATCCGCACCGTTTTTGGCAAGATGATATGCCGCAGCAAGACCGCCGTGACCGCCGCCTGCAATCAGAATTTTTCCGTTCATAAGACTTATCTCCTTTTGGTTTTGTCGTCAACGGGCAGATGCACCGTGAAGGTTGAACCCTTGCCGGGCTCGCTTTCCACTGCAACCCAACCGCCTGCAAGGGTCAGAATTTTTTTGACCAGTGCAAGTCCGAGACCGTTGCCGGGCGTGGTGTGCGAGGGGTCGCCCTGATAGAATTTATCAAAAATATGTGCCTGTGTTTCTTTTGTCATGCCGATACCGGAATCTGCGATCTGCACAATAATATCGTTTTCCGTCTTTTTTGCCACCACGCGCAGACTGCCGTTTTGCGGTGTGAATTTGACGGCATTGCCGAACAGATTGTTCCACACATGCGCAAGCAGATCCTCGTTGCTGTGGTAGGTGATCTCCTCCAGCTCCATGTCGATATCGAGGTTTTTTGCGCTCCATGTTTCCTCATACAGCAAAAGGCAGCGCCTGAGCTGCTCATCAAGGCTGTATTGCTTCTGTTCGGGGATGATCTGTTGCTTTTCGAGCCTTGTCAGCAGCAGAATTTCATCCGACAGATCGGCAAGCCGTGCCGATTCCTCATAGATGATCTTTAAAAATTCATTCCTCTGTTCTTCACTGACCTCACCTGCATATAATTGCTTTGCCATACCCTTTACAGAGGCAATCGGCGTTTTGAATTCATGCGAAAAATTGGAAATAAAATCCTTGCGCATCAGCTCGGTGTTTCGCAGCTCTGCGGTCATGGCATTGAAGCTGTCTTCGAGTTGGGCAATGGTCTGATTGTTGCCGAATTCGCGGTTCATCGGCTTTACCGTTGCGGTGTAATCTCCTTTTTTGACCTGCTCCATGGCTTTTCGCAGATTGTCAATTGGCTGCAGAAAGAATCGCGACAGCAGGATCGCACCGATCGAGCCGATGGCGGTGCTTGCAAGAAAAACAAGCACAATCAGCAGAACGCTTGTCAGCTTCCATACTCTGAAAAATCCGTTCTGCAACAAAAATGCAAAGGTGAAGCCTGTAATGATGTTTGCCGCAAGAAAGCAAACAAAAACCCATACGGACAGCTTTGTACTCAGTTTGCGTTTATTCATTTTGCTTCCTCGCTGATGACGGCCTTGTAGCCCAATCCGCGAACGGTAATGATTTTAAAATCGGGGCTGTTGCCGAATTTCTCACGCAGGCGGTTGATATGTACATCCACCGTGCGCTCCTCGCTGTCGGTGTCCATGCTCCATATTTCATCCATCAGCTGTGTTCTTGTAAAGGTTTTGTTGGGGTAGGAGAGAAGCTTGTAAAGTACAAGAAATTCCTTGCGCGGCAGAACCGTTTCGATGTCGTTTTCGGTCACGCTGAACGAGTCATACATAAGCCTTGTGTTGCCGATGACCAGTGCTTTGTCCGCACTGATGCGCGCTCTGCGCAACAATGCCTTGATGCGCAGAAGAAACTCCTGTTCGTCAATGGGCTTGACCATATAGTCATCCGTGCCCGACAAAAAGCCCTCACGCTTGTCGGCAGGTGTATCCTTTGCTGAAATCATCAGAATCGGGATCTGAATATCCGCATCGCGCAGCTCTTTTGCAAATGTGAAGCCGTCCATATTCGGCATCATCACATCCAAAATAATCAGGTCAATATGCTGTTTTTCAAGAATATCCAGGGCTTTGAGTCCGTCTTCGGCAAGAATGGGTGTGTAGTTTTCCTTGCGCAGAATAAAATCATACAGCTTTCTTGCGTTTTCGTTGTCCTCAGCAACGAGAATATTGATCATGGCTTATCACCTCTTTGTTGTTTCTTCATTTATACTTCAATAACTTTAAGAATCGGTTAATTTTGGTTTCATTATACCATGACTTGTAAAAAAAAGAAAGTGTTGTTAAAAATATTCAAGTTGACTTATTGTGAAAAATTTGTTATATTATCCTTATTCTGAAAATAAATCGGAGGGTATTATGAGAAAGAAACAGAATCAGAATCAAAAACTGTATGCGCTCATGCTGGTGATGACTATGCTGTGCATGCTCTTTGCATTCCCCGTCAACGCACAGGAAACCGACATTGTTGACGAAGTCAACACCGATGCCGTGCTGTATGCACTTGAAAATCCTGCAGACGGTGCCGTAACAGACGGTGACGAGGTTGCAGATGTTGAAAAAGAAGAAATCACCGATGGTGATGCGGCACTGACCGACGGCGATGCCGTACTTACAACCGGTGCTGATGAAGCCGGTGACGGCGAAGAGGTTTTCAAGGGGAACACAATCGGCAGATGGCTTGACGAAACCTTCCCCGCGATTGACTATGCCGTGTTCACTGCCGTTACCAAGCTCCATAGCGAAGTGATGAATGTTGTTGTCAGCACACTGACCCACCTCGGTGACAGTGAGGTGGCAATTCCGCTGCTCGTTGCTTGTGTCTTTATGTGCTTCTTTAAAAAGACCCGCAAGGTCGGTATCACCGTTGCCTTTGCAATCGTGCTCGGCACACTGTTCACCAATGTCATTCTCAAGAATGTCTGCGGCCGTGTCCGTCCTTATGTTTCTCTTTCCGAGGATCCCGTCTTCATGGCATGGTACAATTTTGCAGGTGCACATGTCGAAAGCGACAACTCCTTCCCCAGCGGCCACACCACCTGTGCTTTTGAAATGGGTGTTGCTCTGTTCCTGAGCATGAAAAAGAAGAAGATCGCATGGATCTTCCCGACCCTTGCAGCCATCGTCGGCTTCACCAGACTCTATCTGTGTGTCCACTATTTCACGGATGTTGTTGCCGGTGTCATTGTCGGTACCTTCGCTGCATTCCTTGCATACTTCATCATGAAGGCAATCACCAACGCAATCGAAAACAAGCCTGCCCTTCGCGACTTTGACCTTGCAGAAAAAATCAAGGGTCTGAAAAAAGCATAAATCAATTCCATAAAAAATACAGCCTGCTTTTCACGGCAGGCTGTATTTTTTTTGGTGCCTTTAGGTGTGGAAATAAACCCCCAGTTCTACTGGGGGTGAAAGAAGACTTTAGTAAAGCCAAAAACGGGCGAGCTCAAAGCCGCCCGAAAAAGAACTAACGGAAAGAAGAAACCTCCTGATATAATAG
>JAZNCO010000130.1:0-66494 GCA_045587645.1 Acutalibacteraceae bacterium | reverse complement strand
CCTTTCGGTTTCAAACGGGAAAACCCGTGTTCTTACATATTATTCCATTATAAAATGGATGCATAAAAGATATTATATGCAAAAAATTACATTCTGTCAAGAGTTTAAACAATTTTTCGGTAAAACCGGTTGTGCAGTCGTCAATGATGGGTGACACTTTTCTCAAAAAAATATGATGAAGTATGCGGTTGAAACGAATTTGGGTGTTTTGAGGAGCCGAAGGCGACGAAAAACACCCAAATTCGGCGCGGCTCACATCACCGCCAGATAGTCCTCTAACACCTCTTGCGGACTTTTGAAATTTAAACAGCACTTCGGTATTTTGTTCGAAATTCTGTTGTATCGGGCAATTTGTTTTCTTCCATCCTCCAAGTTGTACATCCGCATTTTGCTGTAAAAACGCACTCCGTCAATTCGATGCTGGCGTTCTACTTTACCGTTATGCCTCGGCGTCGCCACGCGGATCCGATGATAGATGATTCCGTTTTCTTCAAGATAGTTTTCAAACATCGTCTTGTGTGTTGCCGTTTTTACCAGCAACGCATTTGTCCACTCCGTTCCGTTATCTGTCTGTATTTCTCGGATCGGGAACGGAAAGTATTCAATTACTTTCTTTAAAAAATCCAACGAGCTGTAGCTGCTGTGTTCCTCATACAATTCACGAAAACAATAACGAGTACACTCGTCTACTGCTGTGTATTGATAGTATTTTTGACCATTCGACACACAGCAGGACGGCACATATTTTACATCAATCTGTACTTTCTGACCGGGATACTCCGCTCTCTCGTAGGGCTTCGGCTTATACCCCTTGCGCTTTTCCGGTGTTTCACTCAATCCCAGTCGCTTAATAGCACGCAGCATACTTTTGTAGCAACGGTTATAGCCTTGTTGGCGCAGTTTATCCCACAACACGATCATATCGTCTTTATTACGGCGATAATATCTCTCAATGAGGTTATATTCTTCCTCGGTGTGTTCACTCGGATGACTATGCGGACGATGCGATTTGTCGAGCAGACTTTTCCAATGTCCGTTGTACTTAGCTTTCCATTCGTAGATCGCCTTACGACTTACGCGATGGCGTATACTGGCTTCTGTTACTCCGTGTTTTTCCGCATATCGAATTACTCGTTGACGAAACCGTGCTTTTGATGTTATACTTATCACGAAAAACAACTCCTTTGGATATGTGTTTGGTGTGGTTACTTAACATCATATCACTTTTGACTTGTTTTTCTCTTTTTATTTGTCACCCATCAATTGTACCATAACATTTTTTGTATTTTAAAATAAATTATATAAAGAAAATTTTTCTTGCTCTGCAATGTATTGCAAATACCTGGAAAGTTGCATACAAACGGCAACAATTGTCTGATTGTCCTCTTGTTCTGCTGCAGCCTGAAGCTGCACGATCACATTTCCGATCTGCTCACATTGCGTACTGTTCAGAAACAACGAAAGAATCTGTTTTTGATCATTCCACTGCATTGCCAACGCTTCCGCAGCCTGCAATTGTTTCGGTTCATCTGAAGAAGCAATAAGCGTTGTGGTCTGCAGTAATTGCGATGTAAAGTTTTTTACAATCATTCCGCCGCCGATGCTGATAAAAAATGCCGTTACCACCAATAAAACTGCTATGATCAACCGTACATTCAACAAAGCTTCCCATCCTTTCCGAATGCAACAAACTTCCCTTCTCCGTCCACCGTGAGCAAGAGAATTTCCTGAACAGATTTCTTTTTTTTCTGCAAAAAATGCTCCATTTTTCGTTGTGAAATACCGCTTTCCCGTAAGCCGTCGGGCAGGATTTCACCATCCGCGATCAGCGTGCACGGAATACCGCCGTCACGCGGAATACACTGCAGATCAGCAGTTGTCGGCGCACGGAATTCAGGCTTCATATATACACTTAAACTGCCGTTGGTCTCGGCAACGGCAAATTCCACCTCACTGATATCAAAAACATCCTTTTGTCTTAATGCCTCCAGAATATCATCCAGCGTATAACGAAGCTTTTTACACTGTGCATAATCAATCACACCGTTACGGATCAGCACGACGCTGTTCCCCTGCAGAACCGTTCTGACCTTTGCATTTTTCAATGCAAGAAAAGATAAAAGCAGCTCAAAGCCGGTCAACAACATCAACGCTGTCAGGGAATGCAGCAACGGTATATCTCCGTCCACCATCGGTGCTGCCGCAACTTCAGACAACAGAATCGTCACAACCAGCTCTGCAGGCTGCAACTGTCCGATCTGTCTTTTACCCATCAGCCGAACAACAACAATGATTACGATAAATAAAAACGTGGTACGAACAAAAACCGTCAACAAGCAAATCTCTCCTTTTTTGTCAGTATATCCTGTCCGGAACGGGAAATACATAAAACATAAGGAGTGATAACTTATGAACACACTCATCAATACGAAAGCCGCAGAAAATAAACGATTACTTCAGCAACGCTTCGGCAACAGCTTTGATCTTATTTTCAGAGAAGTATATTGCGGTAAAGTCATTTATACAGCCGCATTTCTGGACGGCATGTGCGACCGTTTGTTTTTATCACAGACTGTTATTCATCCCTTGGCGCAACCCCTTGATTGCGAACAAAAAGATGCAATGGATGCTTTATACAGCATCATTTACGAAGGAATTGAACGGGATATGGTCAGCACCATGGAAGAAGTTGAGCAACATCTGATTGCAGGCAGTCTTGTGTTTTTCGCTGATGAATGCACAAAAAGCGTCTGCTTCAATGCACCTGTTTTCGCAAGACGAGCAGTGACAGAGCCCTCGGGCGAGCAGCAGGAAAAAGGCTCAAAAGAGGGCTTTACTGATTTTTTCAAGGACAATGTCACATTATTGCGCAGACGATTGCGCACCCCTGAGCTTCATATTGAAAAAATGAATATCGGCACAACAAGCAACACATTTGTTTGCCTTTGCTACCTTGCCGACCGCGCAGACATTGAATTGGTAGCACAAATACGGTCAAAGCTGTCAAAGGCAGATCCCGATATTGTATTGGGTGCAGGAACACTGCGTCCGTATCTTGAAAACAGCAAGCAATCCTTTTTCTCCGGAATCGGTTCAACAGAGCGACCCGACACATTTGCGGCAAAGCTATCGGAAGGCAGAGTCGGACTCATCATAGACGGGGTGCCGTTTGCTTTATTCATGCCTCAGTTTTTTACGGATCATCTGCATACTCTTGACGATTATTTGACAAAACCGTACTATGCTGTTCTTTTGCGGGGACTGCGTTTATGCGGCTTGTTCGTTTCTACTATGCTGCCGGGCTTATTTGTTGCAGTGTGCGTATTTCACCCTGAATTATTGCCGACAGATGTCATGTTTGACATTGCAACAGCCATCAGCAACACGCCTTTTCCGTTGCTCATTGAGGCACTGATCATTCACTTTATATATGAAATTGTGCGCGAAGCAGGGCTTCGTATGCCGAAATCGGTCGGTCACGCTGTCAGCATTGTAGGTGCACTTGTTATCGGAGATGCTGCGGTTACGGCAGGACTTATAGCTGCACCTATGCTGATCATTGTTGCACTGACTGCCATATCGTCAGCGATCATCCCTGGCATCCATGAACCCATGGCAGTATTGCGTTTTATATTTATACTTGCAGGCGGTATCATGGGACTGTTCGGAATCATGCTCACGGCAGCCGCAGTCTGCATCAGCATCTGCAACATTGCGCCGTTCAGAATTCCTTATGCCGATCCGATATCCCTGAATCAAAAGAAGAAATCAACATTTATACCGTAACAAAACAAAGGAAGCGAAAAATGAAAAATAAGATATCATCCCTGCAGCTTTTTTGTATTCTGTTTTCGTGCCGCATGCTCGGCACTTTCACCTACATGAGTCAACTGCAGACGGATTTGCATGCAGGCAGTCGGATCGTCACTTCGGTTGTCTGTCTTATCTTTTCAATTCTGACCGCTATACCGTCTTTGCTGTTCCTGCACAACACAAATAAAACACCATTTCTCAACGGTGTGCGCATTTTGTCTGCAAACACAGCTCGCATTGTCGGAATATCCTATGTATTGGTTTTTATTTTTGCGGCAATCATCTCGCTTACGCGATTCGGGCTGTTTGCAAGCACGGTACTTTTGCAGAATACAGGTCTATACATTTCTGTATTTTTTCTTCTTGCAGTCAGCGTTTATTGCGCAAGACAAGGCCTGCAGCCGCTTGCAAGAACAGCAGTTATTTTTTCTTTTCTCTTGCTGGTTTCTTTGCTTATTGTTGCACTTGTCAATATTCCGGACTGTAAACTCATCAACATCCCGACCGTGCGCGCAGATGATTTTTCCGACATTCTGAAGCAAGGATTTTTATCAGCCTGCCGCAATATCGAAATTCCTGCATTGCTGTTCGTCGCTGAAGAACTCAAAGGAAAAGTTCACACGGTGATACTGAAATTCCTGACAGCATTCAGTGCAATATCCGCATTACTTTTCACTATAGCAGGCGGAGTCTTGAGTGAATACGGCGAACAACAGATTTTCCCTCTGTTTACACTGTCCTCTGTTGCAAAATTCGGCATTTTTGAACACACAGAGGATCTGTTGACAGGAGTCTGGATCGTCTGCGCGATGCTCAAAACAGCATTTTTGTTATATGTTGCATCACAATGCCTGCAGAATGTAATACACAAAGAAATCACAACCGGACACATTGCAACCGGCGGAGCGTTGATTTTTGCAGGCTACCTGTATTTTTCCGCAGACATCCCGAAAACGATCCGTCTGTTGCAATCCGCATTGCTGCCGACAGGTTTTATTGTGTTTGGTGTACTGCTGCCGACCGTTTTATATATTCTTATCCGACAAAAAGAAAACAGACTATGCAAGGAGAACAAAGCATGAGATTACTGTCCGTGTTGCTGTGTATGATTCTGTTCCTGACAGGCTGTTCACAAGAGGTATCAACTGAATTGTCAAATCGCCTGATTATTGAAGCAATCGGCATAGATACGGATGCGGCAGGTTACAAGGTGAGCGTACTTGCACTGAACACTATGCAGACCGGCTCCGCAGGCTCGACAGATGCGCCGGACGGTATTGCAAAAGTATTCACAGCAACCGGAAGCAGCATAGCAGAAGCATTTTCGCAGCTTGATTTGGTTTCAACACAGATTCCGCTTTATTCTCAGGCAAGAGTTCTGATCCTCGGCAAGGAAGTGGCAGAAAATCAACCGCTTTCAGCATTGAATTTTTTTATGCGTGAATACACGATCCGGGATGATATACCCGTCGCAGTATCAGAAGCAACTGCAAATAAAATTATTACCGCAGAGCCTGGAAAAAGTGAACTTGTTTCAAAAATCATTGACAATTTACTGACATCGGGAGCTCGTAACGGACAAACCGTAAATGTACCGCTGTATTCTTTTATCAGTTGTCTGCTCAATGAAACAGATGCAGCTTATCTGCCCGTGTTGAAGGTTGAAAAGAATGTACAGAATAAAGATGAAATCCGTTCAGCAGGTATTGCATTATTTGCAAATGAAAATTATACCGCCACGCTCAACGGAGCGACCATGGAAGGATTTTTATATGCAAACAATCTGATTGACAGTATCTTGCTGGAAATAGAATATCAAAACCAAGACATTGCACTCGCCGTTCGTAAGATAAAAGCAAAAACAAAAATCAACAAAAAGGATCCGTCTGTTTTTTCGGTAGACATTTCCTTTTCATGTGATATTGTCGAACAAAACAGTTTACAGCAGTCTTTCAGTGTGCAGGATATAGAACAAATTAAGATTCTTGCGCAAGAGAAAGTCAAAAAATACATGCAGGATTTTTTATACTACACAATGTATGATTGTGCCTGTGATTGTCTTGGCTTCGGAAAAAGGATACGAAACAAATATCCGACACATTATGAGGAAATCAGAGAAAATTATACTTCTTTTTTAAGAACTGCGCAAATTACAGTTGTTGCCAATGCAAGCATACATCGTCCGGGACGAGAAGTGCTACTTGGAAAATGAAACATTTTACACTTTTTCAGTTGTTTTTTCCAAAAAAAACTTGATTTTTCCAAACGGGATTGGTATAATTACAATAGATTCAATATATGGAGGAAAACAACATGGATATTAAAGCAATCGGCGAATTTCTGATTTCTTTATTCAGCCTGCTGTTCAGAGCACTTGACGAAGAAATTTTCGGCTTTGACATCAGCGGTCTGCTTGGCATGGATTGATAAAAAAATGTCGCTTCCGAGCGACATTTTTTATTGCATCATCATATAAAAACCGGAGAGCTGTACACTCTCCGGTTTCTTCAATTAATTATTCTTTATGAAATTCTGTCCATCAGTTCACCGATGGTAACATCCGGATTTTCAATACCGTCAACAATGACACGCACACAGTTTTTGTGCAATGCAGCAATATGCTCGGGAGAAATAAGATTCGGACGGTACATGTAATAAAAGTCCATACCGCCGTCCGACTGTGTCGGCAGAGAGAAAACATACAAGGGCATGATGTATCTGCCGGGATTATAACCTGCAAATTCAATCTTTATGCCCTCTTCAAGCGGCAGATAGAGAGGCAACCAGGTATACATCATAAAAGAAGGTCCCTGCGAAGTCTTGAAATTAAAAATCTTCTGCTGCATGAGTCTTGCATGCATATACGGGAAATTAGAATGACGATACAACTGGGTACGCAGGCTGAACATGTAAGCAAGTGCCTCACGGAAGGTCTTGTCTTCTTCAATGATCGAATGCAACTGCAAGGGCTGGGCCAGGCAACCACCCATGCGTTTTGTCTTATAAGTAACACGGCGGCTGCAAAGCGGCAACATCAATGTATCCTGTGTGCGGTAGTTGATTGCGGAAGCATGGGTGCGCATACCGAGCATCACAAGATTTTCGGGTGCATTTTTGGTTTCCATGCAGAAATCAAAAATCTTTTTAGCCTGCACCGGTTCAACATGATAACGAACGATTTCGCATTTATCGTGAATCATATCATAGGCAGCAGGAACACGAAGGTCAGGATTTTTGGTCTTTTTGCGCATTTTTTCAAGCAATGCAGGACCGTGAACACCGGCATAGAACGGTTCACCGTTCTGTGTCCAATAGTCATAGTAGAATTTTTTGTCTTTTTCATAGCGTGCAGTATCAGCAAGATATGCAATATCCGCTTTGATGGCATCTTCATACGCATACAGCGGCTCGGGCAGCTCTTCACCCTTGCTGAGTGCATTGTAAACAGCAAGCAGATCACCGTAGAATACGCCGCAGGCAAGTGCATCCATAATGATGTGCGATGCATTGAGATAAATACCCGTATGGCCCTCGGGTGTTGTAAACAGAATAATTCGGAATATCTCATTTCTGAGCCATCTGACAGGCTTCTGTGCATCCTTATCAAGACAAGCCTGCATTTCTTCCTTGGTTGCAAAATGCTTCACGGGAATATCAATCGGTTTTACCTCGGGAATGAAATACTGACGGATTTCCTTATCAAGCTTAAAGAAGCGAAGCCGCATGCAGTCGTTTCTTTGAATTTCAATATTCACAGCCTTTTTAAGAAGCTCCATATCCAGCTTCTGATTTACGGTAACGGAAGTGGGAATCTGCATAACGCTCTTATGAATTGAAAACTTGATCATATAATACATCGTCTGCTGCGAAGCAATCAACGGATAATGCACCGCCGGAATTTTCTTCTTACTCATATTTAACACCTTTCACACTGCTGCCGTAAAGCAACTAATAATTTCATAACCTAATCTCATTATAATACCACATAAAAAACAAGTCAAGATACAAACATGCGTTATGTGCAACATTTGTTACAGACTTCCTGTTTTTTGTTACAAATCAGATATTGACACTCACCTCTGCCCAGCGCAGAATTATATTCCTTTTTGAATTATTATGAATGCAAATCTTTATTGCGTTATTTTCAAAATCATTGCCAAGATAATACTCAAAGTAAGTAACATCACCTGAAACACATCTGTTTTCACGCAATTTTCCGTTTTCATTTCGTGCAATAACTACGGGATTTCCCGTATATTGTGCTTCACGCTCACCGCACAAAACATGCAGACATTCAGATTGTCGGGCTCCTTCAACAGCCCCAACAAAGCAAACGGGTGCGCCCTTGAAAATCGGACAGATATCTGCAGTAAAATGAAAATCAGCACCGGGAAGAATGACTTTTTCTTCATTCACAAGCAGCAAATGACGGCGCTTTGCACCAACACATTCCTGCAATGTTCCGCAATTTTCATAAACATCGTAAAGCATGGTATCAGGGTTCATAATATCAGCACAAAAGCCGTTCAGGAATAAACCGCTGCATCCCTTTGACAGCACCTCAACAGCAATACCGTTCATAATTTCGGGAGTAGGATACCACACACTTCCGTTTGCTTCGCAAAGTATTTCCCCAACACCTGCAAAAACAGCAAAGTCCTTTTGTTCGGACAGCCACTCCACCTCCGGCAAAACATCAACGCAGTGCTCTGCACACAGAATAACACCCTGTACTGCATTACAGATCTCCTTATTCAGCATTTCAACAGGCGCATCATTTTCCAACAGCAGATAAAGCATTGCATCCGTTTGCTTTACAGTTTCACAAACCGCTGAAAGCTCTTTCGTGTTACGGCAATCAATCAGCAAACCGTCCGTGCAAATAACACCTGCACCTGTTGCACAGCCTTCTGCTGATACGGTCAGCAAAGATGTGATTCCCAACGCACGGCAACGCTCTGCCCAGATGGCAAGTGCCTGCTTGTTACTGCCAGCAAAGCATAAAGTTTTAACATTTGTACCGTTATACTGATCGACCAAAGCAGCGATATTCCGTTTTCCTGCATTCATGCCGCCGATTTTGGCAAGATAATCCTGCTCTGCATCGGCATTTATGTTAAGGATCAGCTGTGTATCCGCATTTTCCGCATTCTCAAATGTATCAAAATCAAACAAAGTATCCACTGTGTTTCCTTACTTTCTGTAATATTTATCGGTGCGCTTCAGGTAATCAACAAGCATCATCGGCCAATCGGTCTGCATGCAGTCAAAGCCCTTGTCTGCAATCCAGCCCCAACCGTAATCCTCACTCTGCGTCAAAGCACTGTCATCGCTGTGGCCGCCTGCAAGCTGTTCTTTGTAATTGTAAATGATTGTATTTGCCCAACACAGAATATTATCCTTATGCATTTTTTCAAGGAATGCATCGCTTGCGAGCTCATCTTCATCGGATTTAAAAAGAATTTCCACACCGACATAATTGATATTACTGCGCAGAAGTCTTTCGTGTGCAAGATGATTCTTACGGATAATAGGCATAAACGGCAATTCGGGAGCGACTTCTTCCAGCACACCAAGCACTTTATCGGACAGACTGCTCTTCACAAGCATCTGTTCGGTCATACCATGCCGCGTGATCGCCTCCTGGATTTTCTGCGGATTGTCCCAGAATTTATCGATATTGATATAACAACGACCCTTGAACTGTTCAAGAAAATCATCAAAATCCGCAATGGTAAACTGTGTTGCGGTCTTGTCATAATTAACATAGTGCATCTTTTTGATAACATCCAGATTCAGATGTCCCAAGGACAGAAAACGGTTCAGGTGTGCACGCTCCATGCCGGGATGAAACAGGAACAATTTGCCGTCTTTGCTGCAGCTGACATCCACTTCAATCATATCGGCGCCTTGCTTCAATGCAATTTCGTAAGCGGCAAGTGTATTGCAGGGAATGTTACCGCCTGCGGCACCGCGGTGTGCAACAACAATTATATTTTCTTTTGCTTTCTGACGAAGATCGAATTCCATATCGCTTCCTCCTTAAAGGTACATACATATTGATTATATAATAATTTCACAGTGTCTGTCAAGAATGTGATTCTTGACTTCTCAAACACGAAAAGATATAATAAATGCATTCTATATATCGGAGTAATGCATTATGATATACAATGAATTCAAGGGCTTGCAGCTCCCTTCACTCGGAATGGGCTGTATGCGACTTCCCGGTGACGGCTATTCAAAGCCGAATATCGAAGAAACGGACACCGAACAGATGATAGACCTTTGTATGCAAAGCGGTGTGAACTACTTTGATACTGCATGGATGTATCACAGCGGCAACAGCGAACCGCTGCTTGGCAAATTGCTCTCAAAATACCCTCGTGAAAGCTATTTTCTTGCAAGCAAATTCCCGGGATATGACCTTTCTTATCTTGGGAGATCGGAAGAAATTTTCGAACAGCAGTTAAAAAGATGCAAGGTTGATTATTTTGATTTTTATTTATTCCACAATGTATGTGAACTGAATATTGACGGTTATCTGGATGATGCAAAATACGGAGACTTCTCTTACCTGCTCAAGCAGAAGCAAAACGGCAGAATCCGTTTTCTGGGCTGTTCCGTACATGGTGACATACATGTGTTAAAGCGTTTTCTGAAGGCTTACGGTGAGCACATGGATTTTTGTCAGATTCAGCTCAATTATCTCGATTGGGAATTCCAGGATGCAAAAGCAAAAGTAGAGCTGCTGAAAGAATATAATATTCCAGTCTGGGTCATGGAACCGTTACGCGGCGGCAAGCTAGCAAATCTTGCCCCTGAATATACAGATAAATTACTATCACTTCGACCCGATGAAAGTATTCCCGGCTGGGGCTTCCGCTTTTTACAGAGCATTCCGGAAGTAAAGGTTGTCTTATCCGGCATGTCCAACCTTGCACAGCTAAACGAAAATATAAAAATCATGTCCGAACACAAGCCGTTATCTGCAACGGAATGGAAGGAAGTGCAAGCGATTGCAAATGAAATGGCAAACGCAAGGGTACTTCCCTGCACCGCATGCCGATATTGTGTTGATCATTGTCCGTTGGAGCTGAATATCCCGTGGATGATCGACATATTCAATGACATCAACATGAATACAGGTATCGTTCCCATGATCCGGATGCGGTCCTTACCTGCAGAAAAACAACCGTCAGCCTGCCTGCAGTGCCGGGCTTGCGAATCGGTGTGTCCGCAACAGATCAAAATTGCAGACATGATGCAAGATTTTGCAAAAAAACT
The DNA here is from genome assembly GCA_045587645.1 of Acutalibacteraceae bacterium. Lineage (GTDB taxonomy): Bacteria > Bacillota > Clostridia > Oscillospirales > Acutalibacteraceae > RUG806. Next base: position 55,394 of record JAZNCO010000130.1, on the reverse strand, counting down.
GAACTGATAAAGCATGCAGGACCGTCTGCCCAATATCTTAAACTTGAAAAAGCCGAATTTCACTTCACTGTGAGATTCGGCTTTTTTACACATTTGACTTAATTCATAAAAAAAAGAAAAAAACAGTTCACCGAACCGTTTTCTTAACGCGCCTCACCCTCTCAGGGTTCAAGTCCCGTTCATCAGAAAAGAAAAAGCACACCAACCACAAGGATTGCTGTGCTTTTTTTGGTGCGAGAGACGGGACTTGAACCCGTACGTAAAAACACACGCCCCTCAAACGTGCGCGTCTGCCTATTCCGCCACTCTCGCATTTCGTTTGTGTTCTCTCTCGAACAGTGAGGATTATAGCAGACCGCAACACGTTTGTCAAGCCCTTTTTTACAATTTTTTTAAGTTTTTTTACTTTATTTTTATTTTTACTTATTTAATATCAACACTGACACCTTTTGATGCAGATTCATAAATTGCATCAATGATCTTCATCAGTTCTTCGCCATCCTCACCGGTTGCCTTACAGGGGGCATTGCCGAGAACAGCATTGACAAATCCTGCAATTTCACTGTTGAATGCTTTTCTGAAATCAAAAGCAACATTGCCTGCAGGTTCCATGTTGACAAACTTGCCTGCAAAATCAGTGTAAATATCAACACGACTGTCTTCAATCTTCACACCGGCTTTGGTACCGAAAACAGAAACCTCACCCTTATCCTTGGGAATGTTCAAATTGAAGGAAGCCTCAAGCTGAAGTGTGAAGCCGTTTTCAAAGCGAATGAGCGCAGAAACAAAATCTTCAACATTATAAGGATGCTCGTCAAGATCCGATACGGACCATGCCGATTGTCCGCCGTTTGCACGATTGGGACCGAGGTTGTCATAAGCACAACCAAATGCGGAAACAGGCTTGGGATTGCCCGCAAGATAACGTGCAAGGTCAATGACATGCACACCCAGATCAATCAGAGGGCCACCGCCCGAAAAACGCTTATCCTTGAACCAACCGCCCGGACAACCGCTGCGGCGCAGATACTGTGCTTTTGCGTAATAAACATCACCGATCAAGCCTGCATTTTTGAAATCAAGCACTGTGTCCGCATCTTCACCGAAACGGCGCACAAAACCAACCTGCAGCAACTTACCGTTGCGTTCGGCGGCTTCATTCATTTCTCTGGCTTCCTGTGCATTCATTGCCATGGGCTTTTCGCAAATAACATTTGCACCGGCATCCAAAGCTACGATCGTGCATTCCTTGTGTGCAGAATTCCATGTGCAAACACTGACACAATCAAGCTTTTCTTTTGTCATCATTTCGCGGCAATCGGTATACCACCTTGGAATGCCATAACGAGAAGCATATTTTTTTACCTTTTCTTCGTCGAGGTCGCAGCAAGCAACGACTTCGCACAGCTCGGGCAGTGCTTTGTACCCTTCCGTATGACTCTGGCTGATTCCGCCCGTTCCGATAATACCTACTTTTAACTTTCCCATTGTTTATTCGTCCTTTCCTTCATAAATAGTTTTTATATTATCATTGCTGCAAGAAAACACAAGCGTTCCCATAATATCAGTTCTGTAAACGGATGTATTTTCTTGCCTGAAACGATTCATTGCTTCCTCCCCGGGATGATTATAAATATTGTTTTTACCGCAGGAAATAACAACCTTCTCGGGAGAAACATGGTGTATAAACGCTTCGCTGTTTGAATAATTACTGCCGTGGTGTGCTGCTTGCAGAATATCACAATCGATATTGTTATTACCTGCAATCAATTCGCTTTCCGTCATATTACCGATATCTCCTGTCAGCAAAACAGATACATCATCATAATCAGCACGCAGAACAATGGAATTATCATTTTCATCGGTGCTTTCGTTTGAGCCTTGCAGCACCGTCAGCAGCATATCATTGAATTCATAAGTCATGTCGGCTTCTGCAATGGTTACGGTTGCCCCATTGGTATTCAATTGACTTAAAAATTCATATTTCGATTGTGAATCCGTATTTTCGGCAGAGCTGTCATTCATCAGCACTTCATCAACCTGCATCTTTTGCAGCACAACAATCAATCCGCCGATATGATCAGAATGCGCATGCGTTGCAATGAGCAGATCCAATTTTTCCACACCGTGATACCTGAGATAAGAAACGATTTCATGTCCGTTCTCATACTCTCCGCCATCCACAAGCACTGCACTTTCTCCACACAGCAGCAAGGTTGCGGCACCTTGCCCGACATCAAGAAAATGCACTTCCATCCCGTCGGGGGTATAATCCTTCGTCCAATCCGAAAAACCCGGTGCATCGGTTTCGCCTTTGATATAATAGTAAAGCGAACCACTCAACAAAAATAAAAAGACAAACAGATATAAAAGTGGCTTTTTGAGTTTATCTGCGGTGCTTCTTCTTGTTGGCATAAGAAGGCTCCTTCTTGTATCTGTTTGATTGATTCTGAGGCACTTTGCGGAATTTCGGATCATACACGAGGCAATCTGCGCCCGTTCCGATCAGATCGGTTCTGCCTGCTTTTCGCAAAGCATCAATAACCAACGCTTTCTTTTCGGGTATCCAGTAATTAAGCAATGCACGCTGCATGGCCTTATCATGCGGATCCTTAGCAACATAAACCTTTTCCATTGTATAGGGATCAAGCTCGGTATAGAACATTGCGGTTGAAATTGTACCGGGTGTGGGATAAAAATCCTGCACCTGCTCGGGTCGCATACGCTCTTTTTTCAAAAATACTGCCAATTCGACCGCATCCTGCAGGGTGCAACCCGGATGGGATGACATCAGATACGGCACAAGATACTGTTCTTTTCCGATCTTATTGGTAATTTTAAAATATTTTTTTGCAAAAGCCTTAAACACATCGGAATGCGGCTTTCCCATTTTGTCAAGAACCGCATCACAGGTATGCTCGGGCGCAACCTTCAACTGACCGCTGACATGATTCTCCACAAGAGAACGAAAAAAAGCATCATTTTTATCAGCCATGAGATAGTCAAAGCGAATACCTGAACGGATAAATATCTTTTTGACTCCGGGAATTTGTCTTGCTTTATTTAATAATGATAAATAATCACTGTGATCTGCCTTGAGGTTCGGACAAGGAGTCGGGGCAAGACATTTTTTGCCCTTGCATAATCCTTTTTCTTTCTGAATATCACAGGAGGGATGTCTGAAATTCGCGGTCGGGCCACCGATATCATGAATATATCCCTTGAAGCCGTTCTGCTTCGTCAGCAGCTCGACCTCTTTGAGTACCGATTCATGGCTGCGTGTGCTGATATATCTGCCCTGATGAAAAGCCAATGAACAGAAATTACAGCCACCAAAGCAGCCCCTGTTATGCGCAACGGAAAACTGCACCTCCTGAAAGCCCGGTACACCGCCGAGTGCATCATAGGACGGATGCCATGTGCGCATATACGGCAATGCATAAACCGCATCCATTTCTTCCGTTGTAAGCGGTAAGGACGGCGGATTCTGCACCAGCATCTGTTTTCCGTGTTTTTGCTTGATGAGTTTACCGCGCACATGATCCTGTTCATCCTGCTGAATTCGGGCGGCAATTGCATATTCTTTTTTATTTGATTTTACATTTTCAAAGGATGGACATTCCGCACCAACATAAGGTGTTTCACTTGTCGGACAGACATAGCATGTGCCGCGAATATCACGAATAGCGGACACAGTCTCGCCGTTGCGCAGTCGATGTGCAATTTCGGTAATGGAGTGTTCACCCATTCCGAATGAAAGAATATCTGCCGTGGAAGAAATGAGAATGCTCGGCATCACTTCATCCTTCCAATAATCATAATGCGCAAAACGGCGCAAGGAAGCCTCCAGACCGCCTATAATAATGGGGATATCATCATAAACCGCACGGATTTTCCTACAATAAACTTCAACTGCATAATCAGGTCGTTTTCCTGCGATTCCGCCGGGTGTATAAGCATCCTCACTTCGCTTTTTCTTTGCCGCCGTATAATGGGCGACCATGGAATCAATATTACCCGATGAAACAAGAAATCCGAGCTCGGGTCTGCCGAACTGAACAAAATCACGTTCACTGTGCCAATCGGGTTGACTTAAAAATGCAACACGAAAGCCCTCATTTTCGAGGACTCTCGTGATAATGGACGCACCGAAGCTGGGATGGTCAACATATGCATCACCGCTGACATAAACGAAGTCAACGCTGTCCCATCCCCGTTCGGTCATTTCCTGTTTTGTGGTTGGTAAAAACATATTATTCATCGTCATTTGTATCGGCTTCAAAAGGAACATCTTCTGCTGCAGGCGCATCGGCTGCTCTTGCCTGCATTTCATACCACTGGGCTTTGGTAAGAAGCACTTTTCGAGGCTTGCTACCTTCACTCGGACCGACGATACCGCGCTCTTCGAGCACATCCATCAGGCTGCCTGCCTTGGAATAACCGAGTCGGAGATGTCTTTGCAGGGAAGATACGGAAGCCTTTTCGGGTGTGCCGACGAACAATTCGATCGCCTTCTGCACCAATTCTTCATACGCTTCGTCATAAGCATCCCCTGTGCCTGCGGAAACGGCACCGCCACCCTTTTTCTTTTCCTGAACGGCATTGCGTTCGATTTCCTGCTGCACATCATCACTGTAATTGGTTTCGCCCTGATTTTTTATAAATTCAACGATTCTGTTTATCTCTTTATTGGACAAGAACGCACCCTGCACACGCAAGGGCTTGGGTACTCCGACAGGATAATAAAGCATATCACCGTTACCCATCAGTTTTTCGGCACCCGAGGCATCGATGATGGTACGGGAGTCAATCTGTGAAGAAACGGAAAGTGCAATACGGCTGGGAATATTTGCCTTGATAACACCCGTGATAACATCGACCGACGGTCTTTGCGTTGCAATAACAAGATGCATACCTGCGGCACGTGCCATCTGTGCAAGACGCTGAATTGAATCTTCAACCTCGGACGGCGCAACGGTCATAAGGTCAGACAGCTCATCAATAAAAATGACGATCTGCGGCATCTTTTTAAGGTCTTCCCGTTCATCACACATCTGATTATAAGCACCGATATCACGAGCACCGTTTGCATTGAGTGTCTTATATCGGCTGAGCATTTCCGTAACAGCCCATGCAAGCGCGCCGGCTGCCTTACGGGGATCCGAAACAACGGGAACAAGCAGATGGGGTATGCCGTTATAAATAGAAAACTCAACCTGCTTGGGGTCAATCAGCAGAAGCTTCACCTCGTCAGGTGTTGCATTATAAAGCAAGCTGCAGATCATGGAATTCATACAAACGGACTTACCGGAGCCTGTCGTACCCGCAACAAGCAGATGCGGCATTTTTGCAATGTCACAGCAAATAATATTACCGGCAATATCCTTGCCCAGACCTGCATTCAGCTTGCTGGTGGATTTGCGATAATCCTTTGTGTCAAGAATTTCGCGGAATGTAATTGTTTGTCTGGTTTTATTCGGTACCTCAATACCGATTGCCGCCTTGTTCGGAATCGGCGCTTCAATACGAAGTCCTGCCGGTGCTGCAAGATGCAATGCAAGGTCATCGGAAAGGCTTACAAATCGGCTGATTTTGACCCCTGGTGCCGGTGATAATTCATATCTTGTAACCGTGGGACCGGGAACAATAGCCTGCACACTGGCAGCAACATTGAAGCTTTTGAGAGCTGAAATAAGCTTTTCACCGTTTGCCTGCAATTCTCTTTCATTGTTTCCGTTTGACTGTTTTTCAGGCTCGGCAAGCAATTCAATCGGAGGCAGCTCATACACGATTTCCTCTACTGAATTTTCAAGTGCAGCGTCAAGCTCCTCTTTTGCTGCCATCTTTTCCTCTACACTCAAAGCCACAATCGGCTCCTGCGGTGTAGCTGTCACCTTTTTCGGTTTACTGTCTGTCGCATTATCTTTTTCCTTCTGCGCTTCACCGGCTGCAGGTGCATATGGTGTCTGCACAATAGGAGGCATGCTTACTACAGGCTCCTGTGACTGCGGAACCGTAAAAATATCTGCAATTTCGGAATCATACACTGCAAAAAGATCGGGAATCGGCTGATACATGGGTGCTTCCTTCTCTTTTTCAGATGTCGTATCTTTTTCAAATTCTTCAATCAGCGCCTTGGTGCTTGCGGCAGTAACAGGACTCTTCACAGGTATCTCAACATCATTTTCAGCCGTCTGCGGAGCATTTTTACCGCCCCTTGTGCGACGAGAGCCGTCCGTTGTTTCTGTTCTGTGATTTTTGCTTGCATCATCAACCTCAATATTGCGCTGTGATCTTTCGCGAGGCATTCTATCTTTTGATTTGCGTTCCTCTGCTTCTCGCTCTTTCTGCTCCTTTGTATTCTCGTGATTGCGTCTGATCAGATAAGCAAATTGCTCCATCGGATTTTCAAGCTTCTGATAAATACGCTGCGGTGTGAGTCTGAACAACAGCATAATATCCACAATAAGCAGTAAAACAAGCAATACATTTGCAAGAATGCGATTCTGACCGAGTGCAAAAAGTGCACCGCCGACAACAGCAGAAAACAAGCCGCTTGCTGTCACAAAAAACGACTGACTTCCGACCCAAAGTGAACTCAGTGCTTCTGCCAATGCTTCACCGAACGAAACAGCAGGATGTGCCTGTGTGCTCACAAAGCAGATAGCGCCGACAATGGTTATTCCGAGAAATATCCAGATTGAATTGATACGATAGCTAAACTTGTCGCGACCGGCAACACCCATAACAGCACGGAACAGGCAAAGGAAGGGTACTACAAACGCATTCAGCCCCAAAATTCCGAAGTAGCAGCTGCGCAGCTTATTCCAAGGTGTCATAAAGCCGCCGTTTACAAATGTGAGCAGCAGCATCAAAAGACCGAGAATCAGCAAAACTATGTAAATGAAGGATTCGTGCGCAACAATATCAAATAATGTTTTTTGCTTTTTCTTTTTCGTATTCTTACGCGATCCGCCTTTTTTTGAATTTGTTTTCTTCTTTGCAGCAGTGGATCTTGTTGCAGAGGCTCTGTTTGTTTGTGTGGTTTTATTTGTCTGCGTGGTTTTTTTTGTTTGCTGTGCCAAAGTTATATCTCCTTTAAAATTACACTTGACTTATGTAAACAAAAGGCAAGCCTCTTGTTTTTAGCTTTTTATTCTGCCATTTTTTCCAGTGCAGCCAGCGCATCACATAAAGATCCTGTATGGTTAATCAAGCCCTCCTGCACCGCCCGTTCTCCGTTGAGTACAGTTCCGAGATCCATTACCAATTCCCCTGAATGCAATATCAGAGCACGGAAGCGATCTGCAGAGATTGCAGAATTCTCAGACACAAAGCTGACAATACGCTCCTGAATATTCTGAAAGTAATTCAATTGCTGTTGCACACCGAGAACTGTTCCTGTCATACGGACCGGATGCAGAGTCATGGTTGCTGTTTTTGCAATAAAGGACTCTTTTGCAGCGACTGCCAGGGGCACACCGATCGAATGACCGCCGCCGAGAACAAGCGATACCGTGGGCTTGCGCATGCCTGCAATCAATTCGGCAATGGCAAGTCCTGCTTCAATATCACCACCGACGGTATTGAGTATAATCAACAATCCGTCGATCTCATCCTTTTCTTCAACAGCAACCAACTTCGGAATCAAATGCTCATATTTTGTGGTTTTGTGCTGCGCAGGTAGGATATAATGTCCTTCGATCTGACCGATAATTGTCAGGCAGTAAAATGTCTTTCCTGCCTTTTTAAACATCACCGCACCGTCCGAGTCCGTAACAGTATCGGTCGACTCATCCGTCCCCTGTGACTCATTCATCACCGTGAAATTTTCAGCTGTTCCGGAAGCATCTGCATGATACATAGTAATCACCTCAATGCCATTATGGGCGATATTAAGGCGATTATAATTGAGTATAACATATAATTTGTTTTTTTTCAAGTTTTATTTAAAATATTTAATATGAGTTGACAACATAAAAATAAAGTAATATAATGATGGGTGATATTTTTAAGGAGGCAAATATTATGGGACTGACACTTGCACAAAAAATCATCAGCAGTCACCTTGTTTGCGGCGAAATGATCCCCGGTTCGGAAATCGGACTGCGCATTGACCAGACGCTGACGCAAGATGCAACCGGCACCATGGCTTATCTTCAGTTTGAGGCCATGGGAATTGAAAGAGTAAAAACGGAGCTTTCGGTTGCCTACATAGATCACAACACTCTGCAGAACGGCTTTGAAAATGCCGATGACCACAGATTCATTCAGACCGTTGCATACAAAAGGGGGATCCGTTTTTCAAGACCCGGCAACGGTATCTGCCATCAGGTTCATCTTGAACGCTTCGGCATTCCCGGCAAAACCCTGCTCGGAAGCGACAGCCATACTCCCACAGGCGGCGGTATCGGTATGCTTGCCATGGGCGCAGGCGGTCTTGACGTAGCGGTTGCCATGGGCGGCGGTACATATTATATTCCCATGCCCAGAATCGTTAAGGTAAATCTTACCGGCAAGCTCAGCCCCTGGGTTGCAGCAAAGGATGTTATTCTTGAAGTGCTTCGCATCATGTCCGTCAAGGGCGGTGTCGGCAAAATCATTGAATACACGGGTGAAGGTGTCAAAACACTTTCCGTTCCCGAAAGAGCAACCATCACCAACATGGGTGCCGAACTGGGTGCAACCACATCCATTTTCCCGTCCGACGAAATCACAAAGGCATTCCTCAGAGCACAAAGACGAGAGGAAGTCTATGTGCCGCTGTCGGCAGACGAAGATGCAGTTTATGATGAAGAAATCAACATTGACCTTTCAACACTTCGTCCCATGGCTGCCATGCCGCACATGCCCGACAATGTAAAGACGGTCGAAGAAATCGGTCAGCTGAAAATTGACCAGGTCTGCATCGGCTCGTGCACCAACTCTTCCCTGTTTGACATGCTCAAGGTTGCCGCTATTCTCAAGGGCAAGACCGTGCATCCATCCGTCAGTCTGTCCATTGCGCCCGGCTCCAAGCAGGTGCTGAACATGCTTGCGGCAAACGGCGCTTTGGCTGATATGATTGATGCAGGTGCAAGAATTCTTGAAAGTGCATGCGGTCCGTGCATCGGTATGGGACAATCCCCCAATTCGGCAGGCATTTCGCTTCGCACCTTCAACAGAAACTTCCTCGGCCGTTCCGGCACGGCAGATGCAGGTGTTTACCTTGTCAGCCCCGAAGTAGCTGCCCTTTCCGCAATCAACGGCTATCTGTCCGACCCGACCACGCTCGGAGAAATGCCCGAGATCAATATGCCAGAATATTTCACCATCAATGACAACATGGTCGCACTTCCCTGCGCTGCTGACAGCTATAAAGATTGCGAAGTCATTTACGGTCCGAACATCAAAGAGGTTCCCACAGGCAATGCACTTGAGGAATCCGTTGAGAGCAAGGTACTGCTGAAGGTCGGCGACAACATCACCACCGACCACATCATGCCCGCAGGTGCAAAGATTCTTCCCTACCGTTCCAATGTGCCGCATCTTTCGCAGTTCTGCTTTGCAGTCTGTGATGAATCCTTTGCAGCTCGCTGCAAGGAGGAAAAATCAGGCATCATCATCGGCGGTGCAAACTACGGTCAGGGCTCATCCCGTGAGCACGCAGCTCTCGTTCCGCTGTATCTCGGCATCCGTGCCGTTATTGCCGTTTCCTTTGCAAGAATGCACAAGGCAAATCTTATCAACTCCGGCATTCTTCCCCTGACATTTGTGAATGCAGAAGACTACGACCGCATTGAACAGGGTGATGAAATCGTTCTTCAGAACATCAGAACCGCTGTTATGGATAACACCAATGCTGTTCTTGTCAATAAGACAAAGAATGAACAGTATGAGCTGACCACCGCTTTCTCCGAAAGACAGAAGGACATTCTGTCCGCAGGCGGTCTGCTCAACTACACTGCAAACCTCGGAAAGGAATAATCTGATATGTACACAAAAGAAATTGAAGCCGCTGCAGAGCATTTCAAGAAATTGCTTGCAGAGCAGCTTGAAAGAAATGAAAACATCAAATCCGTCAAGGATTTTACAGATTTTAATGCACTCGACACCATTGTGATCGGTGTCTGCGGCGGTGACGGCATCGGCCCGATCATCACCAAGGAAGCTGCCCGTGTGCTTGAATTCCTGCTGAAAAAGGATGTGAATGCCGGCAAGATCGAATTCCGCGTAATTGACGGTCTGACCATTGAAAACCGTATTGCCCACATGAAAGCAATCCCCGATGACGTTCTGGCTGAACTCAAAAAATGCCACGTCATCCTCAAGGGACCGACCACCACACCGCAGGCAGGTGACGGCCTTCCCAATATTGAAAGTGCCAATGTCGCTATGCGCAAGGCTCTTGACCTGTTTGCAAATGTCAGACCCGTCAAGGTTCCCGAAGAAGGCATTGACTGGACCTTCTTCCGTGAAAACACAGAAGGTGCCTATGCTGTCGGCTCCAAGGGTGTCAATGTAACGGACGAGCTTGCCATGGACTTCGTTGTGACCACCACCGAAGGCACTGAACGTGTTGCAAGACTTGCCTATGATTATGCAAAGCGCAACGGCAAGGAAAGAGTTTCCATTATTCAGAAAGCAAATGTTATCAAGACCACCGACGGCAAGTTCCTCAACCTCTGCCGTGAAATCGGCAAAGAATATCCCGACATCATCACCGATGAATGGTATATTGACATCATGACCGCAAAACTCATTGACAAAAAGCGCCGCACCGATTTCAAGGTCTTTGTGCTTCCCAATCTTTACGGTGATATCATCACCGACGAGGCTGCTGAATTCCAGGGCGGTGTCGGCACGGCAGGCAGTGCAAACCTCGGCAAGCAGTATGCCATGTTTGAAGCCATTCACGGCTCGGCCCCGCGCATGGTCAAGGAAGGCAGAGCACAGTATGCAGACCCCTGCTCCATGCTTCGTGCGGCAGTTATGCTTCTTTCCCATATCGGCAGACAGGAAGAGAGTGACAGACTTGAAAAGGCACTTGACATCTGCATGGCACCCGATGCTGCAATGAAGATCACTGGTCGTGCAGACGGCTGCACCTGTGAGGAATTCGGCAATTATGTCATGCAGACCCTGACAAGCCTGCAATAATAAAAGAAAGGTGATTCCCTTGAAGGACTCCGCTAAAATTTCCCCCTCAGTAATCCGCAGACTTCCCCGTTATTACCGTTTTTTATCGGATCTTGAGAATGCAGGTATTTCCCGCATTTCATCAAAGGCTTTGTCCGAAAAAATGGGTGTAACAGCCTCGCAGATCCGTCAGGATCTGAACTGCTTCGGCGGCTTCGGACAGCAAGGCTACGGTTATAATATTTCAGATTTAAAAAGTGAGATCGCAGGCATTCTCGGCATCGGCACAACCTGCAAAATCATACTCATCGGCGCAGGTAATCTCGGTCGTGCGGTTGCAACACACATGCCTTTTGAAACGCTCGGCTTTGAGCTGGCTGCCATTTTTGATGCAGCATCTCTGTTTTCGGGGCTGAAAATCAAGGATCTTCCCATCCGTTCCATGGACAATCTGAATGATTTTTGCAGACTGCATAAGCCGCAGGCAGCGATTCTTTGTGTTCCCGATGACAGCGCCAAGGAGTTGGTTGCCCGTCTTTCCTCGCTTGGAATTCATTCATTCTGGAACTTCACGCATTATGACATTTCCACCGAATACCCCGATGCGATTGTTGAAAATGTTCATCTCAGCGACAGCCTGATGACCCTCTCCTATCAGATCAAATGCAGTCTTTGACAGAGGAATTTTTGTATGATTAAAATTATCGGCAAAAAAGTCATTGACCTGATTGCTTATCAACAGGGCATTCTGTTTGTTCTGAAGGAAATGACACCGGACGGACAATACAAGGCATCCTTTTACAGCTTTGATGCAAAATCACAATCCATTGCCACTGTCACAAAAAATGCCTACCTGATGACCAAATTCGGACCGTCCTTTGCAAAAATTACGGATCATTTAGATGATTACATTTCCTGCGAAGCGCAACGGCTGTCGGACGGCAGGGTGTGCATTGTATACCCCGGCGGTGAGATCGGTATTTTTTCCGATGACGGTGAGCTTTTACATACCGAAAGAATGCAATATAACGGCATGGCGGTACGCAGTCTTGCTTTTGACGGTAAGCATCTTTGGTTTGCGGTTCCCGAAGCCAATGCGGTGGTGCGTTATAATTGCGAAAAAAACCGCATTGATATGCGGCTCGGCAACAATGCAGGCACTTCATTAACCACACCTGTTTGTGTATTTGCAAATAAAGATGTACTGTATGTTTGCAGCAAGACAAGCAAATGCGTGCTTGCTGTTTCATTGCAGGATTTCTCAGTCACCCCCTATCAGGCATTCGATGAACCCGTTCTGCAATATCTCAGAATCGATCAAGATTGCTTTGTGGTTTTACCCTCGGGCATATATTTATTATAATAAGAAAGGATGTTACATATGGCAATCCACTATATTGAAAATGAATTCATCCGCGTAGGTGTCAAGGAGCACGGCGCAGAACTGACAAGCGTTGTATCCAAAAAAACAGGCTTTGAATACATCTGGCAGGGTGATGAATCCGTATGGTACGGTCAGTCCCCCATTCTGTTCCCCATTGTCGGCAGACTGATTGAAGACAAATACACCCTGAACGGTGTTGAATACACCATGCCCAAGCACGGCTTTGCAAGAAAATCCGACTTCACCCTGCTTTCCAAGGATGCGGACACCATGACATTCATTCTCAGCGAAAGCAGTGCAACCAAAGCAATTTATCCCTATGATTTTGACCTGATTGTTACATATACGATTGAAGAAAACACACTGCGTGTTTCACACGATGTCGTCAACAAGAATGAAGACACCATGTATTTTTCACTCGGTGCACATCCCGGCTTCAACTGCGAAATCGGTGATATTCTCCGCTTTGACGAAAAAGAAACACTCGAAACCGAAAAAATCGACCTTGTGCATTCGCTTCGTCTACCCGACCGCATCCCCGTACTCAATGATGAAACGGATATTGTGATCACAAAGGATATTTTCAATGAAGATGCTCTGATTCTCAGCGGCATCAGATCCGAACATGTGACTCTTTGCAGCGACAAACATGACCGCACGGTAAAATTCAATCTCGGCGGTGCGCCGTATCTCGGCATCTGGGCAAAGCCCGCAGCTCCCTATGTCTGCATTGAGCCGTGGTGCGGTGTCAATGACGACACAAACAAGGTTGCCGATTTCTCCGAAAAATGCGCCATTCAGAAAGTCAATGCGGACGATGTATTCAACTTCACATGGGAAGCCGTATTCTCCGAATAAACCGGCATACGAACACATAGAATACAGTATTTGGAATTGACAAAGGGCTGTGTTTTGTGTTAAACTAACAGCATAAGAGGTGACTACACATGGATGAAAATTACACACCCGAATACATTTCCGTTTCGGATGAAAACGGTGACGAATATGTTTTTGAGGTACTGGACAGACTGTATACAGATGACGGCAAGGAATATGTTGCAGTTGTGCCTGCCGATGAGGAAGAAGACGATGATGCAATCGCAAACATCGAGCTGATCATTCTTGAATCCACAACGGACGAGAACGGCGATGCTTTCCTTGCACAGATTGAAGACGATGACACCTATGATGCCATCGAAGAGCTGTTCATCGAAAGACTCAGCGAATTCTACGACATCGACGAAGAAGAATAAGTTAAGCTTTTCACCCTGCGTTGTACGAGTAAGTTGCGGTCAATACTAACCCAACACTCATAATTTAGGGAGCTTGACTCCGGCTGCGGATTGCAGGCCTCCCGATGCAAATCGGAAGAAGGAAGCGTGAAACAGAAGGGCGGCACCCAACCTGCTATTATTGCAGGTTAGAATTACCGCACAACGGCAATGTGGGGCACTTATGCAAAAGAAATCACCATAACGGGCAGTTATGGTGATTTTTATTTTACTATTGAAAGATAATTTCTTGTGCGGTTCCTTTTTTTATTCGTCCTGATCTCTGATATTTTTCAGTCCTGTTTCAAAATCCAACAACTCATCCCCATCAACAACAAGCGCAGCAACGGGAAAAACATATCCGTCACCAAAATATTTCGGTGCTGTTGTAATGGACACATTCATTCCGACTGATAATTTTTGTTCAATATTTTTCTGTTGCAATACTTTTAAATTCTCACCGAAGACTTTAAATGCGTTGTCGTCAAGTTTTTCATTTAAATCAGTAAGAGCAATATGCAACACTGTTCGATCATCATTAAACGAAAGATAGGATACAGTACCCGTTACGGTGATGTAATTGCTTTCATCCTTGATATATTGTTCTTGACTAATATCATTTTTGTAACAGAAACAGAAAATAACAAATCCGATTAAAACAACAGCAATGCTCAAAACAATATAATTCTTCTTCATCTTATAGCACTCCTGTTTTCCAAAATAACATAATTTTTGTATTTTTTATTCTGCCAATTCTGCAACACAATTGTCTTCGTCTGCCGCGGTTATGCGAACAGGCAAGGCTTTGCCGCATAAGTTTTCTCTTCCGACAACCTGCACGGGGGTGTAATTGGCGGTAAAACCCTGCTGGATGCCGTTTTTCGGCGTTTCAAAAAGCACTTCAACGGTTTTGCCGATTTGCGAAAGCAGGAACTGCTGACGGATTTTGTTGCATACCTGCGTTAATTCCCTTGCGCGTGCTTCGCGAACTTTTTTCTCTACCCTGCCGTCAAATTGAACGGCTCTCGTGCCGCTTCGCTCGGAATATGGGAAAACATGCACCTTTTCAAAGCCGATCTGCTTGACAAATGCAACGGTCTGTTCAAAATCGGCATCCGTTTCTCCCGGGAAGCCGGTGATAACATCCGTAGTGATAACGGCATCCGTAAATTGCGCACGAATCTGCTGACAAAGATTTGCATATTCCGCACTTGTGTAATGGCGGTTCATGCATTTGAGGACGGCATCACTGCCGCTTTGCAGGGACAGATGAAACTGCGGACAGAATTTGCTGCAATCGGCAAAACGAGAAAGCTGCATCCCCGTCATGCGGTCGGGCTCGAGAGAGCCGAGGCGGATGCGTTCAATGCCGTCAATGCGCTGTGCAAGCTCAACTGCATCCGCAAGGTCACAGCCGATATCGGCACCGTACACGGAAAGGTCAATGCCTGTCAGTACCACTTCCCTGTAGCCTTTTGCGGCAAGGGTGCGCAATTCTGCTTCGATATCCGCCAGTGAGCGTGAACGGGAGCGACCTCTTGCATACGGAATGATGCAATAGGAGCAAAAACGGTTGCAGCCGTCCTGAATTTTAATGAATGCTCTTGTGTGCCCTTCAAAGCTGTCAATGGCATATTCGCAGTATTTTTCGCCCTTCTGGTGCGCTTCCACTGCAACAACCTTTTGACCCGATTGAAGAAAAGCCGAAATCATTTCAACGATTTTTATATTGGATAAGTTCCCTGTCACAATATCCGCATTCAACTGTGCGGCTTCTTCGGGGAAGGCCTGCGGATAGCAGCCCGTCAGCACAAGAATGCTGTCGGGATTATCCTTGCGGATGCGGTTGAGTGCCTGCCTTGTTTTGCGTGAACTTTCCGCTGTTACGGTGCAGGAATTGACGATGTAAATATCTGCATCCGTGTCGGCAAGTGCAGATTTTTTCAGCAGACAGCGCATCTGCTCGGATTCATATTGATTGACCTTACAGCCTAAAGTATAAAAACGAACTTTCATAATTTTCACCGCGGATATTATACAACACTTTTGTCATTAAATCAATGCAAAGCGGTATTTTTTGTCCATCAAAAGAATAGAATGGATTGAATAATTTGTCCGGAGGGTATTATGATGAAAAAACTGACAGCCTTATTGCTGACACTCTGCATCCTTTTTGGGTGTGTGATTCCCGTTTTTGCGGATCAGACCTCGGTGGCGGATATGACCGAAACAGAGGAGCTTGCAGTAGATGAAAACCTGATTTATTCTCAGGAAGCGGAAGCGGTTGCTTTTACGCAGGAGATCAAAGCAAAATCAGCCGTGCTGATGGATGCGGATTCGGGAAAAGTTCTGCTTGCACTCAACGAAAATGAAGCGGTCTACCCTGCATCCGTCACCAAAATCATGTCGCTTTTGCTCGTCTGCGAGGCGATTGACAGCGGCAAAATCGCACTCGGTGACAGCGTGACCATCAGCGAAACCGCGGCATCCCGCGGCGGCTCACAGATCTGGCTCGAGCCGGGGGAAACCATGACCGTCAATGACCTGCTCAAGGCCACAGCCGTTTACAGCGCTAACGATGCCTGCACAGCTCTCGGTGAACATGTTGCAGGCAGTGACGAAGCATTTGTGCAGCTGATGAACGAAAAAGCAAGCGAGCTCGGCATGACAAACACCACCTTTGAAAACTGCACGGGGCTTGATGATACCGCAACAAACCATCTGACCACCGCTTACGATGTGGCACTGATGTCGCAGGCTTTGCTGCAATATCCGTTCATTACAGACTACACAACGATATGGATGGATACCTTGCGAGGCGGCGAAACGGAAATTGTGAACACAAACAAGCTCATTCGTTTTTACAACGGTGCAACAGGATTAAAAACAGGCACCACCGAAAAAGCAGGCTGTTGCGTTTCGGCAAGTGCAACACGTAACGGGCTGAATCTGATTGCCGTGGTGATGGGTTCCGAAAACAGTTCCGACCGTTTTGAATCCGCAAAATCCATGCTCAACTGGGGATTTGCCAATTATGAGAATTACACACCCGTGTTGGATGATTCACTGATTACGGAGGTTGCCGTTCTGCACGGCAAGGAAAGATCGATTCGTCCTGTTTTTGCAGAGGATATAAAAGGCGTATTACTCAAAAAAGGCACAAGCGACAGTGTGACACAAAAGGTGGAGCTTGTCAGTGAAATTGAAGCACCCGTCGAAAAAGGTCAACAGCTCGGCACGCTTACCGTTTTTGCTGCGGATGAGGTCATTGCACAGATACCGCTTGTGGCAGAAGAAGAGGTTGAAAAGCTCGGCTTCTTTTCATCTCTTTGGCTGTATTTTCGCTCACTCGGAAAAGAAAAAGCCGAATGATTTTTGATTGACACAAACAAAGTTCAGTGGTATAATATTCCCAAAAATAATAAGGATGGTTTGTTATGGAAATCAGAATTTTTGAAAATGCAAACGAACTGGCACTTGCCGCCGCTGATATTTTTGCAACACAGATCAAAAAGAATCCTGCAAGCGTGCTCGGTCTTGCAACGGGTGCATCCCCTGTTCCGACCTACAATCGTCTGATTGAAATGTATAAGGCAGGCGAAATCAGCTTTGCAGACATCCGCACATTCAACCTTGATGAATACTGCGACCTGCCCAAGGATGACAAAAACAGCTACTACACATTCATGCATGAAAATCTTTTCAATGCTGTGGATATCAAAGAAGAAAACGTGCATATTCTGGACGGCAACGCAGAAGATGCCGAAAAGGAAGCCGCTGATTTTGATGCCGCTATTGCAGAAGCCGGCGGTATTGACATTCAGCTTCTGGGCATCGGCAACAACGGCCACATCGGCTTCAATGAGCCTGCCGATGAATTCACAACAGGTACCTTTAAGGTAAAACTCACCGACAGCACCCTGCAGGCAAACAGCCGTTATTTTGACGAAAATCCCATGCCGCATTATGCACTGACCATGGGTGTCGGCTCCATTATGGCAGCCAAGAAAATCGTTCTGATTGCTACCGGCACTGCCAAGGCACAGGCAATCCATGATACCGTCAAGGGTGAAGTTACCGCACAGGTTCCGGCATCCGTTCTGCAGAACCACGCAGACTGCGTACTGCTTCTTGACAAAGCCGCAGCAGCACTTCTGTAATTCAGGTAAATATTTTCATCGGTGCGAAATAACCACTCGCACCGATGTTTTTTATTTTTTAAAATAAATAATATAAATAAAGTAAAAAATTTTTCAATTTTTTCAAAAAAAGACTTGACAACACCCACTTTCGTGTGTATAATAGCGTTGCGTTTAGAGGAATGGTGTAACGGTAGCACGACAGACTCTGACTCTGTTTGTTGGGGTTCGAATCCCTATTCCTCTGCCAACAAAAAAGACATCACCTTGTGTGGTGTTTTTTTTATTCTATTGTTAATAGGGATTCGAAGCGGCGCGGTAGTGAATGACAGTCCGGTGGAAGATTCCCCCACAGGGTGGGGGAAATGTCTGCGAAGCAGACAAAGGGGGACGGGGCCGTCAGCCTGAAGAGCCGCGTCTGACCGAGCACCGCAGTGCGAGAGTCGAATCCCTATTCCTCTGCCAACAAAAAAGACATCACCTTGTGTGGTGTCTTTTTTTGTTCTGATTTACTTTTTAACAAAAATGTGATATGATAAAAATAAAGGCGGTGGTTTTGTGAAAGCAAAAGTCATTATATCTGCATTTACAGGGACTCTCTTTGCACTGATTACATATTTTTTGTTAAGAGCTTTTAAAATTCCGGATGCGCTTGCACTTTGCGTGATCAGCGGTTCGCTTTTCTTCATTATGCTCTATGTTTTTCTTTTGGCAAACGAAAAAAGAATAATAATAAAATATGCAGAATTTGAAAAGGCGATCACCTCGCCCGTTTTCCACAAAACCAACGGTAATTTCAAATTGGGCAACGGGAAAGTAAAAAACGGCAATGTATATTTTTGCGAAGCGGGTATTGTGTGTATCTGCTTTGACGAAAAGCCGTATACACTGAAAGAAATTCCGTTGCAAAACATCGCACGGTACAAGGCTGACAATCTGCACTTTTATATCGTTACAAAAGACGAAGAACTGTTTGCAATCACCATTCCCGACACAAAAGCGGTCATTGAACGCTTGCAGGAAAAAGGTTGGCCTGATCGGTAAAAAATGCGAAAGGAGTGTGTTTTATGAAGGAATACTTTGATCTGTTCAAGTCTGCCAAAAAAAGACTGAAAGGTAATGTACCCTTTATATTGACCATTGTATTGATTCCTGTTGTATTCTTCGCATTTATCTTCGGATTCGCATACATGATGCAGACCAATGCACCTGTGGCAATCTCCGGTCTAGGTGTATTGCTATTGAGCATCACAATACTCGCAATCGTGCGCACGACGAAGTGCAATGAACCGGTCACCGCAGTTTTCAAAGGACACAGTCTGACCGGCAATAATTGGCAATATGCCCTTGTGTTCAGTTACAAATACGAGGACAAGCAATACAATGACCGTGAAACCATTGATCATTATTCCAAACGAAAGATCAAAAAGATGTTTGAAGAAAACAACGAATATACCATTTGGATCAATCCGAACAAGCCCGAACGCTGTGTTTATAACAAAAAAAGAGATGTGCTGACCTTTTGCATTACTATACTGTTCTGCATTGCTTGTATTGTTATCGGTTTTTATCTGAAAGGAGATGCTGTAATTTGAAAGAAATCTATATGATTGCAATCCTGTATATCGCAGGGATAGCGTTATCCGTTCACTGTGCATTAAAAAAACCGCAGAAAAGAAGTGCCGGCATTGCTTCATCCATTCTTTTTGCGGTTTCTTCGGTATTTCTCATTTATTGTTATTTCTTTAAAATCGATATGTCTGTTATTACGATCAGTTTTTTCAGCACAGGGACTTTGTTTTTGTTCGGACTTTCCGCCTCAACAATTATTACATGCAAAAATTGTACGCATGAAGTCAATGCAACATATCTGGATAGCAAAAGAGTTACCTACAAAGGTTCTTCAACCTATTATCCCCGCTTTTTCTATGTTTATGAAGATAAGGAATACCGTCAGAACAGTTTTGCAGGCTATGGCAGAAGAACAATCGACAAATTGTATAAAGATTACAACAGTTACACTATTTTCATTAACCCGTCAAAACCTTACATTTGTGTTGACAAGCGTGCAAAACCGATCGGCGCAGTTGCAGTACCTTTCATGGCAGGATTGATGCTTCTGGCTCTTACTGTTTACCTTGCATTGATAATCTTGTTGTAATCTTCCGTATCCGTTGCACCTTCGGTGTTGAAGAACAGCACAATACTGTTTTCGTTCAATTGCAAATTCTTGCGCAGTTGAGAAACTTCGGGATTGCGCATTATTTCTGCCGCACAGCCGAAAGCGGAAGCACCGCTTTCCCCTGCAACAATCGGCGTGTCATTTCCGAAAGGTCTTGCAAGAAGACGCATTCCGTCCGCAGCGGCTTCGTCATGGAACGCAATGTAGTGGTCTGAATATTCCGACAGAATATCCCATGCAAGACTGCACGGCTCACCGCAGGCAAGACCTGCCATGATGGTTTTCATATCGCCTTCCACGCTGTGCAATTTACCGTCATTTGCCTTTGCGGTACGGTAAAAACAATCCGCAGTCAGCGGCTCGACAATCGTTACAACAGGACGGTTTTTTCCGTAAACGGAAGCAAAGAATGCCGCAACCGCAGCAGCCATCGAGCCGACACCGGCTTGCAGGAAAATATGGGTCGGTTTCTCGGGCAACTGCTCATAAGCTTCGAGCGCCATGGTGCAATAGCCTTGCATGATGCGCTTCGGGATTTCAACATAATCTCCAAATGCGGTGTCCTGCACAAGGATATATCCGTTTTCGTCGGCATGTTTGGTTGCAAGACGGACGGTATCGTCATAATTAAAATCCGTGATGCTAGCATCTGCGCCTGCCTTGCGGATATTTTCAAGGCGCTCGGCAACAGAGCCTTTTGGCATATACACAATGCTTTTGCAACCGAACTGCGTTGCCGACCATGCAACGCCTCTGCCGTGGTTGCCGTCGGTGGCGGTGATAAAGGTAAGCTCCTTGTTCTTTTCTTTTATTTCCTCGGAAATAAGCGCATTATAATCGGTTTCAAAAATGCACTTCCCTGCTTTTTCGGCAAGAATGCTGCCGACGGCAAAGCTGCCGCCCAAAACCTTGAAAGCATTCAGACCGAAGCGTTCGGCCTCGTTCTTGATGTAAATATTACCCAAACCCAATGCAGCCGCCGTGCTTTTCATACAGCACAGCGGTGTTTCTTTATACATGGGAAAGGATTTGTGGTAGCTTCTTATTTTTTCTGCCGCTGCAACATCGTAATCACACAAGCAAATGTCATTTTTGCGCTCATGTGCTAATGTTGCCATTCTGAATTCATTATTCATTATAAATTCTCTCAAAATCCAAGATTTTTTCTTGCATTTTCACGCAGTTCATTGCGATACCGCTCGGTGATGCGCTCAAATGCCGCTTTGGTTGCATACCATGTGCGGTCGGGTGCCTTGGCACGGTAATCATTGGCATCCGATCCACGGAAGCCCCATGCAAAAATTGTTCTTGCACCTGCATCATAAATGGCATCGGCAGCAGCAATAAGCTCTTCTTCTTTGTTCACACCGACATTGAAGGCTTGCAACCACAGATTATGATCCTTTTTATATTGCTTGCAAACATCAAGATTCTGCCTTGTTTTTTCATACACAAAACGATAAACATCATCATAAACAGACGGCACGGCACCAATCCAATAAGGGTCTGAACCGATATTATCAAGCGCAGGACAAGAGCAGATGCTCTCCAGATCCACACCGAGGTCAACCACATCACGGCTTACATTGCTGCTGAACATAACACAAACGGAATTATACATTCCCTTTTCTTTTGCGTACTGCGCAACGGTGGAAAAATAATTGGTGATCGTCCACTTGCGGAAGGCTTCCACCTCTTTTGTGAACAAGGTCGGCATGGGCATATTATAACGCTCTGCAAAGAGTCTTTGACAGACATCACATCGGCATGTCCATGTTCTGCCGTCAGCAGTGCGATCATCGGCAAGATGCGGCTCATCCCAGAAGATTTTTCTTGCACCTGCGTTGTAAACGGCATCGATCCAGCGCTTTGTAAAATCAACAAAAGAAGCATGGTTATAGCATACTCTGACCGCATTGATGCTACCGTCGGAATTGACCTGATGCGCTTCGGGGTAATAGGACAGAAAATGGGATTTATCCCCGGGAGGGCCTCCCAAGCCCCAGTTATCCACCCAGACATCAAGTCCGTAATAATCCGAGATCGAAAAGATTTCGCCCATAATATTGTTGTGTCTGTCCCAGTCGTTATGCGAAAACATGTGCAGAACGGAATTGAAGCCGCTTGCTGCAAGCTCCTGCATGTCCTCACGCACATGGGTGAGCATTCTGTTGCCGTGGTAAGCGATTCCTTTGACAAGTGTTTCCATAATGATTCCTCACATATTCAGAAGTTCTTCGAGTGTCGGCATGGAATTCTGTGCACCGAGCTTGCTGACAGCAAAAGCACCTGCCTTGTTGCCGAGGTCACAAGCCTTTAAGATATCACCGCTTTTTGCAAAAGCAAGTGCCATGGCAGCAGTAAAGCAATCACCTGCAGCTGTGGTGTCTTCTACCTTGGTGGGATAGGACGGCAAGATGGCAAGGTTATTTCCGTCATAAACGGAGCAGCCCTTTTCACCGAGCTTGAGCACTACAAACTGTGCAAGACTTCTTTCTTTAAGAATACGGGATGCAGACAGTATATACTCTTCATTTTCAGGAAAAATGCCCGTTAATACCTTTGTTTCGCTTTCATTGGGGGAAATGATGGTGATGCCCTGCATTTTTTCAAGACAGAACGGCTTTGCAGGTCCGCAATCCACAACCGTCATAATATTTTTTTGAACTGCACGGTTGACACATCTTGTCACCACCTCTTCGGCGGTTTCAAACTGCACAAGCAGCAAATCAAGATCATTTCCGATATGGCTTTCGGCTTCTTCGGGAATAATTTCAGCATTTGCGCCTTCATACACGATGATGCGGTTTCTTCCCTGCCCATCGAGCAAAATGGCGGCAAGACCCGTTTGTGAGCCATTGACAGCCACACCCGTTACATCTATGCTGTTAATCTGCAGATTGGCAAGCAGGCTTTTACCGTTTTCATCATCTGCCACCTTGCCGACCATTTTTACCTGTGCACCAAGACGGGCAAGTGCCGTTGCCTGATTGGCACCCTTGCCGCCGAATGCATAGGAATAATCGGTGCCGAGCACGTTTTCACCGACTTCGGGCAAGCGGACGGCACTTAAAATGATATCCATGTTAATACTGCCGACAACGGCAGAACGAACGGTACTGAACAATGCTTATTCCTCCCCGAGAGCAGCTCTGAAATCCACCGCCGCATCAAACAACGATTTGTCCTTCAAAAACAGACTGCTTGTGCCGAGCACAAAAATATCAGCTCCGCACTTGTTAAGCTTCTGTGCATTGGGAATGCTGATGTTGCCGTCCACTTCAATGAGAATATCATTTCTGTTCAGTTCTGTCAGCATCTTTTTGGCAGCGGCAGTTTTGCGTTCGGCAGCAGCAAAAAGCTTTTGTCCTGCAAAACCGGGGCTAACGGTCATAACAAGCAGCATATCCATGTAATCGGTCAGATATTGAGCACAGTCCAAGGGGGTTGCCGGATTCAGCGCAAGACCTGCCTTGCAGCCCTTGTTTTTTATTTGCTCAAGCGTTCTGTGAATGTGCGTTTCAGATTCATAATGAACGCAAAGAATATCGTCCTTTTCAAGCGGAAGATATTCGAGAAATGCAGACGGATTTTCAACCATCATGTGCACATCCAAAGGGATGTCTGTGATTTTTTTGAGGTCTTTTACAAAATCAAAACCCAATGTGATATTCGGCACAAAATGACCGTCCATGATATCCACATGCAGATAATCAATGCCTGCTTTTTCGAGTTCTTTTATTTGCGTTGCGAGATTTATCTGATCGGCACACATCACAGATGCCGAGATATATTTATTCATACAATTGCTCCGTTTTTCTTAATATGGTTGTTTTCCGCTGTGGTAGCAGGCTTGCATATTTGTTATCACAGCGTTTTCTTCTGCTTCATTGATAACTACCGTCATACGGTTTGCACGGATGGGTGGAAATGAACAGATATGTTTTCTGCCGACGGTATCGGAAGAATACACTTTGATTCCGCGATCGTGAATATGTTGCGAAGCATAAACAGAGAAGGATCTGATTTTTTCACCGTCTGTGTTGTTTTCGGCGATAATCAGTGTATCAATGAGGAAATGTCTGTCAAATTTCAAAATATATTCATTCTTCTGTTCGTCATATTCAAATGCATCGGTTGCAATAACACTGTCTTTGTATCTTCTTTTGATTTCATTGTTCATGTCTTCCATCAGGCGGACATTTTCTGCAGGCAGAAGACCGCGTCGATCGGGCGCGATGTTGACGAGCAGATTGGCGCCTCTGCCTACGGAATACTGATACAAGCCAACAAGCTCTTCGGGAGTTCTTACAAAATCACGATTGGTTTCATTGTAGAACCAGAAATTTTCGTTTTCGTTGCGTGTAATGCAGCAATCACACTCACCGGGCGCATAGAAACCATCAACAGTATTATCATTCGGCATAGGGGCAAGTCCCCATTCATTGCCGATCCAACGGATATCTCTGCCCCATGAGCCGAACACGAGAATATCGGGTTGCAGACCGTAAATGGTGTCCTGAATACGCTTGACATCAAAATCGTAATTGTCACTGCCGCAACTGTCAAACCAAAGAATATCAATTTTTCCGTAGTTGACAAGCAACTCTCGAATCTGTCCGACAACAAAATCATTATAGGTTTTGCTGTCCATATCCTTACTTCCGAATTGCGCACAGGAATAATACAGACCGACCCTGATGCCGTACTTCCGGCAGGCTTCGCAATATTCACGGATCACATCACCGTTACCGTCCTTGTAGGGTGTATTCTGCACGGAAAAATCGGAATAAGCGGTTCGCCAAAGACAAAAGCCGTCATGATGTTTTGTGGTCAGTACGGTATATTTTCCGCCCATACGGACAACATCACGCATCCAGGCTTCACAATCGAGCTGCGTTGGATTAAAGGAAGACAGCTCCATCGGCTTCATATCCCAGTCACGGTGCTCTTCATTGAATGTGCGGATGCCGAAATGAAAAAAGATGCCGACTTCAAGATCGTTATAGGCTCTTTGCGCAGGTGTAGGTTTCAACTTCATAAAACACATCCCCTTTTATCATTTTTTTGCAGCGGTATATGCAGCCACTTGTTCGGCAGACGGCAAATAATTAACATCCGAACAGCAGGGGGCGCTTGGTGCGGTACCGTCTGAATAATAAAACGGCGAAATAGTATCATTTTCATATTTTGCACAATCCTCTTCTTTGCCGAAATCAGGAACATCAAACGGTTGCGCTCCATTCAGAATGCTGCGATGTGCAAGAATGGCAACTGCGGAAAGAGTTGTCGCAAAGCGATAGTCAAAAACAGGCTGCTTGTTGTTGCGGATGCAATCAAAGAAATGCAGAATCACAAAATAATCACCGCCGCCGTGACCTGCAGCACGTGCGGATTTCCGATCTTCGGTTTTCCACTTCGGCTTATAGTAATTGATCTCCTTTTTGCCTGCGGGGATGTGCCATGTGTTATAGCGAAGCATGACCTTGTCACCCATACCGCGTAAGTTTTCAATCTGCCCTTTTTCACCGCAGATGCGATATGAATTGCCGTGCGCACCGAATGCGGAACAGCCTGTCACCTTAAAAACAGAGCCGTCCGTGTTCTGTGTGGTGATGATTGCCGCAACATCGGAAACATGGCCTGCTGTCGGGCAGTCCTGTGGCAAGGGATGATTGACAGCCATTGCCGTCACACGCGCAGGCACGGCACCGGTTGCATACATAATGGGGGCAAGAGAATGGGTAATATAATAAGAACGCGGCAGGAAGTTTCGCCAATGGGTTTCATAAGGACGAATGGAAAGCACCGCCTGCGTGTCATACCAATCCATGGGATGATTATATTCTCCCTCCGCATACAGAAGTTTGCCGAGGGAGCCTTCCTCGCAAACACGCTTCATTTCCTGATTAAAAAGCATAAAGGGATAGTTTTCGGCAAGCATATATACAGCTTCGCTTTTGCGTGCAGCCCTTGCCAATGCCGCACATTCTGCAAGCGTGGAGCCTGCCGTACACTCGCTTAATACATGCAAGCCCTTTTCAAGACAGCGGATTGCAAACGGAGCATGCTCATGGAAAAAGTTTGCAAGCAACACCGCATCCATGGGATGCTCAACAAACGAGTCAAAATCGGAATATACAGCAACATTCTTGGAAAGATCTTTTTTTATTTCCTGCACTTGTTTTTCATCCTGCTCACAAACGGCTACAATTTTGCCGCCGCAGGCTTTTATGGAATCAATAAAAGAAGAACCTCTGCGCATACCGAAAATACCGATACGGATTTCCTGCATAATGACACCATCCTTATTTTTGATAATTATAATTTAACATAAATGCACACATTAGTAAAGCAGAATAATTTTAAATTTGATGTTGACACGCGGCTTGATTTTTGCTATACTTATTGAGCAAAATACATTGGGGTGTGGTGAAGCGGTAACACATCGGACTTTGACTCCGCCATTCGTTGGTTCGAGTCCAACCACCCCAGCCAAAAAAATCCAAGTCGAAAGACTTGGATTTTTTTATCCAATCCGAAGGATTGGCATGTAATCAGCGAATCGGATTGATTTATTTTTTCTTCAACTCTGCAAGCATTTTCTGCACCGCATAATAAGACGGTTTCGGGTTACCGTCTTTATCAACCAGGCCCCAACGGGTTTCGGTCGGGCAATCCTCCTGACCGCAGTAGTAGCACATGGGCGGATCGGAATAGCAATAAATGAAGGCACCGCAGATATGCTTTGTATTATAGAATCTGTCAAATATATCGGTGAAGAATTTCGCCTGACCGTCCGGGGTATGCTCATATCCCGGAATTTTTGTAATACGCGGCAATTCGGTATAAAGATGATTCACATAGTCACTCTTGAAAATAAAACTGAAATAGCGTGACGGATCATTCTGACAGACATATCTCACATGCTCACGCATGCCGTCGGGCAGCTTTTCAACAAATTTTTCAATGTTATTCTGTGCTTCTTTTTCACTTCTGACACCGTATTTGCCGAGAATTTCAAGCTTTTGCTTTTTCGTTTTCGGCTTGCCGCCACTGAGATAGCCGAACTCCTGAATCAGAACCGGTTTGCCTGTGAGCGCATAGAGATACCGTGTCAGCGCTGTAAACAGGCACATAAAACCGGGGGCTGTAAAGAAGCAGCCGAGGTAAATATCGATGCCGACATAGTCGCAATATTTATGCCACGGACGAAGCTTTGAATGCAGGTCTGCCTGTGGGCCTGCAGAGTTATAGCCAATAATGGCATCGCCGCGCAAAGGATACATTTCTTCAAGATGCATGGCGATAAATGCAACCGCCTCATCCATGGTCAGCGGAATGGTAAAACGAGGAATGCCCATTTCGTTTGTGACCTGATAGCCTGCGACAAGGTCTTTCAGATCTTCAACAAGAAATCTTGCTGTTGCACGGGCATTCTTTTCACCCTCGGGAGTGCGGGGATCCGCACCGTTTGCAATATAATCAGGGGCATAGGGTGTGACAGCCATGACCTTGATGCCGTGCTCAACATAGCCGCGACAACGATTTTTAAATCCGATATAGCCTTCGGTTTCATTTCCGTCCTTGTCAAAAGGATACGGAATATCAATACGGATCCATTCAAGATTCGCCTGTTTTATCTGCTCGTAATTCTCATTCGGGTGGCATACACCGCAGACAAAGCCCTTCTCGCGAAGGGCTTTTGTTGCATTGTTTTCCTTTGGAATAAAGAAAGACTTGATTAAATTGGCAGGCAGATATTGAAGACCGTAAACAATCTGATCTTTAATAAACTGTTCCATAATTATTCATCAACCTCTACCGTTTCTTCAAGGGACTGCATCATTTCTACAATTTCTTCATTGACAATCTGCTCTTTGGCAAGCAGTGCGCGGCGCTCATTGAGAGCCACATACATCTGCTCTCTCTTCTCACCGACAAGATCATAGAAGAAATACGGAAGCATTCTGATGATCTTCGGAAACAGATTGACACCGACAAACAGGAACCATACCTTCTGATAAATAGTCTTGCTGCCCTGTGACCAGGGAAGCATGGGAATGGTGGCATCGTAGCCTGACCACTTGAACAGGAAAATGGTAAACCATGCATTGATGGGGGCCGTGATTTTATGAATCAGATCCGTCAGAATGTTGAATGTGCCGTCGGGACGCTCACCCGTCATATATTCGGTATAGTCACTGATTTCTCTTGAAACTTCCGATTCAAACACATTGGCGGGGCCGTTGTTGATGGCTTCAAGACCATGGAACAAGGCATAAATACCGATCATTCCCCACTTTTTGTCAACGATCGGCAAGCCGCAGGCAAGCATGCCGACCACGGCAACCATATCCCACAAACGAAGAGCAATCAGCGCATTACGGTTATTGTTCTTGAATATTTTCTTGAATTTCGGAATCAGGGCTGCACTGGGCATATCGATTGCATTGTAGGGCATATAAGCTATAAAGGAATTGATGGAGCCGCCGAAAATTTCCTGCTGTGTTACAACATCCCATGAGTAACCACCGTCACTCCACCAGGATGTCACAAAGTGTACAATGAAATTACGAAGTGCATATTTGTTTTTAAGCACATAGAACATTGTCTTTGTGATCGGTGCCGGTTTGGGCTGCAGAGCAATTCTTTCGTTGCATCCGATCGCCATGACAATATTGCCGACTGCACCCAACGAACAAGCAATGGCAGCAAGCAACATAAACAGCGAGGACATCGGGAAATTGATATATCCCTTGTTGTTGAGCTCCATGATAGGCGGAATAATGGTATAAACCGCCTGCGAACCGACTTCACCGATATAGGTATTAAGCAAACCGACATTGATTCTGTCCTGCGGATTGGCAGTCTGCAGAGAAAGCAGATTACCGCGCGGAATGTTATAAATAGTGGAGAAGGTTTCCTGAATAAAGAGCAGCGTAAAAACAAAGATAATCTTTGCAGGATCATCACCTGAGCGATCACCTAAGAAGGTTGCACCCGAATACAATAAGAAAGTGCTTGCAAAGTACGGAATGGCACCGAAAATGATGTAAGGTCTTGCTTTGCCCCAACGGGTTCGGGTTTTATCGTAAATAGCACCCATGATGGGGTTATTGAGCATGTCGTAAATACTGATCAGCGACAGAATAACGGTGACATATACCATGTCAATTTTGAGGACATTGACAAAATAGAGGGTTCTGTAAACATTGACACCGCTGAGTACCTTGGTTGCAAACTCACCGATGGCAGGCAAAAACATTTCCCTGGGTGTCAGAACATTGGTGTGGAACATTTTGATTGCAAGGCGACTGTATTTTGCACGTTGTTCATCCTGCAATTTTGCAGCAGAATTATCTTCCGCAGTGAAAACGCCTTCCACAAAGTTTTTTACATTTTTATTATTCTCACTCATTCAACGGTCACCTCACAAGTCGATTTATAATATCCGTCATCGGACAAGGCATATACAACGACACTGCCCTTGGCGACAGCCGTAACAACACCGTTTTCATCCACGGTTGCAATGCTTTCATCCTGCGTGTACCATGTAACTGTCTGTACAGTGGCATCCGACGGAGAAACCTTGGTTTCCAATGTTGCCGTTTCACCGACAGCAAGTGTTACATCCTTGTCGAGCATCTTCATGGATTCAACAGGCACGCGGACATAAACGGTACAGGTATCGGAATATGTTTTTCCGAGATATTCAAAGGATGCAGTGATGGTTGCCTCTCCGGTCTTTTTAAAGGTATCAATATAGCCTTCATTGTCAACAACTGCAATACTTTCATCGGAGGATGACCATGTAACCGTCATTGCAAGCGGATCTTCACAGGTAAGGGTTGCCAGCAGATTATCCGTTCCCTTGGGTTCAATAACAAGCTTTTCATCGGAAAGTGTCAGTGCCGGCCATGTGAAATGATATGCCTTTGTTTCGCTCAATGCAAGGGTGATGTTCTTCTGTCCGAGCTGTGCATAATCATTTTTAAAGGACACATCCGAGGTAACAGTCATATCCTTCGTGCAACGCAGGTAGGTGATTTCATCCGTCAGACGGTTGACCTTATATTGGATAACCAGCTTATTATAGTCTATACCGGCAACATTGACATCTGCGGATTCGGAAAGCACATCACTTGTGAGTGCCGTGATCTGCTCTGCCGTTCTCGGCGCAAAGTTACGCTCAAGTGCAGTATCAACATTGAGTACAAGCTCAACATCATATTCACCACGGTACTTGATGAAATATGCTCTTGTTGAACCGCAGGGGTCGCAGGAATCAAGCGGTTCATTGCTTGTTTCACCACAGGACGGGCAGGAGTAATAAATGTATGAGCAAGTGAAGCTTTCAACATCTGCTGCCGTAATATCGGGCATCTGCAAAACCGTATTGATATCTTCACCGAAGCCGACAGAAGAAATATCCGATTCTTTTTCTTCAACACAGGAGATATGATCAACAAAGTTATCCATTGCAAACTGCAAGGTTTTATGAAAATGTGCAGATCCGTCTGTAGTCAGAGAATCGGAATCAGACGAAAAATAATCATCATACGAAACCGAAGGAACATCGGCAGCAGCCTTTTCGAGAACGGCATACAGATAGCCGACTGCATCCTCTTTGGTTTCGGGGGCAGGTGTCAGCCCCTCGGTGATATCATTGGGAGGGAATGCACCTTCCATGGCACTGATTCGGTCAAGCCCGAGCATGAAGCCGCCGACAAAGAAGAAAATGAGAATACAGACAACAACCGTTGTCACGAGCTTGGATTTATCAAACTTTTTCTCTTTCATTACTCTTCCTCCTTCCCGTCCTGTGTATTGAACTGCTGCTGAAATGCGGCTTCCTCGGCAGCAATGGCAGCATCAATCTTTCTTGTTTCTTCCGTTTCCACAACAGGCTGCGGAAGATCATCAATATTGATTTCGCCTGCTTTTACCTTTTTGTAGATGGCTACACGTTCTTCGACACCTTCATCATAAACAGGATGAATGCCGTTTTTCCACAGCATCAGATTAACAAAGAAAACTGCGCCGAACATAAGCACGGTCACAATCAGTCCGAAGCCGAAGCTGCCGGAAAGCAACATGGACTGCTTTGCGGTCTTTACAAAAAAAGCAATAAGTATCATATCAACAATTGAGGCTGCAATTCCAAGACCTGCAAATATTGTGGCCCCCTTCTGCATATTTCTGATGCTTGCAAAGCCGAACAGTGAAAAAACAACACAGAATGCTGCGCACAACACAATGGCAACATAACCGAAAACAGCATTGCGCAGAGCCGCAAAGGCAAAGCCTTCCGTTTCAGCACCCGTCATCCCCAAAGCATACATAACGGTGCCGTTAGTAAACGCATTCACAAAACCGAGAATGCCGAAGTGTGCCTCATTATTCAGAAACGGCATGGACACCGAAAAATTCCCCGACGGAATCAACAAGGACAGCAAGGGCAAAAGCATGACAACAAGCTTTGCCGTGATCCATTTGGATCCCGAAAAAGAATATTTGAGATTGCGCAGCTTCACCTTCAATCCTGCTTGCGAAAGCTCTGCCATTTTTGCTTCGCGTAAAAAGTTTTCTTCAAAATTGACGAAACGCATATTCACGCCGCAGGCAGGACAGAACTGGCTGATGTCAAAAATGCGCAGTTTTTTGCCGCATTTCGGACAAACACTCATAATAAATCCTCCTCTTTTCAGGCACACAGAATACTTTTGGCTGATTTTACCAAAATTTGCCCATATTTTATTCTATTATTATACACTTTAATAGTTGGATTGTCAACCCAATATTGTTTTATATCTAAAGGATAAAATACAAAAATACTTGACATAAAAAAAATAATGTGGTATTTTAAAGATAAGAAAACAGAATAAGGAAGGAAAAAAACATGACATTAAATTTTATTCAAACCCTCTTTTACAAACTGTTCTGCCTGATTCTCGGGCTTGTGTATTCCGTCAGCGGCGGCGTTGTGGCTCCGTCCACGGATGATCCCATTGATGTATTGAATGCAGAAACCGTTCAGCTGACATTTGCAACGGTTGCAGATCCCCAGATTTCGAATTATATGTTCGACAGATATCGCATTTTCGAAGCATCTTGCATGGATCTCCATGCTGCAGAGTATGATTTCGATGCAGTGCTGCTTCTTGGTGACATTGCTGAAAATGGACTTGCCGAAGAATATCAACTCGTTTATGACAAGCTTTCCGGCTTAAACACTCGCTATATTACTGCATCCGGCAACCACGATATCCGTCTGCGTGCTTATTCCCAGTCAACAAAAAGATTTATGGAATTCGCAAATGCACTTAACGGAGATGAAAGCATGACAGAAATGCATTACTCCGAAGTCATCAACGGTTATAAATTCATTACCCTCGCTTCCGACAAATCCGTCTTTGAAGAAGCTTATTTCAGCCAGGAACAGCTTGACTGGCTTGACAGTGAGCTTGCTGCCGAAGACGGCAATCCGGCCTTTGTTCTTTGCCATCAGCCGCTGAAGCTGACACACGGTCTGCCCGACACATGGAACAGCCCGTCAGAAACCGCAGGTAGTGTCGGTGAACAGAGCGATGAATTGCTTGCAATCATGAGCAAGTATGAAAATGTTGTTTTCATCACGGGGCACCTGCACACAGGCTTTGCTGATTTCCTTTATGAAGAACAGGATGGTGTGCATCTTGTCAACATTCCCTCTTTCTCAATTGAAAACAAGGAAGGCGAATACAACGAAGCCGGTCTCGGTTACATTGCTGAGGTATATGAAAATGAAATCATTTTCCGCGCAAGAGATCATGCAAAAGGTCTCTGGGTGTCCGAATATGACATTTGCATCGACATAAAATAATTTCCAAATCCCGTCTGCAAAGACGGGATTTTTTTCTTGACATTATCTATGCGTGTTGTTATAATATGTTTGTATCCGCTACCGGCGTAACGCAGAGCACTGCGAGGGAACGGATAATGTGCAAAATGCCGAACGCCTGGGCAGCTCAGTTTTTCTGCGCCCGGACGTTTATTTTTTTTCGGAGGAAACAATTATGGAAGCTTGGAGAGGTTTCAAAAAAGGCAATTGGTGTGAAAATATCAATGTTTCTGAATTTATCCGTCTGAACTATACCCCTTATGAGGGCGGTCCCGAATTTCTTGCACCTGCAACCGAACGCACAAAGGATTTATTTTCAACCGTGCAGGAGCTGTTCAGAAAAGAACAGGATAACGGCGGTGTGCTTGACATCGATACCGAACGTGTATCCTCCATTCTGACCTATGCCCCCGGTTATATTGAAAAGGGCAAGGATATTATTCTCGGCTTGCAGACCGAGAAGCCGCTTGTACGTGCTGTGAATCCCTTTGCGGGGTTCAGAAATGCCGAACAGGCCTGCAAGGCATACGGCTATCAGATCAGCGAAAAAATTCGTGAAGACTTTTTATACAGAACTACCCACAACACGGGTGTTTTCCGTGCATACACAAGCGACATGCGCAAGGCCCGTCATGCAGGTATTCTGACAGGACTTCCCGATGCATACGGCAGAGGCAGACTCATCGGCGACTACCGCAGACTTGCGCTTTACGGCATGGATTTCCTGATTGCACAGAAGCTAAAGGATGCTGAGGCTATCGGCAAGCTCGATATGAACGAGGAAAACATCCGTTTGTTGGAGGATATTGCCAAGCAGCTTGATTTCATGCGTCAGCTTGTAACCATGGCTGAACAATACGGCTGTGACATCCGCAGGCCTGCCGAAAATGCATACGAAGCAATACAGTGGCTGTATTTTGCTTATCTCGGCGGTCAGAAAGAACAAAACGGTGCCGCAAACAGCATCGGAAGAATCACAACATTCCTTGATATTTATATGGAACGCGATTTTGCGGAGGGCACCCTGACCGAATCGCAGGCGCAGGAGCTGATGGACGATCTTGTTATCAAGCTTCGTCTTGTCCGCCATCTGCGCACACCCGAATACAATGATCTGTTTGCAGGAGATCCCGTTTGGGTCACCTGTTCGGAGGGCGGCATGTGCGAGGACGGCAGAACGCTTGTTACAAAAAACTGCTTGCGCATCCTGCATACGCTTTATAATCTCGGGCCTTCCGCAGAACCGAATATCACGATTCTGTGGTCTGAAAGCCTGCCTGCACCCTTCAAAAAATACTGCGCCAAGGTTTCGGTTGACACAGACTCCATTCAGTATGAAAACGATGACCGCATGCGCCCCGATTATGGCGATGACTATGCTATCGCCTGCTGCGTTTCCGCCATGAAGGAAGGCAAGCAGATGCAGTTTTTCGG
Source organism: Acutalibacteraceae bacterium (assembly GCA_045587645.1). GTDB lineage: Bacteria > Bacillota > Clostridia > Oscillospirales > Acutalibacteraceae > RUG806. The sequence continues at coordinate 20,983 of JAZNCO010000130.1, read as the reverse complement.
CGCAAGATGCAATCTGCCCAAGGTCTTGCTGATGGCACTCAACGGCGGCAAGGATGAAATTCACGGCTCGCAGATCGCGCCGGAAGGAAAAATCTTCCCGGACGGTGAAGTGCTGGATTATGATGAAGTGATTGAAGTGCTGAAAAAATACATGGCATGGATGGCAAAGCTGTATGTCAACACCATGAACATCATTCATTTCATGCATGACAAATATGCTTATGAGCGCCTGATCATGAGCTTCCATGACACCGTGCTTGAGCGACTGATGGCATTCGGTGTCAGCGGTCTTTCGGTGCTGACAGACTCACTTTCGGCGATCAAATATGCAAAGGTAACCCCCGTACACGGTGAAAACGGTCTGATTACCGATTTTATCACCGAGGGAGAATTCCCGAAATACGGCAACGATGACGACCGTGTTGATGAAATTGCAAAATGGATCACCGAATATTTCTACAGCGAGCTTTGCAAAACACCGACATACAGAGGTGCAAAGCATACGCTTTCCGTTCTGACCATCACCTCCAATGTTGTTTACGGCAAAAAGACGGGCACCACCCCCGACGGCAGAAAAGCAGGCGAACCGTTTGCACCGGGTGCAAATCCCATGCACGGCAGAGATGCAGACGGCGCACTTGCCTCCCTCAACTCAGTAGCAAAGCTTGATTATGCCTGCTGCCAGGACGGCATTTCAAACACATTCTCCATTACGCCCGATACACTCGGTATTGATGAAGCTGACAGATGCGAAAAGCTGGTTGCTGTGCTGGACGGTTATTTCTCGCAGGGTGCACATCATCTGAATGTCAATGTGCTTGATCGTGAAAAACTGATCGCAGCAATGGAAAACCCGGAGCTGTATCCGAATCTGACCATCCGCGTTTCGGGCTATGCGGTCAACTTCAACAAGCTCACCAAAGACAAGCAGCTGGAAGTCATCGCAAGAACCTTCCACGATAAAATGTAATATGCTTATACATTCTTTTGAATCGCTTGCGGCAAGGGACGGCGACGGCTTGCGCTATGCCGTCTTTCTTGCAGGCTGTCCGTTACGGTGTATCTACTGTCACAATCCCGACACATGGACTGTTAAAACCGGCAAGGAATACACCAATGAACAGATTCTGAAAAAGATTCTGCGCTGCAAGCCGTATATGAAAGCCGGAAACGGCGGTGTTACCTTTTCGGGCGGAGAGCCGCTTTTGCAGGCTGAAGAACTGGCTGCACTGATTGCACAATTGCGTGACAATGAAATCGGCAGCTGCATTGACACCTCAGGAAATGTCGCTTTGACCGACGCGGTCAAAAAAGTGCTTTTCTCCTGCGAATCGGTGTTACTCGATCTGAAATTTACAACCGAAGATGACTACCGCAAGTACACAAACGGCAGTCTGCAAAAAACGCTTGACACGCTCACCTATCTGACAGAAAACAATATTCCGACCCGTGTCCGCACGGTCATTGTTCCGGGTTATAATGATTCAGAAGCAGCTTTGCAAAAATATGCGGACCTGCTTCGTCCGTATAGGGATAAAATTACGGATTGGGAATTGCTCGGCTTTCACACGCTCGGTTTTGTAAAATATGATGCATTACAAATGGAGAATCCTTTAAAAGAAAAATCAGCCCTTCCACGCGAACGGCTGACAGCATTGCAAAGCTTTGTAAAATCTATATTATAAAAAATCGTCTTCGACGAATCAACCCCCCGTCCCCCAATCTTGGGGGCGAAAAGGTGTTTTTGTTATATGCAAATTGCTCACAACGCGAGCAATTTCCTATATAATAAAAGTTAAAAAACGCAAGTGTTGTACGGTTGTACAATACCTGCGTTTTTCATTTTTTACCAATCAAATGTCCAGCATTCATACATCGAGCCTTCAAACGAAGCGCTCACTTCTATGCCGAGCTTACCCGTACCCGAACCGTACATGGGGATGGTTTCCTCATATTTAAGCAGTTTTCCGTCCTGAGCGAGGTGCACCGTTACGGTTGCACCGGGATAACAGCATTCGGCATTCGTGATTTCACCGATGCCGAAATCAAAATCACCGAGATCAAGATAATCCAATGCCTGCGCATGATAATAAGGAACAAGTGTCTGTGCATCCGTAAACTCAAACGGCAAAGTTACGGTGTAAACATACTCCCCGTTCTCCTCATAAGCACTGTAGCGAACAATACCGCTTTCCTCCAGTGCAAACAAGCGGTTTGACGGCGGAATGGCTGACATCGGCGTTGTATTCTCCTTATAATCCTCTTTCGGATCAGGGCAAAAACCGTTCACAAACGCATAATCTGATTCATGCGGTCCGACAAAAACACCGATGGCTTTGTTGATTATCGGAACAGCCCATGACAAGCTGCAATCCGTCAGCCTGATATCCACCTGCTGCAGCAGATGAGCAGAAAAATCGCGTTGTTCTTTTGCAAAGTTAACGCTTATGACAATTTTTTCAAGCACCATCTGCGCGGTATATTGCGAAAGCGGAATGTCTGTTGGCGACTCCTCCTGTGTTGCAGGTTCTGTTACAACCGCTGTTGTCTGTTCCGGCACAGTTGCTGCAACGGTTGTATCCTGCTGCATCAATTCTTCATCCATATAGATGCCGTCATCGGTAATATAGATATTATTCACAACCGTGCTCGGAGGGACCGTGGTTGTGGTTATTTCATTATTCTGCTGTCGGCAAGAAGAAAAAACAAACAACTGCAACAGCAGCAAAAACAAAACTGTAAAATGTTTCATCCTGATTGCCTTTCTTTTTTCGTTACAAGATTATAATACACAAAAGAAACAACAACTTCAATAGTTTTTGTTGAATACCGATTACTTTTTTATTTTTTGTCTGTATTCTTCTGCAAATCTTGAGAAATTACGGAATGCACATCGCTCATATCCTGACATAAACATGGTACCGATACCGTATGCAGATCCGCTTTCCGTATTGCGCTGATCCATTTCCAGTAACCGTTCCCAACGCTTTTCGGCGGTTGCTTTCGGAATGCGACAAAGACGACGAATTTCATCTGCACTTTGCACACCCATTGCCCACAACACACTCAACGGAGCCAGCAGACGAGCAGCAAAAATGCCTGCCTGCAATTGCTCCTGCTCACTGATTTGCACAACGGTATGGATACACCTTTCAGGCTTAGCATAACCTAAAACAAAATGACCGATGGCGCTTGCAATCAGAAAACGTCGCATTTCATACGGTACGGAATCATCATAAAGAATAATCCAGCGACCGTCGGGCATAAGAGCCAGACAGCCACCGATTTTACATTGTTTTTCAATATGCAGACTTGATATCAACACTTGCGCCTGGGCAAAGGAATAAACATCAAATCCTTCCGCTTCGCAGATACATGTAAGATCAACCGGCAATGCGCTTATTCTGTTTTCAGCAAGAATGCGCCATGCTTCATCACGGATCTCCTTATATTCATCATAGAAGGAGTCCTCGTCCGTCTGCCTTTGTCTGTTGCGGAATATTCTCATAAACCGAACAAGCGCTGGAAGATGTTGACGATTTTCAGGAAGAAGTTACGGATCAAGCTCAATGCCTGTGTCAGCACATTGACATTGACATTGCCCGAACCGTCACCCTCAGCACCGCCATAGGATGATGACACGCTGTTCATCCAATAAATCAGTCCGTTAGGGCTGACGAGTGAAAGCGTATTGCCGTTTCCGTCCACCGTGGTTGCATTCGGGTATGTGCTTCCGTCAAGCATGTGCAGGTCATAGGTTACAACCTTTGCCATGTGGTGATTATCACTCGCAGAGCCGCCTGCAGGCTCAACAACACTGCCAAGGCTAGTCAGACGACAATTTTCGGGATGCTTGTTATACGCACAAACAGTATTCCAAAGCGGCTGCGTTATTCCGACATAACTGATAACGGGGTCCTTTGTGCTTGCAATCATCCAGATTGCAACATCCGAACAGGTCTTGACATTGGCAGCTGTTACCGTGCCAGTTGCAGCAATGGGGAACGCACCTGCAAAATAATCCGGGAAAGCTACAATCATATTCCAGGTCATTTCTGCACCTGCGGAGCTGCCGCCGATAAAGATCTTGCTTGTATCAATATTATCACCATGCTTTGCGATCATGTCATCAACAACTGCACGAAGCGATTCGATCAACGAAGTGCCCCAATAGACAAGCTTATGTTCGGGAGCTCTGGGCAACAGGATAAAAGCACCGCCCTCCGTAAAACGACTCTGCAGCTCGGAAGATGCCCAGTACGGAAAATCACTGTCATCCAGCTGTGCACCTACATAATCGGCATGACCGATGCCGTGCAGGAAGATAACAAGAGGATATTTGGTGTTGTCATTATTGCCAACAGGAGAATAATAGCAATAATCCAACGCATAGCCACCTGCCTTGGGTGCAACATCGCTGTTGAATTGGTCACGAAGCGCCTGAATACCAGCAGAGGTAGAAAGTGCAGACTTGGAGCCGGATGCGCTCACACCGATACACAAGCAGGAAACAAGCACGCACACCGTCAACAGAACAGAAAGTAATTTTCTCATTTTGTAATTGCCTCCCTTATTTATTGACTATATTTTAACAAATTGCAACAAATATGTCAATCGCAAAATATTACACATATATTTTAATTCTTTTGATATTTCAAAACAAAGGTCAGGAAACAAAAAAAATCATTGATTTACAAATTTTTTTATTGACAAAAAGCGATAAATGAATTAGAATAAATTATGACACGATGTCACAATTTGATACTTTTAATAACTCGGAGGTACTTATGATCAAAAGACCTATGTTCACCATGCAGGATATTCTTCCTCATTACGATGATATGAACTGCTATGAATATCTTCTTGCATGTCTGCATCACATCAAGGAAGATTATCCCATGTTCCAGTTCAAGGGCACCGACCACATGCGTTCGGAATTTTTTGCCGATGTGGATGCAATGGCTTATTACTTCAAAGAAGAGCTCGGCATGCAGGTCGGGGATGCATTTTCTGTTTTCACCCCCAATACCATTGAAGAAGTGGTTGTTCTGTTTGCGCTGAATAAAATCGGCTGCATCGCAAACCTCATTCATCCTCTGTTTCCGTCTGATGCAATGCGCACCTCCGTTGAATACACAAAATCCAAGGGTGTCCTGCTTCTTGACATGGTTGCCCCCATGCATGCAGCCACACTTGCAGACATGGATGTCAAAATCATTCTGACATCCCCCAAGGTTTATGCAGCTCCCGTTGCAATGAAAGGCTTCATTCAGCCCGATGAAGCAGCTGTCAAGGCTGCTGAAGGCAAGTTTGAATTTGAATTCTACGGCGATATTCTCAAGAGAAATGCAGGCAAAACCGTGGAAGGTCTTTACAGAAGCGGCGACCTGACTGCTGTTTACATGAACGGCGGCGGCACTACGGGTGTCAGCAGAACCATTATGCTGTCCTCTACTGTTCTCAATGCCGTAACGAGCAATGCATTGGCTCCCATCATTCCCTGCGATGATCCTGCAGGACTGAACTGTAAGGTGCTCGCCCTTCCCTTCTTCCATGCTTACGGTCTTTGCGGCGGTCTGTTCTGCTGCATTTATGCAGGCTGCAAAGCCATTCCGATGATCCGTTTTGATGCTGATGAATTCATTGATATTATGAAAAAGAACCATATTTATGAAATCATCGGTGTTCCGAATATGTACCGCAAGCTGCTTGACCATCCCGAATTCCCCGGTGAGCATCTGAAATATGTCAAATATGCTTTCGCAGGCGGCGACTATGTGCCGATTGACTTTTTGACCCGTTTCAACAACATGATGGCTTCCCATGGCTCAATCGCAACACTCATGCCAGGCTACGGTCTGACCGAGTGCGGCGCTGTTGACTGCATCAACATGCCGTGGGCAACGAAGCCCGGCACGGTCGGCATTCCGCTGAAAACAAACACCGTCAAAATTCTTGATGATGACAAAAATGAGGTTCCGCGCGGAACGGTCGGCGAAATTGCATTCACCGGCAACTGCCTGATGAAGGGATATCTGATGCCTGACGGCAGACTCGGCGAAGGTATTTATACCGACAGCGAAGGCACCAAGTGGGTTCTCACCGGTGACCTGGGCAAAATGGATGAGGACAACTTCATCACCTTTGTCGCAAGAAAGAAAAGGCTCATCATCATTTCCGGCTACAATGTATTCCCTGCCGACATTGAAGATCTGCTTGAGCCGCAGCCGTTCCTGAAGGAATGCTGTGCCGTGCAGGGCTATGATGCAGAAAAGAAGCCGATTGTCCGTCTTTATATTGTTCTTGCTGATGATGCAGATCCTGCAAAACTGGATGAATATAAGGCAATCATCACAAAGGAATGTGCAGATAACCTGAACGGCTTCTCTGTTCCGCGTGATATTCAGGTGATCGATGCGCTTCCGAGAACCAGAATGGAAAAGATTGACTTCCTGAAGCTGACTGAAATCCTGTGATAACAACCGTTTGCGGAAAAGATTTCATTCTTTTCCGTAACAATTTTACAATTTATGATTAAATTTTGATTTCTTATTGACAATGGTTTATTATTTAATATAATATGAACGCTTAAAATACAATTGTAAATCAAAAAATAACGGAGGAAATTAAATGATTGAAAGACCGCAGTTCACCATGCGTGATTTATTGCCTGCTTTTGAAAATATGAGCATTTACGAGTACTTCCTTGCCAGCACATGGCATCACAGGGAAGATTATGCCATGCTGCAGTTTATGGGTAAGGACCACATGCGCTCCGAATTTCTTGCAGATGTGGATGCCCTTGCATATTACTTCAAGGAAGAGCTCGGCATGAAGCCCGGTGAGGCTTTTACACTGTTCACACCGAATACGATTGAAGAAATCGTGATGCTGTTCGCGCTCAACAAAATCGGCTGCATTGCTAGCTTGGTGCATCCCTTGATTCCGTCTGAAGCCATGCGCTCTTCTGTGGAATACACCAAATCCAAAGGTATTCTCATTCTGGATGCCATGGCACCTGCCCATGCAAAAGCATTGAAAGAAATGGGTGTAAAGGTTGTCGTATGCGCACCTGCAGTCTATGCGGTTCCCGAAGAAAAGAAGTTTGCAATCCGTCCGAATGAGCAGGCACTGGCTTCCTGCGGTGAGGACTTCAAGTATGAATTTTTCGGTGATATTCTCGCAAGAAATCAGGGCAAAACCGTTGAAGCAATTCGTCGCAACGGCAATGCCACAGCCCTTTACATGAACGGCGGAGGCACCACGGGTGTCAGCAAAACCATCCGCCTGTCCTCAAAAAACATCAATGCCGTAATCAACAATGCAACGGATGCATTTATTGCATTTGATTGCCCTGCAGGCACCTATGCCAATATTTCTGCATTGCCGTTCTTCCATGCATTCGGTCTTTGTGCAGTGCTGCTGAGCTCCCTTTTCTCGGGGCAGAAGAGCATCCTGATGCCCAAATTCGATGCGGATGAATACATCAAGCTTCTCAAAAACAACAAGATTTTTGAAATCGTCGGTGTGCCGAATATGTTCCGCAAGCTGATGGATACCCCCGAATTCTACGGTGAGCACCTCAGGCATGTGCGATATGCATACATCGGCGGTGACAATGTTCCCTTTGACTTCCTCAACCGCTTCAACACCATCATGGCTGAAAATGGATCCATTGCACTGCTGATGGCAGGCTACGGCCTGACCGAATGCAGCGCGTGCGACACCACAAATACCCTTTGGGCATACAAGCCCGGCACAGTCGGCTCGGATCTTGTATTCTCTCATATTGAAATTTTCGATGACGATTACAGTATTGTTCCTCGCGGAACGGTCGGCGAGATCGGCCTTAGCGGTGAGGTTGTTATGCAGGGATATCTGATGCCCGACGGCAGAGAAAACGAAGGAATTTACATCGACAAGGACGGTAAGAGATGGGTCATGACCGGTGACCTTGCAAGCATGGACGAAGATGGATTCATCACCTTCGTTGCACGTAAAAAGCGTCTTATCATCATCGCCGGCTTCAATGTATTCCCTGCCGATATTGAGAATCTGCTTGAACCGCTGCCCTTCCTGCATGAATGCTGTGCGGTACAGGGATATGACGAAAACAAAAAGCCGATTGTCCGTCTGTATATGACATTATCCGAAAACGGTGACATTGAAAAGCTTGATGAATACAAAAAAATTATCACCGATCTGTGTTCAGAAAAACTCAATTTTTACTCTGTTCCCAGAGATATTCAGGTGCTGGATGCAATGCCCCGAACAAGAATGGAAAAGATTGACTTTGTCAGCCTGACCCAGAAGCTTGACTAACAAAAATGTTCACAAAAAAGCAGACATTTGCAAATGCAAATGTCTGCTTTTTTCAAAATGACACGAGAAATTTGAACAATTTTAAAATATTTTAATTAATTATTGACAAATTGCTTCCATATAAGCTATATTATTTGCTGTACAAAATATACCCTGGAGGATGTTCATGATTAAAAAACCTGCGTTTACAATGAAAGATATTCTGCCTCATTATGCGGATATGAACTGCTATGAATACTTTCTTGCATGCACACAACACATTAAAGAGGACTATCCGCTTCTGCAATTCATGGGAACGGATCATCTGCGTTCTGAAATTCTTGCGGATATTGACAGTTTCGCATATTACTTCAAGGAAGAATTGAAATTCAAGGTCGGTGATGTATTCACTCTGTTCACCCCGAACACCATTGAAGAAGTTGTCATTCTTTTTGCACTGAACAAAATCGGCTGTATCACAAGCCTGCTGCACCCCATGTTTCCGTCCGAAGCCATGCGTGATGCATTGGTATTCACCAAGTCAAAAGGTGTGCTCATTCCCGATTTTTCTTTTGTCAAGCACGCTGAAACACTCGGCAATCTGAACGTGCATGTCATTGTTTCAACCCCTGCACAGTATGCCGTGGCTACTGACAAAAAACTGAGCGTCAGCCCCAATGCCGATCACATCAATGCAGTCGGTGATAGTTGCAAATTCACTTTTTACGGTGATATTCTTGCCGCAAATCAAGGCAAAACGACAGAAGGAATTTCTCGCAGCGGAGAGCTTGTCGGCTTCTATATGAACGGTGGCGGCACAACAGGAAAAAGCAAAACCATTATGCTTTCATCCAAAAACATCAATGCAGCCATCAACAACAAGTTCTCACTGATGATTCCAACGGACGATGCGCCGGGCAGCAAGTCAAACATTGCCGCTTTGCCCTTTTTCCATTGCTTCGGTCTTTGCTGCACGATGATGTGCGCCATTTTTGCAGGCAACAAGTGCATTCTGATGATGAGTTTTAATGCGGATGATTACATTGATATTCTCAAGAAAAATCCGTGTTATGACCTTGTCGGTGTGCCGAATATGTATCGCAAGCTGCTTGACCATCCGAATTTCCCCGGTGAGCATCTGCAGCACATCAAATATGCTTATATCGGCGGCGACAATGTTCCTTTTGAGTTCATGAACCGCTTCAATACCTTTATGGCAGCACACGGCTCCACCGCCATTCTGATGCCCGGCTACGGACTGACCGAATGCAGCGCCTGCGACTGCTCCAACATTCTGTGGAACACAAAACCCGGCACGGTCGGCACTTTTTTTGACACTGCCCGCATTGTGATTCTTGATGAAGACAAAAAGCTGCTGCCTTACGGTGAAGTCGGTGAGATTGCCATCACGGGTGATTGCGTTATGAAAGGCTACCTGACCGAAGACGGCAGAATGGGGGACGGCATTTACACCGACGAAAACGGTGTTGAATGGGTACTGACAGGCGACATTGCAAAAATGGATAAAGATCACTTCATCACCTTTATTGCAAGGAAAAAGAGACTGATTATCATTTCGGGCTACAATGTGTTCCCTGCCGATATTGAAAACCTGCTTGAAACACTTCCCTTTATTCATGAAAACTGCGCTGTGCAGGGATATGATGCACAAGGCAAACCGATCGTGCGTTTGTACATCACCCTTGCACCCGGTGCCGAAATCGAAAAGCTGGATGAATACAAGCAGACCATCACCACACTTTGTGCAGAAAATCTTTCCCGTTTCTCCGTTCCGAGAGAAATCTGCGTAATTGACAAAATGCCGAGAACCAGAATGGACAAGATTGACTTTGTAAGTCTTACACAAACACTCAACTAAAGAAAATACCTCTTGTCGGAATCAACCGGCAAGAGGTATTTTTTTAATACGGCAAAACGGTTACGGCAAAAGAGAATTCTTTTTCATCCACCTTTACAGACGGATAGCCGATGCGGTAAAGGGTGGAAACAACCGTTTCATCAAGCGGCACGAGTTCATCGTGATGCTTTGTATTTCGAAGCATTTCGTTTGTATAGTGCAGGGCTTTAAAGGAGAATCCGGTCTGTGCTTCTGCATAGAATCGGACACGGTTGCCGTTTTCATTGGTAAGACAAGCATACTTTGTACCGAGACGGGCACAGGATTCCTGCGGGGCAATATAGGGTTCATACAAATCGGTTACCGTGGATTCATACAATCCCAATTGTGTACTCTGCCAACGCTCTGCATAAGATTCGTGCGGGCCGTAGCCGTAGTATACGGCATTCTCAAAGCCTGCGGGCAGTTTCCATACAAAACCGAACTGCGGCAAAGCGGGGGCATTGTGGGTAACTTTGACATCACTGCAAACGGTCAGTGAACCGTCCTTTTTGATGGTGTAAGTAAGTCTGATGTGCATAGCAGGAGGCATGGCGGCGGCCGCAAGCGACACGTCGGATTCAATAACCACGTTGCCGTTTTCGTCCGTTCTTAAGATTGTGTTATAGCACTTATGGCGCAGTCTGTCGTAACGGGCACGATTCCATGTTTCGTCCTCACCGCGTGTGTTATAACGCCATGGACGGTATACGGCAATTGCCAAGGGTTCGATCAAAAGTTTGTTGCCGTTTTTGTCAAGATCGGTAAGTAATCCTGTCAGACGGTCAACAGTGCACTGCACTTCCCCGACACGCACAACATATTCCAAGGTCTTTTCATTGATCGTAATTTCATTTTCAATCACATTCTCTGCCTGCATAACAGCCTCGGACAAAACAAACTGTGCAAAAGCGACCTCATAACCGGCTTGTGCCCATTCGTTTGCATTCTTTTGACGGAACGAAAGGTTGAGTGTGGTATTGCCTGTAAACACTGTATTTTCAAACAATGCATATTCCTTGCTCTGCTGTGCTGTAATGCAAAGATCGGCAATTTCGCCTGCAAAAAGCTCTTTACCGTCCTGCTGAACACTCCATACAGCATAAAAATCATCACTTGATGTGTAGAATTTCTTGTTTTTAATGGTGACACTGCCGTTTTCATAAGAAACAGCAAACGGCTCATAGACCTTTTTCATGTCATAATAACCGGGACGCAGGCTGCGATCGGGATAGACAAGACCGTCCAGGCAATAAATCAAATCATTGGGTTCTTCACCCCAGTCGCCGCCGTAGCGGTATTTCGGATTTTCCTTTGTACCGATATTGACAGCATGATCGGAGAACTCCCAGATGCATGCACCGAAGTATTTATCGATATCCTCAAAACCATCCCAATGCTTATAGACATCACCCGTGCTCATGGAATCAACATACTCACAATAGAAGAACGGTTTTGTGAGGGTCGGGTCATTCAGATATTCCTCAAGATATTCAATGGAGGCATACATACGGCTTTCCACATCGGAAATATCCGTAAAGTCCTTATTGACTCTTTCCTGATATTCAAGTCGGGCATTTTCATAGTGGATGAGTGCACGCTCATCACGAGAGCGGATATACGCTGCCATGTGACGATGGTTTTCACCGCAGCCCGATTCATTACCCAGTGACCACAGCACGACACAGCCGCGATTTTTATCTCTTTCAAACAAGCGAACCGCACGGTCCACGCAGATATCCTTCCATGCAGGGTCATCACACAGGAATGACCAGTAATCCCAATACCAGTCACCGTAATTATAGCCCATACCGTGGGTTTCGAGGTCTGCTTCATCAACCATCATAAAGCCGAGGCGATCACACTGCTCCATAAATCGCGGATCATTGGGATAATGCGAGGTACGGATGGTGTTGACATTGGCTCGCTTCATCAGATACAGATCCTTGAGCATATCATCCATGGTAACGGTGTAGCCGGTTTCGGGGTGATTGTCATGGCGATTGACACCCTTTGCCTTGACCTTGACACCGTTGAGCAGTACGGTACTGTTTTTGATTTCAAAACGGCGGATGGCAATCTGTACGCTGATGCATTCTTCACCGCAGGTAATGAAAAATTCATACAGCTTCGGCTGTTCGGGATTCCACAGAACAGGATTTTCAACCGTTGCCTTAAAGCTGCCCGTTTCAACACCGTGCTGTCCGACGGGTGCACCGTCAGGATCACGCAGACTCCATGCAAGTTCGGTGGGCTGCGTAAAATCAACATCCACAAAAATGTCAACCGTTTTCAGGTCTTCGCTGACCATGGGCTTTACAAAAATATCACGGATGCACTTTTCATCTCTTTCAAGCACATAAACATCTCTGAAAATGCCGCACAGACGGAAAAAGTCCTGATCCTCAAGATAAGTACCGACACAGTATTTGACAACAAGCAGCTCAATTTTATTTTCGCCGTCTGCAAGAAAATCCGTAACATCAAATTCACTTGTGGAGTGACTGACACTGCTGAAGCCGACAAATCTGTCGTTGATCCAAAGATAGAAGCAAGGTGAAACACCTTCAAAATTGAGCCAATACAGCTTATTTTCTTTCTTTGTGAAGTTGAATTTTCTTCTGTAAAAGCCACCGGGAACGGCATCGGGCAGATGCGGCGGATCCACGGGGAACGGATAGTCCTGATTGATATACTGCGGTGGGTCATAATTGCGATCGGTATACATCTGCCAACATTTGGGTACGGTGATGGTGTCGGGACAAACTACATTTTCCGCAAAGCCCTCTTTTTCAATACCGATGCGTTCCACATCGGGAATAAAACAGAAATCCCATTCGCCGTTGAGCAGATAAAAGAATTCCGATTTTTCACGGGGTACATCCTTACACTCGTGCGTTTCAAAGGGAATGAAATAAGCACGGGGTGCCAAGGTATTCACATGAATATTTTCAAGCTGACGATGATATTGCAATGCCATAACTCAAATCCTTCCTGTATTGATAAGATTGATAATCTGTTTCTTTGCTTTTTTAGCTTCGGGGGTCGGATAGAACGGATAGCAGTGGTTGCCGCCCTCTTCTTCGACATAAGTCAGCGCAACACCCTCCGCAAGTGCTTTTTCGCGATAGATACGGCAATCAGGCAGCAGCATTTCACGCATGCCGACAAACAAAGCCGTTTTTGCAAGTCCGACATTCGAGCCAAACAAGGGACTGAGTCTCGGGTTCTGCAGATCGGTGCTCCCTGCCCAAGCCTTTGCAATGGTCACAAGACCTTTTCTTGAAAGGTTGGGGTCAAGCTTATCCAATGCATCCATATCGTCATTCGACATAGAAACATCCACCCACGGTGAGAACAGAATCAACTGCCCGGGCTGCGGCAGGTCTGTTTTGAGCAGATCCTGCGCAAAGGCGAGTGCAAGACCGCCGCCTGCGGAATCACCGAGAAAAATGATATTTTCGGGTGCAGCGTGCTTCAACAGTTCTTCATAGAGCGCATAGAGCATGGTATAAGCCTGCTCATAGGTGTGCCTCGGTGTTTTGTTATAAACGGGGGCAATCACTGCCGCATCGGTCTGGTGAATGACCTGTTTTATAAAATTCCACTGAAAGACAACCGGCTGTTCAAGATACGCACCGCCGTGCAGATAGATGATGAATTTCTTCGGCTTACTGTCCTTTTTTTGTATGTAAACAACATCCGTATTGCTGAAACGGTGGTAATCGACCTGCGCATTCATGCGCACGAGGGACGGAATTTTGTATGTTTTTGCAGACACTTTTGCACAATAAGACATATACAAGGGGCATAATTTTTCGCTGTTGTATATTCTTTTCATGCCGACCGCACGAATGACACCGCTTGAAAAAGCCGACATAAAGCTTCTCATAAATTTCTCTCCCCTGTTTGCAAATTACATAACAACGGTCACAACGGACATGGCAGGCACTTCGAGCACACTGCCGTTGCCGGCGGAGTTTTCAAGATCACGGGTTTCATCCGTAATGTAAACAGAATAATTGTCAGCAGGCAGCTCGGTCTGTATGGCAGCCGCGGTATCGTTGATATAAACAACAACGGTTGAACCGTCAGGATTGCGGAATGCAACACTTCTGAGGTCTTCATTGCCCGAAGAACAAGCAAGACGCACAGCACCCTCCTCGATGAATTTCGAGAAGTTACCGAGGCACCACAAACGCTTTGCGGTGGTAAGCTTGGTGTTGTCTTCACGGTCAAGATAAACAAGGCCGTCGGTGTAAACACCGTAAGAGCAGCCTGTCCACCAGTTCCATTCCACGGCATTGAGAATGGTCAGGTCATCCATGATAACATTTGCCATGGCAATACCGAAGTCGATGGTAAGCCCGTTGGTTGCACCGTACTGCTCAAAATAATCATGCACACCCGTGTTCCAATCATTGAGCATCTGGCAGTATTCGGTGCAGGCAATGTTGTAATTGGGGTATTCTGCATTCAAATATTCTGCAGCCTGTTGTTTGGTTTCGGTGGAAGACCAGTAAGCATGGGTGGTGATGGTGTCAAAGTATTTACGTAAAGAACGGTTATAGAAATAATCATCCTTATTGACACCTAAAAGCAGATCAATATACCCGGAAGGAACCGTCCATTTTCCCTGTATTTCACCCGATTCAAACATGGATACTTTGCATCCCTGCTTATCCACATCACTGCACTTGAACTTTTCAACAAGCACTTTCAGCAGGTCAAGCACTTCCTGCGGTTCATAGTGGCAACCTTCCTGATTGCAGGAGAAAGAACCGTCTGCATTGTACCATGCCCTCCATGCATACTGCGGTTCATTGACAGCAGACACATCGACCACGCGGTAGCCTTCGTTCAGAAAATGTTCCGCACAGGCATACAGGAAATCGGCATACGCTTCATAGTTTTCGGGGGCAAGATTGCTTTCCATGGGTGCGCCGTCTTCGGCAGGTGCACCGTAGGCTTTGCCGTTTTTGGTCAAGGAAACAGGCGGGCTGTTTGCAAACAGCACAACACGCAGATCATCCCCTGCAATCTTTTTTGCAATGCTGAGTGCATTCCGGGCGGCGACATCTTTTGTAAAATCAAGTGTGCCGTCGGGATTCAAAAATGTTTCGGTGCGGTTGTAGGCAACATACATATTTTCGTCACCCTCACTGCCTGCGCCGAGGTTATAACGGTAAATATTAAGACCAATACCCGTTTCATCGTCATACAAAAGAGCAATCACATCCTCGGCATTGTCCCAACTGCCGACATCCTTTGCCCACCAGCAGGCAGATGCACCGAAGCCGAGCATGGTCTGATAAGCAGCATCTTCATCAATCACGGTTTTACCCGTGTTGATGTTATTTTCAACCGATTCACTCACAGGCCATTCTCTGTTGACGGGCACACCGATCACTCCCATAAAGAAATATACAACCGTAAGAAATCCCGTAATGATGCGTGATGCGATTTTGATTATCGTATTCATCTGCTCACCTCAAAGAAATATAATTGTATATATTATAATTTTTCAAATTAAAAAAAGCAAGATGATATAAAAAATAAATTTCCTATTTACAATTTTTATCCATTTTGCTACAATGTAGTGTAAGATACACAGGAGGTATTCTTATGAAAAAACTGTTTTGCATTCTTTTGACGATTGCTCTGTTGTTGAGCACGGCTGCCTTTGCATTTGCCGACACGGCACAGGCAGAGCTTTATTCGTATTATGACAACAACATGCTGTTCAAACAGCTTGACGATGCCGTGCTCGCAGGTACGGGCACACCAGGTGCCGCAATCGGTGCAACGCTGAAAACCGCAGACGGAACAACCGTATGCACCGCCGAATCGGTGATTGCAGCTGACGGCACCTTCAAGGTCAGTTTCCCTGCACCTGCAGGCGGTTATGATGAATACAGCATCGTTCTGTCACTCAACAACAAGCCGTTCAAGACACTGACGGGCGTTGTGTTTGGTGAGCTGTGGCTTGCAGGCGGTCAGTCCAATATGCAGATGCCGCTCGGGCAGTCCGAAACGGGCATGCAGATGCAGGCAAACGGCATAACCGGCAGTGATGCATTGCGTTTTCTTGCCGTGCCTGCGCAGGGTGCTTATGACGGCAATATTGAGCACTACCCTGCCGAACCGATCACGGATTACGGTGTGGATGTAAACTGGTACAAGGGTACGGACGAATATGTTTACAACCTGAGTGCGGTCGGCTATTTCTTTGCAGAGGAAATGATCGAAAAACTGGATATGCCCGTCGGCATTCTCAATGCAAACTTAGGCGGTACATCCATTCTGACATGGCTTTCAAGAGAAACCATTGAAAACACCTACCTCTTCCGCAATGAGATCGCAGAAGACGGCAGATATATCGCACTTTCCGATTGGAAGGAAGACAATGTCAATTTCGGTTCTGACATGACCTGCAATTTCAACGACAAGATTGCACCGCTAAAGAATTTCCGTCTGTCAGGTATGATCTGGTATCAGGGTGAAACCGACATTTCATGGCCCAACGGCAGATACAACCGTGCTTTCGACTTGTTGCAAAAATCTTATACGGAATATTTCAATTACAATGACGGTCTTCTGCCCATTGTTTACACGCAACTGGCTTCTTACTCCTACGGCGATCTGAACCTGTTGCAGGACAAAAACGATGAATTTGCATTCATGCAGACCCTGCAACCCGACAGCCGTGCGGTCACTTCCATTTATGATGTTCCGCTGACTTATCTCGACATCACCCATGCCATTCATCCGATCTGCAAGCAGGAAGTCGGTGAAAAGATGGCTTTTGCGGCAATGGGGCTTGTGTATGATGCATACGACTGCTACACAGCACCTTACAAAGAAAAGGTTTCAATCAAAGACGGAAGTGTTTATGTTACTCTCTCAAATGTCGGGGACAGTCTTATTGCTGACGGTGAGACCATTTACGGCTTTGCGGTTTGCGGAGAAGACGGCATTTATGTGGCGGCAGATGCAGAGCTTGTATCCAATGACACGGTTCGCATTTACTGTGATTCTGTTCCCGCCCCCGTCAGTGCCACCTACGCATTTTCGCAGACAAACTGCAATGCAAACCTGTTTGCAACGCTGAACGGCGAAAAAACACTTGCAGTATCCCCGTTTATCACAAACAGAAACAAAACTACGCATTTCTGGCACAATGACAGCTGGACTGCCTGCGAATACAGCGAATTCTGGCACTGCCACTCCAATGAACACTCCGGCTTTTACAGCACATGGAATGTGAGTGGCGCCACAATCAGATACAAGACTGACAGCGCTTACAGCGGCGCAAACGGTCTTCTTGTGTGCGCAAACGGCTCGTCTGATACATTCAGCATCAGCCCGAATTTCACCTACAACGAAAACGGCAAACAACAGAAATTCCAGGACATTGACACCGACTGGAGCCGTTACGGCACACTTTCCTTCAAGGTTCGTGTGGAATCGAACGAAGCGGTGCGTTTTGATGAACTGACAATTGAAGCCGGCAACAACAAGTGCCTGTGGTACACCGCAAAAATCGCAAATGAAGATACAACTATTCCTGCCGACGGCGAATGGCACACCGTCACACTCGACCTGAACACACTCTATCCGCAGGGCAACAAGGCAACCTCCACCTATTCGCACAATGTGCTCAATGATGTTAAGAATGTGACATTCACATTCGCAGACCTCGGCGCGGCAGGTGCAGACATCAGCGTGGATGACTTCCGTTTCACCGCCGACGGCGAGGAACGGGAAGATGTCAATGTGCAACTCAATCCCGAAAACGAAAGCAGCTTCCTTGCAAAGATCAAGGCTTTCTTTATGACGATCATCAGCTGGTTCAGAGCGTTGTTCAACTAAATACTAAAGAAAAGAGGGAACGGTGTGAGCCGTTCCCTTTTTAATTATTTATAATTTCTCAAAAATACCAATAAGTCTTGCAATCAATTTCAAAAGCGTAAGAATGAAATTTGCAAAAGTTTCAAAAATGTTTTCTTCACTGTCCTGCGGCGGTTTTTCTTCAACAGGCGGTTCTTGGACGGCAACATCATCACCGACAATCACATAAATGCTGAAGTGATCCGTTTCAAAGACCATGTGACTTCCTTCTCTGACAGCCTGCATATCGGTAAGCGTTCCGTCATCGTTCACACGGTAGACCTTGTAGTTGCCCTCACTTTCAAGATCAAGCGGAAGTTTGACTTTTACGGTTCCGTCGGGTTGCACATGCACACCGTCTTTGTTTTTGAGTGTGATGTCAAACACTTTAAGAACCTCATATTTTTCTTCCGTGTTTTCTTTGACAGTATTCTGCACAAGCACAAAGGAGTCACTGTTTTTATCTATGCTGTCAATGTCAAAATCAAGGTCGGGATTTTCGGGGGCGATGATCTCAACATCGTTGGTATCCTGCACATCAAGTGCAACCGTTTCCGTATATGCACAGTTTTTGCAGTTTCTTGTTGCCGTGCCTGCGTCGTAATCATTCACCCAAGGCTGCATTTCGTGATCTTCAACGGGAATTTCGGTCTGTTCAAGAAGAACCAGACTGCATACAGAGCATTTTTTACCTTCCGTCAGACCTGTTTGCGTGCAGGTGGAATCCCGTCCGGGAACAAGCTCCTCTGTGTGAATTTCACAGCGGATATATCTGTATTCAATATTGTTTTCTTTTGCATAGGCTTCTGCGGAAGAGCCCTGATAACAATAAATGGGGTAAGTGTTGGCAAAGGGGTCTTCTTTTTCACCGAATTCTTCAAACAGTTTATTTAATTCATCACCGATTTCGTCTATTATTTCGAAGTCCCAGGTATTTTTTGCAACAAGCATTTGTTGATATGCGGCACAGAAAGCTGCATTTCCATCAGGTGTGTTGACTCCATGCAATATACTCCCCAACGCACTATCAGTCAAATTGACATTCCTGTTGTATACAACTGTTTTCTGAAGCGAAAAAAGATTTTCAAAAGCATGAAAGCCGATATATGTGACAGACTCGGGAATCACAATCTCTTTGAGTGCAATGCTAGAGTCAAAAGCATTTTCACCTATACATTCAACAGTAGAAGGAATAATTATTTTTTCAACAAAAGGCATTTCCGCAAAAGCATACTCCCCGATTTCTTTTAACCCCTCAGGAAGTGTGATTTCTTTCAGACTGATATTTCCGGCAAAAGCGTAAGGACTGATTGTTGTGACGCCTTCAGGGACAGTGTAAGAAGTAACATCATATCCGCCGGGAAATGCAACAAGTGTTGTTTTGTCTTTATTGAAAAGAACACCGTTTTCATCAGCACAATAATACTCGTTTTCCTCGGAAATAACAAATTTTTCGAAAAAACTAGTCAATCCGTTTACAAATCCGATGTAATTGACATTTGCAGGAATTTCGAGGCAAGTCAAACCTGTTGCCTGAAATGCGGCATCACCAATGTACTCCAACGACTCCGGCAGTTTAATACTTGTGAAACTTAGTCTTCCGCTAAACGCAAATGCGCCTTCATCGATTGCAGTAACCCCCTCTGCAATTTGCACATTTTTAAGATTGTCACAATTGTCGAATGAGGAGATGACACTGACTGTGCCTGGAATACTTACACTTTCAAGGCTGTCACAATCAGAGAATGCTTGTTCACCTATGTAAGTAATACCATCCGAAATAATAACAGTTTTAAGATTGGAGTTACTTGAGAATGCTTGTGCCGCAATCCCTGTTACGGGATAACCTTCTATTTCCGATGGGATAACAAGGTCGGTTACATATTCATCACAAGCAACGATGCAAGCCTCGTTGTTCTCAACTACATAATAAATAGTACCATATTCGCTATAGTAAGGAATATAATGATATGGATAAATAATCTCTGCCTTCGCGACAGCACTTTCCGACAGTGGCACAACCGACAGGCATAACAACAAATATAAAATGACAGACAAGATTTTGCAGCTTCGTTTTTTCATAGTTTTTACCTCCTGAAAATAAAAAAAGTGTGTGCAAACCGAAGTTGTGCACACACGAAAAACACAAACTTCGTTTTGCTACCACACAAAAATTTTAATCCCATAAATGAGAGAAAAAATGAAGTTTGTGCTTTTACCAAAACAGTAAAAACACGCCCTCATTCATGGGAGATTTATATTAAAATTTTTGTGTGGTAAGTTCACTATAGCATATTAAACGGTAAAGTGCAAGAAAAAATGAGAAAACTATTAAAAAAAACAGAACCCGTTTCAGGTTCTGCAAAAAAAATCAATGCGTAAGCATTGTATATCATCAATTCCGCAGGAATTGCATATCATCAAGGCGAAAGCCTTGCATATCATCATTGCGAAAGCTTTTTTTGATACATGCTTCGCGTGGTGATATGCAGTCCTGACGGACTGATGAGATACAACGATAGCGCAGCTATCGTTGATGATATGCCATTGCTTTCGCAATGGATAAAAAAATCTCGTTCCGCAGAACGAGATTTTTTGGTGGGGACGTGCAGACTCGAACTGCAGACCTCCTGCGTGTGAAGCAGGCGCTCTAACCAACTGAGCTACGCCCCCGTATGAACTTTCAACAGCATTTATTATATCAAACAGACATGACTTTGTCAAGAGAAATTAAACATAATTTAATGAGAAAAAATGTAGAGTCGTCAATGATAGGTGACACTTTTCTCAAAAAAATATGATGTTGAAAATTGTTTCCTGAGCCTGAGACAAAAAAAGGATAGAATTTGCTCAAAGTAGCCACCGCCGAAGGCGGCTTGACCTTGATTGATTGAG
>JAZNCO010000129.1:0-17364 GCA_045587645.1 Acutalibacteraceae bacterium | reverse complement strand
GGTTTAGCGAGATGTCGGTTTATTATCCTGTAGGGGTCGGCGCCCACGACGACCCGTTGCAAACGGTCGGTTTGCAGGGATTTTTTATCCCCATACGGGATGCCGAGGCGTCATTCCCTACAAAATGAAACCGTCAATCTGTTCGCTAAACCATAATTTATGAAGATTAAAATATAGATATTGCATTTATATTCATAAAATGGTAATATGAAAAAAAGAAAAACGGAGGATATTGTTATGCAGGCTTTTGTTTCTGTTTTGCTGACCCTGTTCACAACCCTTGCAACCTTCTTCGGCATATTCATCATGCCCGCAGCCCCCAAGGATATTGAGGACGATTTTGTTCCCGTCATGCGCTTTGTTGCCGCAAGTGACACCCATGTCATCACCCTCGGTGACACAGGCTGCCGCCGTATTACCAAAATGATGAAGCAGGCTTATGCGCTTGCTGAGCAGGATGCCGATTACAACACGGTCGATGCGGTCGTGGTTGCAGGTGACCTGACCGATGACGGCACCATGTTTGCTTATGCCGCTTATGCCAAAACCTTTGAAAGCGTTCTGCGTGATGAAACACAGCTTCTGTCTCTTGCCGCTGTGGATAGTCATGACGGCAACACCTACAGCAAGGCAGATTCTCTCGGTATGTTCACGCAGGTAACGGGGCAGGAACCCGATTATCATACCGTTATAGGCGGATTCCATTTCATTGTTGTTTCCGCTTGTGTGGACGAGGATAAGCACTATACGGAAGAGCAGATCGAATGGCTCGATGAGCAGCTCAGCATTGCCGTTGCCGACACCCCCGACAAGCCCGTGTTCGTATTCCAGCATGAGCACATCACCGATACCGTGTTCGGCAGCTATACATACGAAGGCTGGGGTGTGAAATATTTCACCGAGGTTCTTAATAAATATCCGCAGGTTGTGGACATTTCCGGTCATTCCCACTATCCGTCCAATGACCCGAGAAGCATCTGGCAGGGCACTTTCACCGCCATCGGTGACTGCGGATTGTCCTATGCGGAATTTTCCGTGGATGGTGTCAACTCCATTCATCCCGACGGCTGCAAGACCGTTGCGCAGGCTCTCATTCTCGAAGTCGATGCCGACAACCGTGTGCTTGTCAAGGTGCTCGACATCACCGCAGGTGAAATTCTTTGCACCTATCTTGTAGACAATGTGACCGATGCTGTCAAGACCAAATATTCCCATGATGAACGCCGTGCAGCTGCCAATGCTCCCGTGTTTGCAGACGATGCTGCAATCACTTCCAAAAAGGGTGTTATCAATGCAACCGTAACCGTACCGCAGGCAAGCGTTGAAGACGGCAATGAAATTTATCTTTATCGTATCTCCGTAAAGAACGAAGCCGGCGAAACGCTGTATGCTGCATGGGAATTCTCCGAATATTACTTCGCAGACCGTCCCGACAGCATTTCCTTCAAGTTCTCCATGCCTGACGGTGCGGCTTCTGTCGAAGTGGTTGCGGAAGACGTCTGGGGTAATCAGAGCGAAGCACTCACAATTGCTTTTTAAGAAATAAAACAAACACCCGGCTTTGTCGGGTGTTTTGTGCTGTAAAAGAATTCTGAAAAGGGGAAAAACGGGATGAAAAACAAAAAAATAATATGGATCATTCTCGGCTTTGTTGCAACGGCAGTGTCGTGCTACTCGCTGTATTGCTTCTATTATGAATACCTGCATTGGGACAATCTGCCTGTGTTGGGGCTGTATGCCGCACTGGGTTATCTCGGTGTGGGGATTCTTGCAGGTGCAGGGCAGGTCTTGCGTAAAGCACCTTATAAAAAAGGAAAACAGGCGGGATTAAGCATTCTTTGCATTCTCGTTTATGCCGCATTGCAATGGGGAATTACCTTTTACATCAATGTCATTGTCGGCAAGGAGCAGATGGCGCAGACTGCCATTGATGCCGCAACGGCGGTGCAGGTTGTGTTCCTGTTTGTTCTGTTTGTTTTGCTTGTCAGCCGCATCGGCAACAAAAAGGTGCAGATTCCGTTGGTGGCTGTCAGTGCTGTCGCCGTGGTCATTTTTATGGTTACATCCCTGTATGGCCCTGTCCTGACCCTTATTTATAAGGATTACAAAGCGGCAGCACCCGTTGTGAACTTGATTGCAAAGGAGGAATTGCAGTTGCGTGAAGGTGATTTTTATGTAAGCCCCAAGGGCAGTGACGAAAATGACGGCTCACTGAATGCTCCCTTTGCAACCATTGAAAAAGCACAGCAGGCTGTGCGTGAACTTGACAAAACCGACAAAACGGGCATCACCGTTTGTCTGATGGCAGGGGAATACCGTGTGTCCTCGGTGGTGTTCACCGAAGAGGACAGCGGAACGGCGGAATGTCCCGTTACATATTGTGCCTACGGCGACGGCGAGGTTGTTCTCAACGGCGGTCTTACCCTGCAGCCTGCGGATTTTGTGTCTGCTTCACAGGTTTCGGAAATCGCATCCCGTCTTTCCGATGCGGCAATGGAAAATGTGTATGTGCTTGATTTGACCAAAGACCCTTATGCACTCACCGCAGAGGATTGGGGCAAGCTGTATGCCATCGGCTCCTACAACACCGCCGCACAGTATGACGGCGACTACACGGGCCCTCTTTATTGCGAGCTGTTTGTGGATGATATCCGTCAGACCATTGCCCGTTATCCGAATGAAGGCTTCCTTGAAACCGAGGAAGTGGTTTCCACGGGGCTTGGCAGAGAGAGCAACGGTGCTCTGACGGCTGTGGAAAACTGGGATGAGATCCGCAATCCCGAGCCCGATGTTTACCGTGTCAATCCCGACCTTGCCGCAAGAATTGCCTCGTGGCAGAATCTTGACGAGGTGTGGATGATGGGCTATTGGAAATATGACTGGGCGGATGCCTCGACCCTCATCGGAAATTTTGAAGCCGACACGGGCATTCTTTCCCCCATGTTTGTAAGCAGCTACGGCACCAAGGTCGGTGCTCCGTATTATTTCTATAATGTTTTGGAAGAGCTTGACACCGACGGTGAGTGGTATCTCGACCGTGAAAACGGCCTTCTTTGTCTGTACAGTACATCCGGTGTGCAGAACAAGGCAATCGATCTGTCGCTGTCGCTTGACAATATTCTGAAGGTGGAAGCAAGCCACCTGCGTTTTGAAAATCTGACCGTCAAGGGCACCCGTTCGGATGCAATTTCCGTCAAGGGTGACGATGTTTTTGTGGACGGCTGCCTTGTCAAAAATGTGGCAGGCTATGCAATCCTCATGGACGGCTATAACAACAAGGCTGTCAATAATGAAATTACACGCACGGGCAAGGGCGGTATCGTCATCAGCGGCGGCGACCGCGAAACCCTTACCCCCGGCAACAGCATTGCCGACAACAACCACATCCATGACTGGTCTGAGATTTACCTGACCTATCAGCCGGCGGTCACGTTGAACGGTGTGGGCAACATCTGCTCGCACAATGAAATGTACAATTCTCCGCACGAAGCGATTACCTACAGCGGAAACAATCATATCATCGAATACAACCTCATTCACGATGTCTGCCTGCTGTCCGATGATGCAGGTGCTATCTATTCGGGCAGACGCTGGGACTGGTACGGCACGGTCATCCGTTATAATATGATTTATAATATCGGCGCGGACGGTCACACCCCGGACGGTATTTATCTGGACGATGCCCTGTCGGGTCAGACCGTTTACGGCAATATTCTCATCAATATTCCCAAGCTTGCCATTCATCTCGGCGGCGGCAGAGACCTCGATGTGCAGAATAACATCATCATCAATGCAGGCGACTGTGCTGTCAGCTATGACGCGCGTGCAAGAGACGGTGTGTTCGGCGGCTGGTTCACGCATTCCTCGCAAAAGGGCGGCGATATGTGGACAAATCTGTTTGAATCCCCGTGGCAGAGTGATGTATGGCAGGAGGCATATCCGCAGTACAAATCGTATTCCGATGATTTTGACAATACGGAAAGCCCCGATTTTGTCCCCAATCCTGCCAACAGCATTGTTGCAAACAATCTGATTTTCGACGATGCGGCAAGCATCGGGAATATTTCGGAAGCGGCGGACCGTTTCAGCACGGTTTCAAGGGATAATATTTATTATCTTGGCAAAGTTGACAGTTTCTTTACCGATGCGGTAAACGGAGATTATTCGCTTCTTGCCGATGCAAGTTTGCCCGAAGACTTTGAAGCACTGCCGCTTGATAAGATTGGCAGATATTAAAACTCCAATTTGTAATATTCCTAAAGAATAAAAACATAATTATCCCATTGACAGAAAGGAAGTCTTATGATTCTCGCTTTACCCACCCTTGCCCTGCTTGCCATTACCATTGTCACAAGCAGCCTGACGGGGATTACCAAAAATATGTTCACCAAGAGCGTTTCGCAGAGCACCCTCGGCACGTGGTTTTATGTGCTGTTTCAGAGCATAGCCTGCGCCGTGCTTATCCCGATTCTGTCGGGCGGCTTCGGCACATTCAGTGTTTATTCCATGCTGACCGGTATTCTGTTCGGTGCGGTCTGCTGCGGTCAGGTCATCACCCTGCTCAAGGCATTGCCGCTCGGTCCGTTCTCTTATTCGATGGTCATTGTGTCGCTTGCAACGCTTATTCCGACCTTAAGCGGTCCGTTTTTCGGTGAAACGATCACTCTTTCGCAGGGCTTCGGCATTGTGCTGATGGTGCTGTGCGTTGTTTTCTCTACCGATAAGAAAAAAGAGGATGACCGCAAGGCCAATGCAAAATGGCTTGTCTGGTGCCTTGTGTCCACCGTGCTCAACGGCATGATCGGTGTTCTGCAGAAGGTGCATCAGGCGTCTCCCCATAAGGACGAGCTGCCTGTGTTCCTGGTGTCCTCGTTTGTTTTTTCCGCAGTTCTGTGCGCGGTGATGGTTGCGGTCGAGCACAAGCGCAGTCCCGTCAAGGAGCCTGTTCCGTTCAATAAAAAAGGTGTATTGATTCCCTTGCTCGGTGGTATCACGCTGGCGTTCCCCCATGCCATCAACCTGCATCTGGCAGGCATCATGCCGGCGGCAGTCATGTTCCCGCTGGTCAATATCTGTCCGCTGATGCTCACAACCCTCATTGCGGCAACCGTGTTCCGTGAACGGCTTTCCGTGCGCCGCTGGATCGGCTTTGCAATCGGTGTTGTGTCCACCCTGTTCGTCAGCGGAACGGTATCGTTTTAAAAATATGTATACAAAATTAAAAAATAGTTGATTTGTGAATTGCGGCATGGTATAATTTCTTTATTAACATTAAGGGGGATTTGCCGTGACCGCAATTTTGCATCATATCGCTTACAAAATCATCAGCATTTTTGTTTCTATCGCTATGTTGCTCGGCTTTACCGTGCCCGGCTTTAAAGCGGACGACAGCAACTGGAAAACCAATTATCCTTATGTCTTTGTGCACGGCCTTTCTGGCTGGGGCAGCTACGATGCCGTCTACAAGCTCATGCCCTATTGGGGTATGTTCGGCGGTGACCTGATGGGTTACCTCAACGACAAAGGCTTTGAAGCTTATGCCGCATCCGTGGCAGGTAACACAAGCGCATGGGACAGAGCTTGCGAACTGTATGCCCAGCTGACGGGTACCGTTGTTGACTACGGTGAAGCCCATTCTGCCCGTTGCAACCATGCCCGCTACGGTGAGGATTTCACAGGCAGAGCGCTTATTCCTGCATTTGATTCGGAGCATAAAATCAACATTCTCGGTCATTCCTTTGGCGGTGCAACGGTACGTCTGTTTGCAAGCATTATGGCGCAGGGAAGTGCTGAAGAGCAGGCAGCCACCACCGACGGCAGCCTTTCCGATTTCTTCAAGGGCGGTAAAGGCGACTACATTTATTCGCTGACAGCACTTGCAGCACCGCATAACGGCACCACTGCCTACAACATCGGTGAAACCCCTGATGCAGCCGAGCCGACGGAAGAAGAAAAAGAACAGCTGCAGGAGAAAAAAGGCGTGCTTGACAGCATGATGGATTCCGTTCTCGGTGCGGTTGTTGATGAACGCATTTCCGAGGACTATGCAGCATTCGATATGTATATCGACAATGCCCTTGCACTCAACGAAACCATCATGACCCTGCCCGACACCTATTATTTCTCCATTCCGTGTTCTGCCGTCACGCAGAATGAAGACGGCACATGGTCACCCAACAACAAGGTTGAATTCATTTACCGCGACAGCTGTGCCGCCATGGGCGTTTACACGGGTGTTACCAAGGGCGGCTATGTTATTGACGAAAGCTGGCAGCAGAATGACGGCCTTGTGAACACAATTTCCGCCAAAGCTCCCTTCGGTGCACCGCAGAAGGATTATGAGGAAGGCAATGTGCAGACGGGGATCTGGAACATCATGCCCGTACACGACGGTGACCACATGGCATTGCAGGGCGGTCTGCTGAAAACAGGAGACATCAAGGATCTTTATGTGGATCTGCTTTCTATGATCAATTCCTTGGGCTAATCTCATACAAGTAAAATATTATTTGCATAAAATCTTGCATTATAAAAAGCGGCATGGTATAATCTCTTCGTGAGAGGAGAGATACCGTGACCGCTTTTTATCATAATATAGTTTGTAAAATTGTCAGTTTGTTTATGTTTTTATCTGTGCTTATGGGCAGCACGGGCGATTTTATCAAATCGCAGACCGATGAAAAACAGACTGATTATCCCTTTGTTTTCGTGCACGGGCTTTCGGGTTGGGGCAGTTATGCTGAACTGTATGCGTATCTGCCCTATTGGGGAATGTTCGGCGGCGATCTGATGACACAGCTCAATGAACAGGGCTTTGCCTGCTATGCTGCCTCCGTTTCCCCGAATTACAGTGCATGGGACAGAGCCTGCGAGCTGTATGCACAGCTGACGGGTACGGTTGTGGACTACGGCGAGGCGCATTCCGCACGCTGCAACCATGACCGCTACGGTGCGGATTACACGGGCAGAGCACTTGTGCCTGCATTTGATGCGAAAAACAAAATCAACCTCATCTGTCATTCCTTCGGCGGCACCACTGCAAGGCTGTTTGCAAGCATTCTGCAGGCGGGAAGTGCCGAAGAACAGGCAACCACCACCGACGGCACGCTTTCCGACTTTTTCAAAGGCAATAACGGGCATCGCATTTACTCTATTGTTACCCTTGCCTCACCGCACAACGGCTCGAGTGTGCTTCTGGCCGGGGACGGTGAAAATCCGCTTCTGACTCCCGAGGAGATCGGGGCACTCATCGGCATGGGCTCGACCTCTGAGGAAGAAACGGATACACGCATTGCCGAGGATTATGCGTTGTATGATATCATGATCGACAATGCCCTTGCGCTCAATGAGCAGATCATCACCCTCCATGACATTTATTATTTTTCCGTTGTGTGCAATGTAACCACAGCTAATGAGGACGGCACCTGCACACCCGTAACTGCAAAAACGGAATATCTGCTGCGTGAAACCGCGACTGCTATGGGACAATTCACAGGCACGACCGAAAAGGGCTTTGTGATTGACGAAGAATGGCTTGCCA
The DNA here is from genome assembly GCA_045587645.1 of Acutalibacteraceae bacterium. GTDB lineage: Bacteria > Bacillota > Clostridia > Oscillospirales > Acutalibacteraceae > RUG806. The sequence continues at coordinate 9,824 of JAZNCO010000129.1, read as the reverse complement.
ATGACGGTCTGGTCAATACGGTGTCTGCTGCAGCACCCTTCGGCGATCAGAAAATGTCTTTCAACAAAAACCGCATCGTGCCCGGTGTGTGGCTTGTTTTTCCGACATACGAGGGCGATCACATGTCCCTGCAGGGCGGCTTTTCCGTGCGTAATGATGTCAAGCAGTTTTATGTTGATTTGCTGACGATGATTTCGCAGATCGGGTAAAATGTGTTAATAAATCATTGCTTTCGCAATGGATAAAAAATCCTCGTTCCGAAGAACGAGGATTTTTTGGAGCTGATGGTCAGAATCGAACTGACAACCTGCTCATTACGAATGAGCTGCTCTGCCATTGAGCCACATCAGCAATTCACTTTGCAAGGATGTATTATACACGATTCTTTTTGCAAAATCAAGCCCCGAAATCAGGTTTTTTTTATAATTTTTTTCTTTTGTGTGTTATTCTTTCCGCAAACAGGGCATACTTCGGTTGAAAAAGGAAAGGAAAAATGTGTATGCAGTTTTTGTGGGCTTTTTTATGCGGCGGTCTTATTTGTGTGATCGGGCAGATTCTGATTGACAAAACGAGGCTGACACCTGCCAAAATTTTAGTCGGCTTCGTGGTGGCAGGTGTCATTCTGGGTGCTTTTCGGGTGTATGAGCCGTTTCGCGACTTTGCAGGTGCAGGGGCAACGGTGCCCTTGACGGGCTTCGGTGCCTTGCTTGCAGACGGCACAAGAGAGGCGGTGGACGAAAAGGGACTTCTCGGTGCGCTGACGGGACCCTTGTGTGCAGGTGCAGGCGGCATCACGGCAGCCATGCTCAGCGGTCTTGTTGTGTCTTTTCTCGGCAAACCGAAATCAAAATAGCGTAATATTGCAGAAAATGCCCCTGAATTGTTGCAGAAATTTGACACAAGTATAAATTTACTATTGATTTTCAGCTTTTGTGAAAAAAAGATATTGTAATTTTTTGCAAGCTGTGTTATTATAAAAGTGCAAATATTTGCATTTTATTACAAGGAGGTGCCACTCAATGGAAGGTGCACAGGAACTCGTCGCCATCGTCGAAGCATTCTTTAACGCTCTCAAGACCGTCATCAACGCTCTCAAGGCTCTGTTCGGTATGGGTGAAGAAGGCTCCCAGACTAACGAATAATCAGTTTGTTTATTTGCATGCAAAAGAGAGACCGGTATGAGCCGGTCTTTTCTCTTTTTTTTGGAATAAATTGTTACAATCTTTTGTTCTAATTGTTAAGATTGAAAAAAAACGAAAATATTTTCCAAAAAGACTTGTACTGTTTGACGAAGTGTGCTATAGTAATAATGAATAATAATCAAAATAGAAAGTGAGGTGCACACAATGGCTATTTTTGATTTCACTTTAGAAGATGTTCTTGCTTTTATTGAGGATCTCCTCAGAAAGCTCAAAGAGGCTTTTGCAAAACTCGGCATTCTTATTCTCCCCGAAGAAGGCGAAGGTCACAACACCACAAAGACCGAAGAATAATTTTTCAGAAAGAGGTATCTACTTATGAATTTAAAATTGGAAGATCTTTTGGATTTCACTGCATCCACCGGCGACTGGATGAGCGTCATTGAAGCTTTCCTTACCGCTATTGCTGACTTCTTCAAGTTCATCGGCATCGATCTGTTTGCTCCCGAAGCAGAAGACAGCGCTACCAGCGAAGAAGCTTAAGCTTTTTTGCAACTCAAATAAAACAGGAGGATAATTCTCATGGATTCTTTCTTCAAAGCATTTATTGAATTCATCACCGACATTTTTTCGGCTCTTGCTGATTTCCTTGGCTGGACCATTTATGTCGAAGATTTGCCTGAAGATACCGCAACACCCGACGAAAACGCATAAGGTTTCGTATTTGTTCGGATTGATTTTCCATTATTAAAACAGGAGGACGCAACATGTTTTCTTTTGATTTTGCTGCTCTTATGCAGTTCCTTATGAAGTTGTTCGCAGCTTTCAAGAGCCTTGCTGAAAAGCTCGGCATCACCGATACTGAAGGCGAACAGGCATAAGTTGTATTTTGCTGCAACAAAAAACCGTCGGAATCCGACGGTTTTTTTTCATGCTTCTTCTTTTTCATAGCGTTCAAATTGTCCTTTGGCAAGGTAGCAATCGCCGCCCGTGCAACGCACACAGTATTTGTTGATATAGGCGACCTTCTTTTTTTCGCTCGGAAATTTGGTCACCAGTGCGCATTGCCTGACGAAGCCCTCACAGATAATGGACTGTGCTGTTTCACGCACAAAAAAGGGACAGCGGATGTGGGTGTCATTTCTTGTAAAGCTCATAAAAACCTCCGTTTGTTTTTGTTTGACCTCATTGTAACAAAAAACAAACGGGGATTTCTCCCCGTTTACAACCGAAAATCAAAAATATTTTAAAATTTTTTAATTTTTTTTGTAGCTGCCCATGATGCGCAGAAGCTCTTCGCTTTGTGCGCCGTTTTCATCCTGCAGACACAGCGGTTTTTCCACCGTAAGCCCCGGCTTGCGGCCGCGCTTGCCTTCCAATAAAAACAGCCACGGTGCATCGCCTGCCTTCTGATGCACAAGCCGCAGGCGTTTCGGCTCAAGGGCAGCCTTGTGCATGGCAACTATGGCCTCACTCAATCGCTCGGGGCGCAGGCAGAGGCAGAACGCACCGCCGAATTTCAGCACATATGCGGCGGCAAGGCAGATTTCCTCCAGTGTGCCGTCCGCTTCACTGCGTGCGATTCTGCGTGCCGTGTCATCACTTGCCCTGCCGTGGTCGGCAGCATTGTAGGGCGGATTCATGGTGACAATATCAAGACTTCCTGCCTCAATTTTGCCTTTTAATTCACGCAGGTCGGTGTGTAAAAGTCGCACATTCCTTGCCTTTTCGCATATTTCTTTGGAACGGGTCAGCTGATTGCAGGCTTTTTCCTGAATCTCTACTGCCCAGACCTCTTTCGGGGTGCATTCGCGCAGCCAATAAAAGGGGATGATACCGCAGCCCGTGCCGAAATCGCAGACCTTTTGTCCGTTGTGTACATTGGCAAAATCGGCAAGCAGCAGCGCATCCGTGCCGAAGGTGTGCGACGGGGATACGATCAGCGGCAGCGTGCCATCGGCATCGATATACTCAATATGTTCATCGGGCAGAAGTGAATATTTTTTTTCGTTCATCATGTTATACTGCAAAGGAAAGGCTGATCGGCTCGGAGTCGATGTGATAAGCACTTTCTGCGATGACGGTCAGGGTGTAGCTTCCTGCAGGCAGTGCTGTTGACGGTACTGTAAAGCTGAATGTATCATCATCGTTGATGATGAAGTAATCAGACAGCAGGTGTTCCTCAAAAACGGTTTCTCCGTTTGCATCGGCAATGGCAATTTTGTAATCATGCACAATGTAGCCCTCTGCGGCTGCAGCCTGTGTGAAGCTGACCGTATAATCGCCGTTTTCATTCTGCACGGCTTTTGCAATGCTGTCAGCCGGGAACACGGGTGCCGTGTCGTGGGCTTTCATATTTTTATAGGTGTAGGCAAAGGTGTCGGGGTCGTTTACATTTTCGATGTAATAATCGCAGAAGAAGCTTTCGGACAACACATCATATCCGCGGATACGCACGCTGCCGTCACTGTCCGCTTCAATAACGCAGAACTGTGTTGCATCCTCATAGCCTGCCGGGTGCTGACCGATGATATAGTTTTTGTCGAGCTCAAAACGAGCCATGGCGCCGACACCGACTGAGGTGTAGGTATTTTGATTGATGCTTCTCGGATCGTTCATCGGGAAATGGGAATGCCCCGAGAAATTAACCACTTTGTTGTGCCCTGCAAAAACGAGATTCAAGCCGGGGTTGCACCAGATTGTGCTGCCGTAAACCGTGCCGAAGGGATGCGGATGCTGGAATACAAAAACGGGCTTGTCGCCGGCTGTGGCTTCGGCTTCTTCGATTGCGTTGTCAAGCCAGACAAGGCTTGCCGGGGTGACCGTCCATTCCGTCAGGAATCGCTCGCCCGAAAAGCCGATGCAGGAAAAGCCGTTGACATCGGTGACGGTGTTGATGTTCTGTCCGAATGCTTCTTCAAACAGCTCGGTACAGTTTTCGGTTTTCATTTCGTGGTTGCCGAGCACATTGATCAGAACGGTATCCTCGCGGACATTCTCCCTGAGGACATTGACAAAATTCTGATAGTCGGGCAGCGTGCCGATGCTCGAAAAATCGCCGAGACCGAAAAATGCATCCACACCTTTGTAGGTTTCATCATTATCAAACAGAGCATAGGCCTGTTGAATCGCCTTTGCCACATTTTCGTTTTCGTTATGTGTGTCGGTGAAGGCAATGATTCTGACCTCGGGGCCGAAATCTGTCGGGGTTACGGGCAGGGCTTCGGTAACCTCACCGCGATTGATCTGCACTGCAGACCAGCAAAGCAGCACGATGCAGCATAATGCGGCAATGCCGAGAACGCTGCCGACAATGCCTGCAAGAGCTTTTACGACTACTTTGAATGCTTTTTTCATGAACATACACCCCTTCTGTGTGAAATATATGAGTAAGAGAGCCGCAAAGGGCTCTCTTGATTTTTTTTTATGATTTCTTTTTCAGTACCATCACAACGGCAACCACCGAAATACCCGAAAGCAGAAGCACGAGCACACCGACGATCATTTTGGGACTGACAACACTCTTTGTGCCGTCGGGCTGCTGCTGATTTGTACCTTCGGAGGGTGCGGTCGGTACATTGACCGAGGGAATGGTATTGCTTGCATAGTTTGTGGATTGATTTTCAACGATCGTGCCTGCATTGCCGATGCTGTTGTATTGTGTTGTACCTGCCTGCGGCTGAGTGGAAATGACGGGAATGTCAGATGTGGGAATATTGGAGGTGGGAACGCTCACGGACGGGTTCTGCATGTTGGGAACGGTGGTGGATACCTGCGGAATGGTGGTAATGACCGCACTCTGCGTGGAGCCGGCAGCAACCGTGGTTGTAACCTGCTGTGCGCCGCCGAGGTTCAGTCCGCCGAGGTTGCCCATGAGGGCTGTGATGAACTCGTTGCTTGTGAGCATGCTCATGTCGAAGTTGGAAAGGTCGAAGCCGAGCAGGGTGGAAACGATAGCCTGAATCAGCTCGTTTTCCGATACCGTGCCGCCGAGATCGCCGAGTTTTTCCTTGATGGCATCCAGCGTGGTTTCACCCTCCTGTGTGCCGCCGAGCAATGCCTGCACAATGGTGGTGATGGTGCTCAACTGGTCATCCTCAACGGAATCGGTGGTCATAACAGAGCCGAGAATGCCGCTGAGAATACCGGAAATATTATCGGTATTGATCTCAAGGCCTTCCAGCAAGCCGTCAATATCAATATCCGTTTCCTGTGCTTTGGATGCAGGGAAAATATTGCTGATGAGCAGATTGCCGCCTGCGGCACAGATGCCGAACAGCATAACAACGGTCAAAAGCACCGCAATGGTTTTGGATTTCTTCATATTATGTTCAACCCTTTATCATATTTTATCTAATATATCATACTACAAAAAAATAAAATTGTCAATCGACATTATTCATTGTAAGCACAAAGCATAAATTTTTTTGAAAATATTGAAAAGAGTAAAAAAAAAGAATATAATAAATTTAATTATTATGATTTTCGGAGGCTGCATGGACGAAGCTGTTGTAAAAGAGCAGGTGCTGCTTGTGAGTGTGGATACGGGGGATTTTGATGCCGAAGTATCCCTTGAGGAACTCAGACTGCTGGTGGAAACCGCCGGCGGTGAGGTGTTCGGTACCCTGATTCAGAAAAGGGACCGTCCCGACAATGCCTGCTTTTTAGGTGCAGGCAGGCTCGAGGAGGCAAGACTGATTGCGCAGTGCAACAATCTTGACCTGATCATCTGTGATGCGGAATTATCCCCCGTGCAGCAGCGCAATATGGAGAATGCGACCGAAATCCGTGTCATCGACCGCACCATGCTCATTCTTGATATTTTTGCAGGCAATGCCCGTACCGCAGAGGGTAAATTGCAGGTTGAGCTTGCACAGTTGAAATATTCACTTCCTCGTCTTTCGGGCAGAGGTACGCAATTGTCCCGTCTCGGCGGCGGCATCGGTACAAGAGGCCCCGGTGAGTCGAAGCTCGAAAGCGACCGCCGTCACATCCGCAGACGGATTCATTCGTTGGAGGAAAGTCTGGATGCGCTTGAAAAACGCCGTGAACTGCACCGCAAGCGCAGAAAAAAGGACGGGGTTGTCACCTGCGCGATTGTCGGTTATACAAATGCAGGCAAATCCACACTGCTCAATGCCCTGACCGATGCCGGTGTGCTTGCCGAAAACAAGCTTTTTGCAACCCTCGACCCGACCTCGCGTGCGCTGAAGCTTCCCGACGGCAGGGAAGTGATGCTCATTGACACGGTCGGCTTCATTTCCCGATTGCCCACGAAGCTCGTTGAAGCATTCAAATCCACCCTCGAGGAGGCGGCGGATGCGGATCTGATCCTCAATCTCTGCGATGCTTCCGATCCCGAATATGAAAATCATCTGTCGGTGACCCGTTCCATTCTGCAAGAGCTCGGCGCAGGCGACAAGCCCACCGTCACCGTCTACAATAAGTGTGATGCCATGGAAACCCCTTGGCTGTTGCCCGTTTCGCGTGATGCTGTGATGATCTCCGCATTAAGCGGCAGAGGCTTTGAACAGCTCATGGAAGCGATCATGCAGGCTTTGCCGCCCACAAGACGGCGTGTGCTGCTGCTCATGCCATACACGCAGGGCAGTCTTACCGACCGTGTGCGCAGGGAGGGTGCCGTTTCGGTGGAGGAATACCGTGCCGACGGTGTGTTCATGGATGCCGTGGTCGGCGTGGAGCTGCTGCCGAAGCTTTTGGACTATGTCATCCCCGAGGAGGATGCATAATGCAGAATCTGATGAGCCGCATGCGTGCGGCAACGGAAAAGTATAACATGATCGAGGACGGCGACCGCATTGCCGTTGGTGTATCGGGCGGTAAGGATTCGCTGGCTCTGCTGATCGGACTTGCGCAGATGCGCAGGTTTTATCCGAAAAAATATGAGGTCGTCGGCATTACCCTCGATATGGGCTTTGAAAACGGTGCGGACTGGTCGCAGGTGCAAGCACTGTGCGAACAACACAATATTGAATATCATATCAAAAGAACCGAGCTTGCAAAGGTGATTTTTGAATACCGCAAGGAAGACAATCCCTGCTCACTTTGTGCCAAAATGCGCCGCGGCTCTCTGCACGATGCGGCAAAGGAGCTGAACTGCAACAAGCTCGCGTTGGGACACCACATGGACGATGCGGCGGAAACCTTTATGATGAATCTGCTGTCGGGCGGTCGGATCGATTGCTTTCGTCCTGTGACCTACCTTTCCCGAAAAGATATTTTTGTGATCCGTCCGATGGTGCTTGCCCGTGAGGGCATGGTGGCAAGTGCCGCAGACCGCTGCAGCCTGCCTGTGCAGAAAAGCGGCTGTCCGATGGACGGACACAGCGAGCGTGAGAATATGAAAAATCTGCTCAACACCCTTGAAAAAGACTATGGGCACCTGCGTGAGAAAATCATTGGTGCTCTGGAACGGGGCAGTGTTTCGGGATGGAATCCCGACAGCCCCATGAATACAGATTAAACCCGAGAGGAGAACATAAAAGAATGAAATATGCAGTAGTTTTATATGACGGCATGGCGGATTATCCCGTGCCTGCCCTGAACGGCAAGACCCCCATGGAGTGTGCCAACAAGCCCTTGTTTGACGGCATGGCAAAAAAAGGTGAGGTCGGTCTTGTCAAAACCATCGGTGACGGCCTCAAGCCCGGCAGCGAAATCGGCAATCTGTCCGTGCTCGGCTATGACCCCTATGAATGCTACACGGGTCGCTCTCCGCTGGAGGCAGTCAGCATCGGTGTCAAACTCAAGGACACGGATGTGACCCTTCGCTGCAATCTTGTCACGGTGTCGGACGAGGAAAATTATGCCGACAAGACCATGGTGGACTATTCCGCAGGTGATATTTCCACTGCCGAGGCACACGAGCTCATCAAAGCCGTGCAGGAAGCCTTCGGCAATGAAATCTACCGTTTTTACGGCGGTGTTGCCTATCGCCATTGCCTTGTTTGGGAAAACGGCACAGCGGATCTCGGCAAAATGACCCCTCCGCATGACATCACGGGCAGAGTCGTCGGTGAATATCTGTCGACCTCCGAAAATGCACAGAATCTCATCGCTATGATGAAAAAGAGCTACGACGTGCTCAAGGACCATCCTGTCAACAAAGCACGTATTGCAAAAGGCGAGCTTCCTGCAAACTCCATCTGGCTGTGGGGTGAGGGCACCAAGCCGGCACTGGAGAGCTTTGAAGAAAAATTCGGGCTCAAGGGAAGCGTCATTTCCGCGGTTGACCTGCTCAAGGGCATCGGCGGCTGTGCAAAAATGAGAACCCCCGAGGTCGAGGGTGCAACGGGCTATATGGATACCAATTTTGCAGGCAAGGCAAAGTGTGCGATTGAAGAATTCAAAAACGGTGCGGATTTTGTCTATCTGCATTTTGAAGCACCCGATGAATGCGGTCACCGCAACGAGCCCGAAAACAAGGTGCGCTCGATTGAACTGATTGACGAGCTTGTTTTGTCCGTGCTGCTGCCCGAATTGGAAAAATACGGCGACTACAAGGTGATGATCCTGCCCGATCATCCGACCCCCATTGTTACCCGTACCCATGCAAGCGACCCCGTACCGTATATGATCTATGACAGCACAAAGGTACTTTCCGGTGTGGATACCGTCAACGAAAACACCGCCAAGCAGACAGGACTTTATTATGACAGCGGTGCGGCTCTGATGAAGCATTTTTTGCAGAAATAAGCATAAAAATATAAAAAAGGGGAGTAAAGAAAATGGCATTATCCGTTCTTGATTTTGCATCCGATCAGCTTGGCATGTGCACGCAGGTTTATGTTTGTCTGCCTGATGCCGGCACTCTGCAACGCAAGCCCGATATGGCATCCCGTAAGGTGCTGTGGCTGCTGCACGGTCTGTCCGATGACGGCTCTGCATGGATGCGTTATTCCCGTATCGAAAAATACGCAACACAGAATGACATTGTGGTCGTTATGCCCACCGCAGGCAGAAGCATGTACTGCGACAACTGCTGCGGACAGAATTATTACACCCACATCACCGAGGAACTGCCTGCATATCTGCACAATCTGTTCGGGCTTTCGCTTGATCGGGACAAGAATTTCATTGCAGGTCTTTCCATGGGCGGCATGGGTGCTATGAAGATGGCGCTGAACAATCCTTGCCGTTATTTCGCGGCAGGCAGCTTTTCGGGTGTGCTTGACTTTACGGATGTTGCACTGGTGGATGTTGAACGGCTGAAAACGGAATTCCCGTTCATGATTCCCTTTATGAATGACCCGGCAACAAGCCCGTTGAATCCGACCGCCCTGCTTGACGGCGAACGGCACAAGGAGCTCAAGCTCTATGTGTCCTGCGGTTTGCAGGATCATCTGGTGGCAACCAGCCGTGCGTTCCTTGCAAAGGCAGAAAAAGAGGGTCTGACGGTGGAGAGCTGCTTTGAGGACGGCACCCACGAATGGGGCTTCTGGGACCGCCATGTCGAACGCTTTATCAAATTTGCATTGCATAAATAAAACGAAAAAACGAGGTCAGATGATCTCGTTTTTTTTTGATAAATTATGGTTTATCTTACTGACGGAACCCCTCAAATACTTGTCGCCCCTGAAAGGGTCGCGAGCATCCGGCGGATGCTGAATTAGCGATGTCTGAGCCGGCAGGCGAGTAATGAGATGTCTGCGGAACGCAGACAGA
>JAZNCO010000128.1:0-26648 GCA_045587645.1 Acutalibacteraceae bacterium | reverse complement strand
GCCCGATGCGGGAGTTGAAAAATTCCGCTGTGAGCTGGTCGAGCTCGACGGCCCCGACCCGTACAGGGATACATATTTCATTGAAAAGGACGGCAACAAAATTGCAACCTATACCGTGGTTCCGAACATGTGGAGCACCGGTATGGGATATATTCACATGGTTGCCTGCAAAAGAGAATACCGCGGTCTGGGGCTGGGCAAATTCATGGCAGACGATGCCATCCGCAAGCTCATCGACCTGAAAAAAGAACGCCTGTTTCTGCTGACAGGCGATGCAAGACTGCCCGCACTCAGAACTTATATCAATGCAGGCTTCCTGCCCGTCAACTACATCGATGAGGAAGGCAAGGATATGATTGAGCGTTGGCAGAATGTGGTCAACAACCTCGGCCTTGACAGCCTCGACCTGCTCAATGATGATGGCACATTTTTGCAAACACTTTACAAAACTGTCTGACCTTCTTCATCAGCATATTCAATTACATTTTTATTCTTTAACACCTTAAAAACAGTCTTTTCCTCTCCAAAAACTTTCCAATAAAAAATTTTTTAATTTTTTTCAAAAAACACTTGCAATTTGTGCATTCATCGTATATAATAAATGAGCACTCAACAAGTGTATACATCGCGGGGTGGAGCAGTTGGCAGCTCGTCGGGCTCATAACCCGGAGGTCATAGGTTCAAGTCCTTTCCCCGCAACCAGAACGAAAAGCACTCATCGTAAGATGGGTGCTTTTCTTTGTGTATATCGAAGAGGACTTGAAGCACGAGCGGTACAGAGAAACAGTCCGGTGGACTGTTTCGACCGCGAGCGACCAAGCGCCCGCAGGCGCGCGAGTCAAGTCCTTTCCCCGCAACCATCAAAGGGCGATAAAAAAGATATCGCCACAAAAAGCCTTGATTTTTCAAGGCTTTTTTGTTTTTCTACCCTTGACTCGCATAGTCACGAGAAAAAGATATTGAACACTTACGGGATTTGAACTCCCCTAAATTGAATACTACTCACTTGTGCATAGGAAATCCCTATGCACTTTTTTGTTGAAATTTCTTGACAAAATATTTCTTATATGATATCATGGTATCAAGATATTGTGATATGATGATATCATTTAATTGAGGAGGCAATACTGTGGAACAGGCGACAAAAAGCGATAGAACAAAGCAAGTGCAATTTCGTATGCCTACCGCACTTCATAATCAACTAAGAAAATTGTTGATTGATGAGAATATAAGTATGGCAGATTTATTTAACAAGGCGGCAGAAGAATATGTCAGTAAACATTTGAAAGATAAAAAAGGGGAGCAGAAAAATGGCAGCTACTAAAATTGAAAAATACACAGAAAAACTCACCGAGCAAGAAATGAAAATCTCCAATTATGGCGAGAATGATTTTGGTTTCGTTTATGTTCAAGGAGAAACTACACCTAACTCCAATATCAATGCAGCTCTAAAAAAGGCTGGCGGCAAACCCAAGGATTGTATTTTGGATGATTTTTCTACTTCTGGTCCCGGGAAGGCAAAGCCAGAATATGTTATTACATTAAAACACGACTTGAATACTATAATCGTAGTAGAATGTAAGAATTCTGTCAAAAAACATGCAAGCGACTGCTTGGATCATCCAAAAGATTTTGCTGTCGACGGTGCTTTATATTATGCTAAATATCTGAAAGAGCATTTTAATGTGATAGCGGTTGCTATCTCTGGAGCAAAGAAATCCGATCTAAAAGTCGATGCCTTTTACTGGGCTAAAAACCAAACAAATTATGCGGAACTTACTAAATCTAAAAACATTATTTTAGAACCCGAAAACTATTTAAAATTGGTGCGCGGTGAAAAGGTTCAAAAAGCATATAGTTTATCTGAGGTGAAAGCGACAGCAGTCAATATTCACGATTCATTGAGAATAAATAAAATGACCGAAAAGCTTAAACCTTTGTTTATCGCAGGTGTTCTTATTGCTTTACAAGACGAAGATTTTAGCAACGATTACGACAAGATTACAAGCTTTAATACCTTGTTGGACAGTAGTTTATCAGCAATCGAACGAGTACTATCGGATGGTGAAATTAGTAACAATAAGATAAGAGAAATTAAAGGTAAATTTGCAGAAATTGGGTCGGTTATTAAATTAAGAGCAACACCTCTTTCAGATGACAATTCTTTACGCTGGTATATAAATCAACTAGAAATGAAAATCAAGCCCATGATGGACTATATTGGAAACACAATTGATGCACTTGGAATTTTCTATCATGAATTTATTAGTTATTCTTCCGGTGATGGAAACTCGCTTGGAATAGTACTTACTCCCCAGCATTTAACGGAATTTATGGCTGATCTTATTAATATAAACAAAGAATCGCGCGTGGTGGATATTTGTTGTGGAAGCGGAGCGTTTCTTGTAACTGCAATGGGAAAGATGTTTAAGGAAGCAGCAACTCCAGAAGATATTGAATATATTCGCAAGAACAATCTCTATGGAATCGAACAGGATTCGGACATACATACCCTTGCACTTGCAAATATGATAATGCGGAAAGACGGAAAATCTCATATTTTGCACGGTGATTGTTTTGATAAAAACACAATCAAGAAATTTAAAAATTTAAAGGACACAAAAGGCAATCCTATTATTCTGAACAAAGGGTTGCTGAATCCTCCATACTCTCAAAAAGATCATGTTGAATTGGAGTTTTTGGAACAAGAACTTGAGCTTATTTCGCAAGGCGGCGAAGTCGCAGTAGTTTGCCCTATGAGTTGTGCTATAGGTACGAAATTTAAGGATGTTAGAGAAAGGCTGATGGAAAGGCATACATTGAAAGCTGTTTTCTCTATGCCGGATGATATTTTTTATGGCCAAGGGGCGGGTACGTGTGTTTGTGTAATGGTCTGGGAAGCTAAAAAGAAACACGATTCGAAAGTATCAACATTCTTTGGATATTACAAAGACGATGGATTTGTAAAACGCAAAAAACTCGGTAGGGTTGATGCTTACGAAAAGTGGGAAACAATAAAAGCAGAGTGGTTAAGATTATATCGCGAAAGAGAGGTGGTTGACGGTCTTACTGCTAAAGCATGTGTAACTCACAAAAACGAATGGCTTTGTGAAGCATACATGAAAACTGACTATAGTAAACTGTCTCAAGAAGATTTCCAATCCACACTGAATGATTATCTCGCCTATCTGATAAAGGAGGGACATGTATATGAATCTTGACGTTGCAGATTGGAAGGAATTTAAACTTGGGGATTTGTTTACTCCTAAATATGGTGTTAACTTAGAACTAACAAATTGTACGTTATCAAATTCACGCGATGCCATAAATTTTGTCGCCAGAACATCGGAAAATAATGGTGTTGTAGCTCAGGTAGAAATCATTGAAGGCGTAGAGCCTCAAAAAGCGGGTAGCATAACTTGTGCTGGTGGAGGTAGTGTATTATCTACATTTGTTCAAACGAAGGATTTTTACAGTGGTAGAGATTTATATTTGCTTATCCCTAATGAGGAAATATCATTAGAAGCCAAGCTGTTCTGCTGCTCTGTAATTACACAAAATAAGTATCGATTCAATTATGGAAGACAAGCAAACAAAACGCTAAAAGAATTGTTGTTAAAGCTTCCCGCCAATGGTGATAAACCCGACTGGGAGTTTATGACGAGATATATAAAACAACTTAACTGCAAACCCATTACAACATCTATTAGTTCTGAGGCACCTTCTAAATTACTACAAGTTTCACAATGGAAAGAATATAAATTGGGGGCGTTATTTGATATTCAAAAAGGAAAACGCCTTACAAAAGCGGATATGATAGAAGGAACGGATAATTATTTGGGGGCCATTGATAACAATAATGGTGTTAGACAAAAAATATCCGCCGATAAGTTGTGGCAACCCAATTGCATAACCGTAAACTACAACGGAAGTGTTGGTGAGGCATTCTATCAATCTGAACCATTTTGGGCATCAGACGATGTTAATGTGCTATATCCCAACGGCTGGGAATTAAATAAGTACATTGGTCTCTTTATAGCTACCGTAATTAAAGCAGAACGTCCTAAATATAACTATGGTCGTAAGTGGAAAAAAGATATCATGAAAAAATCTGCTATAAAACTTCCGACTAAAAATGGTGAGCCGGACTGGACTTATATGGAGAATTATATAAAATCATTGCCATATAGCGACAGAATATAATTCGTTGAGTTCAAATCCCGTAAGCAAAACGCCAAAAATATCTTTTTTATAGCCCCTTCACAGAATGAAAAGCACTCATCGACAGATGGGTGCTTTTCGTTGTGTAAGGTCAGAAAGCGACAACCTCTTTTTCCGCAACCAGTCAAAAGCCCGATATCAAAGCGATATCGGGCTTTACTTTTTTTGATCATCTCAAACCTGACCAAAAAATTGACCACTATTTTACTACATTAAATACCCAAAGCAAAGGAGCTGTGAGAAAACTTAGTTTTTTTACAGCTCCTTTTTTATATCGTGTATTATCCGATGACAATGGTTTCAAGAACGGGTTTTGCATCCTCTACCGAACAGCTCCAAACGGCGACATACATTGCCATTCCGGAGGAGGTTTCAGCGACAAGATAGGTCGTACCGGTGTTGGACTCAATGGCGGCGAAGGTGTTTTCGCCGATTGTGATGTCGGTGTATTCCTTGTTGGGGTATGCATAACCGAAATACTTTTTCTGCACCTCAAGCTCCATGCTCTGCTCATCATAAACATAAATAGCGGCATTGGCACCGAGAGAGCCGTTTTTTAATGCGATTGCTCCGGTTGTGTCGGATTCGTCATAAATGAAGCCACCGCATGGGGTAATCGTTACATAGCCGTTTTCAGTGGTGACAGGGTCTCCCATGACTAAGTTTTCTTCAGCGGTTGCGGCAGTCACAACGATGGAATCATAAAAATTCGTGAACAGTTCGCTGTCGCGCAGGACTGCATAATCTTCCTTGGTTGCGCCTGCAGGCAGGTTGAATTCAATGATTGCAAATTCATAATCGTTCAGACAGACAATAAGCGTCATGCGGGAGGTGCTGAGCTGACGGATGTAGGTTTTGTACTCACCGACGGTACCTTCTTCAAAAATGGTGCTGTTTTTGAAGTTTCTTGCTGCATAGTCGTGTATGGTATCACCGGTCGTGCTGATGATGGAAAAACCAAAACCGATGTTGATATCTTCTCTTTCAAGCGTACCGCATTTTACGGCATCGGGATGTGCAAGGAAGTTGCCTTCGGTGTTGGCTTCGTTGAATGTAAAATCAGCGGGATAGTTGACGGTAATGCTACTGCCCTTGCCGTTATCAACGGTCACCTGTTTTTCATCAATCGGTTCCGTCACGGGCTCGGTGACTTCAGCGTTGGCAGGGGCTTCAGTGGTCGGCTCTTCCGCTTCGCCGCAGGCGGCAAAGGAAAGAAGAACAGCAAGTGCCATCAGAATTGCAATTAACTTTTTCATTATAAAATCCTCCAGATTTTTAAATTATGCCCACGGATTCAGGCATTCGGGCTGACGGATATCGGCAAGAATAAACTGCTCCCACAGATACCATTTGCCGTCTTTTGCAAGACGAAGCTGTATGCTTCTGAGGCTGTCAGCGCCGCCGGAACGCACATACAGAGTAGCGTACGTTTCATTCTGATAAGAATAAGGATTATCGCTTACCACAACTGTATAAGGTTCTGCCGGTAAATAGTTATTGGCTACAGTGGCGCCCTCAAAATAGGAACGGGGCACATAATCCTTATCGCGGAAACGGTCAGCAATAAACTGCTTATCCATAACACTCAGCGGCCTCGGACCTCTTAAATAATCAAGCATTTTGAAGCATTCTTCCTTATTTTCGGAATAAAAACAGAATGCAAGAACGGTTAAAGCCGCTGTGTCAAACGGATCGGCAAGGGCTGCTGCCGGCAGATTCCGGAATTCCAGCGCATCGGCGGGAAGCTTTTCAAAAACGATACGTTTCGTTTTACAAACGCTGTTTTTTACGGCAGGCGCACTGTTTGTATGGTTCATATTCTTTAGTTTATCAAAAAGTCCCATTGCTCCCCTGTCCTTTCTCAGAAACTTCTGCCGCCGCCACCGTGACTTCTGCCGGATGAACTCGTGTGCGATGTGCGTCCGCCTTCGGATGAAGAATCGGAATTTGATTTCGGCTTGGGAGTCGTGATAACTCTTGATCCTGCAAAAATATCATTTGCATTGTTCACAACAAGCGTACCCGCACGCACATAATCAGCGGCTGTTTCCTTTTTGGCAACGGAGTAGTTTGCCGATGCCATTTTGCTTGTAATGAGAATACCGATGACAATACCGACGAGTACACAGATGATCGGCCACAGCAGTGCGGGAGGCGGCTTGATTGCATCTTCACTCATATCAATAAAGGATTCAAATGCATCATGATAATTCTCGCCGCCAAGGTAAATAACAAGCGTATCAAGAATGTTGTCCACTTCTTCACCGGTCATTTGGATCTTTGCACTGCCGTGCGTTGTGATATGAAGCTCACGCTGTCCGCTTTCTCCGGGAAGATAAATCATGAGAATACCGTCTTCGTTTTCGCCATAGCCGTAACCGTTGTAATCATAAAAATCATCGGCATATTCCTGCGGGGTCTTGCCCTCAAGGTCGGTGATGGTGATGATTGCAATTTCAGTGGCATAGGAAGCGGTGAATTCCTCACATTTTGCAAGAAAATACTGTTCTTCATCAGAACTGAGAAGATCTGCATAGTCCACAACAAGCGGCAATGTTCTCTCAACCTGCTCAAATTCTGTTGTCGGCTGTGCGGGTTCGGAAGTCGTATCCTGAACAACATCCTCGAAATACGGGGCAGCTGCCAGCAGAGTAGCGTGCACGGTGTCAAAGAATGTTTTTGCACCGAGATAATAGGTGTCGGTCAGGTTGTAGTTGTCAAAAATCTTGTCCGTGACAAGGGTCGAAAAGAATTCATAATCCTCTTCGGTCACATAGAAATCACAAAGGTTGGTTTCCATGTTATGCACAAAAACGATACCGCTTTCTAAGTCGGAATGTTCCTCAAACATTGCTTGCGCGTAATCGGAAACATATTCATAGTCTCCGATGGTTTCAGGCATGCAGAACATAGCAAAATAGCCGTATTCGTCAGCAATGATGTCGGCTGTCTGCTGTAGCTCGGCAGTGCTTTCGGGGGAAATATTACCGAGCGGATCATAGATGTTGCTTTCAGCCGCAGATGCGAAAAGTGTCAGACAGAGCATGGCAAGAACGGAAAGCAGAATTGCAAATAATTTCTTTTTCATTTTTCCGCACCTCCTTAAACAAGACCGATCAGGTGCAGGACAGCCCACAGAACGATACCGATGCCCGCTCCGATGAGAGCGCCCAGCCCTTTAACCATTTTTTCATCTGTCGGAATATTGCCTACAAATTTACCTGTCTGTCCATTCATTGCAAACAGATAATCCTTGTTTTTGTGTTTGACGGTCAGAAGCCAAACGGGATAAAGTGCATATTTGTAGTCGCCGCCGAGCACGGTCATCGAAGCTTGCTGTGTTGCGATTGAATCGTAGCCCTTTACGGTTGTTTGCAGGGTGTCTGCAAGGCTTTGGCGGATCCTTTCATTTGCTCTTGCAACAGTGTTTTCCACGCTCACATCGTACTTGTCTGCAAGATAGCCCGAAAGATAGCCGACATTAAAAGGTACTGCATCATTGGTGTTGAACGGTTCAAGTGATTCCATCAGATCGTCGGGCATTTTGCTTGATCCGTCTACGGGAACATTGTCAAAAATCATATTGCCGCTTCGGTAGCAGGTAAAATCGGACACCTCGGTGTAGTTGTTGTCAGCATCCGACCATTTTCTTGTGATCTTTTCTGCCATGTAACTGACATCACCCTGTGCCTGACAGGAAAACAGCCAATGCGGAACATAAACACCCTTGATTTCATCAAGCGTGTTGTCATCCTTAAACGCTTTTGCAACAAATTTTTTTCCTGTTATGTGTTTTTTGAAGGCTGCTTTGGCGGCTTGCTTATCAAGCTTGAACGGGATTACAAGATGCGGACGCAATGTACCGTCAAACTGACCTTTCATAACGACGGGATTACCGCAGTACGGACAGCTTGTTGCACCTGTTGTTTCATCAGCAACCACCTCGCCCGAACAGGAATTACACATATAAACTCGCATTCCCGTAGTTTCGTCAGTGGTCCATTGACTCGTTTCGGATTCCCAGCTGATATTGTCAACGGCGGCAGGTGCACCGTCGGCTGTCTGTTGTCCGGCAACGGCTTCAACTGCAAATTCACTGTCACAGAAGGGGCACTTGAGCATCTGTGTGCCCGTGTCAAAGCTGACACTGCCGCCGCAATTGGGACATTTTTGCTGTAATAAAGTTGACATTTTCTCACTCCTTATTTAAGTGAAATCAGATAATTGTAAATATCAGAAAACAAACTGTTTCCTTTTTCGGGCAGACTTTTAGCATCATTGACACTGTATTGCTCTGTATCAAAAAAGGTAAAGGAAATTCCTGTCACCGGAGCATCGAGCAGAATCAGTTCGGAATCAGCAAGCTCTCCCCATGTAAGCACGCCTGTATGTTCACAAACGGCTGCAATCGGGTCAAACACACTGCGGTCAGGAAAGGTTTTTTCAACCGCATCTTCTTCTGCTCCGTTATAAGGACAGTAAGAATAAGTAAACAACACCGTTCCGTCGGGCTGTTCCTTCAGCTCAATGTATTCATAACCGCCGTCCATACCGCCACTGCTTGAATACGAACAGGCATTGATATAATCATGCGGTTGACGTTCCATGCCGGGACCATCAAGAATATTGTGTTTCGTTTTCGGTTTTGCAATGCAGATAACAGCCGCCGCTATTGCGATTACGGCAATAAGAACGGCTGTTATAATTATGATTCTCATTTTTTTCGGGTGCATTATTAACCGTTTTTGCGTGTACCGCAAGCCTGGCAGAAGTTTCCGCCTGCATTATTTGCACCGCAGGAGGGACAGAACCATGCACCGTCCATGCTTGCAGGGGCTTTCTGCTGGGGAGCTTGATTGTATCCCATGGGCTGCTGGTAACCCTGCTGAGGAGCCTGGTTATATCCCATCGGCTGCTGATATGCAGTCTGTCCCATAGGCTGCTGAGCATATCCCATCGGCTGTTGTGCATATCCCATGGGTTGCTGTCCATATCCCACAGGCGCCTGTCCGTACCCCATCGGCTGTCCGTATGCGGACTGTCCCATAGGCTGCTGATAGCCCATATTCATACCCATACCGCCGTTCATCGGCATCTGTCCGACTCCGAGAGCATTCATTGCCTGCTGTGCCATCTGCTGATAGCGGTTGTATTCGGGAGAACCCATATTTGCAACACGGAAATTATTCAGACGAACATTGAAATCATCAAACCACGGAGTGTTGACAAGGAATTTCAGAGTGAAATTGTAATAGTATTCATATCTTGCAGGCACATAGCTCTGATTGTTGCCCTGTGCATCCTTATAATAGATTTCATCCTTGTCTTCATCAATGTCAAGTGTCAGCGAGGTGATTGCGGAAATCGGAATGACGTCAGGGTTTTCGTTATCCCAATTGCCGGGCTTGTTGGATGAAACAACAAAGTTTCCCTTGGCGGTATCGACATAAATATTTCTCGAATCACCGTCAATTGTAATCATAGGGCTGAAGGCCCGAAGAACATTCTTGTTTTCTTCACGGTAGGCAAGATGCTGCTTGATATGTTCAAGGGTGGAATGTCTTCTGTCATCGCAGAACGGAGAAAGCTTTTTTGCGCAATCCTTGCACATATTGCCGTCTTCGAGCTTCTTGTTGCCGAGCATACCGATTTTTTCTCCGCAGATATCGCAGAATTTCTTATCAAAAAGTCCCATTATTATGTTCTCCTTTTTAAATGATTATGATTTGTCTGATTCATCAAAAATGTCGTCGCAGTTCATACAGAACTTGGGAGGATTGTGAGGATCTTCAGGCGTCCAGCCACATTTGTCGCACTTGTAAAGCGGTGCACCTTCGGGCTTTTTGCTGCCGCAGTTCATGCAGAACCTGCCCTGATTGACACTGCCGCAAGCACAGGTCCAGCCTTGTGTCTGTTCGGGCTTCTTATTGCCGCAATTCGGGCAGAAGTTACCGTTTACATCGGCTCCGCAGGCGCATTTCCAGCTTCCCTGCGGTGCAGGCATTTTGTTGCCGCAGTTGGGACAGAAATTGCCTGTTGCAGTAGCACCGCAGGAACACTTCCAGCCATCTGCCGCAGGTGCTGCCGGCTGTTGCTGTGCCTGATACTGCTGTTGCTGTATTCCCTGCTGGAACAACTGCGCGGTGTTGCCCATCATGTTGCCTGCCATACCCATACCCATAAATGCATTGACCGCACCGTTGGGGTTGTTGGCAGCACTCATGGCAGCATCTGTCATACCGGTAGTCTGATATCCGCCAGCAAGGGACGGATCAGACATGATGATGGACTTCTTGATTCTCTGAATTTCGTCTTCGTCTTCCTTGGGGGCATTCAGAGCGTTGAAGGTGACATCCACAAGAGTAAGACCTCTGCCCTGCTGCCATTTTGAAGTCAGAATTCTGTTCATTTCGTCGCACAGTTCCATTGTATGTGCAGGAATAGAGCTGTATCGAAGCCCCATTTCGGAAAGTCTTGCAAAAGCAGGTTGCAGAGCATTCAGAAAATCGGATTTAAGATGCTCCATCAGGCTTTCTTTTCTGTATTCATCAGCAATATTTCCGGCAACAGCAGTATAAAGAAGAAGCGGATCAACAATTTTGAATGTGAACATACCGTTGCAGCGAAGCGTTATGTCATAATCAATTCCACGGCGTTCATCAATAATAACTCTGAACGGAATGGGGGATTTAGTTCCGAACATATTGCCTGTAATTTCTTTGGTGTTGAAATAATAGACACGCTGATCCTTTGCAGCATCTCCACCGAATGTGAATCTCTTACCGACAGCTTTGAAGCTTTCCTTGATGGCATCGCCGAGCTTACCTGTAAAGATCGAAGGCTCGGAAGAAGTATCATAAGTAAACTGACCGGGCTCGGCACAGAATTCCACAACCTTGCCCTGTTCAACAATGATCATGCATTGACCGTCTGCAACAACAATGCCTGAGCCGTTGGAAATAACATTGTCGTGTCCCTTCGTATTGGAAGAACGCCCTGAAACATTTTTCTGTCCCTTTACAATCAGAACCTCTTCACTGATAGAATCGCAGGTGAAAAACTCTTTCCATTGATCGGCAAGAACACCGCCGAGTGCACCGATGCCGGCTTTGATAAGACCCATAAAAATCTCTCCTTAAATATAATAATGCAATTTACATTTTATTATTATTTATAAAAACAATGAACCTACAATTGTAGGGTTGCCTCTTATAAAATATTTGCGTATTTTTGTATAAAAAAAACAATGGTCGTCAACCTCGCAATCGGCTGACGACCATTGTTTGTATTTGCATTTTAATTAAAGGCTTCAAGTCCGACCGAAACACGAAGAATCAGACGTGCATCGGCAGAAGAAACACCGACTGTGCCATCCACATCGGCAGCTTTTTGCTGAACATCATTGAGCGTATCAAGCCCGACGGATGCACGAAGCGCAAGTCTTGCATCGGCAGATTCGACTTTACCGTTGCCGTCAACATCACCCTTCATGAATTCTTCGGTCTGTCCTGCCTGACCGCAATGGATGCAGGTGCCGTTTTCAAAGGTGTGTGCATTTTCGTCACGGGGAAGAACAACATCACTTTCGTCAACAATTGCACCGGTTTCAAGAAGGATGTATTCACGGCAATAGCCGCAAACATAATAATCTGCTGCTACGCCTGATTCACAGCAGGTTGCGGCCTTTTTGCGGATGATAATATCCTCGCCTTCGTCATCGGTTTCCGGATAATGGCCGATTGCCGGATCTACAATGCTTTCGGTATAGCCGCAGTTTTCATTTGTGCAATAGTAGTATCTGATGCCGTCATTTTCGTGGTCGGCATCTGTTGACTTGTCAGTATCAAGAACAATTGTATGATCTTCAGCAAAACCCTTTTTGCATCTTGTGCAATAACGATAATGTCCGAAAACAGCAGACAGCACGTTTACAAATTCTTCGTGCGCACACTGATTGCTGGAATTCCATCTCCACTTTGTATAATATTCCTTACCGGTGTCAAAATTGCTGTAAGCAATAACTTTATCAGGCGATACGGAATATGTACCGTCAACGAAATGGAAATCGGGATCAACAATATCGGCAAGTGTTATTGTATTTGAAGATCCGTTGATGTCCAGAACACTTGCGGTGGAATTCAAAGGAGTGAAGGTGTTGTTGTTGGAAATTGTGAAATCACCGAAGGCTGTTGCCGTCATTGCAACGCTGTTATCAAAATCAAGACCGAAGGTGTTGAACTTGAAGACAGAACGGTAAATTCTGACCGTTGTATCTTTGAATGTATCTGCTGCATTAACTACAAATCTTATGGCAGTACCGTTCTCCTTGTAGTTGTAAACACTTGAAGTATAGATGTTGAGCTTGTGTGCTGCGCTGACATCAATGGCATAGGTCTGTGCGTAGGCCTCTGTGGTATTCAGCGAAGAATCTGTGTCAGAGCCCAGAATGACACCGACACGCATAGCAGAAAAGCTGTTTGCCTTGTGAGCAAGTCTTACAACAGCAGCATTTTTCTGCGTTGTGTTGAAAATGACATTGCCGCCACCTACATCTGTGGTGCTGACGATGGAAAGATTTGTGCCGAGATAACCGGTTTTTGCATAGGAAAGGTTAAAGAGATACTTTGTTTTGTTGGAATTTACGATCAGGTTGTAACCGTTCAGGTCAATAACAAGATTGCCTCTTGTTTGGGGGGTCAGGGTATAGGAATTGTCATCATCTTCAACAATAATATCGTTCTTCAGTCTGATTGTGGTCGGATGAGAAACCGCAACTGCATTGGCAAGAGATGCCCAGGAGGCGACCTCCTGCACCTTGGTGAAGGGATCGACCATGCTTTCGGCAGGAAGCTTATAATAATTCACATAGCCGCAGGCATTGCAGGCTTCACCGGCGGTATTGCCTTCGGCTGTGGCAGTGGGTGCCAGGTAGGTCTTTCTTGCGTGCGGAGAGATATAATAGTCACACTTGCAGGTGCTGCACATAAAGATGTGTCCGTTTTTAACAGAACAGGTGAAAACATTTTCACGGCTGCTGTGGGAGCACATGTTTTCCGTGTTCATCAGCTTGCTGTTATAGAAATACACACTGTTGCCGCTGTAAATATCCTGGATGAGGCCGCTGTGATAGCTGAGGCCGTAATACGGATTTTCGACTTCAACATTGACACGGTCGGGATCCATACTCAGCTTTCCTATCTTCACCGTGGAGTCTGCGTTCTTTGCATCACTGAGATTGATGGCATAGGCATTGTCATCATTGACATTGAGCATAACATGATTCAGCACAAATGTGTCGTAGCTGTTCGCAGTAAATTTGCCCGCCCCGCGAAGATCAATGCAGTCGCCCTTTTTGGCGGTGAGGTTTGCTTTGTTGAGTGCAATGACATTGCTGCCGTCGAGAGAGCCATTATAGAAAGCAATGCAGTCTGCATAGGAGCTTGCATCGGTAACGGTGATGTCGGATCCGTACATCATGAATTCTTCAAATTTATACAGTTTCACAAGAGCATCGCTTGTGCTGCCCTGCAGGGAAATGCCGGGGTAAATATAGCAGGATGCCGTGCTGTTGTTCAGATTGACAATGCCCTCTGCGCTCAGATCCGTTTTGATAACGGAAGTGGTGCCGCTGATGTTGTTGAATTTATAAGCACTGTTCATGATGTGGAAGGAGGAATTGGGACAGCACAGATAAAACAGGCCGTTAGAGCTGTTGGCGCCTGTGATGGTGATGTCGTGGCCGTTCAGGTCAAGCACAACTTCAAAGTTGTACATATCGGGCTCAATGGTGATGTCATAGGTGGGGTTTGTAAGCGTGATGTCAGCTGTCAGCTGCAGCACCATGCCGTTGTAAGCCTGGCGCAGAAAATTATCGAGCTCAGTGTAGGAACTGATTTCAATAGGTGCAATGGTACAGGTGGGGGCTGTTGCCGCTTCTGCTTTCGGCATTTCAGGCAACAGTCCGACAGGCGCAAACACACCTGCTACAAGCACAAAAGCAAGTAAAATACTGAATAGTTTTTTCATTCTTGGTTCTCCTTTGGTCATATGAATTTGGTATAGAGATACACAGTAATATAATAAAAAATATAATGCCGTCAAACAACCTACATTTGTAGGGTGAGCAAAAAAAAAACAGGCACTCCGAAAAGAGTGCCTGAAAATCAAATATGCTTATGAAAAGCTCTCAAGCCCGACTGAAACACGAAGAATCAATCGTGCATCAGACGAAGATAAGCCGGGAGTGCCGTCCACATCTGCAGCAAGAGTCTGTTCTTCCGTAAGAGTATCAAGCCCGACAGCTGCACGAAGTGCAAGTCTTGCATCGGCTGACTCAATTTTTCCGTTCCCGTCCACATCGCCCTTGAGTACAGTCATTTCTTTTTCACCGCAACGGGTGCATTTGCCGTCCACGTAATTGTGACCGAGTGCAGGAACAGTGTGGCTTACACAGCTGAGCTCGCCGTGACAGATCGTGCAACGCAAAACCTCATCATAAGAACCGGCCTGTGTACAAGTGGCATCCACCTTGTTTTCAACGGAAATGTAATCATCGGGATGATACAGCGGTGCAACCGGGATGGTTTCCCTGCTTGCCTCTGCATTGCAGACCGTGCAGTATGTGACCGAATCATAAGAACCGGCGGTTTCGCATTCGGGTGCAACTTCATTTTCCTTTACGGCTGTACCCGGGGTATGACCGAGCGCGGGAATCACAGCATCAATGTAGGTGCTGCAGGATGCATCCGTGAAGGTTTCGCCGCAGTTCAGGCAAACATAATGCTCTTTATTACCGGGATTGACACAATCGGGGGCGACCGCATCACGGTACTGGCTCATGTGTCCTTTGGGTGCAATGTAAATGTCACTTTCTTCAAGCTCAACCGTTGCATCCGCATCTTCTGCAAGCAGACCGCAGTAGGAGCATTCGTAATGTGCTTCGGCTCCGGCCATAGTGCAGGAGGGCTCGGTTTTTTCAACAAATACCATTGTGTGGCCGCCGAGAGAGGGGAAGAAAACCTCGGCTGCTGTCAGTTCTTCGGTTGCTGCGGCATCCGCGAAATACTTTTCACATTCTTCGCATTGATAGTATTCCATGTGACCGCCGTCCACACAGGTTTCAGCCTTGTAGGTGAAGTGAAGCAGCGGGAATGTATAGCCGTTGGGGGCAATGAGGAAGTCTTCCTGCTTGCCGACTGAGTTATCGGGGGCAAAATACTGATTGCAGTTACGGCACCATTTGTGTTCAATAACACCGTAATCCTCACAAGTGGGATACTTGTTGGTGAAATATTCAAAATCATGCGCTCCGGTAAAGTAAACCTCAGCGTCCGTCAGCTCGGTTGTACCGCTTTCATCAGCAAACATGCGTTCGCACTTGGAGCAGTGATAGTGTGCCAGGATGCAGTTGTCTGTACAGGACGGATATTCGGGACCTTCTGCAGGAACAAAATTCAGCGTATGCTTTGCAGGGATGATAACATCTTCTTTTGCAACTTCAGTTGTACCTGCTGCATCAGCAAAATACTTGCCGCAGGTCGCAACAATACATCTGTAATATCCTTCTTTTATACCGGTCTGTTCACAGGTAGGATTCTTAGCAGAGAGTGCTCTGATCGTATGTGCAACAACCTCTTCCCTGATTCCGCAATCACATACGATCACTTCGCCCTTTGTGCAGGAGTCAACCTTGGTGTGCTCTGCAGTGTACGTGCGTCCGCACAGGGTACAATTTCCGCAATGCTTGTCGGCTTCGGACAGGAAATATTCAAAATTATGCTCCGTGCAATCGGATGCATCACCGAAAAGCACCTGAACGGTGCCCTTTTGTCCGTTGACGGCAACCGCCTTGTCCATCTTGTTCAATTTGCTGTCATACAGATCATAAGACTGTGTTGCATTCCAGGTTCTGATGATATTGCTCCATTTGACAGTTGACTGATTATTGCACTCGAACACGGCAATGTTTTCGTTGTTCAGAATCTCAAAGCGTGCAAGACCGACTTTAAACGACGCAAACGAGTCAGTTTTGAATGCGAATGAACCAAAGGAAATGCAGGCCTCAGCGGAGATGAGATCAGCAGTGCTGATAGAAACAGACGAATTCCGATACGGTTCGTAGGACGAGTTGTCAAACGCAACCGCATGACCGATTCCGTTTTTGACGGCGCCGCCAAATATATTCAGATTGGCAAATTCTCTTGCAATGATCACAGCGCTGTTTGCATCTGCAGTGCTTTCCGTAGTCAGAGTTACATTATCAAGAAGGACGAATGTGCAATCTGAATTGTCAAGCATAACAATGCCGGCAGTCATATTTACAATGTAGCTCATTTTGCTTGCTGAATTCTTGATAATCAGCTTTGTGGGGCCGGCGGTGTTGCAGTAGTTGTCCTGCAGGATGAACAAAGGCTCATTGTCGGTTGTCACAAACAGACCGAAGCCGTTGAGATCCAGCACAACCGTACCGTAAGCGGCAAGGGTAATGGCTTCTGCTCTGATCGAAGCAGAAGAAAAGCTTGCGTCATAAATGTCTTTTGTAAGCCTGATCGTAAAATTACTCTTGTTGCTTCTGAGTGCATCTCTGAGCTCACTCAGCGTACCGACTTCAACAACATCCTCGTCAACAATAGCCGTTGCGGGATCGAGGTTCATTTTCGTAAGTTCACATTGCAGGCAGGCTTTATTAGCGCCTGCATTGTGACTGCTTGTCACATACGCTGTTTTGCAGCTGCACAGATCCATATGTCCGCCTGCATAGCTGAGAACCGGAATGTTCTCACTACTGCTGTGTGTGCACGTTGCTGCAGGGTAGAAATAAACATCTTTACAATCATTGACCATCAGCTTTGTGACAGAAGCTGATGCGGAAAGATTTTCACCGGCAGCTACAAAGGTACCTTCCGTGAGAGAAAGGTCGGCAAGAGTCATATCCGTGCTGTAATCAACATACAGTCTGTCGGCATTGCTGTCGGAACCGTATGCCGTAAGCCGGGTTGCAAGTTTGAATTCCTTGAAGGAGGATGTGCTCAGTTCATCCGCTCTGACGCTGTTGCCGTGTGCTGAAATGACACCCGAGCGCAGAAAAACGGATGTATTAACAAATGTATCCGGATCTCTCGGGTCACCCCAGAAGAAAATGCCGTCGCTCCCCTTGGGCTGTGCC
Source organism: Acutalibacteraceae bacterium (assembly GCA_045587645.1). GTDB lineage: Bacteria > Bacillota > Clostridia > Oscillospirales > Acutalibacteraceae > RUG806. The sequence continues at coordinate 9,262 of JAZNCO010000128.1, read as the reverse complement.
CAGATGGTGGGAACGCTTTCAATCTCTCCCATTACTTCCAGACGGCCGATGGCATATATCAGAAGTGCCACAAGTGAATCACTGTCCGTCAGATTTGTATTTTCTTCGAGAATGAGATGAATACCGTTGTGGATATACAACTCTGCAGCGTCATTGTTGACGCAGATAACTGAACGGAGCATGTTGTAAGCAACCAATTTATTCTGGGGGACGAAGTTGATGTCGGAATCGTTTTCATCAATTCTTGAGTTGATGATATGCAGTTTCGTCTTGCCCGTGATGTTGAACACAGTTGCCGTGTTTTTTGAGCCAAGCCTGATGCTGCAACCGTTCATATCCAGCACAACAGTACCGTCCACGGTGAATTCGAGATCACCGTATGTTTCCATCGGATGCCCGGACACCTCACTGATGTCGCTTTGCAACATGATCGTCTGGTTATCCGTTGCATACTTGACGGCAGTACGCAGTTCCTCATAGGTACTGACATAAACCATGGAATTGTTTGCATTCTGCTTATAGGGCGATGCAACTTCAGCTTGTGCCTGCGTTTTGGGCAAAACCGCAAAGGACGGCAAAAAAGCACCAAGCACAAGCGTCGCGGTAAGAATGAAGCTCAAAATTTTCTTTTGCATATTTTTTGCTCCTTTTTATAATTTTATATGTTAATTATAAATCAGGACATCTTTTTCATCCACCTACATTTGTAGGGGTAAAGAAACAGAAATACAGCAAAAAAAGAAAAGAGGCTGTTTTCACAGCCCCGTAGTTATTGGTTGATAACAAGTCCGCTTTCTCTTGCCTTTACGGCGAGTTCGGTACGGCTTCTGAAGCCTGTTTTTTCCAGCATACTCTGTATATAGTCACGGACGGTATACTGTGACATATTGAGTCTGTCTCCGATTTCCTTATTGGTGTCGCCCGTTATCAGCTCTCTTAAAACGTCAAGCTCTCTTTCCGTAAACTCGATACTGAGAGCATATCCCATCTGAAGTATCGGCGTCATATCGGGATAAATTTTCTCCCCTTTTACCGTACTGTCCATTACACCTATAAGCTCGCTTGCTACAGGGGATTTATACCAGAAGCTGTCAACACCAATGCTCCTTGCTCTCTCAAGAAAGCTTATTTCAGGCTGGCTTGTGATAATTATAATTTTTATTTCGGGATATACGGCTTTAATTTTTTCGGCAGCATCAAGACCGCTTGCATTCATTGATGTGCAAACATCCATAAGTATAAGATCACACATTTTTTTACTGCAAAAAAGCTCTGCCATGGAAGCACTTTCAACTGTGGCTATGACCTTATAGACCTCACTGTCCTGTAAAAACACTTCAAGCAGCTTGCTTGCCATTCGGTCATCTTCAACTATAAGTACGTTTATCATACGATATTCTCCTTATTTTGGAACTTTTAAAATCAGATTAAAAGCAGGCTCGGTTTCAACTGTCATTCTGCCGCCCATGCGTTCCGTCTTTTTTCTGAGCGAAGAAAGTCCTCCGCCTTCACTGAAATGCTCGTCTGCCTTTTTGCCGTCATTGGAAAATGACGCAGAAAAGCTGAAAAGATCTGAAGTAAAGGAAATTCTGAAAAGCTTTGTATCGGCGTGCTTTACGGCATTTGTGAGTGCTTCGGCAGTCGCCTCGGTAAACAGTTTTTTTATATACTCTTTTTCGGGCATATCACCGGAGATGTGTACTTTTATTCCGACAGCCTTTGCCGCATCAATAAGCCCTTTTATGGCATCATACTCTGTATCCTCGGTATTTTTAACACCAAGCACCGTAATATTGCGTTTCCAGATATTTATGATTTCATCGGAATTTCCGTCATTGTTCTGAAGATACAGTCTTGTTGCAAGAAGGGCATTACCCAGCTCTGCATGAATACGGTACTTTGTTTCCAGACGTTCACGGGACTTTGTAAGCTCATCCACATTTTCCCCATATTTAAGAAGTCTTTCATTCATTTCCTTGAGCTCTTTATTGGAAAGCTTCAGTTCTTCCGATACCCTGTACAAATCAGTGGTATCCGCAGCAGTAATCTCGTACATGTCACCTATTTTCTTAACAGAGAATCGCCATACTGTCTCATCGGGAAGATGAATCATTATGTCGTTATCACAGGACAAAACCTCTGTTCCCGGCTGACATTCTCTGTTCCTGATGGAATTTATGAAATCAAGGGCATTGGTCATTTCTTTTCCGGTTATGATTCTGCTCAATTCATCCATTCTGTGATTTATAAGCTTTATCATTCCGTTTTCATAAGAAAAGCATATTCCTGTTTTAAGCTTATCTGCACTCTCTTTTACGGAAAAGGCTGATATGCTGTGGCGGATTTTTATAAAGAAATAAATCAGAAGTGACGAAATGATAACAGCATCTGCTATCGTGAACAAGATAACGAAAAATGCAGGAAGATTGAGAAACTTTTCGATATAGCTGTAGCCGTTGACTGCTACACCTTGCTTTTCTGCAAAAATATAAGCAGAATACGGAAGCAGAAAGAGTATGGCAGAAATTGCGCTGACGGGCGAAATGATTTTCGGCAGCAACGGCCTTTGCATAAAGCTCCACAATGTAAGACAAAATGCAACACACACTTCAATAAACAGAATTGTCAGCAACAATGCTCTTACATAAGTTCCCAGACCGATAAAAGGTATCATATCACATTACCTCCTTCGGGATGAGAATATCGACAAGTATATCATCATCGGAGTTTTCAATATTGATTTCTGCACCGTTCAATAATTCACTGCCTGTACGGATTTCATACTCTGTTTTTGCAGTACCGAACATCATTCTCATTGAAATACAGTCGTCTTTTTCAGAGATCTTAACAAAAACAGCATCAACAAAATCCAGAAGAGCTTCAATGAAAAATTCAAATATATCATATATTTTTACGGCTGTTTCTGCTGCAATATCTTCTTGCAGGTTAAAAATAAACGAAGGGTCAATATCAAGCTGTCTTAAATTGCTCAAAGACTCATTTATACAGAATTCTATCTCACGGGATCTTATAATTTTTTTGTCCTCTGAAGTGATAAACAGATTTCCCCGTCTTTTTATATATGCACCGATTACTGCAAGCTTAGCAAGATGTTTTCTTTTGTTTTCTTCATCTGCAGAAGCCAGAGTCAGCAGCTCTTCAGCCTTTAAAAGCTGCGGAGAAATTTCATAAATCAGTTTATTGAAAAGACGGTTTTTTTCTTCTGTTTTGGCTTTGTTTTCCTTCAGCTCATACTCAGCCTGCAAAAGAACATTATTTTCACTCAGCTGCTTTTGCGTTTCCTGCAGGGTTTCAATGAGCTCCGATATTTTCTTTATATCATCCTGCCAGTAAACGAAACCGCCCGATATTTTTTCGGCATTCAGAATATAGTCACCGAGATTCTGCGGTGCCGAAACGGCATTTTTCAGTATATCTGTTGTAAAATACCCGGATTCTGCAGAACGGATGCAAACATTGAAATTATCATCAACGATCTGTGCCGTTACGCTTGATATTTCGAAAAGCGTTCTGTAGTTCGTGCTTGTTCGGATAAGACCGCTCTGAATTGCACTTTCAAGAAGAAGTGTAATAAGAGCACAGTCAACCGCTGTAAGGTCCGCGTCAATTCCGGTAAATGCATACAAACACCAGAAAACAACAGCCGTTGCCATAATCAGAATATGTACCTTCTGAAACACCCGACTTCCCGGCACTCTGCTTTTAATAAGGAGCTTGAGTACAAAATAAAAGCCGAGCAAAGTGAACCAACCGGCCGGAATAAAATACAAAATTCCATATATATAATCAGAATTAAAATAATGTATACCATTCGGAAAATCAAAGACAAGACGATGGTAATCATTCGTAAATACCAACAGAATCACAAGAACAGCCGGAATGAAATATAATTTATATTTGGCAGGGATCGTATAATCGTCGGCTTTGCCGATGTGCATGGTAATAAAAACCCCGATCAGAGGAATCAGAATCATCGGTACATAAAATGCATACCATAAATAACGCGTAAGGGTATCGGTGGTATACAAAAACTCCAGCTTGCAGGTTCTTATAATGAGCCATGCAATCATCAATGCACCAACGGTCATGAGCATATTACGAATCTGCTTGCTGACAACACGCATATAAATTGATACAGACCATACGATTATCATAATGATATGCACAACATTTCTTAAAGTCAGAAGAAGTGTTGCGATAAAATAATCATCGGTTTTAAAGGCAACCGCACGAAAAACAAAGGCGCAGACCAAAAGCACCGATATTATTATGATATTTCTGATATTTTTAGCAGAACCGAATTTCATACCGCACACCTCCTTTTTCTTCATAATACCACAGAGAAACGATTAAATCTATCCCCTTTTTTTACAACAGCACAAACCACTCGACATTAAATTAACCGTCGTATTTCCACAGTGATTTCTGATGCCTATGAACTGACTTTGCCATTTCCGACAGCCAAAGTGAAGAATTTGGATGCATTGAAGAAACATGCTGCTGACATGGAAGCAGTTCAGCTTTTTAATAATCCGGAAACTGAGCCGGATCCTATGAACGTCTGCTTATGCCCTGATTGCGCTGCACTATGCAAGATGGCCATACAACAAAACATTAAAATTGACCAAAACACCTGACCACTTTTACATAAAAAAGAGCATTATTTTAATATTTACAACTCGTGACGAAGCCCTTTTTGAGATATTTTTTACGGTTTCTGTCGGTTAAAATTGTTTTTCATGGGAAAAATCTGCATTTTCAGCAAAAAAGTTATGCAGAACTTTTGTGAAAGTCTGCCCCCTTTTTGCTTTTTTAATTGTTAAATGTTTGTGTCTTGAAACAAAAGCTACTATCAAGAGAAAAGAACTTCTATTTTCTCCCTTGCGACTCGTTCATTACAATACACAAAATTAAACTCACCGCTGATTTGCATATCTGCAACAGTGAAGGTACCAAGATCATCTCGGCAACGGGATATTGGTTCATAGGCAAAGGTAATGGCACCGTTGTTTGCCACAATGTCGCAGATCACGGAAAAATTGCTGACGGAGATACAACGCTTAAAGTTGTCAAGGGAAAAACCTCGGTCTGTAATAGCATTATGTAGCAATGTTCTCGTTCCCGAAAACGGCTCTCTCACCACAATGTCTTCCGAAAAAATTTCTTCAAGGGTAACAGTCTTATTTGCAAGAGGATGGCTTTTGGCACAGACCCCAACAAACGCTTCTTTCTTATAAAGGTGGTAGCCGTATTTGGATTTGTCAAACACACCTTCGAGAACGGCAAAATCGATCTCTGCCTTTTCAAGCATATGTAAAAGAATTTCTGTGTTATCAACAACTAAATCAAGGGTATGGTTAGGCTTTTGCAGAAAGGAACGAATCTCCGGCACGATAACAAATTCACCGATGGTTTTCGTTGCACCAACGGTCATATGAACGGTATCGGTGGGGATGAACTTTTCACGGATATCCGCTTCCTCTGCCTTGATGCTGTCAAAATACCGTTTTAACCGATCGGCGTTCTTTGTTCGTGAAAGTGTTTTTCCGTCATATTCAAACAGCTTCACACCGTAATAACTCTCTAAATAATGAATATGCTGTGTGACACCCGGCTGAGTCATATTCAGTTTTTCAGCCGTTCTACGATAATTCATTTCATCATAAAGGGCAAGGAAGGTAAGCACTCTGTAATCTAACATAACAATCTCCAATTAAATCAAATTATCGGCTGATAATAAATGATAATTTGATTTTATCACAAAGCCGTAGTATAATCAAGGGGTATAAGCGAAAGCAGGAGATTGATTATGAAAGTGTTGAAAGTGTTTCCCGGAATAATATTATCTGCAGGTGTGGCTCTTCTTGCGTGCTGGCTTGAAAGTCTGCTTCCTATCCACCTAATCGGCTCTGCCGTGATTGCTATGTTTATCGGTATGATCCTCAATTATTTTTTGAGGAATACTAAGGTCTTTGCATCGGGACTCAAATTTACATCCAAAAAGATTTTGAAATTTGCCATAATTTTGCTTGGCTTATCTCTCAATATTACTACTATCCTGAATGTGGGGAAAATGTCCCTCACCGTTATGATATTCACCCTGCTGACCTGCTTTGGCGGCGGTTACTTTATCGGCAAGGCGTTGGGACTTAACTGGAAACTCTCTAATCTTATCTCTGCCGGTACAGGTATTTGCGGTGGCTCTGCCATTGCTGCCATTGCACCGACTATCGATGCAGACGATAACGACGTGGCTTATGCAATGTCTGCCACCTTCCTGTTCGATATGGCAATGATCGTGCTGTTTCCTATTATGGGCAGAGCGCTTGGCATGACCGACCAAGCCTTTGGTATTTGGGCGGGAACAGCAGTCAATGATACCTCGTCCGTCGTTGCGACCGGCTATGCCTTTTCAGAAGGTGCAGGTGATTTTGCAACAATGGTGAAGCTCACAAGAACCCTTGCGATTATTCCTACTGTTATTACCTTTGCTTTTGTACAGCTCCGCTTAAAGCGTAAAGAAGCACTTGCCAACAGTCAAAACGGAAGTGAACTGAAGGCAAATTTCAGCATTACAAAAATATTCCCTTGGTTTATCCTTGGCTTCCTTGCTATGTCCATTGTAGCAAGTATATTCCCGATTCCTGCGGCTGTTGTATCCGGCACAAAGAGTGCAAGTAAATTCCTGATGGTCTGTGCTTTGGCAGCCATCGGTCTGAATACGTCCTTTTCAAGCATGAAGAAGGCAGGTTGCCGCCCGATGATTCACGGCTTCATTATCTCGGCACTGGTGGTAATCGTGGCACTGGTTGTTGAGATAGCAATGGGAATTGTATAAATAGAAATAATAATACCATAAATAATACAGAGATTATCATTGATGATATGTCCTCCGATGAACTGCAAGAGCTTATAGAGCAAATCGATAAAACCGGCAAAACCGAGGAACCTATTTATTATAATAACCGAATGATGCCGTGGGATTACCGTTGGTTCGAGCTCGATAATGTAAACGCTTTGTTTAAGGGTGAAATAGAATTGATCGAAGACGGATATGCGCCCTTTTGGTTCGATTAATGCCTGCAACGAACAATGCAACGCTCGATGTGGTAGCGTTGCATTGTATCAAAATAGCACTGTATTTTCAGAAAGAAAAGCACTCATCGTAAGATGGGTGCTTTTCTTTGTGTATATCGAAGAGGACTTGAAGCACGAGCGGCACAGAGAAACAAATTCTGCGTGCGGTTGTTTTATTCCGAAAATTCATCCTTGTGGCTTTTGAAGAAATCAAAATACCGACGGACGTTTTCAAGCTCCGTCCACTTTTTTGTCTGTACGGGATTGCTGTCGAGGTCATAAATGACGGCATCCTTCATGCTCAGAAGCACGGGCGAGTGCGTTGCCATGATGATCTGACAGCCGAAATGCCGTGCGGAATCGGCAAGAAAGGTGCAAAGCTCCTGCTGAAAGGCAATCGACAGGCTGTTTTCGGGCTCGTCAAGCAGGTACACTGCGTTATCGGTGATGTTGTCCACAAAATATTTCATGGCATTTTCGCCGTTGGAAAACATATCTGTATTCCTGCGAAGCCGTTCACGCACAAAACGGGACTGTGTCTGCGTTTTGGCGGCGCGGTTTTCCTTCCATTCCTCGTAATCCGCCATGCTGCGCAGTTGGTTTTCGCTGTATTTGCGTTCCACAAATTCATTGAGCAGAGCCTCACGGCGGCTGTCGATGCCGTCATTGACATAGCGGATATCGAGAATATATTCAAACACATCGTCACTCGTCATAATGCGACTGTTTCGTGGAATGATTTTGGATTTGAGCGTGCACAGTTCCGTAAAATCCCCGAAAAAGGCACTGCCGTTAAAGGGAGAATTGCGCTGTACACCTGCCTTTTCGGCAATCACATTCAGAAGCGTGGTCTTACCCGAGCCGTTACCGCCGTAAAGAATGGTAACAGGGGCAAAATCCACCCTGTCCAAACCCTTTTCGGGAAAGAGCTTGAACGGATAAATGCTGTTGTAGCAAGTACGCTTCTGCCCGAGAATGAATCGGAATTCCTGATCGTCCGTCGGCAGTTTTATGCTTTCAAGATAGGTTTTATACATCTGCACACACCCACGAAGCGACATAGCACATGTCTTTTTCAAGCGAATATGCCGACACATCCGTTTTGGTGATCTGCCCTTGCAGACCGCATTCCTGTGCCGTCAATGCAAAATGATTGATGCCGATGCCCAGATCAATTTTCTGCATGAAATCCCAGCTTCCCTTTTTGAAAAAGTGGAATGCCCTGCCGTCAGAAACCACTCTCCACGGCTGGATGTTTCTTGCCGAGGGAGCAAGCCGCAGGCTTTCAAGGCAATCGGCATATTTGCCCACCGTGTGCAGGTCAAGCGGTGTTTTGAATGCATCAGTGAAAAACAGTTGTTCGGCAGGCAATCTTTTATCTGCCTTCAGGGATGCACGGAACACCTTTTCGGTGATTCTCTGCTTTGCCGGCACACCCACGGGAGTGAGTATGGGGAATTTTTCATTCTCAGTAAGCTGCATCCTCTTTTCAAATTCACTTTTGGTAAATGTACCGCCGAGCCAGCAGGTACCAAGCCCGAGGCTTGTCATATACAGCACAAGCTGCTCACCGACAAAGCCCACCGCCAAGGCGGCATCCTCCTTGCCCTCCACAGCCATACCGAGAAACAGATTGCCGCCCTTGATAAAGCCGTAGGTGCCGAGCTTTTCGCCGTTTTCGGCACCTCTTTTTTCAATAAAGCAAAAACGCACCTTTGCATCAAAGGGATTTTCAATCGTTTCGGCATAAGCCAATATTTTATCCCTTGTTTCCTGCGTTACGGGCGCATCCGCATACGTGCGCACGCTCGTCCGCTGTCTGACAGTCTTGCTGACATCAAAACCGATTTCCATATTCTGTTCCTCCCCTGTTTTTTTGTATACAAAAATTATATCGTATTGCAAAACGGCTTGTCAAGAAAATTCCGCAAAATGCTGTACCGAGAATCGGACAGAATAAAGGGGAAATTATGGTTTAGCGGTGAGTTTCGGTTACACGCAAACCACCCTCCACCACCCCTTGTCGCCCCTGAAAGGGCAATGTCGTCAACTTAAGGAAAATCAGAGAGATTTTCTGTTGTTAGGGAATTTGAGGGAAAGATGTTTTCTATTATGAGGGTAAGTCCTATCGTCACGGATCGGCACAACACAATCCATGAGTCGG
>JAZNCO010000127.1:0-6490 GCA_045587645.1 Acutalibacteraceae bacterium | reverse complement strand
TTTTGGAGTGCTTTGCAGTTTTGAAGGTTAGATTTTTTCTCACAGGGACAACCGAAGGATGCAGAAATACTTTGTGTCTTTCAAAGCCTTCGGGTGTTTCTGTGAGGGAAAAGATTCCTTCAAAACCGTGTAAATCCCTATGTGAGCCCGCCTAAAAACAGCCTTTTATTTTATTAAATTATGGTTTAGCGGTGAGTAGCCAATCACGGGGACGAGCACCCTGATTGACTCTATGATATATCCTTAACAGTCAATCTGCGGTTCTGTCCCCTGATTGGCGGCGGATTTCAGTCACTTTGGTTTGTGCATGGTCGTAAATTAGGGGACAGTACTGCGATTGCCCTTGTAAAAATGTTCGGCAATCACAGTAGTCGTCCGAAGTGATTGTCTCTCCGTCAGTTCGCTGAACCGTAATTTATTCATCTGCACTTTTTGACAAGTGCATCCATTTCCTGTTTTTTGCCGACACGGTCGCAGATCTGACCGACCAGAAACTGTGCTCTTGCGTTACCTTCAATGAGCACCCAACCGTTGTCCGTCAGGGCTAAATCCCAGCCTGTATAGCGATTTTCAGGGCAAGACAGAGCAAGCTTTTTTGCTGTTTCAACGGCACTTTCCCATTCGGGGATGAACAATTCATCAAAGACAATACCGCTGTCGGGATGGGCGATGAAGGCGTGGTTCATTTCATCCCTTGCAGTGTGGAACATCTTACCGGTCTGTGCATCCACCTGCACAAGAAGTCCGCCTGCGCCTGCATTGTCGACCACACTTCCCTTTCTGCCGACACGAAGACACGGATAAAAAATATGCACCTCATATTCATCGGGTGTCTTGCCCGTCAGCACGGTCGGGATGCGCACGGTATTGAGTGAGCTTGCATTGAGAGAAGCAAAAAACGGATGCTGAAAAACATATTCCTCACACAAAAATTTGCCGTCCTGCAAAAAGCGGTCAAAAAGGGCTTGCAGGTCGGTATTACAGTCTGTTTCAAGCAGCTCCACACCGTTACCGAAATAGGAATCCACGGGCTTTTTGATGATTTTTTTATGTTTTTTTGCAAATTCTTCAAAAGAAGAAAAATCCGCTTGGTTTTGACAGAAAATGACCTCTCTGCCGTAAAAGGGTTTTAACTTCCCGTAGGTTTTCCACTTGTTGTCAAACTGCTGCATACCCTTGATGGTATTGAGCTTGTTGTAATAGGAAAATCGCTGTGTTTCGTTGATGAATGCATCCTTATAGGCACGGCTCTTTTTATAAAAATCGTAATAAAAATATTCGTCAAAATGCGTGCCGTGAAACCAGAATTCGCGCTCCATATCTTTGAGAATCTTCTCTTTTTCTTCCTGTGCATAGCCTGATGTCGGGAAGAATTTTTCGAGATAATCCTCGGGTTCATTGTTCAGCATGCGGTAAAACAGCATGTTATAAAACGGAATGCGAGAATAAATGCCCAGAATAAATCCGGGCACCTTGGAATAACGAATTTTGATTTTTGCCAAAGCAATCACACCTTTCAGTGCGTAATATGCGAAAGGAAAAATTGCTGTCGTTCATCCGTGTTGAGGATGGTGACAGGCTTGACCTGACTGATGTTGATTCCTTTCTGACGAAGGGAGTCCGTATAGGCATCGAAAGTGCCGGTCTGCAAAAGATGCACCTGTGCTTTGCCGAGCACATCCTCACGGCGGCGCACATCGATATAAAGATTGGAGTCACACAGAGCCTTGTCAAGGGCGGTTGCAAGTGCAGACATGTCAACAGCGGTTTCGTTTTGGGGTTCAATGAGAATATTGTAATGCGGCAATGCACCGTCCTGCATACTGCCATAGGCGCAGAAACGGCTGTATTGAAGCCCGACCTGCGTACAAGCCTTTTCAACAGCCCAGTCAAGCATCTGCTGGGTGGTTTTTTCACCCGTGATGTTCAGCACAAGATTGCTGCGGTATAAAAATTCCACCTTTGGGGTTTTCTGATAATATCCCGTCACACGCACCACATCATACATACGGTAACGGTAAAGTCCTGCAAGGTTGGTGATGATGACCTCATAGTCTTTTCCGACCTCAAGCTGATCCATCAGAAGCGGTCTTGTGCCTGCAGGTGCATCCACCGGAAGAAATTCAAACAGACAGCTCTTTGGCAGCAAAACGGCATCGAGAGCACTCATTTCCAGGGGCATTGCCATGAGCGATTCACTTGCGGCATAGCCCGTGTTATTGAACGGCAGATCGCCACAGTATTTTTTGAGCTTTTCGGCATATAAACCTAACGAACCGCCGCGCATGGCAGAGGTCCATGCAAGATCAGGCCAGATACGAGGGCCGATGGGGGTATCAAAGCCTTTTTGGAACTCCTTGCGAAGCTCTGCTGCTCTTTGCGGATCGGGCCTGCATTTTTTGAGCAGCTTTTTACGCAGCTCTTCAGGACAGCGCACATTTTCATTGATGATGCCTTTTTCAATGTCCTCCACCAGCTGTTCCCAGTTCTTTTCGAGATATTCAAACATGCTTTCGAGATACATCACAAGTGCCGCGGTCAGCGCAGTGACGGACGGATCCTGCAATGCAAAGCGCAGCTTGAGATAGTTCATGTCCGTTTCTTCCGGCTTTTCGGGATAAAGAATTGCCTTTGGGGTAACGGAAAAGAACTGCGCAATGGGGCGCAAGAGATTGAACGGAATGGCAGACAGACAGCTTGCCGTGTTGCCGTTGGGCAAATCTCGGTTGACCACCTCAATGGTCAGGAATGAATGTTGTCCGGGCATGGGGATGCCTTGCTTTTTATAGTAATTCAATGTGGCGGCAAGCGGTGCACAAAAGCCCATGATCTGAAAATTCCAGACGGCTTTTCCGCAAAGCGGAATCAGCTTCGGCTTGCCTGCGCTGCCTGAGGTCTGAATATAATGCTTGATTTTTTTGTATGTAATCAGGTTTTGCTCACCTGCGATCATGCGGTCAATGTAAGGCTCATAATCATCATAATCGGTGATCGGAACCTGATCCTGATACTGTTGGAAAGTAGTGATATCTTTAAAATTATACCTTTTGCCGTATTCGGTGTCGCCGTTCTTTTTCATCAGATCCAAAAGAAGCTGCTGCTGATTGGGCATAGGGTCAGCGGTATAACGCGATGAGATCGAATACACAAGATTGCCTAAAAAGCCGCCGAACTGCGACGTTTTGCGCCAGAAAAAATCACTGCCCATCTTTTCAACTCCTTTTTTGCATAATTTAATACTTTATTAGTTTAACACAAATTATATTAAATTGCAATGTTTAAAATAAGCATAATTTGTCTATTGCAACAAATGCACATAAAAATGTTTACAATTATGCAGTTGCAAGAATATAAATGCGTATGATATAATAAAATCATCAATCAAAGGGGGTTACATTATGAATCAATATGATATTCTCATTGCAGGCGCTTCCACAACGGGCAGTTGGTTTGCTCGTAAAATGGCAGAACAGGGTTTTAAGGTTCTGCTGATTGAAAAAGAAGAACAGAACGATGTGAACCGCGACTACGATATTATCCATTTCGGCAAAGAGGACATGGAAAAGTTCGGCATGACCATTCCTGCCGTTACGGACAAGGATTGGGGATTTACCTTTGCTTCGTCCGTCATCTACTCCCCTTACGGCAATCATCCCAAAATCGGCGCACCCGCACCCGTTATCGGTGTGCACAAGCATGACTACATCATGCGCATGAACGAAGAAGCAAAAAACGCAGGCGCAGAAATTATTTACGGTGCGGCTTTTGATGATTTTCTTTATGACGACAACAAGCGCATCATCGGTGCGACCTACAACACCAAGGACGGAAAAAAGGAAGCCTATGCAAAGCTGGTTGCCGACTGCACGGGCATTCCCTCGGCTGCAAGAACCAAACTGCCCGACAGTTCGGTGGTTGAAAATTACAAGCTTACAAACAAGGATATTTTCTTTGTTGTGCTGTATTACGCAGAATATGAGGACAAAAACTTCAAGCCCCGTTCTCTGGACGGCTTCTGCATGCAATACAAAGCATGGTCTGCACCCTCGGGCAATGAACACGGAGCCATTTTAGGCATCGGTGCAGGCTACGGCTATGACTATGCAGAAGAAGTGTTCAAGGATTATATCAAGAACATCAAAAGACCTGCTTACAGGGTTGAAAAGGTCGAAAAGGGCATGACTCCCTATCACCGCACACTGTATTCCTGCGTGGATGACTCCTTTATTGCCATGGGCGATGCGGCATTTCTGACAAAGCCCTCCTGCGGTGAGGGTGTGACATCCTCGCTTGTGCAGGCTGAAATTGCAGTGGATGTGATTTCAAAGCTGCTCAAGGAAAACAAGGAGCTGACAAGAGAAGCACTCTGGCCCATCAACTGCCGTTATATGAAAGCACAGGGCAAGGATTTTGATGCACTGCGCCCGATGCTGTTCGGTGTTATTTCCGCTGATTACGATGAAGCGGAATATCTGTTTGCAAACGATTGCATTTTCAGCACCAAAATTTTAGGGGGCATGGGTGAAGAACTCAATCTCACCGCCGGTGACATTGCAAAAATGCTTGCTGTGATCGCTAAGGGCATTGCAACCAAAAAGCTGCGCAAGGAAACCATCGGCAAGATCGTCAAGGGACTTCTGCAAAGCGGTAAGGTCGGCAAACTCTATGAAAATTATCCTGCCACACCTGCAGACTTTGACGAATGGAAAAAGCAGGCTGATGCATTGTGGGATGAAATCGGCGGCATGGCAGACACCTGCGACCCGGCAATGCTTAAAAAACTGGGCTACGAAAAATAAGATTTATTAAGCGAACAACCCCATCGGAAAACCGATGGGGTTGTTTATTGCTTATTCTTTCACGATTTCGTCATACGGCAGATTTTCGAGCACCTGCATGGTGACCTCTTCTTTTTCATATTGGCTTACATATTTACCCTGATAATAGTTTTCGGGATAACAGTCAAAGCTGCCGTCGGGTGAAACGGTAATGACGGTGCAGCCGCGCTGTGTGCCTTCATTTTTAATACCAGGATAAGCCAGATAGTCAACGCTCATACCATAGGTCAGTCGGATCCCCTTGTACTCAATCGAGAAGTTGTTCAGATGATCGTGTCCACAGAAGGTGCCTTTGGTGGAGCCGAGCTCAAGCATGGTTTCAAAGAGCTCATCTTCCTTGATGCCGGGATAAACGACCTTTTTGCCTTCGCCTGCAACACCGTAAAAATACTTTACATTTTCCGTATCCTCAAATCCGTTTTCGGCATATTCATACCACGCATCCTTTTGTTCAACAAGCGGAATATGCAGAAATGCAAGAGATTTGATGTCCGAGTTTTCTTCTCTGCCAAGCTCTTTGAGCAGAGCATTATTCTGTGCGTTGAGCTTGAGAACAGTATTCTTGTACCATTCGACCTGATTGGCGTGGATGTTGTCATACTTCCACATGATACCGAAGATATCACCGTCCACATAAGAATGGCTGTCAAAGACATAAAACGACTGTGTGATCAGTCCTTCGCTGTTCTTGACATTGATAACCTGATTGCCGTAGCCGTCAACCTCATCGGGACCTGCTTCAAACAGACAGTAGGTAAAATCGTCATTGCCGTAAAATTCCGAAATCTGAGAACGGCTGAAATAGCTGTAGGCTTCCGTGTCGTGGTTGCCAAAACAGACCGTCCAATACACACCGAGCTGTTCCATAAGAGTCGCAAAGACCTTTGCGGATGTAAGATTGTTAAAGGTGCCTGCCTGGAACGGCACGGGATAAGAGATATCTCCCGTCACGACCACAAGATCGGGCTTTTCGGCTGTGATCATAGCCGCAACGGCATTGAGTGCCATCAGGTCTTTTTTGTAGGACATCCAACCGCCGCCGATGTGAATATCGGTCAGCTGAATCACCTTGAAATCCTCGTCCGTCACAAAGGTCCAATAGCCGTTTTCATCCTGATCGGGCACAAGCTGATTTTCAATTTCAACCTTTGCGAATGAAAGAGCGTTTTCTTTTTCCGATTTCACAAGGGCAGCATTGACGGCTGCCGTGATTCCGACAAGCAGAACAAGAATCAAAAGGATTATACCGAACACCTTACCGGCTTTTTTACCTTTTGGTGCTTTGACAGCCTGTTCAACCGGTGCTGTTTTTGTTTTCATTGATTTTTCCTCCCGTTTTGTAAAAATGAATTATGTATATTGTATAGCAAAAACGAAAAAAAAGCAAGACAGAAATGCAGTAATTGCATGCAGCTTCGCTGATGCCATACTGCGAAAGCGCAGATTACATACACGGCCGCGCCGTGATTACATACCGTTCCTGCACAACAGACAAGAAAACGGCTTCGCCGTAGGGTGACGGATATAATCCGAACCCGTTTTTTACAGGCAGATTTCCGTCGATACTTCGTTAAAATCCTCGAAAATCCACAAAGGATTTTCTGCGTTTTGTGCCTCGTCTCGTCAAAAATCCTCACTGTAAAAAATCTTCG
>JAZNCO010000126.1:0-29547 GCA_045587645.1 Acutalibacteraceae bacterium | reverse complement strand
ATTACGAAAAAAAGAGGAAAATATTTTGAATTTAGCGGAATTTTATTTCAAAAACAGCCTTGACAAACGGGGAAGTATCTGCTATAATACGTGTTGTCGGTGCTGATATGGCTCAGTTGGTAGAGCACATCCTTGGTAAGGATGAGGTCCCCGGTTCGAATCCGGGTATCAGCTCCAGAAAACTCTCGTTCTTTTGAACGAGAGTTTTTTTATCCATTGCGAAAGCAATGGCATATCATCAACGATAGCGTTGCTATCGTTGTATCTCATCAGTCCGTCAGGACTGCATATCATCACGCGTAGCGTGTATCAAAAAAGCTTTCGCAATGATGATATGCAAGGCTTGCGCCTTGATGATATGCAATTCCTGCGGAATTGATGATATACAATGCTCCGCATTGATTTTGTTTGAAACTTGTAGTATAATCACTTAAAAGGAAGTGATCATATGCCTGAAAATTATTTACTTACATATGCAGAGCAATCAGCAACAGATATAGATTTACTTTGCCAAAAGATAAAAGCTCCGCCAAATACATTGACACAAATCCGTAATAGTTCAAGTAGTGTATATGCAAATATTCGTGAAGCAAATTACGGTCAGAGTAAAGCAGATATGCTCTCTAAATTTGAAATTGCTTTAAAAGAATGCAATGAAACAGAAGGTTGGTTGCGCCTTTTATTTAATACAAATGCCATTAGTGAAGATGTATACAAAAAGAACAGAAATCTTTGCGGACGCATCAGAAGGATGCTGATTGCAAGCTGTAAAACCTTAAAGAATAAATCATAGTTTAAAAAAAAGATGATAATTCAATTCGTTGCGTGATATTTAATTCTTTAAATAAGAGGATATTATGGACAGAGATTGGTTATTTGTGACTGATGAATATATATGTGATTTGAGAACAGTTGCGGTATTCGTAAAAGATAATTGCAACGTAGTTATCGGATGGATCCCTATTGAAGAGCTTCAAAATATAATCATTTATCCGGAGTTTTTGAAAAAGGAAATATATAATTTAGAAGGTCCTATAAAACATTTTGTTTCAAAAACTTAACTTATTCAACATCCGAGTGTAAATGGGAGGTTTTTTATGCTCTCAATTTTCATGTTCGCCGCCAATGCGGTGTTGCCCATTGTTGCCGTGATTCTGCTCGGCTTCTTTTTGCGCAAATCGGGCTTTCTCGGCGAAAAATTCTTTGCCGATGCAAACCGCCTGATGTTCAAGGTGGCACTGCCCGCCATGCTGTTTTATAACATTTATAATATTGAAAGCATTGCCGACATTCAGATTTCAACCCTTGTGTTCGGTGTGGCGGCGGTAACGGTGCTGTTTTTGCTCGGGTTGCTGTTTTCGGTGCTGTTTGTCAAAGACCCGAAACAGAAAGGTGTTGTCTGGCAGGCGACATTCCGTTCCAACTCTGCACTCATCGGCTATCAGCTTGCCGAAACCCTCGGCGGCGCGGCAGGATTGCAGTGCATTTCGCTTTTGTCGGCGTTCACCATTGCACAGTTTAATATTTTTGCCGTTATCGCTTTGAGCATTTTCAGCACCAACGGGCATCCTGACTGGAAAAAAGTAATCAAGGGCATCGTGAAAAATCCGCTGATCATTGCCATTTTCTGCGGTCTTTGCGTGTTGGGTGTACGTGCACTCATTCCGACCAATACCGACGGCGAAAAGGTGTTTATGTTGCAAACGGCGTTCCCGTTTTTGTATACAGCTCTCAAACAGGTGGCGGGCATTGCTTCGCCCATTGCATTCCTCGTGCTGGGCGGTCAGTTTTCGTTCAAAGCCATCAAGGGAATGTTCGGGCAGATCGTCAGCGGCACATTGCTTCGCGTGGTCGCGGCTCCCGTGCTGATTCTCGGTGCGGCGGTGCTGTTGTCGGAATATACAAATCTGTTTTCGTTTCAATCCGCCGAATATGCCGCTTTTGTTGCCTTGTTCGGTTCTCCCGTTGCGGTGTCCAGTGCGGTCATGGCAAAGGAAATGAACAACGACGAGCAATTGGCAGGTCAGTTGGTTGTCTGGTCAAGCTTGCTCTCGATCTTCACTATATTTATAACGGTATGTGTGTTGCGATATGCAGGACTTTTGTAATTTCCGATTGATTTAAGCAAATGATTATAGTATGATAAAAGAAAATAAATTGAAGGAGGGGTGCAGATGAACAGAAAAAACTTGTTGCTGATGGTGGCTCTGATGGCGGTCACATTGCTGACTGCGATTCTTTCCACCCGTGTTTTTGTTACCCTTGCGCCCTACGAAGCGCCCACGGAGGAGGTCAGCACCGAAAAACCGACCGCCGCCATGGGGACGACCCTGACACCCGAAGCAGAGGAAGCCTCCAGGCTTATTCAGCAGATGCTTTATGAGCAGGCATCCATGGCAGCCGAAGCCGAAAAGGCACAGATGGAGCTGACCATGTATCAGTCGCAGGATACGATTGCCAACCGTTTCGGTGACAAGAAATCCCTTGCCGAATATGTGGAAAAAGCCATTAAGGAAGGGACTCTGACCTACGAAAAGCTCTTTGACGGCACGCTTCTGGTCGGGGATTATACCGCAGCGACCATCCGTATGTATAATCTGTTGCCCGAACGGCAGTGCATCGGCAGAACGGATGCAAATCTTGATTTTCTGAATGAGCAGATCGTCAGCATCGTGGCAAACAAGCCGCAGACTCTCATTCTGCATTTCGGTATGTATGAATTGCAGGAGGATACGGCGCAGATGCAGACCGCATTCATAGACCGTTACAAAACAATTATTGAGCAGATAGAAATGCTGCTGCCGGGAACGAGAATTGTTGTCAGCTCCGTTTTCCCCGTGACGAACGAGGCGCAGAATGCTGACCCCAAATATGCAAACCGTGCGCTTTACAATGCCGCATTGCAGGCCATGTGTGCCGACAACGGATGGCAATATCTGTACAATGAGTCGATCGTCACGCAGCATGCCGACCTGTTCGGTACGGGCGGTGTGTTTCTGTCGGGCGGTTTTTATGAGGATTATTGGCTGCAGCATATTTATGTGCAAAGCCGTGACCTGCCTGCCGAGCCGCCGACCGAGCCTGCGACCGAGGCTCCGACCACGGTCGGGTTTGTCGGTTAAAAATATTACAATAAAAAAGCGTTGCAAGGAAAAAATCTCTGCAACGCTTTTTTGTATACTGTTTGTTAAATAACTCCCATCATTTCCCATGTGCTGATAACCCCGATAACGGAAGAAATAACGGCGCACACCTCACCGATAATGGGGATAACAAGGGCTGCAATATTTTTGGTTGCCTTGTATGCCTTGACCCCCGTCACAATGCCGATGATGGACAAAACATGCCCGATGATGGCAAACAGCCATGCAAACACAATGCCGAGTATGCCTAAAACAATGGGTGTCGTTGCTTTTTTCTTTTCAGCAGGCGCTTGGTTTGCTTCGGGGTACGGATTGAAAGCCGCCTGATTCTCTGCAAAGGGATCAGCCTGCGGCTGTGCGTATTGGTTTGCAGGTGCCTGCTGTACGGGTGTGCCGCAAGCGGAGCAGAAGCGTTCACCGGCCTGCAGGGCAGCACCGCAATTCGGACAGAAATTCATATTTATACCTCCCTGAAATGTTATTTTGTTTATTATATAATACAAGAAAAAAAAATTTTTGTCAATGTTTTTTGGGAGGATGCTGACGGAAATGTAATGCGGTAATTTTTGTATTGAGGAAAATCTGATCTGTGTTTTTTGTTTTGAAAAATGCAATTTTTCAAAAATGTGTTTTGTAAAATTTCAAAATTGTTTTGAAAAATCAGAAAACTGTTTTGAAAAATGCAACATTTGTTTTGAAAACTTGACAAGTTTTGCATTTACTTCGCTTGAAAAAACGGTGGGAGGCGCAACGCTTCCCCTATGAAGCGAGCACAACAACTCACCTATAACCCGTAATTTGTTTTTCCTTGACATATTCCTTAAAAAAGGGTAAACTGTAAAAAAATACTTTTATAAAGGCGGTAAAAAATTATGCTCAACGGTATTCCGAAAATCATATCCCCCGAACTTCTGAAGATCCTTTGCGAAATGGGTCACGGCGACGAAATCGTCATCGGTGACGGCAACTTCCCGGCAGCAAGCAATGCACAGCGTCTTGTCCGCTGCGACGGCCACAATATGCCCGAGCTGCTCGATGCCATTCTGCAACTGATGCCCCTTGATACTTATGTAGAAAGCCCTGCTATGCTTATGGCTACCACACAAGGGGATCCCACCCCCGAAATCTGGGCGGTTTACAAGGATATTGCCGACAAATACGGTGACTACCAATTCAGCGAAATCGAGCGTTTTGCATTCTATGAACGCACACGCAGTGCATACGCTGTCATTGCAACGGGTGAGAGCGCACTGTATGCCAACATCATTCTCAAAAAAGGCGTTATCAAATAAAATCACGGAGGACTTACCATGAAAAGAGTTCTTGCATTTGACTTCGGTGCTTCCAGCGGCAGAGCCATTCTCGGCAAATTTGACGGAAAGACCATTCAGCTGGAGGAAGTCCACCGCTTTACAAACGACCCCGTCACCGTCAACGGCACGGTGTTCTGGGATGTGCTTCGCTTGTTCCACGAGGTCAAGCAGGGCATTCTCAAAGCCAAACAGGCAGGCGGCTTCGACAGCATCGGTGTGGACACATGGGGTGTTGACTTCGGCCTGATCGACAAAAACGGCTACCTGCTTGAAAACCCCATCCATTACCGCGACAAGCGCACCGACGGCATGATCGAGCTTGCCTGTCAGAAAATGGACAGAGATAAAATTTACGACATCACGGGTATTCAGTTCATTTATTTCAACACCCTTTTCCAGCTTCTGTCTCTGCGTGAAAACAGACCCGAGCTTCTTGAACGCGCCGACAAAATGCTGTTCATGCCCGACCTTTTCAATTATCTGCTGACGGGCAACATGGCAGCGGAATATTCCATTGCCACCACAAGTCAGATGGTTGACCTTGCCGCCCACGAGTGGAGCGACGAGATTTTTGAAAAAATGCGTTTCCCCAAGGATATTGTCTGTCCGCTTGTCAAGCCCGGCACGGTCATCGGCAAGCTTTCGCCTGCATTGTGCGAAGAACTCGGTGTGCCTGCCGTGGATGTCATTGCCGTCTGCGGTCATGACACGCAGAGTGCCGTCACCGCTGTTCCCACCGACAAAAAGGACTTTGCATTCATCAGCTGCGGCACATGGAGCCTGTTCGGCACAGAGCTTGAAACTCCCATTCTCAACGACAAAGCAAGAGCACTCAATGTGACCAACGAGGGCGGTTACGATTATTCCACCGCTTTCCTCAAAAATATCTGCGGACTGTGGCTGATCCAGGAAAGCCGCCGTCAGTGGATGCGTGAAGGACAGGAATATTCTTACGCACAGCTCGAAGAAATGGCATTGCAATGCGAGCCGTTCAAGTGCTTCATCGACCCTGATGCAGACGATTTTGCACCCATGGGCAATATGCCCGAACGCATCCGTGACTTCTGCCGCAGAACAGGACAGTATGTGCCCGAAACCGTCGGCGAAGTGGTGCGTTGCATCTATGAAAGCCTGGCACTGAAATACCGTCACATTTTCCGCGGTATTGAAGACTGCACCGAAAAGAAATATCCGCACATCAATGTGGTCGGCGGCGGCACAAAAGACAAACTGCTTTGCCGCATGACGGCAGACAGCTGCAACACAGAAGTGTATGCAGGACCCATTGAAGCCACCGTACTCGGCAACATTGCCGTTCAGCTTCTTGCAAGCGGTGAAATCAAGGATATTGCCGAAGCCAGAAGCATCATCGCAGAGGGTGAAAAACTCATCTGTTACACCCCCGAAAACACCTCCGTGTGGGATGCGGCTTACGAAGAATTCAAAAAATATCTTGTATAAAAAGGTGACAAAATGCACGATCTTTCCGATATCAACACCATAAAAAGCCTGCTCGGGCGGCACGGATTTACATTTTCAAAGTCGATGGGACAAAACTTTCTCATCGACCCCACCGTTTGTCCCCGTATGGCAGAAAGCTGCGGCATCGACAAGGACAGCGCCGTTATTGAAATCGGCACGGGTGTCGGTGTGCTGACCAAGGAGCTTTCTCTGCGTGCGGCAAAGGTGGCAGGTGTGGAGCTTGACACCCGACTTCTGCCCGTTCTTGCCGAAACGCTGACGGACTGCCGCAATGTGGAAATTATCAATGAAGACGTGCTCAAAACGGATCTGCACAAACTCATTGCAGAAAAATTTGAAGGCAGAAAAACATACGTCTGTGCAAATCTGCCTTATTATATCACCTCGCCTGTGATCATGTATCTGCTCGAAAACCGCCTTCCTATCGAGGCGATCACGGTCATGGTGCAAAAGGAAGCCGCCGACCGTCTGTGTGCGCCTGTCGGCAGCAGGGATTCGGGAGCGATCACGGTTGCGGTCAACTATTATGCCACCGCGCAGCGTCTTTTTGATGTTCCGAGAACGGCATTTTTGCCGTCCCCGAATGTGGACAGTGCTGTTCTTCGTCTTGATTTGCGCAAAGAACCGCCCGTGGATGTTCCGAGCGAAGAATTTTTCTTCAGAGTGGTGCGTGCAGCTTTCTCCATGCGCAGAAAAACCGCACAGAACGGTCTTTCCAACGGACTTTCCATCTCCAAGCAGACCGCAGCACAGGCACTTGAAGCCGCAGGACTTGCACCCACCGTGCGTGCGGAGAGCCTGACACTTGCAGAGCTTGCAGAGCTTGCAAGACAATTACACAACATCATCGGAGGCTGACATGGCAGGAAAATTCATTGTTTTTGAAGGCATTGACGGCACGGGCAAAACCACGCAATTGCAATGCGTTGCCGAAGCTTTACGGAAAAAAGGATATACCGTTTACACCACCGCCGAACCTACGGGCACGGCAACGGGCAAGCTGCTGCGTGCTTTTTTGGGCGGCAAGGAACGAAGCACACCGTGGGCAGCGGCAAGTCTGTTTTTGGCTGACCGCATCAACCACAACACCGACCCCGAGGACGGCATTATAAAGCACCTCTCTGACGGTGACATAGTGCTGTGTGACCGCTATTATTATTCCACCTTTGCCTACCAGGGCACGGACACCGACCTGCAGTGGATTTTTGACAGCCATTTTAACTGTCCCGAGGTCACCAAGCCCGATGCCTGCGTGTTCCTGACCATGGAAATCGAAAAATGCCTTGCCCGCATCCACGCAAACAGGGATGCATCCGCGGTTGAAATTTTTGAAAATACAGACAGCCTGACCCGTATCAAAAAACGATTTGCGGATGTGTTCGACATGCTCAAAGACCGCGACATCATTATTTCTGTTGATGCCGACGGCACCATTGAAGAAGTCACGCAGCGTATTATGAAAGCACTCACCCCGATTCTGGAGGGATAAATATGAAATTCAAAGCCGCTGTTTTTGATGTGGACGGTACCCTCATCGATAATTCCGAAGGTATTTACAATTGCATCCGCCATGCACTCGCCAAAATGGGGCGTCCCGATATGACGGACGAACAGCTTCGCCCGTTTATCGGTCCGCCGTTGTTTGAAAGCGGCAAAAAGATTTTAATGCTCGACGACGAAAACGCCGAACGATTTGTAACACTCTACCGTGAACGCTTCTCCGTTAAAGGCTATGCCGAAACGAAACTGTATGACGGTGTAACAGAAATGTTGCAAACCTTGCAGGACAGTGGGCTTAAAATGGCAATCGCCACGGGAAAACCGCTGCAGTTCATTGAAAAAATCCTGCCTTTATTTGATCTTGACAAGTACTTCTGCGGCATTCACGGTATCACTTTTAAAGACCACGAAAGTGACAAGGTGACATTCATAAAAAGAAGCCTTGCCGACTGCAACACAACCGAAGCACAAACGCTGATGGTCGGCGACCGCCACAATGATATGGAGGCGGCAAAGGCAGCCGATGTGTTTGCAGCAGGCGTACAGTGGGGCTTCGGCACGGAGGAAGAGCTTTTGAATGCAGGGGCAGACAAGCTGTTTTGTACACCTGCACAACTGACTGATTTTATCTTGAATTAAAGGAAGAAACGCATGAAAACGGCTTGCATTTTTGGTGCAGGAGAACAGAATATCGAACAGCTCACGCTGCCTGCAAACGCCCTTGTGTGGGCGGCAGATGGCGGTGTTGCATATTGCAAAAAGCTGAACATCACCCCCGATTACATCATCGGGGATTTTGATTCTTTGGGTTATATTCCCGAAAAAGCGGAAGTTCTGCCCGTGCAGAAGGACAACACGGACATGGCGGCTGCCGTGGAAAAGGCGGAAGCACTCGGTTGCGATACCTTTTTCATTTACGGCGGTACGGGCAAGCGGCTCGACCACACCCTTGCCAACCTCGCGCTGCTCATTGACCTTTCCAAAAAGGGAAAAAAAGCATATCTTTGTGACCGTGATTACACCGTTACTGCCGTCACCAACGGCGAAATCTGCTTTGATGAAACCGAAAAGGGTGTCATTTCCGTCTTTGCCGCCGACGAAAAGGTGTATGGTGTGACAGAAGAAGGACTTTTGTATTCCCTCGACAACGCAACGCTCGAAAACCGAACCGCCCTCGGTGTCAGCAACGAATTCACGGGGCAAAAAAGCCGCATCGCCGTGCGCAACGGCACATTGATTATCGTCAAAAATCATTTTTCGGCTTGACAAACGGCTTTTGCGCATATACAATAAAACCAAATGAATATCTGTCAGGGGTGCTTACCAAAGCTGAGATGAAGCGAAGGCTTCAAACCCTTTGAACCTGTTCGGATCATGCCGACGTAGGAAGACTTTTTGCAGTCTGCGTTTCGGCGCAGGCTTTTTTTACTTTATAGGAAACTGCGTTCCTATAAAGCAAAAAAAAATTATATGTCCCTCCGTCGCCCGTTGCACGTGCTCGGAGATGGACGAATCGAAAACGGTCGCCGCGTTACGGCGAAGCCGTTTTCTTGTGCAAAATGCAAAATTATTGGATCGCTTCGCACATAAATTATGGTTTAGCGAACAGATTGACGGTTTAATTGTAGGGAACGCATACCATGCGTTCCGCTGTAAATTTGACGATGAAACCACATAAAAACAACAGGGAACCACATCAAACCGCCAATTTGCTTGGAACGGATGCTATCCGTTCCCTACGGACGATATATCCGACTTTGTGCTGTAAACCATAATTTATTTTTCCGAAAACTGCCAAATGAAGGAATTTTTCAAATGAGAAAGAAACAAAATCTGCGTGTCACGGCTGAATGTGCGGTGCTGTTTGCAATGTCTGTCGTGTTCAGCTTCATCAAAATATGGCAGATGCCCATGGGTGGCGAGATCACCTTTGTCAGCATGCTGCCGGTTATGCTTGCTGGCATGCGCCACGGCAAGAAGGCAGGCCTGCTGACGGCATTTTTGTATTCGCTGTTTCAGCTTGCGAGTGCCTTTGTGTCGGGCAATGTCTTTGTGTACTGCACCACCGCTTTTACCTTCATCATTTGCGTTGTGTTCGACTACCTTGTGCCGTTTACGGGACTCGGCATTGCCTGTTTATTTAAAAATATTAAAAAAGATTCAGTTCGTTTTAAGAATGCGGGAATATATTTCGGAGTATCATGCGGTATTATGCTGCGTTTTATCTGCCACTATATCACGGGTGTTGTCATCTGGGGACAGTGGGCAGGCGATGAAGGCCCATATATTTATTCCTTGCTTTACAACGGCACCTATCTGTTGCCTGAGTTGCTGTTGACATTGTTTGTGTGCGTGATTTTGTTCAAGCCCCAACGCACAAGAAAATTGTTGCTCAATGAATAAAATAATATTTGCCTTTTGAAATAACGCGTGGTATAATACTTATTCACAAAGCGGTTTCAGGGGGCTTTTTCTTTGAGCCGCAAAGACGGAGGTTACACTATGAGCGAAAACAAGAACGACACCCTGCAGAACGAAATGGAAAACCTTGCCGAAACATTTCAGAATGTGTACGCAGAAACCGCTTCTGAGGCAGACGAGCATCCGCTGATTCAGGAGCTGGATGAAATCGTGGAAGAGGACGACGAGGAGAACGAGGCTGAAGCCGTCGCTTCCGAAAAGAAAAAGAAAGATAAGAAGGATAAGAAAAAGAAGGAAAAGAAAAAGAAAAAGCCGTCTGAAATCATCGGCTCCATTCTTTCCTTTATTCTCGTGATCGCATTGATGGCGGCCACCTCTTTTGTCACCTTCTCTGTTTCTGCATTTATTGATTATGACAGCTATGTGCGCTGCATGACCTATGCCGAAAGCGCAACGGATGCGGCAACAAAGATCGGATACTATGAAGAAGGTCTTGCCTATCTTAAAAATGACATTGCATTGCTCGGCAAAACACCTGCCCGTTATGAACGCGAAATGCAGACCCTGCATGAGCTGATTGCGGTCTGCACCGTTGAAACCGAGGGCTATGCTGCTGCCATTGCTTATATGAACAGCAATCTGACCGCAGAACAGATTGCTTCTCCGCTGACAGATGGCTTCAAGGCATTTGAGCAGATTGCAGATGTTTTTGAGCAGGTTGCTGCCGAATGTCTTGCAAAGGTTGAAGAAGCAGGTGCTGATGCAGACTACGCTGCAGTTGCCGCAACCTATACCACGGATGAAACGCTGGCTGCTGCCATCACCGCTATTCTTGAAAATGTTGCAACGGCTGTTGCTGCGGAAGAAAATTTCGCATTCGGTGATGCGGCTACCGCTTATACGGCTGCCATTGCAGGTCTTGCCGAATACAGCACCGAAAGCCTTGTGCTTGTTGAACGCAATGTAATCTGCACTGCCTATACAAAGGGCTATGTGTCCGCACTTTCTTATGCAAAATCAAATCTCAAGGCTGCTGACTACACACCTGCAACCGAAGAATATGCTGCATTCCTTGCAGCAGCGGATGTCTTTGCAAAGCTTGACAGCGAGCAGTTTGAGGCTGTGAGCGCAAGTGTTGCCGAGCTTACCGATGCCGAAGCAGATATTGATGTGTCTGCTATCGTTTCCGCACTCGACATTCCCGAATGCCTGTATGCGGATGCAAAGGCAATTCTGACAGATCTTGCCATTGCTGTCATTAACGAAAACAACGCAGACGACAGTGCAGCTCTGGAGGCTTACAAGACCGTTGCCGCAGATCTTACCGCCATCGGTCAGAAGGGTTCGCTTGTGCTTGAGAAGATCGCAGTGCTGACAAGCAAGGTTGAGGATCTGCATGCTGCTTATGTTTATGTTTCCGCCAATACGACCGTTCTTGCACAGGATGCAGAAGCTGCCGTGACGGAAGAATACGCAGCATTGCTGACCACCCTTGACGGTGCGTTCAGTGCCGAAAAGGTCAGTGCTTTCATTGAAAACGCAAAGAATGCACTTTCCGCAGGCTCGGCAGAATCCGTCAATATTGATGATGTTATCACGCTGAGCAATATCGACCCCACTGTTTCCGATTTCTATAAGGCTTATTTCACACCTCTGGCAGAGGCCATGGAGGCTGAAAAGAACAAGAATCTGACCCTTGCTGTTATTAAATATCAGGAGCTTGCAACGCTGCTTGCCAATGATAATGTTGTGCTTCCCAACTCCTTGCTGGAAGGACTCATCTCCGCTGCCTTCTATACAGGTGACCTGCAGACCGCTGCAACCTATTGCGCAAACTATGTTGATGTTGAAGCACTTGCCGACAGCGAATTCAAGACCCTTTGCGAGGCTGTACAGCTTTCGGATGCCGCTATGCAGAATGCAAACGCAGTTATGCAGCAGGCTTACTATTCGAGCTATTACGGTGCTGTGCCCACCTTCGAGGAGATCAGCGAACAGTATGATGCTCTGCTGACCGAGGACAGCAACAAATATGACAAGGCATTCAATTACTACTACCGTTTTATTTGTGAGATTTACTTCTTTGGTGAGGATGAAGGCTCTGCCGCAAGACAGGTTGAATATCTTGAAAAGGTCAAGGAGCTGATTCCCGAACAGATCTTCATTTACGGCTATTCCATGATGCAGATTGCATTGAAAGACGGCGATTATGAAGAAGCAAAGGCACTTGCAGACGAAATGCTTGCAGTCAATGCCTATGACGATGTTGCACTGAGCATTCTCGCAATCATTGCCCGTCAGGAGGGCGATCTTGAAGCTGCTGCCGCGTATGTTGAAAAGGGTATTGCTTACGAAAACGAATCCTATGAGTGTGAGCGTCAGCATGTGATTCTGTGCATGCTGAACGGCAATTTCGCTGATGCGTATGACAGCGTTGTCGATATGTATACAAGAGGACTTGCAAGCGTGAGTGAATGCGAAACCATCGCAGTATACGCAGCATTGTTTACGGATGCGACCGACGAACAGAAAGCCAAGCTGGATGAAATCGTAAGCTATATTGAAAATGATCTGTACGGTGCTTACGGTTATACCTATGCCGACAACACCACTGCTCTCATCGACGGTACCAAGACTGTCAACGATGTATTCATGACTGAGCCCTACGAGCTCTGGTAAACAAAATGAACGGACTCCGTACAAAATGGAGTCCGTTTTTTTCTTTATAGGAAACTGCGTTCCTATAAAGAAAAAAAATTATATGTCCCTCCGTCGCCCGTTGCACGTGCTCGGAGATGGACGAATCGAAAACGGTCGCCGCGTTACGGCGAAGCCGTTTTCTTGCGGTTCACATGAAAAGGAGAAGAATATGAAGTTTATTGTGCCGTCTTATTACGATGATTTTCAGTGCATTGCCGATAAATGCACCGATAACTGCTGCATCGGCTGGGAAATCGGCATCGACAGCGATACCGCCGCTTATTATCGCTCACTCGGCGGTGACCTCGGCAGGCGATTGTGTGAAAATATCACCGATGAGGATACTTTTATTCTACAAGGTGAACGCTGTCCGATGCTCAATGAGAAAAACCTTTGTGATATCATCATTCATTGCGGAAATGACCACCTTTGTCAGATCTGCCGCGATCATCCGCGTTATTTTGAATGGTACGGTGATGTCAAGGAGGGCGGCATCGGGCTTTCATGTGAGGAAGGCGCACGGCTGATTCTGACCACCGACCATGTTACCTTGCAGGAAAAACAGGTCGATGAAAAAAAAGAAGAAATCGATGAAGAGCTGCTTCATTTTTTATGCACCTTCCGCAAGCAGATTTTTGACTTGCTGGAGCATGAATGCATGCCCTTGTCCGAAAAGCTTTGCAAAATCCTTTCATTCGCTGAGAGTTTGCAGTTCATTATGGATAATCCGCAGGCGCAGGACACAGATTTCAAGGAAACGAAAAAAGCATTTTCGGGCGATGTTGTGCGTGCGGTTGCCGATTTGTTTTCGGATTTTGAGCCGATCGATAAAAAATGGACAGATGAACTGCAGAAAATGCAATCGAAGCTGCCGACAGCCTTTGCTGCGCCCACTGAAGAGGAGGAGCACTATATTCTCAATCTCTGCCGTTATTTTCTGTGGCGGTATTTCTGCAAGGGTGTTTTTGACGGTGAAATTCTTTCTAAAGTCAGATTTGCCGTTGTGTCACCGCTTGTTATCCGTCTGCTGTGCGGTGACAGAACCGACCTTGTCGCATGGATCGACAAAGCAAAGCTGTATTCCAAGCAGATGGAATACAGCGATGAAAACAGAGAACTGTTTTATGACTACACCTATGAAGAAGCCTGCTTTGCCACGGCGCAACTGTGTCAATTTGTGAAAGCAGTGACAGCAGAATAACAAAAAACGCATCACACCGACCGTTTGAACGGTAATGTGATGCGTTCTGTTTTTTTTTGTCATTTCAGGCCGTATTGCTTTCTTTTGCTCCAGGTCTGTCCCCACTTGTTTGCCCAGCTTTCGCAATAGAGCTTGTAGTAAGAAACATTGTTTTTGATTCTGTAATTTTTCAGGCAGTTACACCAGAATGCACTCGGAATTGCCACCACAAACCAATACAAGGGGCCTAAAAGCAGGCATTGAATGGTGTGGCCGTATTCGTGGATCTGCGTGTTCTTTGTCCAGCCCTCGTCACGGTCATCTGCCATGAAGATGAACAGACCGAGCGACAGTCCGCCCCAGTTGCCGGGGATATAGGTGATAAACGCATTGCAGAATCTTTCGTGGCGGAATTTTTTGCTCAGAAGCAGATACACAAGTCCACCGATGAGGTTGACGGGCAGACCCCATGTCCATTGCACAAAATAAAACCAGAATTTTTCCGAGCCCTTGCAGGCGATATGCTCAATTTCGTGCGGTCTTCTCAGCTTTGCCTTTTTCATTCCGTAGTCACCTCTGTTTTTTCCGTCTTTTTATTCTTATAGAAGAAAATGCCTGCCAGCATGACCACTGCAAATACGATCAGATAGAACAGCACGGGGAAGCTGAACTCACCGTTTTCCTTTGCGGCAAGGTAAGGCACATAGCCGTGTGCGTACACTGCACAGAAGATGATGGCAACCGAGCTGAGCACAGCCAGGGTCGGCAGTACAAAACGCTTGACGGGATGCAGCCCCTTCGCCTTGACCATAAATGCGATATAAATGGGAATATAGAATGCATACAGCGTGACGATCGGCAGCTCCGAGGAGTCAAAGCCGAACACGCCGAACCAATTTCGGGAGGAAAGCTGTGCGCCGAAGAAATAAACGACCCATACGGCAGTAATCAGCAGTGCCGCAACACCGGAGTTTACGGGCATATTGGTGGCAGAATCAACCTGTGAGAAGATCTTCGGGGACGGACCGTGGTTACGGGCAGCAAGCGCATACATGCTTCTTGTGCAGCCGAGCATCAGACCGTTGAGTGTGCCGAAGCAGGACACCGCAACAAACAGATTCAGAATGTTGCCGATGACAGGACCGAAAACATGAATAAATGCAACGGTTGCACCGTTTTTCTGCAGCTCCTCCACGCTGGCACCGCCTGCAATGCCGATGAAATACAAAACATAAACCGCAACAATGATGATTGCGCCGACAATGAGCGCAATGGGCAGATTGCGCTTTGCGTTTTTCAGCTCCGCATTGATGGAGGTTGCCATGATCCAACCCTCATAGGCGAATGCCGTGGCAACAATGGCACTGAAAAATGTATCGCCTGCGCCGGCACCCGTTGCAAAGTTGTGTGCAAGAATGCTGACATCGGGCTGTTCGGCAGCCGAGTGGGTCAGACCGTAAATGGTACCCACAATCAGCATCAGAACCAAAGGAATAAGCTTGATGACGGTGGCACTGACCTGAATTTTACCTGCGATCTTCGGGGACAGTGCATTGATGGCAAAGCTGAAGCACAAAAAGAACAGCGCAAGGGTCATTGTTTCGGGACCGAAATCCAATCCGCCGTCTGCCGCACCGATGTGCAGTGCAAAGTCGGGATTGACCGAGCAGATGAATGTGAGCGTGTATTTTGCGGTGACATAAACAAGTACGGAAGAAATCGTCGGGGAGTAGATGAACGCCATAAACCAACCGACATAATAAGCATACTTGTCGCTGACGGTCGCTTCCGCATAGTCGGTCAGTCCGTTGACCTTGGAATAGTTCTGTGCAAGCTGTGCAAAGGCAAGAATGTTGAACAGCATAATCACGCCGCCAACCAGCCATGCGGCAATACCGATGCTCAGGTTGCCCTCGGTGACGATGAGAATGTTCTGTGCCTTAAAAAAGACACCCGAGCCGATAACGATGCCGACCACCATGCAGATGGCTGTCACAAGTCCGTATTTTTTTTGCAATGCATTGTTTCCCATAAGTTTCTCCGTTTCAAAACAGATTTACGTTCCTTATTATACATACATTCGTTAAAAATGTAAAGAAAAAAAAATAAATTACTTCAACTTATTGAACAAATCATATACAGTGTGATATAATTATTTCAAATCATTCCGAAAGGAGATAAAAAAATGAAAAAGTTTTTATCCTTTGCTCTTGTACTGATGTTTCTTGTAAGCAGTGTTGTGGTTGCCTTTGCCGAATCAGACGGCACACCCCTGACACTGGATGTGGCATCCCTTTCCAAGTACTTATACCTTGGTCCCGAAGAGACGTATTACGATGAAGACGGTTATATTATGACCGGCAGAAAAGAAGATACCTCTCTCGGAATCTGCGCAGACAGCTATCTCACCTTTCAGGATCTGACGATATTTAAGCTGGATGCAAGAGATGATACGGAAAATGTATATATCACGCTCGACGGCGAAAATGAAATTATTGACAGAATGTTGTTCCGGAATGAGAATTTTGTTTTCAATGCGATTGACGAGGATGCAACGCTGGTTATCCCTGAACTGAACTCCTACGGCGGAAACAACACTGTTGTCTGGAACGGCGGCAATCTGAAAATGGATCTTGTGACGGATAGCAATTACCCCACCCTTGACTGCGGCGTTTTTATTCTCAACGGCGGTCATGTTATGCTTTCCAATAACTATATCTATACCGTTTGGGGAGATATCACCCTGCACGGTGGCAGAATGGATGTTGTTTGCACAGCACCGGACAGCGAAGCCATTGACGGTGATGTCATAATGAACACGGGAGCTCTGCTTACCGTCAGCTCGCAGGACGGCATATTCTATCATACGACCACCTTCTCCAAAGCAGAAGGCCTCGGTGCGGACTATTCTTTCTTTGTCAGATTCGATACGGAGTCGGATTTTGTGCCCGTTTATGATGTTGCCGATGCGGTTGAAGATGTAAATTATGCTGAAATCAAGGTCGATCTTCACAAGCATGCGTTTGAAAATAACACCTGTGTCTGCGGTCTGGTCTGCACGCATACCGATATGCAGAACGGTCTGTGCAACGGTTGCGGATTCGGAGTCGTTGCCGAAGACGGCATAGCAGGAGTGGACGAAGACGGCAATATCGTTGCTTCACAGGGCCTGACAGCCGAACAGCTTGTTGCCATGGCAAATGATGCGGCTGTTGTTAAAAATGCCGACGGCACAGACCTCGAAGCAGACAAGAAGCCCGGCACGGGCACGAAGCTGGTTCTGGATTGCGGCATTGAATTTGAGCTTGTTGTGATCGGGGATGTGGACGGTGACGGAGAAGTCAGCTCCATTGATGCCCGCAACACGCTTCGCAATGCAGTCGGTCTTGACACTTTGACCGATGCGCAGCTGAAGGCTGCCGATTTTAATTCCGACGGCAATGTTTCTTCCGTGGATGCCCGCGGTATTTTGCGCAGAGCAGTGGGACTGCCCGACGAAACCGTTTAATCGAAGCAAGAATGCACCGCCGGTTCTGACGGTGCATTTTTTCTGTAAAAATATTTTCTCTGCGTGAAAAATTCTTGATTATTTGCAGATTCTGATGTAGTATATTAGTAGTATAAAATGAAAGGATGCCTTTTGTTATGAATATGATCGACCCCACCGCCATGTTTAAGCTCTCTTACGGTTTGTTTGTTCTGAGTACCTCCCTGAACGGCAAAGACAACGGCTGTATCATCAACACCGCCATTCAGGTAACAGACATCCCGAAAAGACTGCTGTTTGCCGTCAACAATCAGAATTTCACCAACGAAATGCTCAAAGAAAGCGGTGTGTTTGCCCTGTCCGTGCTTTCCGAGGAAACCCCGTTTGCGGTATTTCAGCATTTCGGCTTCCAGTCGGGCAGAGATGCAGATAAATTTGTCGGTACCCCTCTGCGCTGTGAAAACGGGGTGGCCTTTGTCGGCGGCGTGAGCAATGCCGTATTTGCAGGTAAAATCGAATCTTATCAGGATGTCGGTACCCACACGGTGTTCATTGCCGAGGTGGAGGAAGCAAGGGTACTCAGCAATGTGCCGAGTGCTACCTATGCCTATTATTTTGCCAACATCAAACCCAAGCCGCAGCCGAAAACGGAGGAGAAAAAGGGCTATGTCTGCAAAATCTGCGGTTATGTTTATGAGGGTGAAACCTTGCCCGAGGATTTCACCTGTCCGCTTTGCAAGCATCCTGCCTCCGACTTTGAACCATTGAAATGAAAGAAAAATAACCGTCCCGCAGTTTTCAACGGGACGGTTGATTTTTATGCTTCCGATTGGTCGATTTTTGCACCGTGGAATACGTCTGCCACCTCGCTGATGGTCACATAAGCCTTCGGGTCCACAAAATGCACGATGTCTCGCATGCGGGAGATCTGAAAACGGTTGACAACAAAATAGACGATCGACTTTTGCGCACCCGAATAACCGCCTGTGGCGGCAATTTTTGTTGCCCCGCATTCAAACACGCTTGTCAGTGCCTTGCAGATTTCATCGGGATGCTCGGTGATGATCATCACTTCCTTGTTGCGGTCGAAGCCCTCCACAATAAAGTCCACCATTTTAAGCCCCGCACCGTATGCAACAATGGAATACAGCGGCAGCACCCAGCTTTGCAGAATCAGTCCTGCCGTGATATACACGATGCAGTTGTAGATCATAACGAACGTGCCGACCGTGATGTTCAGCTTCTTTGCAAAAATAACAGCCAGCACCTCTATGCCGTCAATCGCACCGCCTGCACGGATGGTAAGGCCGCTGCCGATACCCGAAACAATACCGCCGAACAGGGCGCACAAAAACAGATCGTTGCCTGCAAGGGGTGAAAACACACTGACATCAATGGGCAGAATATCCGTAATCAGCCAAGCGCCGAGGGAATAAACGCACACCGCAAACAGGGAATAGACCGTGAAGGCAATGCCCTGTTTTTTGAGTCCGAACAAAAACAGCGGTATGTTCAGAAGCAGAAGAAAGACGGATAAGGACAGATAATCGGGAGTGATCTGCGACAAAAGCATGCTCGTGCCCGAAATGCCGCCGTCATATAATTTTACGGGTGCAAGAAATACCGTGACCCCGAAGGCGTTGATGCAGCCTGCTGCCAACAGAATCAGAAAACGGTACCATTTTAAGGTTTTGAGTTCAGCAATGATTTTTTCTTTCATGAAAGCTCCTGTAAACAGTTTGTTTTATTCTACCATATTTTTGCTGCCCCGTCAATGTCGGAAAGGACTTGCAAAGAGGTTGATAATATTATAAAATAAGAAAGTAAATTATTCTTAAAATGAGGCAAATATGCAAAGGTTTCAAAAAGCAAAATGTTTTCTTGCAGTTTTTCTGCTTGTTATCTCTCTTTTCGTCGGAATTCTTCCCGCAAATGCAAGTTTTGCCGCGGTTGTGGCAGACGGCACATTCGGAGAAGACAACAACCTGACCTGGGTGCTGGATAACACAGGTCTTTTGAGCATATCGGGAAAAGGAAAAATGCAGGACAAGTATGTGCAGGATTACCCGTGGTATTCTTATGCCGACCAAATCACCGCCGTCAGAATACAAAACGGTGTGCAGAATGTGGGCACCTATATGTTCGAGGAATATGACAATCTCGAAACGGTGGAAATCGGCGAATCCGTTTTGGTGATCGGCAAATACAGTTTTAATTTCTGTGATAACCTGCGCAGTGTGACCATTCCGAAATCCTTGCGCAGGGTTGACGAGCAGGCATTTTTCATGTGTCCCTTGCTGTCCGATGTGCATATTGCGGATGCTTCGCTTTGGTGCGGCATTGAATTTATGTCCGACCACGCAAATCCGCTTTGCAACGGTGCTGACCTGCTTGCGGACGGTGAAATCGTGACCGAAGTGACCGTGCCCGATTTTGTGACAACACTCGGAAATTTTCAGTTCTACGGCTGTCAGTCGCTTGAAAAAATCAAGCTGCACGCCGATGTAACCGTCATCGGCACCGCTGCATTCGGCAACTGCCCCTCTCTTCGTGCAATTTATTGTGAAAAGGCAGACGATCAGATTCATAAAATCCTGGACACAAATTCCGAGCTCAGCAAGGAGCTTTTTGTTGTTTCGCCCGATGAGCAGGACAAAATCACGGACGGCGATGTGATTGAAAAGGACGGTGTGCTTTACAGTGCGGATATGACCGTACTGCGCGGCTTCACCGAGAATGTTGCGGCAGAGCTTGTTGTGCCCGAAACCGTGACCAAAATTGCGGACGGCGCATTTCGCAACTGCTTTGCGTTGCAGGCAATCACCCTGCCCGATACCGTCACCGAATTGCCCGACTCGCTGTTTGAAAATTGCAGAAATCTGCAAAGGGTGATCTTTTCCGACAAGCTGACCGCCATCGGCAGTCGCACATTCAGCGGTTGCATCCGTCTGGCAGAAATAAAAATCCCCGATACCGTTTCCGAAATCGGGGACTATGCGTTTTCTTCTTGTCGATCTTTTCGCAGTGTGACATTGCCCACCGCAATCAAAGATCTTTCCGACGGTGTGTTTGCGGATTGTGTACGCATGACGGAAATGCAGTTACCCGAAAACCTGCAAAGCATCGGCAACAATGCGTTTTATAATTGTTATAATCTGAAAGAAATCCTGCTTCCCGAAACTGTGACAAGCCTCGGCACCTGCGTTTTTTACGGTTGCGCTGCGCTGACAAAAGTTGTTCTGCCCGATGGTATTGTCGAATTGCCCGAGCAGACCTTTTATCAGTGCTATGGTCTGAAAGAGGTTGTTTATCCTGACACCCTGCAGGGCATCGGCAGATATGCTTTTTATGATTGCATTGCACTTTCCGCTTTGCATCTGCCCGATTCTCTTTTGAAAATCGGTGAATATGCCTTTTTCGGTTGCGAAAGCCTGACGGAAATCGTACTGCCGCCTGCGGTCACACAGATTGAGGACAGCACCTTCAAGGCTTGTCTGTTTCTTGCGAAAATCACACTGCCCGAAAAACTGGAATCAATCGGCAGCGAAGCATTTCGTTATTGTCAGACATTGGATGCTGTGTATCTTCCTGCATCCCTGCAAAGCCTTGACAGCACTGCATTCGATCAGTGCTATTATCTGAAAAAGATTTATTTCGGCGGTGATAAGCAGCAGTGGATTGTTGCTTATCCGGACTCGATTCCCGAAAACAGGGAAGTCATTTTTGAGCATACGCACACGGCAGGCAAGTGGGATGTTATTGTGTATCCCACTTCTGAAAACGAGGGCTTTGCAAAACGCAATTGCGAGCTTTGCCATGCCGTGCAGACCGCAAATATGGGAAAAACCATGTTTGCAGGCAATGAAAAAGCCACCGTGAATATGGAGGGGTATCTTTCTGTTGTGGCGCAGTTTGCTGCGGCTGAATTATTGCAGCAGGCAGGGGACGGCGCCGTGCTGACGGATGCAGACGGTGAAGTCGTTTCGGCAGAAGCGGTTGTCGGTACGGGAATGACACTGACCCTGGCAGACGGCACGGGATATACCGTGCTTGTAACGGGTGACTGTGACGGCAACGGACAAATCAATGCCGAGGATGCAAGGCTGACATTGCGTTTGTCGGTCGGATTGGAGGATTTTGCAACCGACAGCGTACAGTACAGAGCCTGCGATGCGGATGATTTTACGGGTGTGACCTCCTCGGATGCACGAAGCATTCTGCGTGCAAGCGTCGGTTTGGATGACCCCAATGATTGGAAAAGATAAATAAACAAACAGAAAAAGGAGCTGACAGGTTTCAGCTCCTTTTAAATTATGGTTTAGCGGTCACAGTATTCCTTCCAATCCGAACATGGCGACTGCGTTTTTGAGGCCTTCCTCCACTTCCTCACGGCTGAAGTTGGCGTTTTCCAACTCTGCATCGCTCATTTTGTTGAGCCTTGCATAAAAATCGATGGCAACCTCTAAATTTTCCTTGCCGCCGTTTTCGAGTGCTTCAAACAGAATGTCCTCCGCACCGCAGATATCGCCCTTTTCGAGCTTTGCACACAGTGCCTTGTATAAAAGATCGGTGCCGTTGAGGTCGTCCTCGGCCTCAATGATATAATCGGTCGTGTCCTTGCCGAACAGAATTTTGGCAAGCATCTGTGCAAGCATCTGCACCTGCCGCATGATCCAATCCTGGGTAAATTCCATGTTTAAAAAGTCCTTTCAGGGAAGATTGATGGGGGGAAGAAGATGTTTATAAATGTCTTCTGTCAGTTCCGGCGCAGGTTGCAGAAGCTGCTGTATCTCCTCTTGGGGCAGCAATCGGCTTTCGCCCGGTGCAAGATGCTCGTCAAGCATCAGATTGCCGATGGACAGCCGTTTTAAATACAGCACCGCACAGTGCACCGTGCGAAGCAGGAGCCTCACCTCGTGCTTTTGACCTTCGGTAATGCGGATAAGCCCTTGCGAAGCGTTGCCCGTGGGGTTGTTCAGATGATGCTCGCGGCGGCGTTCGCTGATGTAATTTCCTACATCCGCCACCGTCAGATATCGCTGCAGAATGATCTCACAGGGTCTGGCAGGACGGTTGTTGGCATACAGCCGTGTACCGTTTTGCAATTCGTTTATGCCCTCTTCGGTCAGGTGTCCGAAGCACAAAAACGCATAGGTTTTGGCAATGCCGCTTGCAGGGTCAAGCAGGGTTTGGGTGAATTTGCCGTCATCGGTGAAAAGCAGTAAGCCCTCGGTTTCCTTGTCAAGCCTGCCGACGGGACGAAGATGCTTGTATTCTTCGGGCAGGCACTCCATGACGGTTGCATTTTTATCGTCCCGACAGGCGGTAATCAGACCGCGGGGCTTGTTGAGCATTAAAATCATATAATCGTTACGGCAACAATATCAAGGATGATGCAGGTCGGCACAAAGAAAGCCTGCATGGTCAGCTGACCGCCGTAGGACAGGATCGCACCCTTGAGCGAGCCTGTTTTTTCTTTTCTGATCTTGATCATGGCAGGGCGCTGCTGCCACAAAAATTGCAACAGTTCATAGCTGACCGCATACAGCAGAAGTGTGAAGCCTGCGCCGAAAAAGTCGGGTTTGAGATGCACACCGACCAATAAAAATGCAGAAAAGCCGAGCATTAAAATGCGGAAAATATAGCGCGATTTGCGGTAAATGATCTGCTCGAAGCAGATTTCGTCCGTCAGCACCCAGAACAGCACGAACACCGCGCAAAGTCTTGCCGTCTGTGCCGAGCCGAGCATGCCGAGCAAGGTCGGCAAAAAGCCGATGATAATGAAGTCCGCACCCTCAAAAATATCCACAAACAAGGGTCTGTGCTTCATTAAGAACGGCGGTGTTTCGAGCTTTTTGGTCGCAATGTCGAATTCTTCCCTTGTGAGCTGGTCAAGTCCGAACAGTTCGTCAATTCGTTTCTTTTTCGGAATGGGTTCCACGATGATGTGCAGTGCATTGATGAGGAACAGCACCGTCCAGACGATGCTAATGGGAATATCATATTCTGCAAATGGGGTGCTGTAGACGGTTGATTCCGCAGTGTAGGGTAAAAAGCCTTTCAGCAACAAAAAGCCTGCTGACATGGCAAGACCGCCGAAACCGCCGATGAGGCATTCCATGAATTTCCAGGAATCAATGAAGCGCTTTTCCTGCAGTCTGCCCAACAGGAATTTTCCGTTTTTCAGCTTCATGTGCGGATGGGTATACACATGCACAATCTGCGCAAACACCCAGCCTGCACCTGCAACAAGGCCGACCATAGGGGCATAAATGGCAGTAAACCAATCACCGCGCACAAGGTTGAGTATGAAGAAAACGAGGAACACAAACAGTGTACCGCCCCACCATTCGGGACGGGTTTTGGAGAAGTATAATTTCGGAAATACATTTTCATCCGGTCTGTGGGGACGATTGAGCAAGGCTCTGCCGAGAATGTAAGCAGGAATGGCGGCAAGGTAAGTGAAAATCACATCGCTTGCGGAATAGTGCTCGCCGCCGCCCGAAACGATGCAGATGCCGAGCATTTCGGCCGCCACCGAGAACCATGTGAACCCCTTGATGAAAACACCGGCAAGCCCTCTTTTGAAGCCTTCTGTGCCGAAGCCGCCGAATGTCAGCCCCAGTGTTTCGCCGTAGGTCTGACAGCCGCCGAGATAAAAGCCGCAGGCACCTGCCGTGGCAAGGAAAAACCAGTTTTCCTGCAATGCCGGAATACCCGAAAATCGTGCAATCAGCAGGCCGATAAACGCACCGGGCAGCATGGCTCCCTTTTCACCGCCGAGGATAGAGCCGCGCATACCCCAGCCGTAAGCCATGGCTATGACACAAAGAAAAATAAATAGAACCGTTTCGCCCATTGTGATGTCCTCCTGTTATTTTTTGATTTTTCTGATCACTGCTGTTGTGATGCCCGTTGCGGTCAGTGACAAACCCACACTGCCTGCAAGCTTTGCGCCCGTCAGCAGTTTTTTTGCAAAACCGGGGGATTGCAGGTCTTTCATAACAAGCTTGTTGACGATTTTGTCCGTTACACCGCCGCCTGTGACGGCAGACGAATCCGAAAGGTCAATGAGGCCTTTTGAAACCTCATAGGACTGTGAGAAGATATCCAGCACTGATTTTTTAACCATGCCTTGCAGCGGAATATGACCGACCGTGGAATAGGTTGCGGCTTCACCCTGCAAGGCAAGCTGCGGTTTGCCTTTGACGGCAGACACCGCTTCACGCAGGTCGGCAAGGTAGGTGTCGATCACATCCGTATGCGAGCAGGTGATCATGGCATGCAGACCGTCAGGGTGCAGAAGTCTGTCAATGTGCCATCCCTTTTCCTGCATCTTGTCACCCACGGCAAAAATGTTGACATTGTAAGGGTCTTTGGAACGGTAGGCAACGAGTGAACAAACGGGATTGCCGATGATTTCAAGCGCATCAATTTCCGCAATGCCTTTACGGATGCGCTCGGCATTTTGCATGGTCTGCTTTGCAAGGGCAATATAGCCCTGCACACCGTGTGCCTGCATGGCGGCCCATGCGGCGGCATACGCACCGCCGGGTCTTGTGCCGAGCAGGGCAGGCGAAGCGAACACACCACCCGGCCAGTCAGCCTGTACGAAGCACTGATATTTGAAATAATCAAGATTTTTATAAAGAATGCAGCTGCAACCCTTTGCCGCAAAGCCGTATTTGTGAATATCGGCAGACATGGAGGTAACGCCGTCTACTCCAAAGTCAAAATCGGGAATATCTGCACCTGCCATTTTCATGAACGGCAACAGATATCCACCCACGCAGGCATCCACATGCACGGGGATGTTGTGCTTTTTTCCGAGCTGACCGAGTGAAACAATGTCGTCAATGATGCCGTGCGGATATTCGGGTGCAGAGCCTAAAAGCATGACGGTGTTGCGGTTGATTTTTCTTTTCACCGCCTTGATGTCAATTTTAAAGTCTTCGCCGACGGGCACGGCATGCACCTTGACACCGAAGTATTCCGCCCCCTTGAACCACGCAACATGTGCGGTTTCGCAGACGATGATTTCGGGATGTCGGATGCCCTTGACGGATTTTCCCCAATCGCGGTATGTCTTGACAGCAAGCATGCAGCTTTCCGTGCCGCAGCTTGTCACGCAGCCTGCCGCCTTTTCATCGGCATGCAGCAATTCAGCGGTGAATGCCACGATATCGTTTTCAAAGCGCTTGAGGCTCTTGAATGCGGTGGGATTCAGACCGTTTGCGGAAATGTATTTTTCGTATGCTTCGGCAATAAAATGGGTATATTCTTCGTCCTTGTAATAGACAAGACTCCATGTTTTTCCGTCTTTATAGGCAGGGTCATCTGCGGCAAATGCATCAAGCTCGCGCAGAATTTCTTCGTAGCTTCTGCCCGTTTCGGGGATTGTTTTCACGCAAAAGCCCTCCTTTAAATCAGATTGAACAGCCAGTAGACTGCGTTGCCGAGATAATTGCCGACTGCATAGCCGACCACACCCGTTGCAAGTCCCGAAACGAGAATCGCATCATTGCCCAGTGCCGCAGCAACGGCAGGCACAAAGGGCGGTGAGCAGACCGCCGACACGGATGTGATGATGAATGTATCGGTATCGATTCTGCACAGCTTGCTCAGAATTGCATGCAGGAGCAGACCTGCGGCAATGGTGATGAAGCAATAGCAGAAAATGGGCAGATTGAACTGCAAAAGACTTCTGAAATCGGCACTTGCGGCAACCGAAAAACAGAAAACATAAATGATGTACATGCCGAGCTGAAAGCTTTTTGCAATGCTGCGGATTTTTTTCACAAATGAACAGGCAATGCCGAGTGTTGTGACACAAAGCATCATCACCGTCATACCCAGTGACGGATCATACCGTGAAACAAGCAGATTCAGTGCATAGGAGACACCGAAAATGAGTGTTGCAAGACCGAGTGCCGCCAAAAGACCGGGAAAATATTTTTTATTGAGCAGTTGTTTGTAGGTGTGAACGGATTCGTCGATGACCGAGCTGTCAAGCTTTGCATCGGTATGTTCGTTTTTGCTGAACGGACGAAGCCGCAATACCTTTGTGAAAAAGGGTCTTGCAAGGGTGGACATGAAAAAAATGTATACCACCGAAATGACCGAATCGTAGGTGTTGAAAATGATGTAATCGTTGTGCGAAATACCGATGGCATTGCGGATGGCGCCGAAGTTGACCGTTCCACCCGTGTAAACAGCCACAGCACCTGCGGCATATTGTGCACTGTTTTCGGTCTGCGTGCGCAGCACAAGGTGCAACACAAGGGTGATTGCAACCACACTCACACATGCAAGCAGCATACACAGCATGCCTTTTTTTGCAACCCTGAAGAATTTTCCGATGTCGAGCGAAAACAGCACAAGCGGAAGTCCGAGACAGATGGTAATGCTTTGCAGCAGGCTCAGAACGCTGTCACCGCCCTCTGCTACGGGTAGCGTGAAGCTTTCGGGCAGAATACCGAGGTTTCCCACCACGATTCCCAGCAGATAGCACAGCAAAACAACACCAATGCGATGCAGGGCATTGATTTTGGTGCAAAGGAATATGATGAGTGCCGGCACTGCCGCAAACAGCAGTACGGTGACGAGATTGAGCATTTTTACCTCTCGGAACTAAAGATTATTTTTTATTCTTTTTCAAGTGCACAATGGTGCTTGCAAGCATAACAAGCAGCAGTGCGCTGTAGGCAATAATGGCAACCGCAATGGCCTGCTGATTGCCTTTTTCCTGATAAATAACAACGTTGACAATGTAAGAAGATGCGAAGTATGCAGCAGGGAAGGAGAGACCGCCTGCGATACCTGCAAGGGCTGCGGTCTTTTTCTTTGCGTTGCCTGCAAGGGCCGCGGTTGCTGCAACAAAGGCAAATGCTGCCGTGAAGAGGACGATGGTCAGAATCAGCTGGTCAAAATCTCTCCACGCAAGGTAGGCTCTGCGGTTCCACAGCACCACCTCGATGAAGCCTGCAAGCAACGGCAGGTGCGCAACATAAAGCCAACGCTTCTGCTGCAGTGCGAAAATGAAAACAACCAGCGCCAGGATCACAACCGCCGCATACATGACAATGGCGATCAGGTTAGCCGTCGTGGCTGAGGAGGCTCTGTTCCAGCCGTTCGGGTTGGTGTAGGTGACCATCTTGTTGTAGTCCGCAAACACGCTCGATCCCTCGCAATACTGCGTTGTGCCGAGATCACGAATGTCAAGATACAGCTGTCGGTTTTCTTTGAATGCACCGAGTCCCGAAAATTCACTTTCCTTATTGCAGGCCTTCCAGAACCGCCAGCAAAGCTCACTGCGTTCAACGCGTGCAAGGGCAGCCGTATCGTCCGCTGTTACGGCTTTGGCTTCTGACCAGAAGCTGTCGCAGGTTGCAATTTCTTCTTTTGTCAGGGACAGGGTTTCGGTCATTTTTACATAAATGCCGTGGTGCGTTTTGGCACTGTTTTCGGTGATCAGCTGCAAAAATCTGCCGATGGCCTTACCGCCCTCACCGTAATAGGCATTCAGGAAGCCCTCGGCTTCGGCTGCTATGTTGCAGTCGGGATCCTGCAGCAGCTTTGCAAGCAGATACGCGCGCAGGTCACCGAATTCGGTGTTGCAATTTGCCATATAGTAGTTGCCTTCCTCGTAAACACCCTTGACCCCGTGGTCACGGAAGAACTGCATATTGCTCTGCAGAACACCGAAATCGGGGAAAATGCCGAGGGTGTAGGCATAGTTTGTGGCATAATCCCACACATAAATGCGGTCGCAGATTTTGTTCCAGTTTTCAAGGTCTGCCTTGAGAGCCGCATTCTGTTCGCAGGTTTCATC
This sequence comes from Acutalibacteraceae bacterium, assembly GCA_045587645.1. Taxonomy (GTDB): domain Bacteria; phylum Bacillota; class Clostridia; order Oscillospirales; family Acutalibacteraceae; genus RUG806. The sequence goes on along the minus strand of JAZNCO010000126.1, from coordinate 1,490 downwards.
GTTCAGCGGATGCGAGAAGCAGCATTCGATGGTGCAAAGGCGCACAATGACATTGTCGAGAGGCTTGACCTGCGTGGGGGCTTTGCGGGTGTACTGATAAGCGAAGGTGTCGATGGCGATATTGTCATAGCCTGCCTGCTTGACGGCGGCCGCGATTTTGTTGACAAAGGTGATCATCGAGCCCGACGGAGAGCCGTTTGCATCGTCAATTGCCTTGCAGTTTTCACACTGGCAGTACTGCTGATTGTCGTGCTGGGTCAGGGAAATGATCTGTACGGCAGCCGAGGCATCGTGCTTTTCATTGAGAATGCCGAACACTTCATTCTTTACGATTTCCACAACGTCTTCATTCGACAGACAAAGCTGATTCGGCACGCGAAGCCCGTTGTGCAAAGCAAAGTATTCGGGATGGTCTGCAAAATAGGTGTCTGCCGCGCAGAACTGCGTGGCAAGGGTATGGCAGAAGTTGGAAATGTAATCCACCGTACCGCCCTGCTCGGCAGAAAGCGTTCTGTAGGGCCCGCCGTTGAGGCCGTTGGCAAGGGAATACTGCGCATCACGCGGGCTCAGCCAGTCGGTGTCGGTGTATTCAAAGGCGGGTTCATATTCGATGAGAATGTCATCGGGCAGATCCAATTTTTTTACATCGGGAATGACCGTGACATCCGCTGCATACCAATGAAAGCCGCACAGCTTTTCGAGAAACGCATAGGTGCCGTAGATCGTGCCTCGGTTGCCTGCGCCGACAATTTCAATCGCACCGTCCGTGCTTTCAATGCGGTAGGCCCCGTCGGTGGTGTTTGTCAACGCGGCGGTTGTGCGGGCAGTGTTGCCGACAAGCAGTTCAAAATCGGCTTTTTCGGTGCTGTCCGTCACAATTGGAAGTTCCAGCCCCCCCTGCCGCAGATAATCCTGCAACATTTGTGCGGCATAGGTGTCCGTTTCGCTTGCGTTTTCACCGATCACGATCACAGCCGTGTCGGGCAGTGTGGCGGCTTGTGCGCTGAGGAGACAGAATGAAAACATAATAACGCTGAGCAGAATAACAAGCAGTTTTTTCATGGGGTTCATCCTCACTTTCATTGGGTGTTTTTTTTGATTGCAAATCGGAGTTTATCGGGGAGGTTGAGCACAGACCGACCTCCTTTACCCTTGTCGCCCCTGAAAGGTTATTCCCCTGTTAGGGGAAATGTCAGCGAAGCTGACAAAGGGGTTCCCGTTTTCGGAGAAAAAGATGTCTGCTGCAATGGTAAACTAAAATTGGACACAGAGGGGGTATTTTTTGGACAGATGGTGTATAATGAAAGAACAAGATAAAAGACACCACTGGACAGGAATAATATCACAGTGAACAGGAGGTTTACCATGAAGTACACACAAGAAGAACGATTGGAAATTGGTCGGCGAATTTATGAAGGAGAAATAAGTCGCTATGTTGCAGCAGAAGAATATGGAATCAGCGATGGAACCGCACGCGACTACATGAGAAA
>JAZNCO010000125.1:0-2130 GCA_045587645.1 Acutalibacteraceae bacterium | reverse complement strand
TGATTGACATAATCATTTTTCCAAAATGTCAATCGCAGTACTGTCCCCTGATTTACGACCACGCACAAATTTAAACAAAATAATACAAATAAATATCCAAAAACATCGCCGCCAATCAGGGGACGGAACCCAGATTGACTGTTTTGGATATATCATAGAGTCAATCAGGGTACTCGTCCCCGTGATTGGTTACTCCCCACCAAACCGTAATTTGAAATTATTCAAAATTTTTCTTACATTTGCAACAAAAATCATTTCTCCTCACTCTTATAGTTGCAAGGGAACGGGAAAGAAAGGAGCACAGTTATGGAAAAAGAAGAAAAGAAACTGATTTCAGCCGCAAAACACGGCGACACACAGGCATTTGCAGCCCTCTACGGTCTGTATGCACCGCAGCTTTATCGCTTTGCACTCTGGTATACGCACAATACCCATGATGCAGAGGACTGTGTGCAGGATGCGGTGGTGCAGGCATTCCGGAATGTGTCTTCCTTGCGCAAGGAGGATTCGTTCAGGACATGGCTGTTCAAAATTCTTGCCAATGTGTGCAAGCGAAAACTCATCGAAAACAAAAACGAATACGCTGATGAAACTGTGCAGGACAATCCCGACCTTTGCAATCAAGAGAGTCCCGCCATGGATCCGGCAGACCGACTGACCGTACGGGAGGCTGTGGCCACCTTGCCGCCCGGGGACAGACAGATTCTGCTTTTGTCCGTGGTTGCAGGTTACAAAAGCGATGAGATCGCCCAAATGCTCAACATGAATGCGGCGACTGTGCGCAGTACCAAATCCCGTTCTCTTGCGCGCCTGAGAACGATGCTTAGTGAGGAGTTTAACTATGAAAACAAATGAAAATATGTATAACGAACTCAAAAAAGCCGTGCAGCAGGATGATCTTGCACTGCCCGAAAGCCTGTCCGAAAAAAATATCAAGGCTTTGCTCGACAAGGAACAGCCCTTGCGTGTTGTGAAAAACAAAAAACGCAACCGTGCCATTGCAATCATTGCATCGGCGGCTGTGTTCTGCGGCTGTCTGTTCGGTATCAATGCCATTGTGCGCAATGCAGGCACCGAGCAGCTGACCGATATTCCCACGCAGGTGAGAGAAAACGATGCCGATGTGCCTGAATTTGATTTTATTTCCGATACCGTAAAATATGAGGACATCAAGGCACTCGCCCAGGCCTATGCCGATAAAAATTCTTACGAATACACAGTAAATTTATATTCATCAGCCGAAAAAGGCTCTCCCGTTGTAGAATTCTTTGCCGACATTTTCAACGGCGGCATGAAAGCCGAGAGTGATATGGCTGTCAGGGAGGATGCTGTTGACATGGAAGCACCGATGATGAATGCAGACGGTGCCGTTATGACCACCGCTGCCGCCAATTCCATGGCAGTGCCCGACACGGCAGCACCCGGCGCTGCTGCTGACGATGCACTTGTTGATGAGGACAGGGTGGAGGCCGGTGAAACCACGGTCGGTTCTTCCGCAGGTACAAAGCCCGCATACGGCAAGACCAATTTGCAGGTCGAGGGTGTGGATGAAGCCGATATTCTCAAAAATGACGGTGAAAATCTGTATCTGCTCAAGGGCAATGCATTGCACATCATCCGTGCATATCCTGCCGACAGCATGCAGGAAATTGCAACCGTCATTCTCAAGGAGCAGTTTGACGAGGAAGTCATTTGCTACTACTATGCAAACGAAATGTTCCTTTACAACAACTACCTGTGTGTCATGCTGACCTGTGAGTATGAAAATTATACCGAAACCCGTACCATGGCACTCATTTATGATATTTCCGATCCTGCCAATCCGACCTTTGTGCAGCGCTTTGTGCAGGACGGCGGCTATCTTTCCTCCCGTATCGCCAACGGCAGACTGATTCTTGTCACCACCTACAGCGATTTTTACACCTATGATTACACAGACGGCGGCCAGCAGTGCATTGTGCTGGAGGATAAGCTCATTCCGAAGACCTATGTGGATGACAATGACGGCATTGCCGTGCCCGAAGGCTGCATCAGTGTTGCCGACGGCAGCACACCCACCTCCTATTCCGTGGTCAGCCTGATCAACATGGATGATATCACGCAGCCTGCAAGCACGCAGGCGATCCTCGG
>JAZNCO010000124.1:0-3107 GCA_045587645.1 Acutalibacteraceae bacterium | reverse complement strand
GGGAACGCATACCATGCGTTCCGTTGTAAAATTGATACTGAGAGTGTAATACAAAACCTCATCAAACCACCAATTTGCTTGGAACGGATAATATCCGTTCCCTACGGATTGCGTACATCTTCCATTTTGTTGAACAGATTTGCGGTTTTATTTGTAGGGGATGACGCCCTCGGCATCCCGAAATCAGATTTGCGAATTACACGGGTCGTCGTGGGCGCCGACCCCTACAGGATGATAAACCAACTCACCGACAAACCATAATTTATCTCTCAAGAATCTACAATCGGAGCGAAGCGACCCGATAATTTTGGATTTTGCATTAAAAAAACGCATCAGGTCATAGACCCAATGCGTCTTTTTTCACTTATTTCGGCAGACGGGAGAAGAGCTTTACATTGCTGAAAGAATAGGTGTAGGTGCCGTCTTCGATGCCATGGACAATTTCGACCACCTTATCATTATAGGGTGTGGGGATGCCGAGTTTTTTGCCGTAGGCACACACAACACCGTTGATGGCATCGATTTCGCATTTCTTGCCCTTTTCAAGGTCCTGCAGCATGCTGGCCTTCAGCAGACGGTGCTTTTTGATGGCAAGAGGCAGAATGAGGAATGCAAGCTTCTTTTTGAATGCGCCCTTGTAGTCAAGCAGCTTTACAATATCCTTGCCCTGCACGGGTTCAATGGTGACACCTGCCGCACGGGAAACATCGATGCATTCCTTGATGATATTCTGACAGCAGACGCGGGAATCCTTGCGTTCTGCGGCATCGCCGAAAGTGCCGCCCATAACGGCGGACATACCGGAAAATGCGGAATTGATGAGCAGCTTCGACCAACGCGCACCCATGAAGTTTTCTTCAATGATAACCGGGCACATGCATTCAAGCACAGCCTTGACCTCGTCGAGCTTCTTGTCGTGTCTGCCGTCCATTCTGCCGAGACCGAAGGACAGAGAATCCGCTTCACTTGTAAGCTCCGCAACACCGGGCTCTTTAAGGGTTGCACCCCATGCAACCGAACAGCCCATGGTGCGCTCCTCCCCGACCACTTCGCTGACGGACAATTCGGGCAGACCGTTCTGCATGGTGCAGACAACACCGTCATCGGCAAGATAGGGCAGCAGGAATTCAAGGACTTCCTTGTTATAAAGCTGCTTGGTCATGAGGATAATAAGATCATATTTGCCTTCCATTTCCTCGGGCAGCAATGCGTTGACGGGCTGTACAAAATCGACCGTGCCGACAATGTGTGCGCCCTTTTCTTTCATAGCGGCAATGTGTGCCTTGTTGCGGTTGACAAGATCCACCTGCACACCTGCTTTTGCGATGTATGCGCCGAGCACGGTGCCGAGTGATCCTGCGCCGTAAATTGCGGTTCTCATAATGATAAAAATCCCCTTTCGGTTTTAAACTGTTAAAATATTAACACTTTTATACAAAAAATGCAATCCCATTTTTACATTTACGGCAGTAAAAAAGGAAAATAATGATTTAATACTTGCAAAATCGGGCGCAAAGTGGTAAAATTATGTTTACAAAAAAAGGAGGCAGAGAAATGAAACCCATCAATGCTTTTTATCGTACATACCAGGTTATCATGCGCGGTGCTGCTTATGCACTGCCGTGGAAAAGTCCCGAGCTTCTGCAGGGCGCAGGCTCCATCAAGCAGCTGCCTGCATTCATCAAGGCAAAGGGCTTCAAGAAGGTGCTTGTTGTAACCGACGGCGGTATCACCAAGATCGGTCTTGCACAGCCGCTTTATGATGCCATGGATGAAGCCGGCATTCAGTATGTTATTTATGACGGCACACAGCCCAACCCCACCTTTGACAACATTTATGCCGCAAGAGATATGTATGTCAAGAACAACTGCGAAGCCATCGTTGCGTTCGGCGGCGGCTCGCCCATGGACTGCGCAAAGGCATGCGGTGCTATCATTGCCCGTCCCAAGACCGAAATCTCCAAGCTCAGAGGTCTTCTGAAGGTCATCAAGCCCATCCCCACCCTCTTTGCAGTTCCCACAACCGCAGGCACAGGCTCCGAAACCACTGTTGCCGCTGTTGTTACCAACCCGCAGACGCACGAAAAGTATGCCATCAATGACCCCACACTTCGTCCGAAGTATGCGGTGCTTGACCCCGAACTGACCTACGGTCTGCCCAAGCACATCACCTCCACCACGGGTATCGATGCGCTGACCCACGCTGTTGAAGCATACATCAACCATGCCAACACCAAGGAAACCCTTGATTGTGCAGAGCGTGCAACCAAGCTGATTTTTGAAAACCTCAAGACCGCTTACGATGACGGCAAGAACACCGAAGCCCGTACCAACATGCTGCTTGCTTCCCACCTGGCAGGTATTGCATTCACAAGAGCGTATGTCGGTTATGTACACGCGATCGCGCACAACATGGGCGGTCTGTACGGTGTGCCGCACGGCCTTGCAAACGCTGTCATTCTCCCCTATGTGCTTGAATACTACGGTGAAACCGCTGCAGAAGGTCTTGCAAAGCTTGCAGACTTCGCAGGTCTTGACACCAAGGGTATGACCGACAACCAGAAGGCTGCCGCATTCATCAAGGCCATCCGTGCGCTCAATGCAAGCATGGATATTCCCGAAAAGCTCGATGTCAAGGAAAAGGATATCCCCACCCTTGTCGCACGCGCACTGCAGGAAGGCAACCCGACCTATCCCGTGCCGAAGATCATGGACAAGAAGGATTGCGAAAGCGTTATACGCCGTTTCGCAAACATTGTGGAATAAGAAAGCATATTAAACGAGGAGCTGTTGCACAGCTCCTTTTTTTGCGGTAAATTATGGTTTAGCGGCGCAATGGTTAGCTGAAACTTGATTTGATTGTCAACTATTAAAAGTTTTGGTCAAGCTTTTCTCAAAAGCTTGCGGGGCCAAGGGCCAGCGCCCATTCCCGCTCATCGCAATGAGCGGAACACTTTATCCGCCAATAAGCGCAGGAGAGTAGAAAAACAGTCCGGGGGACTGTTTTTCGTAGAGAACCCTCGCCGGGGGTTCTCTATTTGCGCAGAGCGCAAACGATTTCAGACTTTTGTGTTTAATATTAAGTTAAAACATACCGTCAGTCTGCT
>JAZNCO010000123.1:0-33681 GCA_045587645.1 Acutalibacteraceae bacterium | reverse complement strand
TTACTTTAGGTTCAACAACAATTTTGAAAGTAAGCTCTGTATCTTCATAATGTGCACCGTCACTGGGAGCAGTTGCTGTAACAGTGTATGTGCCGTTTTCACAAAGCTGAGATTCAAGGTCGCCCATAACGAAGTATACATATTCAGGACCCTTGATATAAGGATTGAGAAGTCTTGAAATATCGTTGAACTTTGTGCCGTAAGGAACGGTGATTTCGGGAACGATTTCAGCACCGTTTTCATCAACAAATCTGATGGGAGCCTTGTTTACGGTTACGGGAATTTTACAATCAACTTTTGTGTATGCTTCTGTATCGTTGGGAATAAATGTAGCATCAATTTCGTAGTTACCTGCATCAATAACTGTGTATTTCCACCAAGAATGCAATATGAAAGTACCTTCTATAACATTTGTGGTGCCTTTTTCGACAGCAACACCACCCGAAAGAGCAACTTCATTCCAAGTTGTTACACCATCATAGGTTAATTCAGGAATCGTGGGAATAGTTAAAATCTCAGATTCAATAATGTCAACAGCTATTTCAACATAAATCTGTGCTGTTGTAGCATTATAATTCCCGGGAATAAATTTGGCTTCATAATAACCGCTTTCTGTTACTACTGTGTTAGGACTTGACCATTCCCAAGAGCGAGCAAGAATTTTAGGTTCGTCGGGGTTGTAGGGATTTACCATTTTTCCGCCTGAAATTGTGGATGTTGAAAGTGTTGCTCCCGCTTCAACTTTTGTAGCTACTAATGGATCGTTAATTTCATCAACAAATACTGGAGTTGTTTTTGATACTGTATATGTGACATATCGACAGCGTTTTGCTTCAAATCCAGTATAGAGAGTTGTATCATCGGGAACAAACTTAATATCAGCTCTTTGTGTTCCAAATGCAGTAGGCATAAAAGCAGGGTCAATAAATTCAAAATGACCTGCAACAGATTGTCCGTTGTATTCTACTTTGCCACCAGATAAAGTGACAGCATCCTCTACCTTCTGACCGAAATACATTGCTTCATTTATAAATGTTGCTGTGGGCCATTCTGTAACATTACTTGTAGTCAATGCAACTGGGTCAGCCGCACTTGCATACATAGGCACAACTGATAACATCATCATAAGTGCCAATAAAATGGATAATAATTTTTTTGTTTTCATATTTTCGTTTTCCTTTCTTGAAATAAATTGTTACTCCCTCAGTTTGTTTTTGCTCTCTCCGTGAGGGAGATAATTGCGACCTTTCGCCGCAGACGGAGGGAGTATTGAATTGTTATCCAGTCGCTATCATCTCCTTTGCAAAATTGACGTGCAAATGCACAAGATACTTTTACTTTATTAAAACGCCATTCGCAATTCAATATAAAATGCAAAACGTCGGTTTTAGAGTGCAATATTACGGACTTCGCATAATTGAAAAGAAAAACCGATTGATGTATAATTAGTGTGGGGCGGTTTAAGTGCAGAATGCAGAGTGCAGAACGCAGAACGGTGGGTGGGCTTTGCCCACACCCAAATTTTAATTGAGGAGAATGAAATATGGCTGACAGTATTATTGAAAATAAAAGCTTTGATTTTGCGGTAAGAATCGTAAATTTATATAAGCACCTGACAACAGACAAAAAGGAGTATGTTCTGTCAAAACAATTACTCCGCAGTGGTACAAGTATCGGTGCAAATGTATCTGAAGGTGAAAAAGGACAAAGCAAAGCGGACTTCAATGCTAAAATGAACATAGCACTTAAAGAGGCAAATGAAACTTTTTATTGGTTAAGACTTTTACATAAAACAGACTATTTATCAGACAAAGAATTTCTAAGTATGCAAAGTGATATTGATGAGATAATTGCAATTCTTGTTTCAATATGCAAGAAAACAAACACTTATTAAACGCAGAACGCAGAGTTCAGAACGCAGAACGAATTGTCCGAAAACAACAGGTAAATTTTTGCAAAGTTCAAACAAATAAACACAATTAAGAGTAGAGTGTAAATGATGAAGCAGTCGCTAACGGTTTAAATCGTTCTGCGTTCTGCGTTCTGCATTCTGCACTCTGCACTCAAAAAAACGAACGGAGTGAGTTTTATGAAGCAGTCGCTAACGGTTAAAGCCGTTCTGCGTTCTGCGTTCTGCACTCTGCACTAAAAAGAACGGAGTGATTTTATGATGCTTTGTATTTGTGATGATGATAAAACAATGCACGAAAAAATAAGACAATGTCTTCAGCCCTTCTTCACAGAGTCTCAAATGCCTCAGATTACCGATTTCTTTAAGGGCGAAGATTTGGTTGAGCATTATTCTTCGGGGAAGGATTTTGACATAGTCTTTCTTGATATAGAAATGGATAAAATGAACGGCATTGATACAGCAACCGAGGTGAGGAAGTATGCACCTGAAGCTATCATAATTTTTGTGTCAAGCCATAAAAACTATGTTTTTGATGCATTCAGATGTGAAGCCTTTCATTTTCTTGTTAAACCCATTGAGCAAAAGGAATTTGACGATGTGTTTAACCGTGCGTTGCACAAGCACAGGATTATGCACGAGAAATATCTTGCAAGCTGGAAAAATCAAAGAAATGTTCTGCGTATCGGAGATATAACATATATCGAAGGCTACAGAAGAAGAATCAAGGTTCATGTTGAAGGCTCAGAATATGAGCATACGGGCAAGGTCTCCGATGCCTACGAAAAGCTGAAGGATCACGGCTTTGTCCGGGTGCATCAGGGCTATGTTATAAATATGAGGCATATCAAAACCTTTGGCAGTACCGAGGTTGTTTTATCAGATAATTCAGTTATACCTATCAGCGAAAAGAGGCGAAAAGAAGCCTTGCTGATTTATGACAAGTATATTCAGAAATGGAAGTGGTGAAATGGCGGATTATATAATCAATTTATCGGGCAATATCTGTGAGCTTTTGATTGCACTGTACTTTTTCAAGGGCAGATATTCGCCGAGAGTCAGCAAATCAGTATTTAGTCTGCTTTGCATTGTGTTTACTCTCTTTCAGTTTGTAAACACAAATCTCTTTCTTGCAAAGTCACCGCTTGTTTCTTTATGTTCACTGATATTTAGTTTTCTTATTTCGCTTCTTTATGATATGAAATGGGTACACAGAGCAATCACTTCTTTTGTAATTGTTGTAATAAACACAGCAGCAGAATGCATCATAGGTATGATATTAACAATGGTGCTGTCGGTCGATGTTTCGTATACACAGAACAATCCGGCTTTATTTGTCGTGTGTACTCTACTTTCAAAGTTCCTTGCCTATATAGTTGTGTTGGTTACTAAAAAGCGAGATTTTAACCTTGAAAATTATGCAAAGGTAAAATATTTTTATCTTATTTACTCTTTGCCCGTTGCTTCGCTTTTAATTATGCTTCTCTTCCTCAGATGCTGTTATGTGATTGATGATTTTAGCTTTCAGATAATGAATCTTATTTCATCCGTTGTGCTCATTTTTGCAAACATTTCTGTTTTCTATATCATTGATAAAATAAACGAAATGGCACAAGCCAAGGAAAAGCTGCTGTTCACTGAAAATCACATCGCAAATCAGGCAATACATTATCAGGAGCTTTATAATTATCAGAATGAGCTTCGTGTTTTCAGGCACGATATAAGAAACCGTTTGTTTTCACTTATGGCAATGGTTAAAGACGGTCAGGCTGATAAGGCTGTTCAGATAATGGAAAACAACCTGAACTGGCTTGAAGAAATGAACGGCAATATTGTAAACAGCGGCAACCCAATTATTGATGCTCTGCTGCAATCTAAGCTGCACCTTGCAAAAGAGAAAAAAATAAAGCTCAATCTACAGATTAAGCTTGCAGGTGAAATAAAGGTTGACGAGCTTGAGCTTGCCATTGTTTTAGGCAACGCTCTTGACAACGCAATTGAAGCTGTTGAAAAAGTCCCCGACAAAGACAAAAAATTTATAAATCTCAACTTAATGTCAACGGATGACCGAATCTCTATGACCGTCACAAACCCGGTGAAAGACGATATAAACACGGAAAAGCTGAAAACCACAAAGCCCGACAAACGCAACCATGGCTTCGGCACACAAAGCATAAGAACCGTCGCCCACAGATACGACGGCGTTGCGGAGTTCAAGTGCGAGGATAAGATGTTTACGGTTAATCTGAACATTTGCAATATTGAGGATGAGAGGTAAAAACTCAGCTACCAAAGGAGAAAGTCTAAACCTTATATTATTGACAAGTAAAAAATACTTTATACACTTCGACAGATTTCGTGTAAAAAATACTTTGAAAGCTGATATAATACCGTTGCCTGGACGATAACTTTTTACATAACAACATAAAATACAATAATCTGTACTCTTTTTACGGAAGCTGACAGATTACTTGGCTTTATTGAAAGCCGCTACATAACGACAATGGAATATAGACGAGAGTTGGTTTGCCGGCTCCCGTTTATTTCTGTTGTCCTTTGTAGTGGCTTTTTTGTTTTGCAAATAAACATCCGAATGACAAAAGGAGGCCTTATGTGTGCAGGTAATGAAGTGATACTAACGAGAAGAATAAACTCATTACAGGAGAAAAAAACATCAAAAATCAACCCGAAATGCTACAGTTAAAAGGAGTGTGACAGTTATTCCGAGAATGTCAAAAAGCAGAAAGGCAGGATGGAGTTATTACCTTAATGAAAGAAACAGAATCTGTTACAACGAGCTTTGCAGGAGATGTGTTAACAGCTGCAAGCAGAGTTTCAGGGCTGTGGTTATATCCTGCAATTATGTATCAAAAAGGAGCGTGAAAGATTGTGGATAATGAAGCCTTTTTCAAAATGCCGAAGGTATTATTTACGGATGAGTATAAGAATTTATCTGCAGAAGCAAAGTTGCTTTACGGCTTAATGCTTGACAGAATGCAGTTGTCAGCAATAAACGGTTGGTGTGATAAAAACGGAGAGGTCTTTATATTTTATACCATTGCCGAAACAAGTGAAAAGCTCGGTTGCGGACACGATAAAGCAACAAGGCTACAGCGTGAGATTGAAAAATATAATCTGCTCCGCCGCAAATATCAGGGCAAAGGTAAGCCTGCAAAGCTGTATGTTTTACCTATACCGAAAACACGCATCAGGTCACCGTAAAACTCGCAAGTAATAAGACTGAGTAGAGTAAGACTGAGATATATACCGACCGAGAAGAGAAAGATATTCTTTAATTAAGTTAGCAGTAACTTTAAGTATGTATGGTGTATTGACAGAATGCGAAAAGCTGATGGAACAACGCATTTCTTCTTCGGCTCGTATAATACAAATTTGGCAAATCAGACTATAGAAATTGGCAAAACGAACAGTACCCCGTCAGCAAAATTTCCATTAAAAATCGGTGCATTCTGCCCGTATTACTAAGGGCAAAATGCACTCAAAAATGGCTCTGTTGAAAAAAACAAATTTTTCAAAGGAATGAATTTTCACTAATATTTACTATTTTTCACTATGGGGCGGTTTTGATAAAAAGAAACTGCCCTCGCAAAGTGAGAACAGTAAAAATGTTTGATTAGATAAATCGGATGTCAACTAATGTATTGAATGTAGCCTATGATAAACAGATGTAAAGGATAGTATGTATAAAAAAACCATTTCATAAATTTGTTTATCTTGCGGCTTTGTCCTCTTTGTCCGTTATACATCATAATAACAGGTATTGAAAAAACAACGCCCATTTGTATAATTCCGTACAGCTTATCAAGTGCAAAGAAGTATACAACAGAATAAAAGGCTACATAAAATACCATCCATAACATTTGCTTTTTGAAATTTCCTCTGTTAGTACCGATAGCCATAATGCAAAGACTTGCAATACAGCTCCAGTCACTTGGGAAGGTAATAACGCAAATAAGTAATACAAGAATAACTTTTATGCTTGACTTTATTCTTTCATTATTTACAACACGAAGCATTACCAAGCCCCATGCAAGAGGCCACATAACACTTGTCTGATTGAAAATATCTCCGTAGTAAAATGGGATAAAGGATTTCCAATCAATGAAACTTGAGGAAGCGAATATGTAAGCAAAATGCGATATGAATGCAAAGGCAAATAAGCGCAGTGTGTATTTGTTTATATTTTTAGTGTAGTGATAACCTTCCGCTATGAAATAACACATAATCGGGCATGTGAGTCTACCGATTATATGTAACACAACAGGGATAATTCCATCGTTGTATCCCGGAAAAACCAACCACGCAATATGGTCAATAGTCATTGCGACAATCGCAATAATTTTTATTGTATTTGAGTTTAGTATCTTTTTCATAACCACTCTGCCAAATTATTTTCTCTTAAACTAATTATTCAGTTAAGTCACTTCTCGGAGCAATATTTTTTATTTCCGGTATAGCAGAGCTAAACTGCTTTCTTCCCGAAAAGGTGTTTTCCGACCTTCTGTCAGTTGAATTATCTGCCCAGGTGCTGAGGTTTGAAATACAAAACTTCAAAAAGCTGTTCATATAAACATCAAAGTTTTCCTGCTTACCGTTGAAGCTATATCCCTTAACTACAGGCTCTTTATTTTCCAAAAACAGTTCTCTTATTTCAAATATATCTAAAAGCTCGCCCTCTTTATCTGTGAACCAACAACCAAAGGACGGGTCAAAGGAGCACCATTTATCTTCTTCGGATATGTAAATCAAGCAAGTGAAATGAGAGCCTGTGAATTCGGAGGATACCATAGCCACAGGGAACGCTTTTATGCCTACAGCTATAAGGCAATCTGCAAACGCTATTGCTCTGTAACGGCAGTTAATCGCATGCTTAAAGGACTTATCAAATGAATAGTCCAAAATATCAAAGGTGTCATCATCCAGCATTTTCATTTGCATACCGCTGTAATATGTATGCTCTGTAAGCCATTCAAGAAGCTGAACGGTTTTGTCAAAATCGCTGTCAGCAGTTGCTATCTCTGATAAATTATATTTTTCATTAAGCTGTATGTGGAAATCATAAGGTTGAATAATTTTATCAAGCTCTGTTTCTGCAAGCTCTCTTTTCTGCGATGCCATATCCTTAATGCATACAGGCTCTCTTAACAGCTCTTTTTCATAATCCATTTCAGAAACAAATTCAGAATACTTTTCACTACTGAATTGAACTATAATTCTATCAATTAAATCGAATCGTAGATTAACCAAAAATAGAATTATAACTATTAAACATATAATGATCGGGACTTTATATTTTTTCATTTTCCCACCCTCATCTCATTAAAACTTTATTATAAAATTATTATACCATACAGTTACAGCACAAATCAACCTGAATACATATCCTCGTGTAAACACAAGGATTTTTAAATGCAAAATTTTTAAGTAAAGGAAGTGAAACAATGCTTTAGCAAAAATTAAAACATAATTTTATGTATCAAAAATCTAAACAAAAAAATCTAAAGAAAGGAAATTTTAAATTTATGTCAACCGAAAAAATTGAATATTTAAATCTTGATTTATTGCATCCCTTTGAAAATAATCCGTTTCAGAGTGTTGATGAAAAAGAGTATGACGAGCTTCGTGACAGCGTTAAAGAGTTCGGAATTATCACGCCGCTTATTGTTAATAAGACGAATGACAGTTATGAAATCATATCCGGCCATAGACGATGGCAGATTGCAAGGGAATTAAATCTCCAAGTTGTTCCTGTTTATGTAAGAGAATTATCAAAAGAAGAAGCGGTAATAAATTTTGTTGACTGTAATCTCAGCCGAGAAAAAATCTTACCGAGTGAAAAAGCTCGTGCATATAAAATGAAACACGATGCAATGAAAAAGCAAGGTGCAAGAACAGATTTAACTTCGTCACAAGTTGGGACGAAGTTTCGCAGTGATGAAAAGCTCGCAGAAACAATGCCCGATTCCCGAATGCAGATTCAAAGATATATACGATTGAACAATTTACAACCTGCACTTCTTGATATGGTGGATGAAAAAAGAATTTCTTTTACACCTGCAGTTGAACTTTCATATTTAACAGAAGAGGAACAGTGTAACTTAATTGAAACTATTGACAGTGAAGATTGCACTCCGTCACTTTCACAGGCACAGCGTATGCATAAACTGAGTGAAGAAAAGAAACTCACTATGGATGCTATCTTTGAAATTATGCAGGAGCAAAAAGCGAATCAAAAGGAGTATGTAAAAATCCCTGTTGAAACTTTTAAGAAGTATTTTAAGAAAGATATGCCGCCAAAAAAGATGGAAGAGATAACAGAAAAGGCTCTTGCACGGTATGCAATGGTTCTTCAAAAGCAACGTCAATGGGAGCGATAAAAACTGTGGGACAAGTCTTAACAAGCATTGAATTTGTACGGACACATTTGCTTGTTGCGACATTTTATGCCGTGGCATATGTCTTAACAAGCATTGGAATTGAACAGTCACAACTGCTTGCTACGACTTTTTCGGCTGCGGCAAAGTCTTAGCAAGCATTGGATATGTGGACAAATTCCGCTTGTTAAGGGTTAACCCCTAACACCCCGACAGAAATAAAAACTTTAATAAGGAGGAATGATAATGACAGGAAAAATAATATCCTTTTGGGAGTATTGCAAATTAAATTTTCATAAGGTGCTCGACGGTACTCGTGCTGAATGCAAATTGGGTAAAATAGAAAAGCCTGAAACCGAAGAATATGAAATCAACGGTGTCAGATATATTGTAACCAAAAAATTCAGCACTAAAGAAGCCAAAACAATGAAAGAAAAAATATCAGCTTTTATCGGAAGCGATTTTGCACATTTGACAAATGCCGATAATATAAATACACTTAATACAGAATATGTAAATTCGACTGCCGGAGAAGGGAGGATAAATGCAGTCAGATAATTTTGGCATAACAGCCATCTATTGCCGATTGTCCCGTGATGATGGTACAGACAGCGAAAGCAACTCAATCGGTAATCAGAAAAAGTTACTCTCACAAAAAGCAAAAGAATTGAAGCTCACCAACACAAAGTATTATGTTGATGACGGTTATACGGGAACTAATTTCAATAGACCCGGTTTTCAGGCAATGCTTGAAGATATTGAAATGGGATATGTAACAACCGTTATGGTAAAAGACTTATCCCGTCTCGGCAGAGATTATGTTTCAGTTGGCCACTATACAGACAACTTCTTTCCTGAGCACAACATCAGGTTCATAGCTGTCAATGATTTGGTTGACAGTAATGAAGGTGATAATGAAATTGCACCGTTCAAAAATATTATGAATGAGATGTATGCTCGTGACATAAGTCGCAAGGTCAGAAGTTCACACCGCATAAGAGGTAATCTCGGTGAGCCGTTATCCCAACCGCCTTACGGGTATATGAAGGATCCGCAGAACAAAAAGAAGTGGATTGTTGATACAGAAGCTGCAGAAGTAGTCAAGAGTATCTTTGCAATGTGTATTGAGGGTAAAGGTAATGAAACTATTGCCCGTATCCTTCAGGAAAACAAGGTGATGATACCGATGGCATATTGGCAGAGTAAAGGTCTTAACAAGGGCGGTAAGAAAACTCAGCCTGACCCGTATAAATGGTGTAAGACAACTGTTCAGAAAATTCTTGCACAGCAGGAATACTGCGGTGATGTTATCAACTTTAAAACCTACTCAAAGAACTTCAAGAACAAGAAAAGACTTCAGAATCCCGAAGAGAATTGGAAGATATTCAAGAATGTTCACGAGCCGATAATTGACAGAAACACTTTTGAAACTGTTCAGAAGATGAAAGCCAAAGGAAAACGCAGAGCACCGAATCCCGAACACGCTGAAAAGAATATGTTCTGCGGATTGTTATACTGTGCCGATTGCGGAAGTCCTTTATGGTTCAATGTCAATCATCCTAATACTGACATCAAGTATTTTATGTGTTCCAATTATAAAGGACGCAGGGGTACCTGTGAGGGTACACATTATGTCAGGGCTGATTCTTTGGAGCAGATTGTGATGCTTGAGCTCAGAAGTCTTGCAAGTTTTCTCATTGAAGATGAAGAAGCGTTCGCAGATATTCTTGAAGCAAAGACCAACAAAAGTATCCTCAGTCAGCAGAAGTTTCTTGAAAGTAGTATTGATAAGGCAACAGCAAGAACAAAGGAAGTTGCCGTAATGTATGAAAAACTCTTTGAGAAGCACATCAACGGAATTGTCAATGAAGAAAGCTTTATGCAGTTATCTCAGAAGTATGAAACAGAGCGAGATGAACTGAAAGTAAAAATCAGGCAATACCAAGAAGAGCTTTCAGAGATAGAAAATCTTCGTACAAGCAAAGAGCAATTCACATTAGCAGTCCGTAAGTTTATGCAGATGGAAACACTAACACCTGCACTCTTAAATGAACTGATTGAGAAAATTGAAGTTCATTCCATTGAGGGTAAGGGTAAGAACAAAACACAGAGGATTGTAATACACTATCGCTTTATCGGGGTTATTGAAAATCCTGTTAAAGAGGAAAATATAGTCCTTGAAGCAAGACAAGGTGTAGCCGTTGAATATCTCACGGCATAACAAAAAAGAGCAGGCTCAAAACCTGCTCGATACATAACAAATTAACTATGAGGAAATGTAAAAAAGAAAAGTGAGTATTCACTTGTGTTATGAATACTCACTATGGTCGGAGTGACGGGACTTGAACCCATGGCCTCTTGGTCCCGAACCAAGCGCGATACCAAACTTCGCCACACCCCGTTTTCAAATGTAGCAGTATTATATACCAAAACTTTTGCAAAATCAAGAGGGAAATGGAAAAAATATAAAAAAGTATTTTGTTTTTTCAATCATAAAAACAAATCTTGCATTCGTTTTGCAAGAAGAGTATAATATAATTTTGAGGAGTGATATAATGAAATTTTCCGAAATGCAATATGAGCGTGTGGATATAAAGGCATTGTCCGCTGCGTATGAGCAGCTCACTGCGCAGGTGCAGACCGCTGAAAACGCCGAAACCGTTTTTGCAGCGTTCACCGAGCATGAAAAGCTGTATTCCCATGCCGAAACCATGATCACTTTGACCTATATCCGTCATTCCATCGACACAAACGATGCTTTTTATGAAGCGGAAAATGATTTCTATGACGAAAATTCACCGCTGTTGACCCGGGTGCTTGTTGCTTTTATGCAGGTGCTGCTTGCAAGCCCCTTTCTGCCGCAGCTGAAAGAAAAATACGGTGCGCTGATGTTTGTCAATGCCGAGCTTGAAAACAAAGCCTTCAAGCCCGAAATCGTACCGCTTTTGCAACAGGAAAACAAGCTTTGCAGCCAGTATTCCAAATTGGTTGCATCCGCAAAAATTGAATTCGACGGCAAGGAACTGACACTGTCCGAGCTGTCACCCTACAAAAAGAGTGCCGACCGCAGTGTGCGCAAGGCAGCTTTTGAAGCCGATGCCGCATTTTACAAGTCCCACGAAGCGGAATTGGATGATATTTATGACGAACTCATTTCCGTGCGTACTAAAATCGCAAACGAGCTCGGCTTTGATTCGTTCACCAAGGTCGCCTATCTGCGCCTGAAAAGAAACTGCTATGATCCTGCCATGGTGCAGAAATTCCGCAATGCCGTCAAGTCCGATATTGTTCCGCTGTGCGGAACGCTGATTGAAAAGCAGAAGCAGCGCATCGGCATTGATGAGCTGCATTATTATGACAATGATTTTCTGTTCCCCGAGGGCAATCCCCGTCCCGTGGGCACGGCAGAAGATATTCTTGCTGCAGGCAGAAAAATGTATGAGGAAATGTCGCCCGAAACGGCAGAATTTGTGGCAGAGCTGTATGACAACGAGCTGCTCGATGTTCTTTCACGCAAGGGCAAGCAGGTCGGCGGCTATTGCACCTTCCTGCCCGATTACAAGGCTTCGTTCATTTTCTCCAACTTCAACGGCACGGCAGACGATGTCGAGGTGTTGACCCACGAAGCAGGTCATGCGTTTGCAGGCTGGCTTGCCAAGGACTTTGAGGTGCGTGAAAATATGGATCCCACCATGGAATCCTGCGAATGTCATTCGATGTCGATGGAATTCTTTGCATGGAAGTGGCTCGGGCTGTTCTACGGTGACAAAACACCCACCGCAAAGCTTGCGCACCTTGAAGGCTGCATCCGCTTTATTCCTTACGGCTGCATGGTGGATGAATTTCAGCATATTGTGTACGACAATCCCACACTCACCAAGGCGCAGCGCCATGAGACATGGGAAAAGCTTGAGCAGCAGTACCGTCCGTTCTGCGACAGAAGCGACCTTGCATTCTACGGTGAGGGCAGAGGCTGGCAAAGACAGCACCATATTTACGAGCTGCCGTTCTATTATATCGACTACTGCCTTGCGCAGACCGTGGCGCTCACTTTCTGGGCACTGATGAACGAAAACAGGGAAGACGCATGGAAGCGGTATCTTGCTTTTGCAAGCCTGGGCGGCAAAAAGACATTTGTTGACCTTTGTAAGGCCGCAGATGTGCCAAGCCCGTTTGAGGACGGTGTGCTCAAAAAAATTACGGCAACGGCTGTTGATTTTCTTGAAAATTAAAAGAATGCACTTGCAATTGATTGCAAAAGTGATAAAATAATATATCGGTAAAAAACGCAAAGGATCTGATTGCAATGACAAAAATTGATATTTATTCGGGCTTTCTCGGTGCCGGCAAAACCACACTTATCCGCAAAATGCTCAACGAAGCATACGCAGGCGAAAAGCTCGTTCTGATTGAAAACGAATTCGGTGAAATCGGCATTGACGGCGGTTTTCTGCAGGATGCCGGCATCGAAATCCGTGAAATGAACTCAGGCTGCATCTGCTGTTCGCTTGTCGGCGACTTCGGCGAAGCGCTCAAAAAGGTTGTGGAAGAATACAATCCCGACCGTATCATCATTGAACCTTCGGGTGTCGGCAAGCTGTCCGATGTCATCCGTGCCGTGCGTGACAATGTGCAGGTCGGCATGCAGCTGAATGCATTCACCACGGTTGTGGATGCAGGCAAGGCAAAAATGTACATGAAAAACTTCGGCGAATTTTTCAATGATCAGATAGAACATGCAGGCACCATCGTCATGAGCCACGCAGATACCGCTTCTGCCGAAAAGCTTGCAAAAGCCGTGGAGCTTGTGCGTTCTCACAACGAAGAAGCCGTTATCATCACCACACCCATCACACAGCTGGACGGTAAGGCACTGCTGGAAGCCATTGAACGCAGAGATTCCCTGCAGGCTGCCGTTGAGCACCTGATGCACGAAGAACATCACCACCACGAGCACCATCATCATGATGAACACTGTGACTGCGGTTGCCATGACCACGACCACGATCATCATCACGAGCATGAACATCATCACCATGACCATGATGAGCACTGCGATTGCGGTTGCCATGACCACGAGCATGAGCATCACCATGAACACCATCATGAGCATGATGAGCATTGCGATTGCGGATGTCATGACTACGAGCATGAGCATCACCATGAACACCATCATGACCATGATGAGCACTGCACCTGCGGCTGTCACGACCATGAACACGGTCATCATCACCACCATGCGGATGAAGTCTTTACGAGCTGGGGCAGAGAAACCACAAAGGTTTTCACCGAAGCCGAATTGCAGGCAGCCCTTGACGAGCTGTGCGATGAAGGCAAATACGGTGTGGTTCTGCGTGCCAAGGGCATTGTTGCAGGCGAAAACGGCACATGGCTGCACTTTGACTACACACCCGGTGAGGGGGAGGTGCGCACGGGTGCCGCGGGCATCATCGGCAGACTTTGCGTTATCGGCTCCAATCTGCATGAGGGCGCACTGTCGCTGTTGTTCGGGGTGAACTGATATGGCACAGAATAAAGAATTTCCCGTTTATCTGTTTACGGGCTTTTTAGAGAGTGGTAAGACCTTGTTTCTGCAGGATACCTTGCAGGACAAGCGAGTCAATTCCGGTGAAAAAACCTTGCTTCTCGTCTGCGAGGACGGCGAAGAGGAATACGATGCATCCCGTTTTGCTTCTCCCAATGTTTACAAGCGTGTGATTGAAGACCAGGATGACCTGACCGAAGAGGCTCTGTCCCGTTTTGTAAAAGAAACAGGTGCAACACGCGCCTTTGTGGAATACAACGGCATGTGGATGCTGCAAAAATTCTATGATGCCATGCCCGAAAACTGGGTGCCGTATCAGAATATGCTCTTCTTTGATGCCAACACCGTTGTCAGCTACAATGCCAATATGCGTTCGCTTGTTTTTGACAAGCTGCAGAATGCCGACAGCATCATTTTTAACCGTGTGCCCAACGGATCGGACATTATGCCTTATCACAAAATTGTGCGCGGGGTTTCACGCCGTGCGGAAATTGTGTATGAATTTGCAGACGGCTCCATTCAGCCCGACGAAATTGTTGATCCCTTGCCGTTTGACATCAATGCCCCCGTCATTGAACTCGAAGACCGTGACTATGCGCTGTGGTATCAGGATATCACGGACGATATGAAAAAGTATGACGGCAAGACCATCCGTTTCAAGGCTGTTTGTGCCACCAATCCCAAATTCCCCGACAAGATGTTCGTTGCAGGCAGACATGTGATGACCTGCTGTGCGGATGACATTGCTTACGCAGGCTTTGTGACCAAGTGGGCAAACGCTGACACCATCGAAAATGCACAGTGGATCATGCTCACCGCCAAAATCGACATCCGTTTCAGCCGTCTTTACGGCAGGCGCGGCCCGGTGCTCAACTGCATTTCGGCTGAAAATTGCGAACCTCTCACAGGCGACGACAGAGTTGCAACATTTTATTAAATTGTAAACGGAACTGTGCTTTTGCAGTTCCGTTTTTGCACTTATTGTAAAAAACAAGCCTTTATTTTTGCAGATATTGCTGTTTTCTTTTGCCGGTGTTTTGTGTATAATAGAATCACAACAAAACAAAAAATACTTTACATAAAGGAGCGAAAAATTATGTTTGACATTCTTATTACTGTGCTGTTTTTTGCCTTGTTCGGCTGGAGCATCAAGCTCGCATTCAAAATTGCATGGGGTACTGCAAAAATCATTGCCGTTGCACTTCTTGTGCTTGCCCTGCCGTTGCTCATCACCTGCCTTGCTCTCGGTGCAGGACTTGTTATTCTTGCCCCCGTGTGCATGCTCGTCGGTGCTGTGACCTTGCTCAAATTCTTCTGCAAATAAAAGCAAATAAAACAATAAAGCGCACATCAGTGAATGTCCTGATGTGCGCTTTATATATTTGGTATGTATATTTTTTATTGTTTTTTCAGCAGGTCGCGGATTTCTGCGAGCAATTCAGCCTGCTTGAGTGTGCTTTCTTCGAGTGCATCCTGTCTTGCTTTGAGGGCGGCTGCTTCTTCGTCAGCCTTCTGCTTGGCTTCGGCAGCTTCCTTTTCGGCGGCTGCGATTTTTTCGCTTTCAAAATGATTCTTGACTTTCATGATGATGCGAAGCATTACAAAGATGCAGAATGCAGTGATCAGGAAATCGATGATAGTCTGTGCCCAGGTGCCCCAGAGTATTGCAACTTCTTCTGCAACAACGGCACCCGTTGTATCGAGTTCGGCTTCCTTGATGACGGTCTTGATGCTGTCCAGACTGCCGGTTTGCACGAACATGGCAACAAAGGGATTGATGATGTAATTGACAAGGCCGGTTACAATTTTTCCGAATGAGCCGCCGATGACAACACCGACTGCCATGTCAATGATATTGCCCTTTGCGATGAATTCCTTGAAATCTTTCATGAATGTGCTCTTTTTCTTGTCTGCCATAATTGAAACTCACTTTCTGTTGAATTTTGTCGATAAAATCAGTATAGCATATTTCTTTGCTTTTGCAAATATTTTTTATTCAACTTCCCACAGAACGGGTCTTGTGAGAAGACCTACATCACGCAACACATATTCATAGCTCCATGTGTCTGCTTCTGTGCGCCATGCATCGGGGCCGTGCCAGGAATGCTTGTTGTTGCTCAGATGGACAGGCCCGAAGCTGTTGAAGCGGTTGCCGAACAGGGTGATGTCAATATTATGTGTGCCTGCACCGAGGTCGGAAAGTTCAAGTGCATAAGGCGGATAGATGATTCTGCCCTGTTCTTCGCCGTCCACGGTAACCTTCATCAGTGTACCCATGTAACGGGTGGCTTCAAGGCAAAATGCATTGCCCTTTGCGGTCAGGTGGTAGGTGACATTACCGCCGTAGAAGGGAAGGCCCTGATTCTGAATTGCACCGAAATACAGCTTTTCAGGCAAGGTGGTGATTGTCTTTTCCGTGCCGAGCACTCTGACGCCGAAGTTGCCTAAAATGTAGCACCATTCGGTGTTGGTGGTCTCACCGATGGGCCAGGTGATGACAAGTGTGTTTTCGCCTTGCTGAATGGTCGGCAGGCAGACGGTCTTGATTTCCTTGTCCACATACCAACCGGTGATTTCGTTGGAAACCTTTTCACCGTTGAACTCGATTTTTGCAACCTCTGCATCCTCGAGTGCAAGCAGTGCGCCCTCGTATTCGATTTCGCTGTTGAAGCTGAAACGCAGGGTGACGGTGTGTGTGAGTTGTTCCTTTTCAAGAACCCACGGCTGTGCAACACCGCCGCCGCGCTCGTTGAATCCGAGCTGTTTACGAACAATGTTATCAAGGCGCAGAATTTCTTCTTGCGGTGCGAATACGCCGCCGTCAAATGCATATTCAGCCATATCAAGCAGCAATGCATTCTGTTCGGACAGCGTGTAGGGAACACTTGCAGGAATTGCAATCTGTTTGATTTTTGTAAGCTCTTTTTCTGCATTTGCAGCAGCCGCAGACTTGCCGGGAAGGAGCTTTAAAAGCAGACTGTCATAGTCAAACAGGGTTCTGAGAATGAGGGTTTTGCCGTTTTTGTATTCGCAGTCGATTGCATACTGCGTACCGTTCTGCGTGTCATAAACAACAGGTGTCCAGTCCCCGTTGATTTCAAAGCGAAGATGATGTTCACGGCAGACGGATTTGTTATAGGGCTCTTCACAACGGCTGACGAACAACCAATTGCAATCATTATCCTCACGCAGCTGATACATGAAGCCGTTTGCAAGCGAGCCGTTCTGCCTGCGGATTGCAAGGGTACGGTTTTCGTCAAGGGCTGTCAGCAGCTCTGCGCGGTCATAGGAAATGCAAACGGATTCGCTGAACAGTTTTTTGCCGCGTTCACTCGGCACACCGTCTTCAAACTTCGGTGCACTGCCCATGAAAATGAGCTTGCCGCCCGCTTTTTGGAATGCTTCCAAACGGTCAAGGGTTGTGCTTCTGAGTGTTTCGCAATCGGGCACAATGATCGCATCGTAAGCCATTTTGCCGATCTGCAGGGGTGCACCTGCGTTTTCGCAGAGTGTGGGCAACAGCGATTCGCTGATGAAGTTGAAGTCAATGCTGCCTCTGAGCAGCCAGTCGGTGACATCCTTGAATTTTGCATCCATATTGTCACGCAGCAGTGCGGTTTTGTCGTTGGGACCCCAACGCAGCCAGAAGCTTTCCACGGGATGCACAACACCGACCTTCACAACCGGCTTTCCTCTTGTCATGGCTGTGTTGACGCGTGCAAAGTGGTCTTCGAGTGCGCTGTATTCTTCCCACCACGGGGACTGATAGTTGATGGATGCAGGGTAGTCGCGTTTGGCTTCACCGCCCATGGCATACCACGAAAGATGCGGAACACGGATGGTGACACCAAGGCATGCCTGCCAGTCACCGTGCAGCTTGTAGCCGCGGAAATCATAATCCCAACCCGTTACACCGTACAATTCGCTGAGCATACCCTCTCTGCCGAACTGATGCACGGCGGATTGTGTCTGCTTGGCGGTGGTGAATTCAAAATTGGCACACAGCATATCAATGCCGGGCAGGTCAAAGCCTCGGTAAGAACGCATGGCTTCACCGAGTGCAGCCGTCTGGCTGTGAAGTGTGGGTTCTTCCATCATGTGACCGGTCAGCGCAATGCCGTTTTCACGGCACCAGCCGCCGCAGACGTCGGCAAATGCCTGCGCAAAGCGCTCTGCAATATGGTCATGGTAATGATACCGCACAAGGCTTACTTTTCCGTCCGGCAGCTCCCAGAACAGCTCGGGTAAGTGGGCAAGCAGGTCTTCATTGTACTGTGCCTTGTAGGTTTCGGGCAGGTCATCCGTCCACGGCATGAAAATATCGTGGGTGTCCGTGGAATTATCAAGCAGCTGTTTGCGTGTGAACTGCGGTTCGTCCGTAAAAATAGACGGAATCACGCTGCCGAAGCGGTTGCCGACGGTTTCCTTGTAGCGTTCGTGGGTCACTTCCACGAAACGTTGCACGGCTTTGGGGTTGAGCGTATCAAGATAGGTCTGATTGTTGTACCACGGAGAGGGCGCATGGATTTTTAAATAGGCATACCATTTTGTGCCCTCGGCTTCATCGGTTTGGGCGATCTGCTTATAAGACTGCAAAAAGCCGTTGTTGTCAAGCACAACATCGTAGCAGGTGATGAGATGCCCCTTACCGTCACGGCTGCCCTCGGAACGGGAGTCCATGAATTTTGAAGCATCGTCACCGTCCTCACACGGTTCGGTGGTCATCAGCAGGCAACGGGCACGATACTGCTCGTCCTTCGTTACAAGACCGCCTGCGGCACCCGACGGCCAACGGTCTTCGTCATACAGCCATGCGAGCATGTCTTCCTTTGCTGCCTTGTCAACGCAATCCCTGATGAGTCCCATGAACTCATCGGACAGATAATTGGTGGACATCTCCGTGCGCACATGCATGTGGAAGCCGCCGAGCCCCATTTTTTTGAAAACCTCGATCTGACGCTGTAATTCTTCGCTTTTTAAATCGCTGTTCCATGCCCAGAACGGTGTGCCTCTGTATTCGGAGGTCGGATTTCTGAATAATTCGTCGGTTAATGCAGGGGTGGTATTTTTCTTGTAAAGCATTTTATTTCCTCCCTTGTATAAAGCAGAATGAGCCTGTGCGTTATATTGCACAGGCTGTTTTGATGATTTCGATGGCTTTGTCGAGCTGCTCATCGGGGATATTCAGCGGCGGCAGCAGACGCACCTTTGTTTTTGCGGTCAGGCACAAAACGCCGTTCTGCATGCATTCGGCCACAATATCTTTTGCCGCTTTTTCGGTTTCAATGCCGATCATAAGACCGAGCCCCGAAACGGATTTTACACCCGAAGCACCCTGTAAGGCGGTGAAGATTTTTTCACTCTTTGCCTTGACGGTACCCAGAAATTCTTCGTTCAGGCGTTCAATGATGCTCACAGCACCTGCACAGCACACGGGATTGCCGCCGAATGTGGAACCGTGGTCGCCGAAGCCGAGCACACTATCAACCTTTTCACCGAGCAGTGCCGCACCGATGGGAAGTCCGCCGCCCAGGCCCTTTGCCGTGGTCACAACATCGGGTTCAATGCCGTAATGCATGTAAGCATACAGCTCGCCTGTTCTGCCGTTGCCGGTCTGCACCTCGTCAATGACAAGCACAATGTCCTGCTCCTTGCAGAATGCCGCAACCGCTTTTACGAAATCGGCATCGAGAGCAATGACACCGCCCTCACCCTGTACGATTTCCATGATGATGCCTGCCGTTTTTTCTTTCAATGCAAGTGCCTTGAGTGCTTCAAAATCATTGGCAGGAGTATGCACAAAGCCGGGTGTCAGGGGATTGAACAGCTCGTGATAATGCTCTTGTCCTGTCGCGGCAAGTGTGGTCAGCGTTCTGCCGTGAAAGCTGTTTTCGAGTGTGATGATGGTGCTGTATTCTGCCCCTTTTTTGTCCTGCGCATATTTGCGTGCAACCTTGATGGCGCACTCATTTGCTTCTGCACCGGAGTTGCCGAAAAACACCTTTTTCATGCCGGTCTTTTCGCACAAAAGCTGTGCAAGACGGGCGCAGGGTTCGGTATAGTAAAGATTGGAGGTATGCTGTACTTTGCCGAGCTGTTCTGTGACAGCCTTGAGCCATACTTCGTCACCCTGCCCGAAAGATGTAACGGCAATGCCCGAGCCCATGTCGATGTATTCCTTGCCGTCTGTGTCCACAAGGACACTGCCCTTGCCCGAGATGATCTCTACGGGGAAACGGGCGTATGTATTGGCGACATACTGTTTGTCGATTGTTTGCAGATTGCTCATTTTCTTTCCTCCATGACCATGGTGCCGGCACCCTCATCGGTCAGCAATTCCATGAGAATGGAATGCGGAATTCTGCCGTCCATGATGATGACATTTTTAACACCCTTGCCGATGGCTTCAATGCAGCAATCGACCTTGGGAATCATGCCGCCGGAGATAATGCCCTCCTCGTGCAGCTTTTTGGCTTCTTCGATGGTGACATCGGGAATGAGTGTGGACGGATCGTCCTTGTCGCGCAGAATGCCTGCGATGTCGGTCATCATAATGAGCCTTTCCGCACCGAGTGCACCTGCAATGTGTGCGGCAGCGGTGTCACCGTTGATATTGTAGGTGTTGCCCTGACGGTCGCAGCCGACAGTGGAAATGACGGGAATATATCCCTTTTCAAGCAGGTCCTGCACGGGCTTGATGTGGATTTTTTTGATTTTACCGACGAAACCCAGCCGTTCGTCCTTGACCTCGGCTTCGATCATTCTGCCGTCGATGCCCGAAATGCCCATGGCTTTGCCGCCGTAGGATTCAAGCAGATTGACGAGCGTTTTGTTGACCTTGCCTGCAAGCACCATCTGCACGATATCAACCGTTTCCTTGTCGGTCACACGAAGTCCGTCCACAAACACGGGCTTTTTGCCGAATTTGTCCATAACCTCGTTGATTTCGGGGCCGCCGCCGTGAATGAGCACGATCTTGACACCGATGAGCCACAGAAGCACAATGTCTTCCATCACCTGATGCTTGAGCTCTTCATTGATCATCGCATTGCCGCCGTATTTGACGCAGATGACCTTGCCGTTGTGGCGCTTGATGTAGGGGAGTGCCTGGGTGAGCACCTCTGCACGCTGTTTGTTTGAAAATTGATTTTCCATGATGTCCTCTTAATTAAGTGCGGTAATCGCCGTTGATTTTAACATAATCGTAAGTCAGGTCGCAGCCCCATGCACAGGCTTCTTTGTCGCCGTCATTGAGGTTGACAAGAATTTCGATTTCTTTTTCGAGCAGAATTTCTTTTGCAAGCTCTTCCGAAAATTCAATGCCTGCCCCGTTTTTGCAGACAGGGATTGTGCCCTTTGCGGAACGGAAGGCGACATCAATTTTGTTGACATCCACATCCGCACCGCTGTAGCCGATGGCACACAGCACGCGGCCCCAGTTGGCATCCGAACCGAACATGGCAGCCTTGAGCAGGGAAGAACAGATCACGCTCTTTGCAACTTGCTTTGCAATCTGCTTTTCCTTTGCGCCTGAAACCAGGCATTCAAGCAGCTTCGTTGCACCCTCGCCGTCGCCTGCAACAAGCTTGCACAGCTGCACGGTCACGGTGTTGAGTGCCTTCATAAAGGTTGCGAAATCCTCATTTTCTTCGGTGATTTTTTCATTGCCTGCCATGCCGTTTGCAAGAATGCAGACCATATCATTGGTGGAAGTATCTCCGTCAATGGAAAGCATATTGAAGGTGTCGCAAATATCGCCGTACAGCGCCTTGTGCAAAAGGGCGCTGTCGATTGCGGCATCGGTGGTGAGGAACACAAGCATGGTTGCCATGTTGGGATGGATCATACCGCTGCCCTTTGCAATGCCGCCCAAACGGCATTGTTTGCCGCCGAGGGTAAACTCAACTGCCACCTGCTTGTCGATGGTGTCGGTGGTCATAATCGCTTCTGCCGCATCGGGGCTGCCTTCATAATTGAGGCTTTGTGCAAGGGCTGGCAGTGCCGCAGCAATCGGTTCCACACTCAAAGGCTGCCCGATAACACCTGTGGATGCAACAATAATGTCACTTGCTTTAATGCCGAGTGCTTCAGCTGCAAGCGAACTCATCTTTTCGGCAATTTCAATGCCGTCTGCGTTGCAGGTGTTGGCATTGCCCGAATTGCAGATGACCGCCTGTGCAATGCCGTCGGAAATGTGTTCTTTGGTGACCGTCAGGGGAGCTCCCTTGACGAGGTTTGTTGTGTAAAGAGCTGCTGCCGAAGCCGGAATGTCACTGACGAGCAGTGCAAGGTCTTTTTTAGTTCTGTTTTTGCGGATACCGCAGTGGATTCCGCTTGCCTTGAAGCCTTTTGCGGCACAAACGCCGCCTGAAATGAGCTGCATATTATTTTCTCCTTTATATGTTCAGTCCGCATGTTTCATCCGGGCCGAGTAAGATGTTCATGTTCTGAATGGCGGCACCCGATGCGCCCTTGCCGAGGTTGTCAAAGCGAGCCGTCAGCAGAATGCGGTCATCATTGCCGAGCACGGAAATTTCCATGGTGTCCATGTCTGCCAGTGCATTTGCGGACATGAAGCCGTTTTCGCCTGCGTTGTCAACGAAGTTTACAATGGGACCGTTGTAAAGCTTTTTGTAAACCGCCTTGATGTCCTCGACAGTGCCGTTGATCTGATTTGCAAACAGCGGAACGGTAACTTCCATACCGCTGTAAAACGCGCCGACAATGGGGCAGAACACAGGGGCATTTTCAAGACCGCAGAGGTGACGGGTTTCGGGCAGATGCTTGTGGTTCTGTGTCATCGCATACTGACGGGGGGCATCAAGCAGAAAATCACGCTCTGCATCCTCGTATTCCGCAATCATCTTCTTGCCGCCGCCGGAATAGCCGGTCAGCGAAAAGCAGGTAAGCATTGCATCCTTGCTGAGGAGGCCGGCATCCGTCAGCGGTGCAACGAGTGCCACAAAGCCGCTTGCATGACAACCGGGGTTTGCAATGCGTTTGGATGCTTTGATTTTATCTCTCTGTCCGGGCAGCTCCGCAAAGCCGTAAGCCCAACCGTCTGCCGTGCGGTGTGCGGTGGAGGTGTCGATGACCGCCGTGTTAGGATTGTCAATCAGACTGACCGATTCAATCGCCGCCGCATCGGGCAGACACAAAAATGCGATATCCGCTTCGTTGAGTGCTGCTTTTCTTGCTGCGGGAGCCTTGCGGTTTTCCTCGCTGAGTGTGATAAGCGTAATGTCTGTACGGTTCTGCAGGCGTTCGTGGATACGAAGCCCCGTTGTACCTGCGCTGCCGTCAATAAAAACCTTTGTCAAGAGAGTGCCTTCTTTCAAATTTGTGTATACTTCTGAAAATGTGGACTTATTATACACATAATAATAATGCTTGTCAATAGGAAAAATACATAAAAATGCATGAATATGCAGAAAATATTCACAACTGTGCATAAAAACAGGATTGCCGTAACAAAATACAGCAATCCCAAATTTAATTTACATGACAATGAACCCGTCGCCGTCATGGGCGATTTTGAGAATGATTTCTTCCTCGGAGAAACGCAGGCGGATCTCATCCTTGTTGCCGAGCAGGTGGCGAATGCGTTTTGTCACACGCAGATCATCCGCCTTTCTTGCAACGATCCATCTGCCCTTTCCGTCTTTGACATCCGCAAAGCCGAATTTGACCTGTTTTTTTACAAAGTCGGGGGCAAAACGGGCGGGTGTGACAACGGTAAGTCCCTTTTCTTTGACGAGTTCTTCCACGGCGGTGAGGGTGGATGTTTCAATTTTATAGCCGCAAAGGAAACACAATGACAGGCTTTCGAGTACCTCCTTTTCGACTCTGTCATCAAACACGGCAAGCGCATTCATCGGCGCAAACGAGCGATGCTTGCGCAGTGACCACGGGCTTATTTTGTTCCAGCCGAAGCCGTGCTTGCTTGTGGATTTGTGTGACACAACATGCAGAACACGAAGCCATTCTTTTGCTTTTTTGTTTGGCTTTATGTTCTTGTTGCCGAACAGAATCGGCGCCCACATGAAGGGGTCGTTTTGTCCCCAGAATGTGTCGTCATAACGAACAATGCCGATTTCGGGACGGTAATCCTGAATATCATAACCGCGGTTTTTTCCCTTGTATTCGTCTGCAAAACGGTTGAACTGTTTGCCGTATTCGGTCAGCTCGTAACTGCCGTCTTCATGTGTGTTGTAGAACTGATTGGAAGCCTCCACATACACGCGGTTGACACCGGCATAGTAGGCAAACAGCAGGTTATGATACATTTCGTCTGCCGAATGACCGGGATAGGTCAGAATGTGCCACAAATCCACGCAGTTCCAAAGAGGGGTTTTGTATTGCAGTGCCGCACCTGCCGCAACGGCAAACATCAGGTTGGAAAAATTCTCTTTCTGTGACTTGAAATTGGGAATAATCCCGTTTCTTGCGAAGGTGTGGAACAAAACAGGGAAGACGTGTTCCCCTGCAAACACGGGTGCACCCATGGCTTTGATCGAATCTGCAAATTTCTTTACCTGACTGCTGCAAAGCTCACCCTGCGCAATCACATCTTTACCGTTATAAAGCGGAAACATGGGATAAATGCGTTTTTTCTTGTTGTTAAGCGCAATGGAAAGATTGCGGTTGATGATAACATGCTCCATCTCATCGTGCATACAGCCGATATAGTTTTTGTGCTGTGCAAAAGTATTGATATATTCAGGCGGTAAGTTCAGTCTGTGTGTGCCGTCCGCATGATTGCACCAGTCATAGCCGTCATCGGTGGTGTAATGTTCCGCAAAATTCATAAATTCAAAATTGGAAACAAAATCAACGCCGAGTTCAGCAAATCGCTTCGCCGTCACATCCGCCTGTTTGCAGGAATTGTGTACACTTTCGTGCGGATCAAAATGGCACAGCACCCAGTCAGCATGCCCTGTCAGTGCAGGGTCAAAAAAAGACGGTTCTTTGATTCTGTCTGCAAAGGTATTGTAACCTATCAAAAGATTTTTGTTGTTCATTTTGCTCGCCTCCCTTGTCTGATACAATGATAATTAAAAAAAAGCATTTTGTCAATGCTCAATCAAAAAGCACGGTCGGTTGAACCGCCGTGCTGCTGTTTTTTCAGAATGATATTCCGAGGAATTCTTTTATTTTTTCGATGATAGCTTCAATGTAAAGCGGAATGTCACTGAGCATGGCAATAATGACCAACATAGTATGCACCTCCGAAATTATTTTGCACTTTTATTTTACAAAATTAAACAAAAAAAGTCAATCCTGTGCAAACAAATGAAACACTGTTTTCATTTTTTGTATTACTTTGTTCATAACTGTATTGAATCGTTGCAAAGTGTATAAAGTATCCGAAATGCTTGCTTTTGGTTGAAAACTTTTGTATAATGGAAAAAAAACTGTCACCTGTGACAGCAAGGAGAAGAAATCATGGTAAAACAAAAATGGCAGGAAATCCGATCATTGACAAGTGTAAAACAGCTTGCATGGTGGTGGACCTTCCGCGGCTCGATGATTTTTGCAATGATTGCAGGTGCCATGCGCCCGACCTATAAAATAACCGATACCTTACAGGTGCTTGCCAATTTTGCAGGCATGTTTGCATGGGAAATTTTTCAGTTTTTCCCAAAAAAGAGTTTTGTGCGGCTGATTCCGTCTTATGTGCAGAATCTTTCGGTCGTGCTCATCTTCGGCGCCTCGTTCTGCGGCTATTTCCTGAATTTCTATTATGATCTTGTGTGGTGGGACTGGATGCTGCATGCCTTGGGCGGTGCAGGTCTTACCATTCTCGGCTATGAGGTGGCTGTGTGCTTGCAGAAAAAACACAAAACAACCGTTCCGATGTCCATTATTCTTTTGTGTGCGGCAGGATTTTCG
The DNA here is from genome assembly GCA_045587645.1 of Acutalibacteraceae bacterium. Classification (GTDB taxonomy): domain Bacteria; phylum Bacillota; class Clostridia; order Oscillospirales; family Acutalibacteraceae; genus RUG806. The sequence goes on along the minus strand of JAZNCO010000123.1, from coordinate 7,940 downwards.
TTCATGTTCGGCACTATATGGGAATTGTTCGAGTTCTCGTTTGACCAGATTTCGCTCATCGGCGGCACCGTCGGCGATGCACAGCACTGGTCGTTGGCGCTTGCCGAAAACACACCCAAAATCCGCACCCTGTTTGCACCCATTGACCCGACCCGCTGGCCACTGATGGACACGATGGGGGATATCGTGCTCAATACGGTCGGCTGTGTCTGTGCAAGTCTGTTCCTGAAGATCAATCCCTATCACCATAAAAGTAAAACAGAATCCGATGAAGTGAATGTTTGAAATTAAGTTGATTTTTGAATTGAAAATGTGTATAATATAACTGAAAGAAGGTGGAAACATGTGTAATAAAAGTCAATTGCATACGATCACAACAACAGTTGCAAAGAAGGCAGCGGAACTGCTGAGCACCAAACTGCAAGCGGTAATTCTTTACGGTTCTTATGCAAGAGGAGATTATGATGAGCAATCGGATATTGATATCATGATTCTTGCTGATATACCTGCTGATTTGTGTTGGAAATATACGAGCCTGCTTGCTGATTGTTTGACTGATCTTGAGCTTTGCTATGATGTTGTTATTTCTGCACATATTGTTTCTTCTTCTGTTTTTGATGACTATCGTAATGCGCTTCCGTTTTATCGTAATGTAGATCAGGAGGGGATTCGGATTGCAGTCTGAAGAAAAAATCACTCTGTCAAAAATGCGTTTGATAAAGGCTGAGGAGTGCCTTCGTGATGCATCTCTTCTTGCAGACGGCGGCAGTTTTAAATCGTTGGTAAATCGCTCCTATTATGCTGTTTTTCATTCAATGCGTGCTGTGCTGGCATTGGATGGCTTTGACAGTAAAAAACATTCCGGTGTGATTTCGGAGTTTCAAAAATTGTATATCAAAACGGGTGTTTTTGATAAGGAGATGTCTGTCGTTATCCGTCGGTTATTCCTTGCACGGAATAATAGTGATTATGATGATTTTTTTATCATTTCAAAAGAAGATGCTGTCCGACAATTTGAAGATGCGAAAATGTTTGTTCTGAACATCAGAAAATATCTGGAAACTGTGTATTGACCTTGTTTTTCAGCCGCCTTAGGGCGGCTGATTTTTTGTGCAAATTATATTATCTTTGTCTGTTCTGTTTTGTCATAATAATGAAAATTTTATTTTTTCTCAAAGACGGTAGACAATCCGCTTATATAATGCTAAAATACTTTTATATGCGTAAAAATTAGTTTCCGGAAAAGAGGGTTGCCGTTATGGCTAAAATCGGTTTTGATAATGACGAATATCTGCGCTTGCAATCCAAATGCATCCGCGACAGAATTTCGCAGTTCGGCGGAAAATTGTATCTTGAATTCGGTGGCAAGCTGTTTGATGATTATCATGCGGCTCGTGTGCTGCCCGGTTTTCAGCCCGACAGCAAAATCAGAATGCTGTGTGAGCTGCGTGACGAAGCGGAAATCGTGATCGTTATCAGTGCCGATGACATTGAAAAGAACAAGCGCCGCGGTGACCTCGGTATTACATACGATGTCGATGTGCTGCGCCTGATCGATACCTTCCGTGACAGAGGACTGCTTGTCGGCAGTGTGGTTATCACACGCTTCCATCAGCAGCCGTCTGCCATGATGTTCCGCAAGCGTCTGGAATCCCTCGGAATCCGCGTGTATCAGCATTACAGCATTGACGATTATCCGTCCAATATTCCGCTGATTGTCAGTGATGACGGCTTCGGTAAAAACGATTTCATCGAAACCGAGCGTTCCCTGGTCATTGTCACCGCACCCGGCCCGGGCAGCGGTAAGATGGCAGTCTGTCTGTCACAGCTTTACCATGAGTTCAAGCGCGGCATCAGCGCAGGCTATGCAAAGTTTGAAACTTTCCCGATCTGGAATCTGCCTTTGAAGCATCCCGTCAATCTCGCTTACGAGGCTGCCACGGCAGATCTTTCGGATGTGAATATGATCGACAACTACCACATGGATGCCTACGGCGAAATGGCGGTCAACTACAACCGCGATATTGAAATTTTCCCCGTTCTCAACACCATGATGACCAAAATTACGGGCAAAACGCTCTATCGCTCTCCGACGGATATGGGTGTCAACATGGTCGGCAACTGCATCATTGATGAAGCGGCTGTGATCGATGCATCCAAGCGTGAGGTCATCCGCCGTTACTATAATACTGCCTGCGAAAAGCGCAAGGGTCTTGCCGAGGCAGCCGAGCTGCAGCGCATTGAGCTGATTATGAATCAGCTTGACATCACCCTTGAAAACCGCAAGAGTGCCGTTGCTGCACGCAAAAAGGAAGAACAAACGGGCGGTGCGCCTGCCGCAGCAATTGAACTGGATGACGGCACCATCATCACAGGAAAAACAACACCGTTGCTCGGTGCTTCTTCTGCCGTGCTGCTCAATACTTTAAAGCATTTTGCGGGCCTTGCCGATGAGGTGATGCTGCTTTCCCCCTCGGTCATTGAGCCGATTCAGAATCTCAAGGTCAAGAACATGGGCAACCGCAATCCGCTGCTGCATATTGACGAAATCCTGATTGCGCTTGCCATCTGTGCAGTTTCCGACAAGGATGCCGCAAAGGCACTTGAGCAGCTGCCCAAGCTGCGCGGACTGGATGCGCATTCCTCGGTCATGCTGTCCAATGTGGACGAGCGTACCTTCAAAAAATTGGGTGTCAATCTGACATGCGAACCCAAGAGTGAAATGACAAACAGACTTTATTTCTGATTCTTATTTTTATCATTTTTCAGGAGGAACGGTTATGGAAAAGCTTCGCATCGGTTCTATCGGTCTCGGCGGTATGGGGCGCCACCACACAAGAGCACATAAGAATCTCGGCATGTCGGAAATTGTTGCTTTCTGCGACATCATCCCCGAGCGTGCCGAAAAAATGCGTGACGAATATTTCCCCGAAGCGCGAGTTTACACGGACTACCGCGAAATGATCGAAAAAGAAGATCTTGATGCGGTTGATATTGCAACTCCCAACTATCTGCATTCTCCCATGGCTGTTTTTGCTCTCGAGCACGGCTGTCATGTGTTCTGCGAAAAGCCCGATGCCGTCAGTGTATCCGAAGCGCAGAAAATGAAGGATGCTGCCGAGAAGGCAGGTAAAATTCTGATGGTTATGCGCAATAACCGTTATTATACCCCCTCCGTATTTATGAAAAAATATATTGCCGACGGCAAGGCAGGCGACATTTATGCTGCCCGTTGCGGTTGGCAGAGAAGACGCGGCATTCCCGGCAAGGGCGGCTGGTTCACAACCAAGGCGCAGTCGGGCGGCGGTCCGCTGATTGACCTCGGTGTTCACATGATCGACCTTGCCATCTGGGCAATGGGCAACCCCACTCCCATTGCGGTTTCAGGTTGCACCTACAATGCGTTTGCTGACGACAAAACCGACAGTGACTCCGAGCATGCCAAATTCGGTGACACCAAAGATGACGGCATTTTTGACGTGGAAGACCTTGCCATGGGTTTCATCCGTTTTGACAACGGTGCCTGCCTGCAGCTTGAGTTCAGCTGGGCATCCAACATCGACCAAGAAAAACGTTATGTGGAGTTGCGCGGTACAAAAGCAGGCTTCGCGTGGAAATCCTCGGATGAAATTGAGGTTTACGGTGAGGAAAACGGTGTGCTGACCGACCTTGTGCCGCATCTGAAATCCGTTGACGGCCACGAGGCAAATATTGCCCATTTCATGGATTGCATCCTCAACGGAACCGAACCCGATTTCAAACCCGTACAGGGGCTGAATATGATCAAAATTCTTTGCGCCATTTACGAATCCGCAGAAACAGGCAAGGAAGTTTTGCTGTAAAAAAATAAAAGCGGTATGACACCTTTATCATACCGCTTGTTTTGTTCGTAGGGGAGTCGTTGCCGGCTCCCGTGTAAAAATATCTGCTTGATTATTATTTATCTTCTTTCAGGCAAAGAAGATAATCGGTTGAAACATTCAAGGCTGTTGCAATTTGACACAGTACCTTTACCGAGGGCAGGCACACATTGGTTTCGTATCGCGCATACAAATCACGAGTGATACCGAAAAGATCTGCAAATTCCTTTTGTGTCATATCCTCCTGCAGGCGGATTGCACGCAGTCTTGCACCTGTTGAATCCGGTCTTTTCATTGCAAAATCCCTCCGTGTGGCAAATAAAAAAGTGCGCAACCGAAATTACGCACCGAAAAATGCATGGCTCCGATTGTTGCCACACAATTCACATCCATTAAAGCAGTATGCGAATAGAGCATGCATTTTTACCTAAGCAAAAAAGCATACTGCCATTTAAATGAATGTATAAAATTGCGTGGCACTTATTAAAATACCACGAAATCAAAGAAAAATCAAGAGAAAATTGCAAATTGCGGTTTATCGGGCGCTTATCAATGAAAATTACCCCCTCAAACACTTGCCGCCCCTGAAAGGGGAGGTGGCGGCGAAGCCGTCGGAGGGGTTAACCAAGTCTGCACAAACTTGGTTAACAAGGTCTGATATTGCCGTTAAAACCCCTCTGTCACTTCGTGACATCTCATTACTCGCCTGCCGGCTCAGACATCGCTAATTCAGCATCCGCCGGATGCTCGCGACCCTTTCAGGGGCGACAAGGGGTGGTGTGGGTCGGTTTGTGCGAAACGGGCGGACTCCCCGACAAACCGTAATTTGTCTTAAAAAATAATATGGAATTAAAAATACTTTATTACGACACTGATATCTGTGTTATTCAGAAAGAACCCGGGCAATTGTGTGAAGATACTCCAGGCGGCATTCCGTCCCTTTTGCGTACACAACTGCATGCCGATTATGTTGCCACGGTGCATCGGCTGGATGCCGGTACGGGCGGTGCTATGGTGTTTGCGCTCAGCAAAGCCGCCGCCGCAAAGCTGTCGCAGCAATTGCAGGCAGGGGAGCTGACGAAAACCTATCTTGCTGTCACCCACGGTTGTCCCGAGGAAAAGCAAGGCACCTTGCGTGACCTTTTGTTCCATGACCGCCGTGCCAATAAAACATTCATCGTTAAAACCGAAAGAAAGGGTGTCAAAGAAGCGGTTTTATCTTACCGCATCAAGGACACCAAGGATGATCTTTCGCTGTGGGAGATTCAGCTGCTGACGGGCAGAACCCATCAGATCCGTGTACAGCTCGGCAGCCGGAAAATGCCCCTTGCCGGGGACCGCCGCTACGGCGCAAGGGATGATTACAAGGGCTTTGCACTGTGGGCAAGTGAGCTTATCTTTGAGCATCCTGTCAGCGGAGAAAAAATGAAATTTTCCTGCTTGCCTGAAAATAAAGAACCATGGATACAATTGAATTGCAAAGGAGAGAGCGTATGACTGCTGTTGCAAAATTATTCAACACCGTAAAGGCTGTGCTTGAGGAATTCCGTTTGTATTGGAACCGTCCCAAGCCCGGTGAATATGTCACCTACAAGGAGATCGTCATGCTTTCCGTTGCATGGGCGGCCATGAATATGTGCGTGCAATGGGGTATCGGCTTCGGTGTCGGTAATGAGTTTACGGGCATGACGCTGAAAATGAACAACAATCAGCTGCTTGTTATGGGCTATGTCTGCACCGCAATCGGCTATATCACCACGCCGCTGAATGCATGGATCGTGGATAACCTGCGAAGCAAGGACGGCAAATACCGTGTTTATATCCGTCTTGCCATTCCGACCATGGTGCTGACGATTCTGTCTCTGTGGCTGCCTTATGAGCGCATCCGTGACTACAATCAGCCCTATTCGCAGTATCTGATGATTGCACTGCTGTTTGTGGTCGGTCAGGTGCAGGGCTACATAAAGGGCTGGTTCCAGACCGGTCTTATGAATATGGTGCATGTCATTACCCCCAATACGCAGGAACGCACCAAGATCATGTCTATCACGTCCATCATTTACAGCATGGGCTTCACCATCAATAATCTTTATTACCCCGTCATGGTTGAATTGCTGTGCGAAAATAACTACAAATACACCATGACCTATTACCGCGGTGCTTATACCCCGGTTGCCCTGCTTGCACCCATTTGTCTGCTTGGATTCTACTTTACAAAGGAGCGTCTTGTGTTGCCCAAGAGCCGTATCACGAAGCTCAGCTTTGCAGGCTCCATGCGTGCGGTTGCAGGCAATAAGATATTCTGGATCAAGTGCGCCGACGGCTGGAACGACTTTCTGGAGGGTGCAAAAGGCAATGTATGGGACTGGATGGTCTATCGTGCTCATATTATGAAGCCCGGCACCTATGCCATTCTCAACACTCTTGCGCACAATGCACAGTTCTGGGCAATGTTGTTTTCACCTGCCCTCATCAAGCGCTTCGGCAAGCGCAAGCTCAAGATTTTCTACAATCTTGCACAGGTGTTCCTCATTGCCGCCATCGGTATATTCCTTGAATCCAAGGTCTTGCCGATTGCATTGTTTATTATTAACTTCTTTAATCGCTTTGTGGATTGCCGTGAGGTTATCGATAAAGCGATCGAGTCGGATATGCGTGACAATCAGCAGTATCTGATCGGTGAACGCATTGACGGTGCATTCGGCTTTGTGCAATCGTACGCAGGCAGTGTCATCGGCGCATTCACGGGTTTGTTCATTCCGTGGGTCTATAAGAAAAAAGGCTTCGACGGCAATGACTATTCGGTGCTGGATGTCTATCTTGATTATGACGAAAGCAAACCGCTTGATCAGCAGACCAAGAACCCCGATTGCGTGCTGTTCCCGATGCTCAAAACACTCATCACCATTTCCGTTGTCGGTGCGGCAATTGACGTGCTGCCGTGGTTTGCCTATGACATCAGCGAAACGGGGCAGAAGTCCATGATGCGTGTCATTCGTATCCGTACCATTGTCGAGGACCGAAAGGCAAAAATGGTCGAGGACAGCGAATACATTGAGGGCTGTGATGCCCTGTTGCTTGCCCAAAAGTATGCAGAACTCGAAAAGGTGGATGTGCCGTCCGCAGATACCGTGCGTGAAGCCAGAAAGCTGCCGAAAAACACCCCGTCCGAAATTGCTGTCCGTGACGAAGCAATCAGGGCTGCCAAAAAAGCCATTGCCGATGCACAGCAGCACAACGAGGAGGTTGAAATTGCAAAATTCGTCATGTTCGAGCTGAACCGTTTCAGTACCGAATTCGGTAAAGCGCAGCTCGAACTGGCGCAAAAAATCGTGGATGCAGGCCCCGACGGCTTCTACCGTCATGCGGATGAATTCATCGCCCTTGCCGCACAGCTGCCCATGAGCAAGATCAAGGAAGAAAAGGTTTGGCGCAGGCAGGATGTGCGCAATGCAAGAAGCATCCGCAGCAGTGCCAAGCTTGCCGCAAAGCATTTCCCCAACGGTGTTGTGGAGTTCGATCAGCAGATTTATGAGGATGCCTACAACCTGCCCGATGAAACGAGTGAGCAGGCTAAGGTGCGCCGTAAGGCCATGCGTGATGCAAGCAAGCAGAGAAATATCTATGCCAATGTGGCGGCGCCTTATCTTGCCGCAAAACGCACCGTGGAGCTTGCTGAAGGCTATGCAGATCTGCACGGCATTACAGCGGAATATGACAATGTGCAGCAGCGCAGGGAAGAACAGTATGAAAAGGACGAGGCACTTGCACAGAAGCTCGCTCAGGAGCGCCATGCCGATGCAGAGCGCAGAAAGAACGAACGCAAGATGCGCCGTGCCAGATAAAAGAAAATCAAATCAATAGTAACGAAGCTCGCTTTTGCGAGCTTCGTTTTTTTATAAGAATTGTAAGAAAGACAAATTATGGTTTGTCGGGGTCTTTGCAAAGTGAATTTCCCTCTCAAACACTCGTCGCCCCTGAAAGGGGAGATGTCACGAAGTGACAGAGGGGTTAACCAAGTTTGCACAAATTTGGTCAATAAAGTCTGATATAACCGCCTGAACCCCTCTGTCTGCGTTC
>JAZNCO010000122.1:0-1791 GCA_045587645.1 Acutalibacteraceae bacterium | reverse complement strand
CTGGGCGTGTCCCTGTCAAGCGCAACACTTTCCGCTATTTCGTGGAGGAAATATGGTGGAAAAATCATGTGCTGAACGGTGAACACAAGGCGGCAACGGTAGAATTTTACAAGAATATGTCTGGTCGCATCGTGGAGCGATTTGGTAACCGTGATTTGGCAGCAATAAAAAGTGTCGATGTTGAACGGTTCTTAAATGACCTCCGGGCAGAGGGGTTGTCCACCTCCACCCTAAAGCACTATCAGAATGTTTTGAGAATCCTATTCAAGTATGCAGAAACGCATGATCTCATCGAAAAAGACCCCATGCGGAAAGTAAAGCCAATCAAAGCAGAGGCAAAGCAGGTTGATTTCTTGACCCCCGATCAAGCAAAGGTATTCCTTGCGGCTCTGGACAATGCGCCCTTGCGGTGGCGGTGCATGATGACCATCCTAATTCTGGAGGGGTTGCGCCGTGGTGAGGTTGTCGGTCTGCAATGGTCGGATATTGATTTTGAGAAATGCACCATCAGCATCAATCGCTCCGTTGGCTATGTTCCTGGGCAAGGCGTAACCGTTGGCACACCCAAAAGCAAAAACTCCATCCGTACTCTGCCGCTGTCCACTCCGGCTCTGTTACTGCTCCGGGAATGGAAACAGGCACAGGCAGAGGAATGCGGTGCAGTTCTGCTCCCCCATGCGTATATCTTCGCACTTGAAACGGATGTATATCAACCCATGTTTCCCACAGCACCAACTCGCTGGCTCTCTCGATTTGTCAAAGCGCATAATCTCCCCGATGTTTCCCCCCATGATCTGCGCCACACTTGCGGCTCTTTGATGTTGGCATCTGGTGAGGCATCCATAAAGGACACACAGGATTTTCTTGGGCATGAGGACGCAAAAACCACGCTCAAGTTCTACGCTGGTACAACCCCTGAAACGCTCAGAAAAGCCGCTGAGGGTCTAGCCGCCGTGCTTGGATAATTGTCAAAATTTTTGTCAACAGAATGTGTCAACAAACATATTTCACGGCATTAAACGATACCCCATAAAAATCAAAAAGCAACGGAAAAACCGTTGCAAATAAAGGACTTTTCAAAACGATATTAAACGATAAAAAATGGGCGTGTTATAAATGGCATTCAAGAGGTCAGCGGTTCGATCCCGCTTATCTCCACCATCGAAGCCTTGAAAACCATTGGTTTTCAAGGCTTTTTGCTGCTTCGCGGTACTTTTATTTTGCTCGGTACTTTTCTGACCAGAGTTTTGACCAGAATTACGAAATGTCCAAAAAATCCAATCTGTTTCAAGAGGTTGGCGGTTCGATTTTGATCGAGCCGCTTTTTCTATCCCACTCTGGGGAATTGTACGACCTTGCAGGCCCCGTCTGTAGGCTTGTCCGGGTCTGTGGTTTCGGAAGTAAAAGCCTTGCTGAATCTCGCAATCGCGTCCTGACGGATGCTCTCCTGCACGTGGAGATAATGCTGGGTCATGTCCACGTCTGCGTGACCGACGATGCTCTGAATGGTAGCGAGGTCAACGCCCAGAGCCTGCATCTGAGACACATAAGTATGACGGCAGCTGTGGGGCGTCAATACCCGCACACCGGGAATCTCCTCCAGAGCCTTTTTGAAATGATCGCGGAAGGTTGCGGGGTTACAGGGCGCATCCTTCTTTTTCATTTTTCTTTCTCCTTATTCTTTATCTTTTAAATGAAATAAAAAAAGACCTCGCAATACAATCAAGCCTGTATTCGAAGCCAACCCGCCTCAGCACATAAGCATACACCTCCTTAAAATCATAACAGGGG
>JAZNCO010000121.1:0-6362 GCA_045587645.1 Acutalibacteraceae bacterium | reverse complement strand
GACATCTTTTTCTCCGAAAACGGGAACCCCTTTGTCAGCTTCGCTGACATTTCCCCTAACAGGGGAATAACCTTTCAGGGGCGACGAGTGTTTGAGAGGGAAATTCACTTTGCAAACACCCCGCTAAACCATAATTTATCTATCAATACCAAGGAGATTTATTTTATGCGTATTCACCGTATTGCAGGCAGAATAATCGCTGTGCTTATCACGGCTGTGTTTCTGCTGTCCTTTGCTTCGCCGCTTGCACTTTGTATGACGGCACCCGAAGAGGAACAGGGTACACAGCAGGAGGCTGTGACCGATGAAAACGGTGAAATTGTTTCCGACGAGTCTGCCACCGATGAAAACGGCAGCCCCGTTCCGACTCTGCCGCAATATATCATCGTGGAAAACACCACTGTCGATCCCGATGCGACCACCGAAGAGCCCACCGAAGAGTCCACCGCGGTGGAATACGAAACCGTAACCGATGAATACGGTGAGACGGTGACGGACGAAAACGGGGAAGCGGTAACCGAAATCGTCACCGAGGCACCTCTGACGGATGAAAACGGGGAGGTCATTACCACCGAAGCACCCACCGAAGCCGTTACCGAGCCCGATGCAATCAGCGAAAACGGACTTTTGCTGACCCTTGCCGCACGCGACACGGACTACGGCTACCGCATTGTCATCCCCAAAAACTGCCCGGATGAAACGGGCTATGCGGCAGGACTTCTGCAGACGACCATCCAAAAAATGACCGGTGTGCTGCTGCCCATTGTGTCCGACAATGCAAAGCCGCAGGCACGCGAGATCTGCCTTGGTGACACCAACCGCACCAAAGAAAAGCCCGTCGGCGTGTCCGAAAACGGCTTTTATCTGCATGTGCAGAATGAACGGCTGTTCTTGTATGCCTTGGGTGAGCAGGGTGCCATTTATGCCGTTACTGCATTTCTCAAGGAGGAATGCGGCTGCCACTGGTTTGCCTCCGGGCAGACTGAAATTCCCGAGCGTGATGCTTTGCAGATCAATGCAAGGCTGTCCCTGCAAAGAGGGGTCTGCTTTTCTTATACCGAAACCTACGGTGCGCTGACGGATGCCTCCTTTTTGCAGATGAACTCCCTGACGGGCGGTGCATATACATTTGTCAGTGATGACGGCTCACCCGAGCGTACCTATCTGACCGCCTGCGAAGAAACACTCGGCAAGCGCTTTGTGTCTGCCGAGGATTATTTTGAAAGCAATCCCGAATACTTTTCATTATATAATAACGAACGTAATGCTTCTCAGCTTTGTCTTTCAAACTGGGATGTGTATGCAGTCTGCCTGCAGGAAATTGAAAATATTCTGCGTGCGGAATGGGTGCCTGCGCAGAAAAGACAGGTCATCTGCTTGTCCTTGCCGCAGAATGATGTTGTCTGTCAATGCTCGCAGTGTGCGGCACTCACCAATCAGAACGGCTCTTATGCGGCGGTGCTCATTCAGTTCCTCAACCGTATTTCCGCAGGTCTGTATGGCGAAGGCTATTCCAATCTGCAGCTCGAAACCATTGTCAGCGGTACGGTATTTACCGTGCCGACCGCCATCCGTCCTGCAGAAAATGTCATTGTGCGGGTGAGTGCGCAGAACCGCTGTGTCGGGCATGCACTGAACCACACGGCATGCGAATACAACCGTTATTTTCTGGATATGCTGCGGCTGTGGATTCAGATCGCCCCCACCGTTTATGTGGATCTGCCCACTGAAAATACGGCACATACCATCGGCATTTTTGCCGATATGAAGCATTTTCAGACGGATATGCAGACCTTGTATTATCTCGGTGTAAAAGGACTTTGCGCCGCGGATTCTGCGTATTCTGCGGATTGCGGTGCGGAATTCCGAGCCTTGCGTACATATTTGCTGACCCGTCTTTTTGCTGATCCCTATTGCAATCTCAATAAGGAGCGCCGTGCGTTTCTGCGCAGCTGGTACGGCGAGGGCTATGCGCAAATGGAGGCAATCCTTGACCTGCTGTGCGAGCATGCAGGCAATGCACAGGGGCATTTGTTTGCGCACAGCGATATTGGCGAAAGTCTTGTCCTGACGGCGCAGGATGTGCAGAAAATTGACCGTCTGTGGGAGCAGGCTCTTGCAGTCTGTTCGGACGGCAGACAGCTGCTGCATACCGAGCAAAGCCGTCTTGCATGGCGGTTCTGGCAGGCATGCTGCGGTGTCGGTGCGTTTGGGGAGGACAGCAACACGGATGCCACAAAGCAGTTGATTGCAGACCTGCAGCAGGCAGGTGTTTGCCGTTACAGCGTGGAAAATGAAACGCTCAATCTGTCCTTTATGTCAAAACAGCTGCGACCGCAGGAGTGGAACACCCCTGTGCTGACCCTGCTGCAGCCGTGGCTGAACACGGTACGCAAGGTGCTTACGGCGGTGTGTGTGATCGGCTTGCTGGTGCTGGCTGCGGCAGCACTTCTGCAAAAACGCATACTGTTTTTGTTGTCCGTTTGGGGCTTTGCGGTGACCTGTGCGCTGTTGCCTTGGCATACCGAAAGCATTGCAAATGAAGCCGTCGGCATGGCAATGCTGACCTCGCTGTTTCCGCTTTTGTTTGCGGCACTGCTGTGTGCACTTGTGTTTCTTGCAAAATATGACCGCGGAAGCACACAGGAAATACTCGGTTTATTTGCAAAAAAGAAATCGGAAATGCAAGAAAATGAAGCCTTTGACAATGCTGCAGCTTCGGTTCGCAAGGCGCAGAATCGTCGGGTTTTGTCAGCGGCTCTGATCGGTTTTGTCGTGACTGCCGTGCCGTATTTTGTACTCATTTCACTGCCCTTGCGCACGCAGACAACGGGTGAACAGATGGTTTGCGTTTGCGAACTGCTCTTGAGTGTGATAGAGGCAGTCGGTATCGTCATTTTGACGATTTTGTTTTTGCGAAAAAAGAAATAAGGCGTTCTGTATATTTTCAACAATTTTCACAGTTTTTTCGTCGTTTTTTCTACTCCAAAATGTATAACTCACTATTGACATACAACAAGGTGTATTTGTTAAATATTTGTCAATCTGCCTTGTTCACAACTTTTTTGTTGATAACTTCCGCCGAATCCCGTGCAAAACGGGCTTTTTGGTGGGAGTTATTAACATTATCAACAGAGTTATTAACATTTTCAACAGCATTGTCAACTATACAAAGAGTATAAAAAGGTTTACAATTAACATTGTACAAAATACCAAGAATAAAAATGAAAAGTTGGCTAAAAATGAAATCAGGAACAAAAAAATGAAACGGAGAGTGGTCATTTTGCTCAAAGGAGTCAACCGACAGGTCGTGGAGGTCAGCCAGCCTGAAAGTGTTTATTTTGAACGGATTTTGTTTTTTGTCAAGCCCGAATACTACGGTCTGGGCGAAGCAAAGCTCAAGGAAAAGGCAAGCGCGTGTGTCGGTGAAACCATCCGACCGCCGATGTCAAAAAGAGAAAAGAAATACCGCAAGGGGCTTGCCATGGTATTGTCGGCAGCAGGTGGGGCAGCGGTCACGGCATTGGCGGCATTGCTGATGCAGGTGGCGGCATGACCCCACCGTTTTTTTGTAAATTTGTGGTGTATCCTATTGCATTTTTGCCTTTTTAGTGATATTATAAAATACTGTGAAAAAAGATTATATTATTGAAGGTGAATACATTGATTCAGGATCGCAGAAATATTGCAATCATTGCCCACGTTGACCACGGCAAGACCACACTGGTCGATAAGATGCTGCAGCAGTCGGGCATTTTCCGTGCAAACGAGCAGGTCGCTGACCGTGTCATGGACTCGAATGACCTTGAGCGCGAGCGCGGCATTACCATTTTATCCAAAAACACATCCGTCATTTTCAACGATACCAAAATCAATATCGTTGACACCCCCGGCCATGCCGATTTCGGCGGCGAGGTCGAACGCATCATGATGATGGTAGACGGTGTTCTGCTGCTTGTGGATGCCTTTGAGGGCTGCATGCCGCAGACTCGCTTTGTTCTGAGCAAGGCACTTGCCCTGCGCAAGAAGCCCCTTGTTGTTATCAACAAGATCGACCGTCCGGGTGCAAGACCCGACGAGGTCATTGATGAAGTGCTTGACCTGTTCATTGAGTTGGGTGCCGATGACGATCAGATCGAATTTCCCGTTATTTACGCTTCGGGTCGTGACGGCTATGCAGGTCTGACCCCCGATGTGCGTGACGGTGATATGCGTCCTTTGTTTGAAGCGATCATCGATAATATTCCTGCACCCGAGGGTGACCCCGACGGTCCGTTGCAGCTTTTGTTCTCGTCACTGGACTATGACGATTATGTCGGCAGAATCGGTGTCGGCAGAGTCGAAAGGGGTCACATCAAATACGGTCAGAATGCCGTTTTGTGCCATACCGACGGCACCACAAGCAATGTCAAGGTTTCGCGTCTGTATGCTTTTGACGGACTTCGCCGTGTGGAAGTCGAAGAGGCTTTTGCCGGTGATATCGTGTCTGTTTCGGGTGTGGAAGGACTGAATATCGGTGAAACCCTTTGTGCGCCCGATTGCATCGAGCCGCTGCCCTTTGTCAAGATTGACGAGCCTACCATCTCCATGAATTTCATTGTCAACGACAGCCCCTTTGCAGGCAGAGAAGGCAAGTTCGTTACCTCCCGTAACCTGCGTGCCCGTCTGTTCAAAGAAGTCGAAACCAACGTCAGCATGCGTGTGGAGGAAACAGATACCACCGACTCCTTCAAGGTGTCGGGCAGAGGTGAGCTGCATCTTTCCATTCTCATTGAAACCATGCGCAGACAGGGCTATGAATTTCAGGTGTCCCGTCCCAAGGTTATTTTCAAGGAAATTGACGGCAAGCTGCATGAGCCCATGGAGCTGCTCATCGTTGAGGTGCCGCAGGACTATGTAGGCCCCGTTATGGAAAAAATCGGTTCGCGTAAGGGTGAACTCGAAAATATGGGTACCCGTGACGGCGGTACCACCCACCTTGAATTCAAGATTCCTGCAAGAGGACTCATCGGCTACCGTTCGGAATTCCTCACGGATACCAACGGCTACGGCATTATGAACAACCTGTTTGCAGGCTACGAGCCCTATAAGGGTGATATCCAGATGCGCGAAAGAGGCTCCATTGTTTCCCACGAAACGGGTGAGAGTACTGCCTACGGTCTGTGGAACACGCAGGAAAGAGGCAGACTGTTCATCGGCCCCGGTGTCGATGTCTATGAAGGCATGATCGTCGGTGAATGCGCCAAGAACGAGGACCTTGTCTGCAACGTCTGCAAAAAGAAGCAGATGACCAACACCCGTGCATCCGGCTCGGATGATGCACTGCGCCTTGTGCCGCCCTCAAAGCTGAGCCTTGAACAGAGCATGGAATTCATCGGTGACGACGAGCTGCTTGAGGTCACCCCCGTATCCCTTCGTTTGCGCAAGCGTGTTCTCTCCAAGGAAATGAGACTCAAAGCCGAGCACAGAAAGAAATAATCATGGACACTAAAAACATTTTAAAAATAACGGTAGGCGGACAGACTTATAATCTTGTGACAGACGATAAAAAAGGAGAAGCCAAGGAGCTTGCCGCTGACCTTGACAAGAAGGTCACAAGGCTGATGAAGGAAAGCGCAGGCTGTACTTATACCCAGGCGGTGGTGCTGGCGGCGCTCGACTATGCGCAAACCGCAAAGCATTCCATGGAAGCCGAGGAAAAGCTGCGCAGTGAGGTGCGTGCCTATCTTGAGGATTCCGCAAAGGCAAAAACCGAACGCGACAAGGCAAACCGTGAGCTTGAACGCCTGAAGCTCAAGCTCAAGCGCTCGCAGAGCACACGCAGCGCCTCCCTGTGGGGCACAGAAGAATAAAAAGAGAAAAACCTCTCCGCACGGAGAGGTTTTTTGGTTCTTCACGGAAATTCCGGGGAATGCTGCAATGAAAAGCAATGTTTAAATTATGGTTTGTCGGGCTCTTATCAATGAAAATTTTCCTCTCAAACACTTGTCGCCCCTGAAAGGGGAGATGTCACGAAGTGACAGAGGGGTTAACCAAGTTTGCACAAATTTGGTCAATAAAGTTTGATGTAGCCGATTGAACCCCTCTGTCTGCTAACGCAGACATCTCCCCTTTCAGGGGCGACAAGGGTGGAGGAGGGCGGTCTGTGCGTAACCGCAACTCCCCGACAAACCATAATTTATCTGTTGCAAAATCCCACATTTTTGTAAAGAAACTGTTTATTTATTATATAGGAAATTGCTCGCGTTGTGAGCAATTTGCATATAATTCGCCTGCGGCTCATTGAATGACGCAAGCTTATTGAACAAAAACACCTTTTCGCCCCCAAGATTGGGGGACGGGGGGTTGATTCGTCGAAGACG
>JAZNCO010000120.1:0-27595 GCA_045587645.1 Acutalibacteraceae bacterium | reverse complement strand
TTTCAACCCTTGCAGATATCATCAAAAAGACCGCTTTCAAAATCACCCGTGTCGGTCAGCTCGTTGCAGGCGAAGCCGCAAGCAGACTCGGTGTGCCGTTCGGCATTGTTGACCTGTCCCTTGCGCCCACACCTGCCATCGTAGACTCGGTTGCACGCATTCTTGAAAACATGGGTCTTGAGGTCTGCGGCTGTCACGGCACAACGGCAGCACTTGCCATGCTCAATGATGCGGTCAAAAAGGGCGGTGTTATGGCTTCGTCCCATGTCGGCGGCCTTTCGGGTGCGTTCATTCCCGTTTCCGAAGACGAAGGCATGATCGCGGCAGTTGCAAGCGGCAATCTTTCGATTGAAAAATTAGAAGCCATGACAGCGGTCTGCTCGGTCGGTCTTGACATGATCGCCATTCCCGGGGACACCACGGAAGAAGTGATTTCGGCTATCATTGCAGACGAAATTTCCATCGGTGTTGCAAACACCAAGACCACAGCCGTGCGTGTGATCCCCGTCATCGGCAAGGATGTCGGTGAAACGGTCAGCTTCGGCGGTCTGCTCGGCTATGCCCCCATCATTCCGCTTCGTACCGCATCCCCTGCGAAGTTCATTCATCGCGGAGGAAGAATCCCCGCCCCCATCCACAGTCTGAAAAATTAAAGTAATATAATTTTTACAGGAGGAAAAAACAATGAAAAAGACAAGCAAAAAGGTACTTTCCCTTGTATTGGCACTGAGCATGGTATTCACTCTTGCTTTCGGTGTCGGTGCAACAGGAGAAGTCGAAGTCCCCACCCGTGACACATCCGCTGTTGTTGTCACCGAAACCACCAATACCGCCAACCGCATTTTCTACGAGATTCTCAACAAACTCGTTTATGTGCTTGTCAGCGGCATCATGTCCATCTATGCCGATCCTGCTGATTGGAAATGGGCAAAGGATTATACCGCAGACGGCTTCATGGACGGCAGAGACAATTATCAGACCGAAGCCGGTGCAAACAACAAGTGGTCTCTCGGTTATGCAAGTGCAAGCCTTGTGCCCGATGATCTGACCGAACAGAAATACTACATCGGCCGTGACCTGACCGAACGCATTGCACAGGGTGTTTATGATGACATGCGCATCCGCAGTGTTGCCATGGATGACAATTCCGGCAACGGCATCGTAGTTTATGCAGCGGTTGACACACTCGGTGTTACCAATGCCGACACCATCTCTATCCGCAAGGGTGTTCTTGCCTGGGCAGAAGAAAAAGGCATCAACATTGCAAACATCAACATCACCGCCACCCACAGCCATTCCGCACTCGACACACAGGGTGTTGCAACCGGCTCTATCTACAAGATTCTTGCCAACTCCTTTGCCAACCTGCTGCACATCAATGAGCTTGCAGGCATGGAAAGCGCAACCGCTTTCAAGAATATGTTCATCGACAGAAGCATCAAGGCTGTGATCGCATCCGTTGAAAACATGACCGAAGGCACAATGAGCTACGATAAGATCGACGCAAGCTATTACATTCATGACAAGCGTGACCTTGTGAAGGCAGAAGACATTCCCGAAATCGTCACCATCCTCTTCACTCCCGACGACAAGAGCATCAACGAAACCTACTTCATCAATGTTACCTGCCATCCGACCAGCTTCAGCGCAAGCAACGGACTTGTTTCTTCCGACTACATCTACTGGCTTGACAAGTACATCAACGAAAACTCACCCGTTGCAAACGGTGACGGTGCTAACAGCATTGTCGTACAGGGTGCACTCGGTCAGGTTTCAAGAGATAATCTTGAATACTCCACCGAAGGCATGACCGAGCATGAAGAAATGGGCGCAGAATCCAAGGCACTCGGTGAAGCTTTTGCAAAGCTCATCCTTGCCGCTGATTTTGACAAGGAGCTCGCTCCCATTCTCAACACCCTTGCAAACGATTTCCTGATTGAGCCCACCAATGCCATTCTTGCACTTGCCTGCAAGGCAAGACTTGTTAACAACCAGATCTATCGCACCGGCATCGGTCCGATGGATGCTGCCGTTGCAACCGAAATCGGTTATGTTGAATTCGGTCACGAAATCGCATTTGCAACCTTCCCGGTTGAGCTGTATCCCGAAGTATTCTGGGGCGCAGACATCACCGGCAATGCAACATGGGACGGCACCGCATGGGAATATCCTGCAATGCCCGAAATGATCGACGGCATCGAGCTGCACTGCATCAGCCTTTGCAACGATGCACTCGGTTATGTTGTGACCGACAACTACTTCGCATACATGGGTCACATCATCGGTGAAGAAATCGCTGACGAAATCCTTTCCCTCGGCGGCACCGCAGGCTCGACCATGGTAAAAGAATTTGCAGTAATTGCAAATCAGGTCAACGCCTACAACGCAAAATAAAATATCAGATACAACACCGTTGCAGTTTATTTCTGCGGCGGTGTTTTTTCGATATAATGACAAATGCAGAAAAATCGGAAACAAACGCAGAAACACGGCATTGAATAACACCGTGTTTTGGCTATATAATATTACATTATATAAAATCGGGAGAGGACACATGAACATTGCCGTATGTGACGATATTTTAAGCCACAGAAATGCCATAGTTCCGTATATCGAGGCATTTTTCAAGAAAAAGTTGATTCCCCTTGAGCTGAAAGAGTATTCCTGCGGTGAGGAAATTCTGGGCAGCGGAGAAAAATTTGATATCGTATTTCTGGATATTGAATTGGGCGACATCAACGGCATTGATGCGGCATCGCAGCTGAAAAAGAAAAATCCGAACTGCATTATCATTGTCGTCACTTCTTACACAGATTATCTTGATGCGGCGATGGATATTCACGTGATCCGTTTTCTGAAAAAGCCGATCGAGCAGAGCCGTGTTTTTTCGGCGTTGGACAAAGCGCTTTCGGAAATGAGCAACAATCAGATCACCCTGTCGACAAAGGACAATCAAATTCTTCGCCTTGGAAGCCGTGATATTATTTTCGCCGAAGCAAACCTGAAATATGTGTCTGTATACACGGTGCAAGGCACCTATACAGTCAAAGACAGCCTGAAAAAGATCAAATCCCTGCTTTCAACTGAGGTCTTTGCAGTACCGCACAACAGCTTTATTGTGAACATGAATTACATTTCCGCTTTCAGCCGCACAGAAATCACATTGCGCCTGCCGGACGGCAAAAAAGAGATTCCCGTGTCGGGCAGAATGCAGCCTGTTTTCAAACGACGATTTCTGGAATTTGTCGGAGAGGGGGAATAACCGTGCCGAAGCTGCTTCTTGACATCATCATGTATTCCTTTGAAGCACTCCTGCTTTATACATACGCAGATGACCTTTTTGCATCGCAAAAGCCGAACCGAAAAAAGGTCATCCCCACTGCCGCCGCCATGGTCATTCTGCTTATCATTTATCAATTCAGTTTACCTGCCGCAAATTTTATCGCTATGTTTTTGCTGTATTTTGCCGTGCTGTTTTTCACCTTCGAGGCAAAGCCCGTCACTGCCGTTCTGCATACGGTGTTATTTTTATCGGTCATGGTTGCAACGGAAATCATAATCATGAGCATCGGGCAGGTGTTTTTTGATGATTTTTATGCTTTGTATACCGATGAAAAAGCGTATGTGTTTGTTGTCACACTCAGCAAGCTCCTGTACACCGTTGTGATGATCTTCATCAAACGGCTGTTTTTTGTGAAATTCAACAACAGCCGCCGGGACGAGTTTTATTGGCTGCTGTTTCTGCTGCCGGGTATTATTCTGCTTATCAATATGCTGTTTGCATTTATTGTGAGCAAATATCCCATTTCCGATGCGCACAGCCTGCTGATGCTTAGCATTCAGATCCTGCTTTTGTTTGCAAGTCTTGTTATTTTCATCATCTACGACAAGGTTAGCAAAAACCGCAACGAGCTGTATGAGCTCAGAACATTGCAGTTGCAACAAGAGCTTGACCGCCAATATTTTGATGCCGTTGAGCAGGCGCGGCAGGAACAGATGCATTTTACGCACGACATGAAAAACCACCTTACACAGCTTCGTTACATGGACGAAGTTGCCCCGATGCACGCATATCTGGACAGCCTGATCAGTGATGTTGAAAAAATATCTTACGTCGGCATCAGCACCAACAAGATGCTCAATCTGATCATCGGCAAATATGCGGCGATCTGCGAAAGAAAAAACATCACATTCAGTGCAAGAGTACAGTTTGCAGACCTGCATCAGATCAGCGATCCCGACCTTTCCGCAATCCTCAACAACCTGCTTGACAATGCCGTGGAAGCCGCCGAGCAGATCCCTGACAGCAAGATCACCCTCTCCGTCTTTGCCAAAAACAGCTTGTTTGACGGTATCATAATAAGAAATACCAGCACCCCCCCCCCGGAACATATGTTCGGTCTACAATTGCGCACGACGAAAAAAGACCGTGCCTTTCACGGCATGGGACTGCGCATTGTGCAAAAGGTGCTTGACAAGTACGACGGCGTGTACGATTGGAAGTATGACCGCAGCAACGGCATTTTTGAAACCGATATTGCAATTCCGCGAAAAACCAAGTAGCAACCACCGCAAAAGTCTTTATTAAAATGCCACAAAAGTCTTTGTCAAAACACCGCAAAAGTCTTTGCCAAAATACCACAAAAGTCTTCTTCAATATTGACATTCCTGTTCTTTTTGGGTATAATAAGATCTGAAAAGGTTGGTGTTACAGCATGGACAACTATCTGAAACGAATTTGCGATGATGAACTTGCAATAAAGCTGGAAGCATTTGGTGCGGTTCATATTGTCGGCCCAAAATGGTGCGGCAAAACAACAACAGCAAAACAATTTGCAAAAAGCTTTATTGAAATGCAGGATCCCGACAAACGGGATATGTATATGCAAACTGCCAAAATAAAACCCTCCAATCTTTTGATCGGTGAAAACCCCCGTCTGATCGATGAATGGCAGATTGCACCCAATCTGTGGGATGCTGTTCGAGTGTCCGTTGACAGACGAAATGAGGAAGGTTTGTATATTCTTACAGGCTCAAACTCCATTGACAAAACGGAGATTATGCACACCGGCACGGGGAGAATTGACACTTTGACCATGCACCCCATGAGTCTTTATGAATCAGGTGAGTCAAACGGTACGGTTTCTCTTGCTGACTTATTTTTTGCTCCTGACGCATTGCAGGACGGGTGCGAAGCGCAGTTATCGATCGACCAGTTGATTTTTGCGGCATGCCGCGGCGGCTGGCCTTCTTCACTGCAAAAGAAAAGCGATAAAGCAAAGCTGTTGGTGGCTCGCAGTTATTTCGACAGCCTGTGTGCAGAAGATGTTTCAAATGTTGACGGCATTCAGCGTGATGAAACAACCACACGCCTGCTGCTTCGTTCTTATGCACGGAATATTTCCACAATGGTCACAAACCGTGCAATCATCAACGATGTAAGCGCAAACATTGAATTCAGCGAAAGCACATATTATAGTTATATAAAAGTGCTGAAAAAACTGTTTCTTATTCAGGATGTGGAAGCATGGTGTCCGGCAATCCGTTCAAAAAGTGCCATTCAGGCAACCGCTAAGCGCGAATTTGTTGACCCGTCCTTGGTGGTTTCCGCACTGGGTGTGGATCCTGAATATTTTAATCTTGACCTGAAAACCTTTGGCTTCATTTTTGAAACACTTTGCATCCGCGATCTCAAAGTATACTCTGCCGCACTCGGCGGCCGTGTGTCCTATTATCACGACCGCTACGGTCTGGAGGCGGATTGTGTTTTGCATTTGCGCGACGGCAGATATGCACTTATTGAGTTCAAACTGGGCAGTGCCGATATTGATGACGGCGCAAAACATCTGCTTGAGCTTGAAAATCTGATCAAAGAGTATAATAAAAATGAACCCCAGTGCAAGCTGCGATTGCCGGCTCTTAAAATCATCATCACCGGCACACAATACGGTTACAAACGGGAAGACGGTGTGTTGGTTGTCCCGATCGGCTGTTTAAAAAATTAATATCACAACACAAACCGCCCGTGCAGAGAAACAACCTCTGCACGGGCGGTGATTTTTGTTTGCAGATAAACCGTAATCTGCCTGCATTTGTTCCCGATTTTTATGCACTTGTCGGAATCTGTTGCAATGTTTAAAAAAAACAAATATGCTGAAAAGGTCATAAAAAATATGCTTAACGCAAAAAGGGTGATGCCGCATGGTTTATTGAAATTTTGACTTTTTACACCGAAAAAAATTATTTAAGAAAGGAAATGGAAATTTTATGAAAACAAAGAAATTATTATCCCTTTTATTGGCACTTATGATGTTCGTGTCTGTTGTGCCGTTTTATGCAAGTGCGGCGGAGCCGATTGCTCTCGCAAGAGATAATATAACTACATGGCCGACAGTAACAAATCTTGACGGCAGTCTGCCCTTGGAGCAAGCCTATGGCGGTCAGAAATTCAACGACATCTGGGCATTAAGCGGCGGCGAAGTCCGTTATGATGCCAACGAAAACGGCGAACTGGAAGACAGCGAGGTCGTTCCCGGCACATTTGTGTTTTACGAAGAAAGAATACTCAGTAGCAATGCCTTCATTAAGATTAGTTTTATTCCCGATGATACAACTGCATACACAACAATTGAAAAAGTGCAGAACGGTGCTGACATGACAGATACGGGAGAGGTCATAATAGTAACACCCATCATCACTGCTTTCCCCACTGCCTCTGAGGTTGAGGCAAATGCAAGACTCAGCAAATCGACTCTTTCGGGTGGCGAAGCCATACACCCGATAACCGGTGAAATCATTGATTACGGCAAATGGACTTGGAAAAGCAGCGGCACAAGAGTAACCGAAACAGGTTACTATCCGATAAGATTCTCTGTAAGCGGGAACGCCTTTGAAAGGGTAGAAGATCTTGCTCTTGTCCGTATTATCGGTGACACATCGGAAGTCAAAATGCCGACTTATATTGAAGAAGTACCCACAATTGAATCCACCGTCACAACCGGCACCAAGCGTTCGGATTATCCTCTTGTCGGAGGTAAAGCCACCAACAGCAACGGTGTTGAAATAAGCGGCACATTCTCGTTTGAAAAAGATACAGTTTTCACTGCCATCGGCACACGCAAAGAAACTGTTATATTTACACCTGACGATGACAGATATGCAACGGCAAGTGCAGATATTTCCATCACAGTCGAACCCGGATTCATCAAATTTGTTGACGAAAACGGCAATGAAATCGTACCCGAAATCACGGTTCCCTACGGCACAAAAGCGACATCTATCAATATGGCGCAATTTGCAACAAACTGCAATGAAAAACTCCATTATGACCTCTCCGCAAACAAGGACATCAAACTGACAGTCGGCACGCATACATTGGAGGTTGTTGCGGCTACTTATAAGACCATTGACGTTACTCCGAATTTTAATGACACAACGCTCAAATTCAAGGTTATTGTTGAGCCGCTTGAATTTGCGGTTACTTCTGTGTCCTATTATGCCGGAACAGAAAAAATCAATGTAAAATTCAGCGAAAATAACTTTTCCGGCACATTTGATGTTTATGTGGACGATATTCTGGTCGGTGATGACATTCCCCGTGCAGGTGACCACATAGATGTGCCCTATGCATTTGAAACAAGCGGCAAACATACAGTTCGCATCGTTTACAATCCCATTGAAAACGACCCCTGTTTGATGGCTGATTACGAAACCGAAATACAGACAAATGTGCAAAGATACATCACATTGAAAGATATGAGTGGTTCACAGCAGATCAATGTCAACGGTAAGAATACATATGCCGAAAATGCATATATCCTGTACGGTGATACAGTTTCCATCAACTACCTTTTCCCCGATCTGTTTGCAACATGGGTAATCACAGACAAGGAAGGCAAAACAGTTAATCTTGAGGGTGTAGACCTTGCATCAAGCGAAATCAGCTTCACCATGCCTGACCATGATCTTGTGTTCGCAGTCAAAACCACCACACAGCTTGAACAGGAAGAAGCAATCGCCAACTGTGACCACATCTGCCACAGCGACAATGAACTCATTCGTCTGTTCTGGAACATCATCAACATGTTCTTCCGCCTGCTTAACGTGCAGCAGTACTGCGACTGCGGTGAACTGCACTACAATGCCCCGCTGTTTGACTTCAGCGCATAAGGAACAAATGTGAATATAATTCACATTGCTGATCAACACACCTTTTCTGACATTCCACAGCGCACTGCGCCGCCGTATGCCTTTCATACGGCGGCGCGGTGGTTTTTCATTATTTTTTATCTGATGCAAAGCAACAACAGAATCACAACACCCAATACAATGCGGTAAATGCCGAATGCACGGAAATCATGCTTCTTGATGTAGCCCATCAGGAATTTGATGACCAATACCGACACCGCAAAGGCAACCGCCATACCGACCAACAGAATCACAAGCTCGGGTGCGGAGAAATCAAGTCCAAACTTCAGAATTTTGATCGCGCTCAGACCGAACATGACCGGCACGGCAAGGAAAAAAGTGAATTCCGCCGCCGCCACGCGGGATACACCGATGATCAGCGCTCCGATGATGGTAGCGCCCGAACGGGATGTACCGGGAATGATGGACAGCACCTGAAACAGACCGATCAGCAATGCCGTTTTGTAGGTGATGTCATCAAGCGTTTCCGTTTTCGGGGTTCGCTTTTTGTTCCACATTTCAACAGCAATAAAGGCAATGCCATACACGACCAATGCCGCGGCAATGACGGGCGGTGTGTGCAGATGTGCTTCGATCCAGTCATCAAACAAAAGCGTGACGACCGCACCGGGTACGCAGGCTACCACAACCTTGAACCACACCGAAAAAACATCCTTGCGGATTTCGGGTTTTGCATTCTTGTGCAGGGTGAACGGAAACATCTTTTTCCAAAACAACAGAACAACCGCAAGAATGGCCCCCAACTGAATCACAACAAAAAACATTTCCTTGAACGCATCATCCGCATTCAGCTTTACAAACTCATCAACAATCAGCATATGCCCTGTGCTGCTGACGGGCAGCCATTCCGTCACACCCTCCACGATGCCGAGCAGAATGACCTTCAGAATCTCAACAAATGTAAGCTCCATAATTCCTCCGCTTTTCTATAATATGTTATATATATAATACCACATTCACCTCAACAGTACAAGACACTGCAAAAAAAAGGCTGCCCTTGCGGACAGCCTGAAAATTATATGTTTAGGCGAGAGGCTCAAGGCCGACAGACAGACGGAGAATTGCACGGGCATCTGCGGAGTTGACAGTGCCGCTGCAGTCATAGTCGGCTGCTTTTGCGCCAATTTCGTCAAGCATCTCAAGACCAACGGAATGGCGAAGTGCTGCACGGGCATCATCAGACTTGACAACACCGTCACCGGTAGCATCACCGAGCACATATTCGGGCTCACTGTTGTCAATAACTGTTACCGTGAAGGAAGCAACACAGTTGAGATAGCTGATGATGATTTCCTGCTCGCCTGCCTTGGTCAGATCCAGTCCCTGAACGATTTCAACGAGCTGATATTTATCTTCGTTCAATTCTCTGGAGATACCGCCGGAGTAGACCTCCTTGACGACCCAACCCGTCAGATCAAGCTCTTCGTCACTATTGAGCTCGTATTCTGTTTTGGTCGGAACGGTTGTGATCTGAATGCCGGTAACAACAGGCAGATTTGTCAGCTTACCATCCTTGATATCGCCGCAAGCGGTACAAATGTCGCCATACTGCCATACACCGTCATTTTCAACCGTGCTGATCTTGTACTTATGACCGGTGGCTTCCGTTACTTCACGCGATACATAGTCGCAGTTGATGCAGGTATTGCGGACCAGACCTGTGGTTTCGCAGGCAGCCGCAACCAGAACCTCTGTTTCGGTAATATGCTCTGTTTTTGCAATTTCCTTATAGGTATTGTCCTGATACAGACCGCACTTTGTGCAGGCAGTCACAGTAAAGCCGACCTTTGCGCAGGTTGCAGGTACGGTCACCTTCTGTGTTGAGCCGGTGTGGCTGAAGAGAACATTCAGCAAATTATCAACAATGGAAAGCAGGGCGGGAACGGTATTCAAATTGAGCACATTACCCGCATTGCCGTTGATTGCAAACAGATCGAGAATGCCAGCAATGTCAAACTTATAAACCTTTGCGAGGATTGCATCAAACACAAGTGTTTCAATATCAAGCTTGAATGAGCCACGGCTTGCACCGTTGAGGAAGCTCCAGTCGAGGATTTCATTGAGCAGAACATTGAGCTTGTAGAACGGTCCGTAGTTATCAAGCGCACCGCGTTTGCCGTTGAGGTGATCGGTAACAGCGGGAACACCCTTGACCATTTCAATCGCCCAATCGGCAACCTCGTCAAGGAATGCAATACCGTCCCAGCCTGCAGCCTTAGCAGACTTGATGTCATCCATATCCCAACCGAAGTACAGGTTTTCACTGTTGAGTGCAAAACCGAACATAGCAGCATCGGCAGCCATGGAAAGGCAGATATTGCCCCAATCGGAGTTGCCGAGATCCTTCAGCGTAACACCGTCTGTTTCAAAAATCTTTTCCTTCCATTCGGAAACATAATCATAAGCGCCTTCGGTGGTGAACATTACATCGTTAAATTCAATGAGTGCATAGTAAACCGCCAGTGCTGCTGCTTCACCCATCGTGTCGATCTGTTCAACCACATCAATATCGGCAGCCTCAAGATTGAACCATTCGGGATAGAAGATCTTCAGGATACCGGGGGCAAGCTCCCCGAGGGTCTTGTCAGCGACATATTCCTGTGTATACATGGAGAAATCAAATTCAGCAGGATCCAGAATAACAGCCATTCTGGGAAGAATGAACTTGACAACCTTTTCAAGGTTTGCATTGAGGTTTTCATTGCCGCCCTTTACAAGGTTGAGCTTGGCAAGAACATCGTCAGCAATCACTTTTTCCAGCAGAGCAACAAGCAGATTATTAACCTCTGCAAAGATACCGTTGTCTGCAAAATTAACCTTGCCGCCGAGATCCGTGGCATAATCAACGAATTTTGCATCCATCTTGAAATACTTTGCAAGCTCGTTGTCACCTGCATAGCGCTTGATGACACCCATCAGGTCGTTCTGCAGAATATCAACCAGGAAACTGTCATACAGACGGTCGCCGTAGTATGCAACCAGATCATAAACAGGCTTATTCAGGAAAGTATCGATTTCGTCCGTGTCGGCAGGAACAGCACCGGTCAGGAACTTGACAAGTGCACCGATTGCCATCTGGTCAACGGTCCAATCCTTATATGCACTTTCGGCATGGGAAGCCTTTCCGTCGGGCGCACCGAGCAGTTTTTCATAAACAAGGTCTTCGATCATGACGGTGATTTTTTTCGAATATCCATTCACTTCATCGGCAAGATCGCCAAGTATAGATTTCAGATTGCCGAAATTAAGTTCCCCTTTCAGGAAATTTGCCAAAATAGCCTTGTTGTCTGCAAGGAACTGAATCAGATTATAGATGATCTGCAGGTCAGTTGTTTTGCTTCTGGACTGTGCAGAATCAATCAGGCCGCTCTTATCGATCATCGCATCGAGATTGAGAGCGGCGATGTCGCCGCCGGCAATGCTCTTGACACCGTCAAGGGATTTCAGGGTTGCCAGAATGCCGTCGACAGAATTCAGATCGATCGGAATACTGAGGAACTCCGTAATCTTAATGATATCCTCACCGAGGGCTTCGTTGAGGTTTTCTTCGGCAAGCATTTTATCAAGGAAGTTCATGACATATGTAGCCTTGGTGGAGGTTGCGACGTTGTCATTGAACACGTCTGTTCCTTCGGGAACTTCCGCTTTGATGTCATCTACAAAAGCACAGACAAAATTAAGTACGGTGTCTGCGTATTGTTTTTTTCTGTTGTTGAGTGAGGTCAGAAGCCAGTCAACAAGCTGTGCAAGGTTTGCGGGTTGAATCAGTGCATCCAATGTCTGCACATTGGACGGGACGGCAGCACTCACGGGTACGGCAACAACGGAAAATACCATTACAACCGCCAACAGAATGCTGAGAATTTTCTTGGACATTTTCATAAGAGAATTTCCTTTCTGTTTCTTTTTGCGAAACATGCATTACATTTCACATTTGTTTCACATCTTATATTTTACATAATTATCAACACAAAAGCAACCTTTGCTTTGGTGGTAAATTCAACAATTATTCGTCTTGAATTTTGTACAAAATATGAACAAATGATTTATTTCCTCAAACACACCTGCGATATTGTCTTTTTCATTTGCAGCAAAAAACACACAAAAAACCGCAACGACGGCAAAATGTAACAAGCCTGTAACCTTTGGCTTTGTATTCTTTATCAAACTACCCATAAAACCGCTTTAGCGTTGTAAAATTCTTTGGTAAAAACATAGAAAAGCAGCGAAACAGGAGTTACAAAAGGGGTTTTCTATTGATTTCAGTTATTTTTTGTACTATAATGCATTCATCAACAAAGTTGATTATAAAAAAGGAGGATCCGCAACATGCGACTGCTTGAAGACCGCATCCTGAAAGACGGTACCGTGCTTCCCGGCAATGTTCTGAAAGTGGATTCTTTTTTAAATCATCAGATTGATTACAAACTTATTAAAGCACTCGGCAAAGAGTTCTATAATACCTTTAAAGATACAGGCGTCACAAAAATTCTGACAGTGGAAGCATCGGGCATTGCCATTGCCTGCGCCGCTGCCGAGCATTTTGAGGTGCCTGTTGTGTTTGCAAAAAAAGGGCACCATAAGAATGTCGGCAACGATGTTTTCACGGCTGATGTCTTTTCCTTCACCAAAGGACTCACCTATACCGTTGCGGTATCCAAAAAATACCTCAATGCGCAGGATAAGGTGCTTGTGATTGACGATTTCCTTGCCGACGGGCAGGCTTGCCTCGGACTCAAAAGCATCTGCGATCAGGCAGGTGCACAGGTGGTCGGCTTCGGCATTGCAATTGAAAAGGGTTTCCAGAACGGCGGTAAGCTGTTGCGTGAAACCGGCATTCCCGTTCAGTCTTTGGCAATTGTTGCTTCCATGACGGATGATTCCATCTGTTTTGCTGCGCAATGATTGATGAAGAAATAAAAAAGTCCAAATAATTTTATGGAGGATGAACAAAGTGAAAAAGACCCTTAAGATTCTCGCACTTGTACTCTCTCTCTGCATGGTTATCGGCTGCTTCGCAGCTTGCAACAACAATGCAGAAGAAAACGCAACCGACGGCAACGCATCCGCAGGCGATGTCGCTACCAACGGCGATGCTGCTACCAACGGCGATGCTGCTACCAATGGCGACGCAGCTACCAACGGTGATGCTGCTGAAGATGTAGCTCTTGATTATTCCGATATCAAGGTTGGCTTCATTTTCCTGCACGCTCCCACCGATTCCACCTACGACAAGAACTTCATGAACGCTGTTGAAGAAGTTCAGGCTACCCTTGGTCTCTCCGACGATCAGGTTATCGTTATGAGCGACATCGCTGAAAGCGAAGCTTGCTACGAAGCAGCTATGGACCTTGTTGATCAGGGCTGCGACATCGTTTTCGGTGACTCCTTCGGCCACGAGGACTACCTCATTCAGGCTGCTCAGGAATGCCCGGACGTTCAGTTCTGCCATGCAACCGGTGACAGCGCTCTTGCTGAAAACATTCCCAACTTCCACAACGCATTTGCTCACATCTATGAAGGCCGCTATGTCGCAGGTATCGTTGCCGGTATGAAGCTCAACGAAATGATCGAAAACGGCGACTTCACTGCTGAAGAAGCAAAGATGGGTTATGTCGGTGCATTCCCCTATGCAGAAGTTATCTCCGGCTACACCTCTTTCTATCTTGGTGCAAAGTCTGTTTGCCCCACCGTTACCATGGAAGTAAGATACACCAACTCCTGGTTTGACATTGATGCTGAAAGAACCACCGCTATCGCTCTTATCGAAAGCGGCTGCAAGCTCATCAGCCAGCATGCTGACTCCGAAGGCGCTCCCAAGGCTTGTGAAGAATACGGTGTTCCCAACGTTGCTTACAACGTAAGCACCATCGACATGGGTCCCACCACTGCTCTTATTTCTTCCAAGATCAACTGGGCTCCCTACATGACCTACATGATCGACTGCGTTGTTAAGGGCGAAGCAATCGACCTTGACTGGTGCGGCGGCTTCAACACCGGCTCCGTTGAACTGACCGAGCTCAACACTGCTGTTGCAGCAGAAGGCACCCAGGAAGCTATCGACGCTGCTGTTGAAGCATTCAAGAACGGCGAACTCAAGGTTTATGACACTGCTACCTTCACCGTAGGCGGCGAAGCTCTTGCTGATGACTTCCAGGCTGACGTTGTTCCCGATGCAGCTTACACTGCAGACACCGATGTTGTTGAAAACGGCTACTTCGCAGAATCCACCTACAGAAGTGCACCTTACTTCAGCATCATCATCGACGGCATCACTGCTGTTGTTGAAGGCTAATTTATAACCACCTGTAAACACGGGCGGAGCACCAACCCTGCTCCGCCCGAAGTTGTTTTTTTACGAGGCTTGAAAATACACACAGTTTTGCGTGCATTTTCAAGCTCCGCAAGAAAGAAAATAGATATGGGAGGACAACAAATGGAACAATGCGTACCTGCAATTGAATTGCGCGGCATATGCAAATATTTCGGCAAAATCATTGCAAACCAAAATGTGAACCTCATCGTTGAGAAGGGAGAGATTCTTTCCATTCTCGGCGAAAACGGCAGCGGAAAAACGACCCTCATGAACATGATCGCAGGCATTTATCAGCCCGATGACGGCATGATTTTCATCAATGGTCAGGAAGCCTCTATCCACTCCCCCAAGGATGCTTTTGCTTACAAGATCGGCATGATCCACCAGCACTTCAAGCTTGTTGATGTATTCACAGCGGCCGAAAACATTGTACTCGGCATTAAGCAAACGGGAAAATATGACCTGAAAAAAGAAAAAGAAAGCATCCGCGCAATCTGCGACAAATACGGCTTTCTGATCGATCTTGACAAAAAGATCTATGCCATGTCCGTTTCCGAAAAGCAGACCGTCGAAATCGTCAAGGTGCTTTACAGAGGCGCTGACATTCTGATTCTCGACGAGCCCACTGCCGTTCTCACTCCGCAGGAAACGGTTAAGCTGTTTGATGTTATGCGCGCCATGAAACAGGACGGCAAATCCATCGTTATCATCACCCACAAGCTCAACGAGGTTATGGAGATTTCCGACCGCGTTGCCGTGCTTCGCAAGGGTGAATCCGTCGGCTCCGTGCAGACAAAGGACACCAACCCCGAGGAGCTCACCGCCCTGATGGTCGGCAAAAAGGTCGAATTGAACATTGACCGCAGCGAACCGCAGAACTGCGAGGATCGCCTGATCGTGCGCGATCTCAACTGCAGCAACCGAGAAGGCAACAAGGTCATCAGCAATGTCACCTTTACCGCAAAGTCGGGTGAAATTTTCGGCATTGCCGGCATTGCCGGCAGCGGTCAGAGAGAACTGCTTGAAGCCATTGCAGGTCTGCAGAAGCTTGAAAGCGGTGAAATTCTTTACAATGACCCCGAAAGCGGAAAGCAGGAAAACCTGCGCAACAAAACCCCGATGCAGATCCGACATCTCGGTGTGCGTCTTTCCTTTGTTCCCGAAGACAGACTCGGTATGGGACTTGTCGGCAACATGGACATTATTGATAATGTCATGCTGCGCAGCTATCGCAAAGGACATTCCGCATTTTTAAGAAGAAAAGAGCCAAAGTCGCTGGCTGAAAAAATCATCCGCGATCTTGAGGTTGTCACTCCCGATGCCAAAACACCTGTCCGTCGTCTGTCCGGCGGCAACGTGCAGAAGGTGCTTGTCGGCAGAGAAATCGCATCCGCACCCAAGGTGCTGATGGTTGCCTACCCCGTCAGAGGTCTTGATATCAACTCCTCTTACACCATTTACAATCTGCTCAACGAGCAGAAAAACGGCGGTGCATCCATTATCTTTGTCGGTGAAGACCTTGATGTTCTGATTGCCCTTTGCGACCGCATCATGGTCATCTGCGGCGGCAAGATATCAGGCATTGTGGATGCAAGAAATACCACAAAAGAAGAAATCGGTCTTCTGATGACACAAACAGGAGGTGAAGAGCAATGAGCCATGTTGCTCCGCATACTGAACCGCTGATCCGTCTTTCAAAAAGAGATACCATGCCCACATGGAAGGGTATCATCGTTCGCATCATCGGTATTTTAATGGGTGTTGCACTCAGTGCCTTGTTTATTGTTCTTGTCACCGACCTCAACCCCGTTGAAGTTTTCAAATCCTTGTTTGACGGCTGCTTCGGCACACCGCGAAGAATCTGGCAGTTGTTCCAGAATACCGCCATCCTTCTCTGCATCTCCCTTGCCGTCACACCTGCTTATAAAATGAAATTCTGGAATATCGGTGCGGAAGGTCAGGTGCTTGCCGGTGCGGCCGCAACCGCAGCCTGTATGATCTACTTCGGCAACAGCATCAATCCCTGGCTGCTGATTCCCATTATGATCGTAGCAAGCCTGTTTGCCGGTATGGTCTGGGGCATGATCCCCGCCTTTTTCAAGGCTTACTTCAACACCAACGAAACGCTGTTCACACTGATGATGAACTATGTTGCAACACAGATTGTTGCATTCCTGATTACATATTGGGAAAATCCAAAGGGCTCCAACTCCGTCGGTATCATCAACTCCGCAACAAAAGCCGGCTGGCTTCCCTACCTGTTCGGCAAGCAGTACCTCATCAACATTATCGTTGTGGTCGTGCTGACCGTGATTATGTATATTTACCTGAAATACAGCAAGCACGGCTATGAGCTCAGCGTTGTTGGTGAAAGTGAAAATACCGCCCGCTACATCGGAATCAATGTCAAAAAGGTTATTCTTCGCACCATGGCTCTTTCGGGTGCATTGTGCGGTCTGGCAGGTCTGCTGCTGGTTTCCGGCACAAGTCACACCATTTCAACAGAAACCGCAGGCGGACGCGGCTTTACCGCCATTCTGGTCTCATGGCTTGCAAAATTCAACCCCGCTGTTATGATGCTGACATCCTTCCTTATTGTTTTCTTTGAGCGCGGTGCAGCACAGATTGCAACCACATTCAGAATGAACGAAAGCCTTGCTGATATCATCACGGGCATTATCCTGTTCTTCATCATCGGTTCGGAATTTTTCCTGAACTACAAGGTAAACTTCAGACACAAGCACAAGGAGGTGGCATAAGAAATGGATCTTGCAAAATTTGCCAGCTTTATTACCCAGGCCATCATCACGGGTATTCCTCTTATGTTCGGTGCAACGGGTGAAATGATTACCGAAAAGTCCGGTAACCTCAATCTCGGTATTCCCGGCATCATGTATGTCGGCGGCATTTCGGGTGTTGTGGGCGGTTATTTCTGGGAAACCTACGGTGACAAAACCAATGCATTCATGTGCATTCTTGTGCCGATGCTGTGTTCTCTGCTCGCAAGTGCTGCCATGGCTTTCATTTACAGCTTTCTGACCATCACCCTTCGCGCAAATCAGAATGTTACGGGGCTGGTGCTGACCACCTTCGGCATGGGGCTTGGCTCTTTTATCGGCGGTTCACTTTCCACCATCCTCAGCTCGGGCACAACCGTTTCGCTCAATGCAACGGCTGCCTTCTTTAAAAAAACACTTCCCTTTGCAAAGGATCTCGGTCTGTTCGGCAAAACCTTCCTGTCCTTCGGCTTTCTGGCTTACCTTGCCGTGATCATTGCAATCGTTGCCGCATTCATTCTGAAAAAAACACGCATCGGTCTGAACCTTAAAGCAGTCGGTGAAAATCCCGCAACGGCAGATGCGGCAGGTATCAATGTAACAGGCTATAAATATGCTGCAACCTGCCTTGGCGGTGCCATTGCAGGTCTCGGCGGTCTGTATTATGTTATGGACTATGTCGGCGGCACCTGGTCCAACGGCGGCTTCGGCGACAGAGGCTGGCTTGCCATTGCGATTGTTATCTTCTGTCTGTGGAAGCCTGACCTCGGCATACTCGGCTCGGTATTGTTCGGCGGCTTATACATTGTTTATATGTACATCGACAATCTGCCCCGTGCTGCACAGGAAATCTTCAAGATGCTGCCGTATCTTGTTACCATTCTGGTTCTTGTGCTTATCAGCGTACGCAAAAAGCGTGAAAACCAGCCTCCTGCAAGCCTCGGTGTATCATACTTCCGAGAAGAAAGATAATACACTCCAACAAATAAGATCCACCCGCTGTGCGGGTGGATCTTTCAAATTATTCGGAAACACATTGTGCGATTTCCTGCAAGGTCAGACCGCCGAATTTTTTTGCAAAACAATCAAAATCAGTATCCTCCGGCAATCCCAGACACAAAAATATTTCCTCGAGCATCGCACGGTTTTCAGGGATGAGCAAATTGTATTTATACGAGGGATACTGTTTTTGTCTTTCATCGGGAATTGCATAAGCAGGATCAATACACAGCCTGACTCCGCCGTAGGGAGAAGAATAGTCCTGCAAATACACTTTCAAGTTATCGGAAATCTGATCGTAAGGCAACATCGTTTGTGCAAATCCCCATTCAAGATACAGCGAAAACGATTCCGGCTTCAAAAAACCGTCCTTTATAAAGGAATCCTGCGTAAATAAGGTGTTGTGACTGTTGAAGGACATGATCTTGGTGCAGACAAAATGATATTCAATATCCTTTGGCTCAAGCACCTTGTGATCCACGATCGTATGTGTTCCCCAAATAATATCATTATCAGAGCAAATGCTGACATGACCCAATGCAACATCACAAAGATCTTTCGCAGTCAGATCCGCACGTTCTGACACAAGCTGATAAAAACGAACCATAAGGGGAACTGTCATCAACTGCCGCAGGCTGTGACGAGACGGTAACGCAGGCATAGATCTGATTTTTTTCACTTCGCCTGTTATAATACCGTAGCAATAGTGTGTACGGTCAAGCTCCATACGGAAAATATCCCCGGTTTTATATCTGACCGTCTTTTTCTTTGCCGTCATAAAGGCATACAGCTTGCTGAAATAATCTGCATTGCAGGTTGCAATATAATGCTGGGTAAAACGGTGAAAATTCGCCTCATTTCTGATTTTTGCAACCATCTGTCTTTCGCCGACAGGAAAAACCTTGTTTGCCCGCAGATTCTGCAACAGGATTTTTGTATCCTCGTCCTTATTGAATATAACTGAAAAGCGGCATCCGAACGGCAAAACCGAAGTAACGGAAGTTGGTGACAATTTTTTTGCTTTTCCACGACTTGTCAACGGCAGTACATATTCACGGTTATCGGTTTCAAGCTTTGTGTCATATTCCGAGTAGCACGCAAACACAACAAGGTCATCGTCCAATATCTTTTTTTGCTCTTCGATGACCTTCACAATGGTATTGCAGTCAAAAAAGACGGTTACACGGGTGTAATAGTAATTGGTTATGCCGTGAAAGACCTGTGATTCCCATGTCTGCGACATCGGCTCCAAAGCAAAGTATGACCGTTCTTCATCGGTCAATTCAATCATTGTATGTTCACCAAAGATTTCGCCGTAGTTTACTTTTTCCATCCTGTGTAACCTCCCTTCAGTTTTTATATATGTTCTTTATTCTTCCCCGAGCAATCCACACCATCTGCCGTACCAGTAAGGTAAAAGGAATATAGTGGGAAGATTTGCTTCCATTCCCTGTCGGCCGTCGGCTTCAAACGGGTTGCCGTCGAAATTGGTGGGCAGCTTTTCATCATAAGGCAGCGGCTTTGTCAGCTGCCGGTCACCGCCGAATGCAATCGGTGCATCCGTCCATGTAAGATCCTTGCGGTGGGAATTCATAATCGGATACTCAATGAACGACATGGGCAGATCCTTCAGGGTCTGCACTGCCGTGTCAAGATCACAGCATTCGCCGTCGGCATAGTTGCCGTAAATCAGATTGAAGAACGCACAACGCTCAATGCGTTCATAAGACCAATGATGCAGAAGTCCCGACAGCAGCAGCGAACGCAGATGCGGCTCATCCTCATACATCAGCAGTGTGGCAGATGTCAGGAAGCCGAGGTGATCGTCGATGTGGTTTTCGTGCTCGTCCTCCATTTTGTGCTGCATGCAGTTGATGGCATAATGCTCTTCCCTGATAAGGCGTTTGTATTCGTCCATATATTTTTCATCGCCCGACATGTGGTAAGCAAGACGGAGCATGCAAAGCATTTCAAACGCATTGATACCGCGCTCATAACGCCAGAAATCCACACGGTTGAGCTCGTGCGGTCCCCAATGCGCCCAGGTGGTCGGCAGACCGTCAATATCGCAAAGGGTGTAATCATGGGTCAAAATATGATCCACGCAGGCACAGACGGTTTTTGCAATATCCTTTTTCTCTGCTTCATCAGCACAGAGATCATAATAATAAGCAAAGCCGAAGAAATGACCCGAGGTTTCGTCACTGGAGGTTTCGCCCTTCCATTCAAGGTCGCCCTTTTCATCCTGTGTCAGGTGCCATTCGGGGTTGCCGTTGCCGTAACGGTCCTCACCGGGTCTGCGATAGGAGCGTGCCGGGAAGCCGGGAATGCCGGTGACGGTAAACAGCTTGATGAGTGCACGCATGGCTTTTCTTGCAAGCTCCAGTGCGTGTTCATCCTTGGTGACGGCATATTTGAGTGCCATGGCAGCGCAGAACGAGCCTGTCCAAAGACCGTCATTGTCACTGATTTCCACAGAACCGCTGTCCATATTGCCGTACTCACTCAGCAAGCGATAGCTGAAATAGTTTTCACGCAGATGATATTTTTCTGCAATGGCCTGGAAATGCTCTGCTTTTTCAGAGAGTGTCATTTCGGTAAAGAAAATTTGAGCCACACCCTTGTCCGTACCGACCCAGACCTCATCCTTTGTCGGATGTGCAGCAATGGCTGTGACCTTATTGGAGGGCAGCCAACGGCCCTGCGTGTAGCAGCTTCTGCGAACACCGCGCTGCAACAGCAAGCCACCATCCGTGCCGATATATCGGTTGCCGTTTGCGGCAATAGCAAGGGCTGTAATATTACCGTCGGGCAGATCCTTGATTTCCTTGGAGGTATACCATGCGCTTTTACCGTCATACAGGGTCAGTCCGTCCTCGGTACCGACAAAAAGATGTCCCCAACGGTCACTTGCAAGGGCGGTCACACGGTCGGTCGGCATGGCAGACAAGGACGGCTCCACACCGCCCCAACGGGGTCTTTTGCCGTGCAAGCCCAAAAGGGATTTTCCGTTGAATACAAACACACCGCCGTCACCGAAGGCAGCGATATACATACCGTTGCCCATTTCGACACCGCAATGGCGCACAACCGCACCGTTTTCAAATCGGAACAGCTCGTTCGCGGTCAGAATCCATACTCTTTTTTCATCCTCGGCAAAGCCTCTTGCCTCACTTGCAAAATCTGCCGAAAAAATGATCTTGCCGTCCTTGAGCTGATAAACATTCTGCTCACAAGCGCACCACAGTATTCCTTCTGAATCCGCAAAAAGGGCATTGACCTTGCTGCAGATGCCTTCAAAAGGCACAAATGCACCGTCCTTCATCATCAAAAGCCCATTATCGGTGCCGATAAAAACCGTTTCGCCGTCAAATCCGCAACAAGTTACGGCAGCAGTTTCATACATGCGGACGTCCGCCTGCTTATAAGTTCCTACAAAAATCTGTTTGCTTTTCTGCATTTTGCTTCCCCCTTCGGTCTTTTTTTCATTATACAATTCCTCTTTGGAATTTTCAAGTAATTTTTCGTCCCCTTTGTTTTATTGACATTGAAACAATCGTGTAATATAATGTAAATAATTATAATACGGGAGGTTGTCCGCATGCAACGCTCTGAAATCAACATCCGCGATCCGTTTGTTCTGCCCTTTGAGGGCACCTACTATCTGTTCGGCACCCCAGGTCAGTTTGCATGGTCCGGTGCAGGCGGCTTCTGGTGCTATACCTCCAAGGATCTCGTCGAATGGTCGGATCCTGTTAAATGCTTCACACCGCCTGCCGATTTTTGGTCGGACAGAAACTTTTGGGCACCCGAGGTGCATTATTACAACGGCAGATTCTATATGTTTGCATCCTTTTTTGCCGAGGGCAGAAACCGCTGCACGCAGATTCTTGTTGCCGACAAGCCCGACGGCCCGTATGAAGTATGGAGTGAGCCGATCACACCTGCGGACTGGATGTGTCTGGACGGCACATTCTATGTCGAAAACGGCAAGCCCTACATGGTGTTCTGCCATGAGCATGTGCAGATCGGCACGGGCACCATCTGTGCCATTGAGCTGAGTGAAGACCTCAGAAAGCCCATCGGTGAGGCAGTCACCCTGTTCGGCGCAGACGAAGCTGCGTGGGTGACCTACGACAAAAACGACATCGTCAACGGCAAGCCGCGCATTGTCACGGACGGCCCGTTTTTATACAACGACAAGGGTGAGTTGACCATGTTCTGGGCAAGCTTCCGCAACCACAGCTATGCAGAGGGCATTGCCGTATCAATAAGCGGCTCGGTGCTCGGCCCGTGGAAGCAAATTGCAGAACCGCTGTTTGACAAGGACGGCGGCCACGGCATGCTGTTTAAAACCTTTGACGGAGAAATGGTATTTTCCCTGCATTCCCCGAACGAAAATCCCAAGGAACGCCCCGTCTTTTTCCGCATCACAAAGGATGAAAACGGCTGGCACAAAGGAGAACAGATCTGATGGTTTTACAGAACTTTATATGGGATTTTGACGGCATGCTGTTTGATTCCTACGGTCATATCACCGAAGCCTTCATGCAGGCATACAAGCGCATTCACGGAACGGATATTGACCGTCAACAGTGCTACGAGCTGTTCAAAAAGTCCTTCCGCACGGCATACGATTTTTATCAGCCGAGCGAATTGTGCAAGCTGCAGTTCAGAGCCATTGAAAGCAGAACTGACCTTGCACCGGCCGTGCTGCCCTATCCCGGCATTCCCGAGATTCTGCAAAAGATTCACGAAAACGGCGGCAGAAATTTTCTGAACACACACCGCGATTCACTGGCGCTGACCTACCTTGCACAGCATGATCTGCTTTATTATTTTACCGATGCCGTGACAAGTGAGATCAACACCATGCCGTCCAAGCCTGCCCCCGACACCAATTTATACCTGATCAAAAAATACAACCTCGATCCCGAAAAAACCGTCATGATCGGTGACCGCGATGTGGATATCGATTCAGGCACAAGCGCAGGCATCAAAACCTGTCTGTTTGACGAATTCAAAAACTCCGACCACATCACCTGCGATTACCGCGTTTATGACACGCGCGACCTTGCAAAAGCACTCGGTGTTGATTGATTTTACCAAAATACACCCTTGTTTTTTGTCAGAATCGTTGATATTTTTTTCAATCCATGTGGAAATTCTTATAAAAAGGTAGTATACTATATACATACAAAGAGAGAGGGTGTCTTTCCATGGACAATGCATTGCGCGAGCTGATCGCAAAAAGAAAAAAGGATACCGATACGGTTGTGCTTGCACATACCTATCAGCCACCCGAAATTATTGAACTGGCAGATATCACAGGTGACAGCTTTGCACTTGCAAAGTCTGCCGCAAAGCTGCCCAACAAGCGCATCATCATGTGCGGTGTGCGTTTCATGGCGGAAAGTGTGAAAATTCTTGCCCCCGAAAAGCAAGTCATTCTGCCTGCCCCCGATGCAGGCTGCGGCATGGCACGAATGATCAAGACCGAAGAAATCACCGCATGGAAAAAGCAGCACCCCGATGCAGTTGTTTGTGCGTATATCAACACCACTGCCGCGACCAAGGCGGTTTGCGATGTATGCGTAACCTCGTCGAGTGCGCTGAAGATTATCGGCAAGCTCGAAAACGAAGAAATTCTGTTCCTGCCTGACCGTAATTTAGGCGGATGGATCGCCGCACAGATGCCCGACAAAAAAATCACCCTCTGGAACGGCTATTGCCCCGTGCATGACAACCTGACCGAGGAGCAGGTTCTGCAGGCAAAGAATGACCACCCCGGAGCGTTACTTGCCGTGCATCCCGAATGCCGTGAGGAGGTTGTGCGCCATGCCGACATGGCAGGCTCCACGGCTGAAATCATCGACTTTGCACTCAAAGCCGGCAAGCCCGTGATCATCGGCACGGAACGCGGCGTTGCAGATACCCTTACAAAGCAATACCCCGACAAAGAATTCTATTATCTGTGTCCCGAAACCCTCACCTGCCCCGATATGAAATATATAAGCCCCGAATTGCTGTTGCAGGCCATTGACGGACAGGCAGGAGAAATCATAGAATTGGACGAAGATCTTCGTCTTGCAGCCAAAAAGAGTATTGACCGTATGTTGGAGCTTGGATAAATATGGATATGTACGAAAACAACAAATGTTTTGATGTTCTGATCGTCGGCAGCGGTGTCGCCGGTATGTACGGCGCATTGCAGTTTGACGATTCGGTTTCGGTCTGCATTCTTTCCAAATACGGCAAGACCGTTTCCAACAGCAACCTCGCACAGGGCGGTGTTGCCTGCGTGCTTGATTTTGAGGATGACTCGTTTGACCTGCATATCAAGGATACCTTTATTGCAGGCAGACATGAAAATGATCCCGAGGCAGTGGATACCCTTGTGCGTGAAGGCCCCGATGATGTGCGCAAGACCATGGAATTGGGTGTTGAGTATGACCGCAATGAGGACGGTGAGCTTGATAAGACCCTTGAGGGCGGTCATTGCAGACGGCGCATTGTGCACTACAAGGACTGCACGGGCGCAGAGCTTGTGCGCGGTCTTCTTGCGCAGGTTGAACAAAAGAAAAACATTGATTACCGTGAAAATACCGTGCTTGTGAAGCTGACACAGGTGCGCAGCGGCTTCCGTGCCGACCTGCTGACGGACGGCAAGATCTGCTCCGTTTTCTGCTCGTATTGCATGCTTTGCACGGGCGGTGTGGGCAGAGTCTATAAATACACGACCAACCCCAAGAGTGCTACGGGCGACGGCATCCGCATTGCCTACGAGTTGGGGGCAAGAATCAAGGATCTGCATTATGTGCAGTTCCATCCCACCGCATTCAATTCCGAGGACGGCGAGCAGTTCCTCATCAGTGAATCCGTGCGCGGCGAGGGTGCATATCTTCTCAACTGCAACCTCGAACGCTTCATGGACCGTTATGATGAACGACTGGAGTTGGCTCCCCGTGATGTGGTTTCCAAATCGATCCTTTTGGAAGCAAGACGCACGGGCAGCAATCAGTTCTACCTCGATATAAGACATGAGGATGCAGACTTCCTGCGTGCGCGCT
Organism: Acutalibacteraceae bacterium; assembly: GCA_045587645.1. GTDB lineage: Bacteria > Bacillota > Clostridia > Oscillospirales > Acutalibacteraceae > RUG806. The sequence continues at coordinate 2,225 of JAZNCO010000120.1, read as the reverse complement.
TCCCTGCCATTCACGAGGGCTGCATGCGCTACGGTGTGGATATCACCAAGGATCTGATTCCCATTTTCCCCTGTCAGCACTACCTGATGGGCGGTATTGAGGTCGATATTGATTCCAAAACGAACATACCCCGTCTGTATGCCTGCGGTGAATGCTCCAACACGGGTGTGCACGGCAGAAACAGACTGGCAAGCAACTCCCTGTTGGAGGCACTTGTGTATTCACGCAGAGCCGCCGAGGACATCAAGCGTTGCATGCAGAACGGCTTTGCCAATGTTTCGGCACTGCCCGTCAGCCTGACCACCGACGGTGCTCCCCTGCCCGACGGCATTTTCAAGGAGATTCGATCCATTATGCAAAGAGCTGCCTTTGTAATGCCGGATGCCGGCGCGGTGCGTTACGGTCTGAAACAGATCGACAATATTTTAAAACGCTTAAAAGGCGGCAAATATGCAACAACAACGGCATATCTTGAGGCACTCTCGCTTGCAACGGTTGCCTACATCATTCTCAAGGAGTTGGACGAAGCATGATTATTCCGCAGTTTTACATTGACGATATCATCCGCAATGCCATAAAAGAAGATATCAACTACATGGATGTTTCCACCGTGTTCGTCATCCCCGAAGAACAGACCGGTACAGCCCGTTTTATTGCCAAGGCAGACGGTGTTGTCTGCGGTCTTGCAATTGCCATGCGTGTTTTTCAGATGCTGGATGATACCTTCACCTATGAAGCCTTTTTCAAGGACGGTGACGAGGTTAAAAAAGGCGATATGATTGCCGTTTTCAGCGGCAAAACCGCCTGCCTTCTGCAGGGTGAACGCACGGCACTCAACCTTTTGCAGCACCTTTCGGGCATCGCAACGGCAACCAATGCCTGCGTGAAAGCCGTTGAAGGAACCAACGCAAGCATTGCCGAAACCCGTAAGACCTTACCCGGACTTCGCGCCCTGCAAAAATATGCCGTAACCTGCGGCGGCGGCAGAAACCATCGCTATAACCTCTCTGATGCGGCCATGCTCAAGGATAACCACATTGATGCAGGCGGCGGCATTGCAAATACGGTTGCCATTCTTCGCAGCAAGCTCGGCCACACCGTTAAAATTGAAGTCGAAACACGCAACATGGACGAGGTAAGAGAAGCCGTCGAAGCAGGCGCAGATATCATTATGCTTGACAACATGAGCTGTGAGCAGATGAAGGAAGCCTGTGCATTCATTGACGGCAGAGCCGTCACGGAAGCATCGGGCAATGTGACACTTGAAACCATACGCGGTGTGGCAGAAACGGGTGTTGACATTATTTCCCTCGGTGCACTGACACATTCCGTCAAGGCTTTTGACATTTCCATGCGTATTGACAAATAACATAAGCCTTTTTTAAGCAATAAGATTAAAATAGAATAAACTAAACTATTGCGTGGTGCCATTATGAACAAACCCATTAAAATTCTGACCGCCGCCACATGTGCTTGGGCGGTATACATGCTTTTACTGTTTATATTCCTTTCCTTTTGCGTGGAATTCCAATGGACATTTATCCATAATCTTCCGAGTGCATTGGATTGGATTTTGCGAAATGTTCTGATTCTGTTCTATCAGGCAGGACGCTTCGGTGTGCCGGTATTAACGGCTGCAACAGCAGCGTTCACAATTATCAAATGCGTGAAAGAAAAGACTGCAAAGGATGTGGATTTACCGCTGATCGGCACAACCGTTATCTTTGCAATAACAGCCTCTATCATTTCCGCCATTGATTCGGGCACCATACAGACATTCTCATAATTGAATAAAAAGCCGAAACGGAGTCGTAACAAACGGCTCCGTTATTTTTAGTTGAAAAATTATGGTTTGTCGGGCTGTTTTCAACAGACCGAAATGCAAAATGCAGGAATGCAAAATGCAAAATGAAAGGGTCGCCTACGCTCCGATTTAAAGAAAAAGTCGGTCAAAGATTGTAGGGAACGCATACCATGCGTTCCGTTGTAAAATTGATACTGAGAGTGTAAAACAAAACCTCATCAAACCACCAATTTGCTTGGAACGGATAATATCCGTTCCCACGGATTGCGTACATCTTCCATTTTGTCGAACAGATTTGCGGTTTTATTTGTAGGGGATGACGCCCTCGGCATCCCGAAATCGGATTTGCAGATTGCACGGGTCGTCGAGGCGCCGACCCCTACAAGATGATAAACCAACTCCCCGACAAACCATAATTTAT
>JAZNCO010000119.1:0-1740 GCA_045587645.1 Acutalibacteraceae bacterium | reverse complement strand
GGTCGGTTCGGTCCTCCATTGGGCTTTACCCCAACTTCAACCTGCTCATGGATAGGTCACCCGGTTTCGGGTCTAACTCATGCATGCAGAAGTCCTCCCTGCTGAAAAAGCCGATCACAAAGCAGAATTGATCAAAAGCATCGAAGATGATTTGGCAGGTGCCGGAAAAAGCAATTCTTACGGCTACCGTCAATATCTGATCGACAGCAAGCGCAAGTGAGGAGAAATCTGAAAATACCGGCACACTTTTTTCCGGAGACTCAAGCTGCAGAGCAGCAGTAATGTCCATAACTCTTTTCGGCTTCAATGACAAGTGTTCCTGTTACCGGAATATGGCATCAAAAAGAGTTGTTTCCCACAAAAAAATATCGTAAAATATTCTTTTTATCAGGAGGCTGTTGCAAAACCTCAAAAAAGGTGAGCAACAGCCTTTTTCTATTGTTTGAGCAGAAAGTTGGAGGTATAATAAGTTATGATAGGAGAAAATCATAGCTTATTTTACAAATTCTCAAGGCTATTTGTTCCTTTGCTCAGAGATTCCGTTTGAGGAAAAACAAAAATTGGAAGATTATCTTCAACTTTTGGAAGAGCGGTAATACCCTTCTGCCGCCCATTCAGGGCTGCCGCCCCCCTTTGTCCCCGGCAATTTCTTACGCAAATACAGGTGCGAGTTTAAACGAACATTTGCGATAATGGGTGTGGCACAGACTAAAACTACCACTTTCCCATAGCAGACGCCGGCGGGGCAGAGCAATACCCTCTGGCCGGTTGACAGTCTGCGGGCGTTGGCGTTGACTTACACAGCCCGCGTGTATTGACCAGAGGTGAAAGAACCCGCCAGCTGAAACTACACAAAACCGTGGTCGGAGCCGGGAGCCGGCGAAGGCCGCAGGCCGAGCGCGCAGGGCGCAGCGTAATGAACCGCTGCGGTATTCCGCAGCGGATGCCCCCTGCCGGGGGCAGATGAAGCGTAGACCGAGCAACAGAGCCCCTTGAGATCAGCCAAAGGCTGTCTCAAGGGGTGATACGTAATCTAAGAAAGTACGCTCCACACATCCACAGCCGAAGCCCACCACCTCCTAAATCCCGTATCACCCTTGCACCCCATATTTGCGCCGCCCCGGCTGAAAGAGTTGGGGGCTTGGGGGAAGAGAAACGCTTGCCGTGTCTCTTACCCCAACTCCCCGGAGCAGAAATAATCAAACACAGCCTTAAGTATGGTCGGGTAAAATTACCATAAACCTTAAAAATTATCGTTTTCCGGCAATATCCCCCCGCAAACCTTTTGTTTCCAGTGATATCCTCCCGCAAAGATTTGTCCCCGGAGATATCTCTCTGCCGCCCTTTCAGGGGCTGATCTTGTTTTTTCTTATATCGTCCCGGGGCTGCGGGGAATTACAGCCCCCTTGCCCAGGTCTATTCTCTGCCGGGCTTTCAGCCCTTGCCGCCCTTTCAGGGCTACCGCAAAAAATTGTTTGCGGTAATTCCCTTCTGCCGCCCTTTCAGGGCTTGTGCCTCAATGGGGGAGAGAAATAGCTCGGGGCAAAAAAAATAGTTTTGCAACCGCCCCTTTTTATACCGGTCAAAAAGGGGGGATGGGCAGACTTTTGAGGTGTTGACGGTGATTTTGTTTCTACCTGAAAACAGTATGCCTGACTTGTATTTTTGAGAAAGTTGGTGTATATTAGACAGGTCTGTATAATGATCAGGAGGAATATATTGTGAAATCATACTTTGCTT
>JAZNCO010000118.1:0-2007 GCA_045587645.1 Acutalibacteraceae bacterium | reverse complement strand
TCGTCAATGCAGAAAGTGCGTCTTCCTGCCGTGAACTCCGGCAATGGGCCAACCTTACACTCGAAGGCTTCATTTGCCGTTACTCGTTCTTTATAGCCACCGTTTTTACGGTCAATGCCCCAAGCGATTTCTTTAATGTGTAATTTCACTTTGCTTTCTCCTTTCGTTAGTCGCGTCCAATACCGCTCATAAAGAGATACCGGGTGGACTTTTCTTTATCGGCAGGAATATGCGCAAGGCCTCCCTTATAAATCTCATACAGACGGAGCATAGAGGATATAATGCCCTGCTCGGCAGAAGCTGTGTAATACTCAACAGCACGGTCAATATCTCTCTCACAACCGAATCCGTTTTCGAGGAAATAGGCTGCCTGGTACATAGCCGGATAATTCTTTTCATCACACGCTGCCACAGCAAGGCGGAACGCTTCCTTGTCATCTCTTTCGACGGGATAACCAAAATGGTAAGCAACAGCTAAAGTGTTCATAGAATCGCCGTCGCCGGCTTCGGCTGCAAGCTTGAACCATGCAAACTGACGCAGATGGCGTTCGGTCTGCTCGGGTGAAACGGCAAAATCGGGTTCGTTTTTCTTCATGGCAACCTGCCAGAAGTTTTCATCGCCCTCGGCAAGCTCCAGCTCACTAAGTCCGATAATAGAGCGTACATGACCTTTTTCAGTCGCTCGGCGTAAATACTGTGCGGCAAGCTCACGGTTTGCCCCTAAATGCTTTTTAGCTTCTGCAAACAAAGCCTCCGGATATCCGGCTTCAAGAGCCTTGTTAAACCAAACTTCAGCTTCTTCCTGTTTTTCTTGATTTTTCAAATATTCGTAGAGCATCCAGGCAGCACTGATGTTGCCCTTGTTCACTTGCTCCTCCAAAATTTCCGGCAGGGGACGGGTATCGAAGCCGTCCTCCAAGCGGGCGATGGCTTTTTTGTCACCTGCCTTGGCTGCCTTTTCGCACCATTTGAGCGCTTCTGCACCCTCAATGCCAAAGCTGCCGGTATCGTGAAGCTCCACAAGCTCCATGCAGGCTCTCACATTACCCTCTGAAGCAGCCTTACTCAGATAATCAACCGCTTCCTCCGGAATTTGCGAAAGGCCGAATGTGCCGTAGGCATAGCCGATGCCGATATCGGTCATGGCGTCGTAATTGTCAAGCTCCATGGCTCTGAATAGACATTCGCGCACCTTCTTCCAATCGCCGGTCAGCATACCTTCCTGCGCCTCGGCATACAGGGCATCACCTTCTGCGATTTTCTTTCTGCGGCAAGCGTGCTCACGCTCCAGAACCTCCATGCTCGTGGAAATACTATGGTAGCAACGCTCGGCTTCCTTCCAATCGCCGTCCAGCTCCGCCAGAATACCCGCACGAACCGATTCATCGGTTTCCGGATAATATTTGCCGCGCTGGGTGACCAAATCGTGAAGCCCGCACTGGATCAGTGCGAGATTGTCAATGTCGAAGAACGGCATCATAAAATCTGCATCCTCATCATTGCCGAGAGGGAAGTCGCCGTTGAGTGAATCGTTTTCCTCTTTCTCAACCTCCTCAAGCCATTCGTAGTAGGAATCGTCCTGTGTATGACCTGCGGATTTTACAGGATTCACTTTACGGCTGATAAACAGGTCCGCGGCACGGTTGATGCGGTCGATAAGCGTTTCGCACAGATCCTCCAAATAAAGATGCTCCTTTGCGATACGCTTGTACTCGGCAATCCATTTGTTGCGGCAGGTATTGACTTCCGCTAAGGTGTAGTTGTGAGTAAGGTCATACCAAGGATCGCTTTTTCGCGTACTGGAAAAATCAATTTTTAATGCAATTTCGGGTCTCATAGCATTCCTTCCTTTCTGTTTTTATTTTAGCACAATCATTTTTCATTGTGGTCGCCGCCGCGGCGACAATTATGCAGACTGGTTTTACTTGTCGAAGTGCATCACACCTTTTCCAAGGAAGACCATGTGTTGTAGATGTACTCTTTCTTTTCTTTATGAGAATCGGTGGA
>JAZNCO010000117.1:0-5473 GCA_045587645.1 Acutalibacteraceae bacterium | reverse complement strand
GTGACGATAGGACTTACCCTCATAATAGAAAACATCTTTCCCTCAAATTCCCTAACAACAGAAAATCTCTCTGATTTTCCTTAAGTTGACGACATTGCCCTTTCAGGGGCGACAAGTATTTGAGGGGTTCCGTCAGTAAGATAAACCATAATTTACCAACAATAAAATCATTGGAGGTTTGCCATGAAAACAAGACTTTCCCGTTTCTTTCAATCCAATGCTTATTTACTCATCGTTCTCGTTCTTTCGGTGCTTGCGCCCGTGTTCAGCTATGCCGCAAGATCCGCCTGGGTTTTTGTGAACATCACGGTCCATTTTGAATTTTTCACGGTTGTGCTGCTTTGTGCCATGATCGCCAATGCAATGGTCGCTGCCGCACTGACGGCATTGCGTATTTACAAAAACACGGCTTGCGAAACCAAGGTATACAAGGTCTTTTATGTGCTGACCTCGGTTTTTACGCTCCTGTTCACCGTAGCCGGCACTGCCTTTTTCTTCGGTATGTGCTCGGGTGAAAACACGCAGGTATATCTGCTGTATCTGCAAAAAGCAATGCCGCTTGCAGGTGCATTTGTTGCCATCGGTGCGCTTTCCTTGTTCGTTCCCAAAATGCCGAAAAAGGTGAAAACAGTGGTTTGTGCAGTGGTGCTTGCAATTACTGCCGTGGTGCTTGTGAACAGTATTTTTCCGCTGACACCCTATAAAATCACCTCGGAGCCCATTGTTTTTGACAACGGCGAGGGCTACAGCGTTGTTTTTTCAACCAACGATCAGGGGACGGCTTATATTGAATACACCTATAACGGTGAGGATTTCAAGGTTTTTGATGCCACGGGCGGTAAGATTCACACTGACAAGCGCATCCACAGTATGCCTGTACCCTACGAGCATCTCAAAAACAACACCTACCGTGTGGGTACGGTGCGTGTGATTGAGGCTTACAGCTACGGCAGCCGCATGGGAAAGGAGATTGTGTCGCAGGACTACACCCTGACGGTCAATGAAAGCGAAAATCAGGAATATCTTGTTCTGTCGGACTGGCATACATACCTTGAACGTGTGGATGCCGCCATGGAATATATCGGCAGCTATGATGCTGTGATCCTCATGGGTGACTCCTCACCCGGTGTGGACTTTGAAGAACAGGTCATCACCAACATCGTGCAGTTTGCAGGGAAGCTGACACACGGCAGCAAGCCCGTCATTTACGCACGCGGCAACCACGAAACCCGCGGTAATTACGCAAGCGAGCTTTCGGGCGCACTGGGATTGGATGAGTTCTATTATACCGTCAATATGGGGGACTATTCCTTTGTTGTGCTCGACAGCGGCGAGGATAAGGACGATTCGCATCCCGAATACGGAAACACCACCGACTACAACACCTACCGTGCCGATATGGTCCAATGGCTTTCGGGTGTTGAGCTTGAAAACGAAAAAATCATTTCTCTTTGCCATTCGTGGAGAATCAGCGATGTGGAAACCGAGCTGTCGGATGCAGGTTGGGCAGAGCTTGACCGCCTGGGCGTGCGCCTGATGATTTCGGGACACACCCATCAGTGCCGACTCATCGGTGAAGCCGACGACCGCGAAAAGGAGATTTTCGGCAGATATCCGAACATAATCGGCTACATGGACGGCGGCAAAAGCGGGGAAAATTACATTGCATCCAAACTGACCCTTTCCGCCGACGGCATTTCGCTTTATGCCTGCAACATGAACGGGGAAGAAATCTTCAACGAACAATTTGCATGGATCGCCGGATAATGCACCCAACAGGACAGGCAAGCCCCCTGTCCTGTTTTTTTTGCTTTCATTAAGCTATTTTTTAACTTTGTATATAAAATAGCAAGTGAAATTAGAAATTTTCGACAAAAAAGGTCTTCCATTTTTGTGTAACCTGTGCTATACTATGTTTACTTGACTGCCTTGTCTGCCAACGGACAGGCTTTCAATAAAAATGCAAAAATATTTTAAGGAGTAAACCAAAATGAAAAAACTCATCGCAATCCTTCTCTCTGTTCTCATGCTTGTTGCTTTCGCAGCCTGCACCGCAACCGAAGATCCCACCGAACCTTCTGATGACAATGCCACAGCCGGCGACATCATTGATGATGTTGTAACCGACGGCAACGTGTCTGACGGCAATGTGACCGCAGGCGATGCATCCGAAGAAATCACCGAAGAAATCGTTGCTGACGACAGCGCAGCTGTTGCTGCTCTCACCGCAGTGTGGAACGAAGTCGTTGCTGACGAGGATCTTATCGCTGCTTTCGGCGCAACCTCTTCCGAAGAAATCGCAGGCTACTTCATGGCTCCTGCTGTTTTCGATATGAGCGATACGGAATTCGTTTCCTCTACCTTCCAGATCTCTGCAGACAATGCTGCTTCTGTTGAAGAAATCGCTTATGTTATGCACATGATGAACGCAAACAACCTCACCGCTGCTGCTTATGTTCTTGCAGAAGGCACCGATGCTGCTGCTTTTGCTGACGGTCTGAAGGCTGACATTGCTGCTGCACAGTGGATCTGCGGTGCTCCCGAACAGGTTGTTATTGCTGAGGTTGACGGCGTTGTTATTTCCGCTTTCGGCGGCGCTGACATCATCAACGCTTTCAATGCAGTTCTTGCTGCAAACGGCACCGTTCTTGTTGAGGATGCTATTTTTTAATTAACCTGCACAATTCGTAAAATTAAATCAAAATAACTGCACACACGGAGGTAAAAAACAATGCTTTTTTCAAGTATTCCTTTTCTTTACTATTTTCTTCCGTGTGTGCTTCTTTTATATGCGATCGCGCCCAAAAAGTTAAAGAACTTTGTTCTCATGCTCACCTCGCTCGTGTTTTACGGCTGGGGCGAGCCGAAATATGTGCTTCTGATGGCTGCAACCATCGGGATTGGTTATGTGTCGGGCTTAATCATCGAAAAATGCATCGACACAAGACCGCGCCTTGCCAAGGCGGCACTTATCCTTACCGTTCTTATTGACCTCGGCTTCTTAGGCTATTTCAAATATGCCAACTTCTTTGTCGAAAACTTTGTTTTGCTGACGGGGCTTGACATCAAGCTTCTCAATATTGCCCTGCCCATCGGCATTTCCTTTTATACCTTCCAGATACTTTCTTACAGTGTGGATGTTTACCGCAAGCAGGTTCCTGCGCAGAAAAATCCCATTAACCTTGCGGCTTACATCACGATGTTTCCGCAGCTTATTGCAGGCCCCATCGTGCGCTATACGGACATTGCCGAACAGCTCCGAAGCCGCACCCACAGCTTTGAAAAAACCGCCTACGGCATCCGCCGTTTCATTGTCGGTCTGTCCAAAAAGGTGCTACTTGCCAACATCTTAGGCGAGGTCTGCGATGCGTTCAAGGCAAGCGACGACAAATCTGTTTTGTTCTTCTGGCTGTATGCAGTGTGCTATATGCTGCATGTTTACTTTGACTTTTCCGGATATTCCGACATGGCAATCGGCCTCGGCTCCATGTTCGGCTTCCGTTTTATGGAGAATTTCAATTATCCTTATATATCCGCCTCCGTCACCGAATTCTGGCGGCGCTGGCACATGTCGCTGGGCACATGGTTCAGGGATTATGTCTATATTCCCCTCGGCGGCAACCGCTGCAGCAAGGCAAGACATTGCTTTAATATCTTTGTGGTGTGGATGCTCACGGGCTTCTGGCATGGTGCGGACTGGCCGTTCATCGTCTGGGGTATCTATTTTGCCGTTCTGCTGATGATCGAAAAATTCTTTCTGCTCAAGCACCTTAAAAAGAGGAAGGTGCTCAACCACATTTATGTGCTGCTGCTTGTGCTGTTCAGCTTTGTCATTTTCAATGCCGCAGACATGAAGGAAGCCGTGCAATACCTCGGCGGTCTGTTCGGTATCGGCGGCTACAGTCTTGTGAGTGATTCATTCTTCTGGTATCTGCGTGAATATGCGGTGGTGCTCGTTGTCGGCATTGTCGGTGCAACACCGTTCATCCGCAATGCCTGCGTAAAATTGCAGGAAAATGAAAAAACGGTAAGGGTGATGAATGTCCTTGAGCCGATTGTGCTTGTTGTGCTGCTTGCCCTCGTCACGGCTTATCTTGTGGACGGGTCATATAATCCTTTCCTTTACTTCAGATTTTAAGGGGTGATTTTATGAAAACATCTCTGAAAAATAAAATCCTGTGCATTCTGCTTGCGGTCATTCTGTTCGGGCTGTCGGGCTTTGCGGTGCTGCGCCCGAAGGACGAATATTCCGCATCCGAGCGCAGATTGCTGTCGCAGTTGCCTGCTGTTTCTGTGAAAACCTTGCTGTCGGGCGCGTTCATGAGTGAATTTGAGGAATACACGCAGGATCAGTTCCCTCTGCGTGAAAGCTGGCGCACGCTCAAGGCACTTGTCAATAAATATTTTTACAACAAGAGCGAAAACAACGGCATTTACGAGCTGGACGGCTATTTTGCCGACGGGCAGTATCCTCTGGATGAAAAAAGTGTTGCCTATGCCGTTAAAATTTTCAATTCCGTGTATGACCGCTATTTTGCAGACGGCGATTACAATGTTTATTTTTCGCTCATTCCGGATAAGAATTACTTTATGCAGCAAGAGGCAAAGCAGCTTTGCATCGATTATGACCGCTATAAAGAGATTGTAAAAGACGAGCTTTCCCGTTTTTCTTACATTGAAATTTTTGATACCCTGACCCTTGATTCCTATTACAAGACCGACACCCATTGGCGGCAGGAAAAAATCCGATCCACAGCCGATGTGCTGCTGTCCTCGATGCATGCGAAGACCATCGACAACACCGACTATGAAATCAAGGAGCTTGACGTGCCGTTTTACGGGGTCTATTACGGGCAGGCAGCACTTCCCGTGGATGCGGAAACGATTTATTATGCAGACAGTGCCGTGTTCGGCAATGTATCTGTCTATGACCACGAAAACCGCAGGGAGATTTCGGTTTACGATTTTGAAAAGGGAAGCGGAAAAGACCCGTATGAGTTCTTTTTATCGGGGCCGCTGTCACTTGTGACGATTGAAAATCCCGATGCCGAAACCGACCGCGAGCTGTTTGTGTTCCGTGATTCCTTCGGCAGCTCCATTGCACCGTATTTCATTGATTCCTATGCAAAAATCACCCTCATTGACATCCGTTATCTTGCAAGCGCCATGGTGGGCAATTTTGTGGATTTCACAGACGGCGCCGATGTGCTGTTTCTGTATTCAACCATGGTGCTCAACGCATCCAATGTTCTGAAATAATCAAGGGGCTGTGCAAACAGCCTCTTTTATTAAATTATAAATTATGGTTTAGCGAGATGTCGGTTTATTATCCTGTAGGGGTCGGCGCCCACGACGACCCGTGCAATCTGCAAATCCGATTTCGGGATGCCGAGGGCGTCATCCCCTACAAATAAAACCGCAAATCTGTTCGACAAAATGGAAGATGTACGCAATCCGTAGGGAACGGATATTA
>JAZNCO010000116.1:0-1712 GCA_045587645.1 Acutalibacteraceae bacterium | reverse complement strand
CACCTCTTTCTGCAGCACACTTACTGCACAACCCCTTAACATTTCCGTTTCCGGTTCCGGGGCCTATATCTCTGCCACATGAAGAACAACTTGCCATATCTCATTTCTCCTTTAATACTCTAATTCAACCTTTACATATTCACTATCGGAAATATAATGTAAAACCTCTGCGATTTTGCCGAAGGTAACCTTCATTTCGGCCGTTACGTTCCCGTTTGCATCCTTCATTTTGTAGTTCTTAACCATGCCGGAGTTTTCTTTCACGATTTCCGCTTTATTCATATCAATGATATTGCGTATATAGATGTCCGGCACAACACTCAAAAGATAATCGTATTCTGCCTGATACTCCGAAAGAGGCATATCGGTCAGCACCTCGGCGTACTGCTCATCGTAGGAAACCTTTGTAAGTGTTTTTGCATTTGTATTGACACGGTATGTTGCATCCGCATCAAAGTTTTTCCAATCGGCATAAAAACTGAATTCATATCCGTTGGCAAGGTATCGGGTGGTAATGTCTGCAACTTCTTCGTCATTTTTGTAAAGCGTGTATCCGCCTGAGTTACCTCTGCTGTTTTCAATGAGCTTGCCAAGCTCATCGTCATCGGTCACGGTGGCATCGGAATAGGTGTATCCCTTCAAATCGAGGCTTGCAGCATTGCTGCCGTATGTAAATGTATAGGATTCGCAAAGCTTTCCGTCTGACAGGAAAGAAACACCTTCTACCACATTGTCCGCTGCTTTCAATGGATCGGACTCGTCAATAAAATTATATACCGCTGCATTGTCACCGCAGAGAGCTTCTCTTGTGATACCATCCTCGTTTGCAAGGCCGTGTTTATTGCATTTGTCAAACAAAGCAGTATAGAGGCTGTCGTGGGTTATTGCTTTCAGCTTGTCGGCATATTGTGCGTAAAAATCGCTGCCTTCTTTATAGATAATCTTTTTCTCATCATCTATCAGCACATTTGCACCGTCAAGTATGGTGAGCGTATATTCTCCGTCGGGCAGCCCTGTCGAAAGGTTTTCTCCGTCAAAATTAAAATGATACGAGGTGATTCCGTTTGCGGTTTCACCGCTGATGTAATACGATTTTTCCTTAATGTTAAACAGTTTTTGGAAAAATCCTGTTTTTGAAGTTTCACATTCGATGCTCCAAAAAGCATTTTCATCATCAAGGGACAGCAAATATCCTTGATAATCTTCGAGAGAGCGGGAGGCTTCGCCTGTGATTTCAAGTCCCTTCCATAATGTTTCTTCCCGGTTGTTCACCGAAATCACGCCATAGACAATACCCACCACAAGTGCAATAACAATAATAACCGCAAAAATAGGCAAAATCGAGCTTTTTCCTCCGCTATGACCCGTTGAGTAGGAACTACCACCGGAATAGGTAACGTTACCCGAATTACCCGATCGAGAACCGCTGCCGGAGCCGCTGTTCATTGACCGCCTTTCATTTTCACGCCTTCTGGCACAATTACTGCACTGCGCACCAGCATAAGGCACTATAGCGCCGCAATGTGGACAATTATGTATTGCCATATTGTTTTCCTCCTATTTTATAAGATTGCTATTTTAATCCAATCTCAACTCGCTCAGTTTCGGAAATATAATGATACATTCCCTTTAACTTGCCGGAACTTGTGGCAAGCTCTGCAATGACAGTACCGCTGTCATCGGTCATAACATATTTTTTCTCAATTCCCAAG
>JAZNCO010000115.1:0-4081 GCA_045587645.1 Acutalibacteraceae bacterium | reverse complement strand
TTCTATTTTTCTCTTCTTTCTGTTTTGTCTTTTGAAAAAATCATGTGTTTGGTCATATGTCAATCCAAATCTTTCTCCTATTTCCCTAACGGTCACTCCTTCTTCTTTTAATTTCATCATTTCCTTTTCGTACTGCTTGATGTGTCTGTAACTTCTGGGCATAAAAATTCCTCCTATGGTAGTTATCTTAATTCTACCATAGGAGGGGGTGTTTTTTTCTATGTCCGTTTTTTACGGACCTGTGCATATTCGGTCGGGATCCTTTTTAATATTCCTTTTCGGGCATTTTCTTTGCAGCAGAACCGCAATAATAGGCATATACGATCAATCCGAGGAATGCTGCAATAAACATCCCCAAAGAGAGTGCGTTATTCAGACCTGCAATCACTTGCAGTCCGTGCAATACTTGCTCGTGTATATCCGTATACTGCTGCAGCAACGGCAGAATCACCTTTTCTGTGATGCGCAGAATATTCCACACAACAGACAAGCAGAAAAGCCCGAAAACAGGATACTGTATTTTACTGCGCAGCTGCTTTGAAAAATACAGTGCATATAAGCCGCAGACCGTTGGCAGTGAAATGACGGTCGTTGCTGCAACCACGAACGGACTGTTGTGAATATTGATACGCATGGTGAAGTGAAGCACCTGTGCCGCAAGCAGATACATCAGCTCTATCACCAGAACCACCTGAATGACCATCAACAGCTTTTTGCCCGTCCGTAATTTCTTTACGGAGGCACCGGCAGTGCCCGTTGCACGCAGCATCAGCAGAATAGCACCGAGCGTCAGCAGGTAATTCAGAGAATCCGAAAAACGGGGAAGCTGCTCGGGGTGTGTCTGTAAAAGGAATGAAATGCCCCGTGACAAGAAAACACAGAGCAGTGATGCACAGCCGTAAACCGAGGACCAGAAGGAAAGCCGCATATCCCGCATGGTTTTTTAATTCCTTTCATTTCTATCTGCATTTATTTTAATATGATTGTCCGGTAATTGCAAGCATCTTTTTATCTGCCCAATAACGAGCCCAGCAGCTTGCCCTTTTCCTTTTCGCAAGGCTGCGGTTGCGTTTCGCAGCGAACAAGTACCGTTGCATCTCCGATCACCTGTACGCAATCCCACGGCACAACCACCGTTCGGTTTTTCTTTTTAAAGGAAAAGCCGCAGTCGGGCTCCACGAGCAGGGCAAGTATGCAGGCTGTTGCGGTGTCCATGTTGATGTCCCGCACGAAGCCGATGCGACTGCCGTTACATACATTGATAACATCCTTTCGACACAGTGATTCCATATTGCACAACATTTTTCATCACCTCATGCAATGGGTTTACTATTATTCTATGCACCGCATTTTGTCCGTTTTCCGCCATATCGCACAACAGCTTTGCGGAATCAGCAAACAAAGTTTCTATTTTGTCAGATTGATATTGTACCGATGTATCTTTGTGTGCTATAATTAAAGAGGACTATGACAGACTTTGTACATTACGCGAGCAGACAAAAGCATTCCTGCAATCGGACGAACGCTTTGCATGTGTCAAAAACCTGCTGATGCAGGCAAAAGCCGCCTGCGCAGAAGCATATCTGCATGATGATATAAGCAAAATCCGTATGTCTGCTTTTGAAGTGATCGATTGTCTTGTCAATGCACTGATGTTGTTTCACGGTATGTGTGATGCCGTTGCCCAAACAACGGATATCGGAGCATTTGATATTATGAAAGCATACAATCCGGAAGATCAAAAACCTTCGATGCTTGTCTTCTGCACCTTGAAGAAATATACAAAAACGCAGGACTTCATGTCAACCGCTTTGCGGATGCCGATGCACTTGCGGCTACATATCTGAAAAAAATATGATAATGAGGTGAATTGCCATGCCATTGCAGATTGTTCGTCAGAATATCACAAAAATGCAGGTGGATGCCGTTGTGAACACGACCAATGAAGAAATGGTCGGCTGCAGCGGTGTTGATTATGCCATTCATCAGGCTGCAGGACCGCTGCTGGATATTGCCTGCAAAAAAATTGCACCTCTCGGGCTCGGTACTGCAAAAATCACCCCAGGCTTCAACATGGATGCAAAATACATCATCCACACCTCGGGGCCCGTCTGGCACGGCGGACTTCGCGGTGAGCATATTATTCTGAAATCCTGCTATGTGGAATCGCTGAAGCTGGCAGTTGAATACGGATGCGGCTCCGTTGCATTTCCGCTGATTTCATCGGGTGCATACGGCTATCCGAAGGATCAGGTTTTGTCTTATGCAGTGCAGATCATTTCCGAGTTTCTGTTTGATCATGAGCTGATGGTTTATCTCTGTGTCTATGACCGCATGTCTTACGAATTCAGCCGTCAGTTATTTGCTGAAATCCGTGAAGCCATCGGTGATGATTTTGAGCATGATGCAGATTTTATGTGTGCATCCATGCCGCATTTGTTTGATGATGACTGCGCAAGAGCTCCGTTGCCTTCACCATGTGCAAGCATGCCTGCGCAATATAAAAAAGCGACAGCGGAGCATTCGGAATACCGCAGGGAAGTGCAAAGCAACAGCGTAAGAGATGAATCCCTGCACGAATATATGCAGTCCATGGAAAAAACCTTTGCCTACAAGCTGTTTGACCTCATTGATGAACGCGGTATGACCGATGTACAGTGCTATAAAAAAGCCAACATTGACAAAAAGACCTTTTCCAAAATCAAGTGCAACCCCGACACCTACAAGCCATCCAAGCAGACCGCCGTTGCCTTTGCGATTGCATTGCAACTTAATCTCGATGAAACGCAGGAGCTGCTTGCCTGCGCGGGACTTACCCTGTCACGCAGCTTCACCTTTGATAAAATTATCCGCTACTTCATTCAAAAAGAAATCTATGACATTTTTGTCATCAACGAAGCATTGTTTGAGTTCGATCAGATGCTGCTCGGATGTTGATAAAACTTATATTGACATGACAAATTTTGTATGATATTATAAAATTGAATAAATTTCGGAGGTAATATTATATGTCAGTGTTTGTGCCTTACCTGATGCAGATTATTTGTATTTTCCTCACATTTTTGTCCACCTTATTCCCGTCAATTGATCACAGCTGTCAGTATTGCGACGGCTGTCAGCATACGGGCGGAGCTGCGACCTGTGTCAGCAGTGCTGTCTGTGAGAAGTGCGGCGAGGAATACGGATTTGCATTAGGACACAATATGAACAAGATGAATGCAAAGCCTGCAACCTGTACAACAGAAGGCAATGAAACGTATTATTGCTGCAGACGCTGTGAAGCATTCTTTGCAGATGCTGCCGGCAATAAAGAAATCTCACTTGATGATGTGACGATTGCTGTTGATCCTTCTGCCCATGTCTGGAATGCCGGAACAATCACAACAGAAGCGACCTGTAGTGTAATGGGTGTCAAGACATACACCTGTAAGCAGGATGCTTCACACACCAAAACAGAAGAAATCGGTTATAATGCAAACAATCACATCAACACCACGGAAGTTGCCGCTGTTGATGCTTCCTGCAATGCAATCGGTTACACTTCCGGTGTTTACTGTAATGATTGTAAGGTTTATGTTTCCGGCCATGAAGAAGTGCCGGCGCTCGGTCACAATTATGTCGGCGTGGTAACCACTGAACCGACCTGTACCGAAAAGGGTGAAAAGACCTTTACCTGTTCCGCTTGTGGTGACAGCTACACGGAAGAAATCAAGGCCCTCGGACATACAGAAGAAGAAATTCCTGCAGTGGATGCAACCTGTACCGAAACAGGTCTGACCGCCGGTGTGAAGTGCTCCGTCTGTGGTGAAATCCTCACCGCACAGGAAACTGTCGATGCACTCGGACACGCTTACGATGCGGTTGTAACCGCACCGACCTGCACCGAAAAGGGTTATACCACTTATACCTGCTCCGTCTGCGGTGACACTTATGTTGCAGACGAAGTCGCAGCCCTTGGTCATACAGAAGAAGAAATTCCTGCAGTGGATGCAACCTGTACCGAAACAGGTCTGACCGCCGGTGTGAAGTGCTCCGTCTGTGGTGAAATCCTCACCGCACAGGAAACTGTCGATGCACTCGG
>JAZNCO010000114.1:0-12356 GCA_045587645.1 Acutalibacteraceae bacterium | reverse complement strand
TATATGTTGCACAGGACAGGGGACGGTTCTATGTCCTGCCGGTAATTCTTTCAACAATTCCTTTTGATGTCCCCGTCAATCGGCTGATCTGTCGGATTGACAACCTTTTTTCTTTGTGTTTTATATAAGTATTTATTTTTTGATTGCGCTCCCCTCAATCAGCCCCTGTCCTGCGCCGAGGGCGGTGAGTGCATCCACTGCCGGGATATTCGGCGCGCAAAAGGGATGCAGGGAAAGAACAGCTGAAAAACTTGATGATTTAAGCTACGGTTGCATTTTTAATAACCGCCGAAGATGAAAGCGGTGGATTCTGAAATCATCCTCGGCGGAGTGTTGAAACTTGGGTAGGGCAAAGTGTGCGAATAGACGAAAAAACGGTTAATTTGTGCCGTCGGACAGCTGTTTTTCGTCAGGACAGAGAACCGTCCCCTGTCCCGTCTGATTGGTCTGGTTGGCCTTTTTCAGTAAAATCAATTTCAATCGTTTTTTGACCGTGCGCTCGAACCATTAAAATTGCACCTACCGTCAAGGCACCTAATGCGGCAGGAAAGAATGAGAATCGTAAATCACCGCTGAAAAACAATACATATAAAGCAAACAAAAGAAAATCAACCAACAAAATACAAAAATATGCAATTCTTTTTCTATTACACATTTTCTTCATTTGGATTCCTTTCTTTCCAAGTACGCAATCAGTTGCGGATCTATCACAGCATTTGGATTATAGTATTGTACTTTTTCACAAAGCGTTACAAAAAGCTCTTCCGAATTATTAAAATAGGGAGTTAATTTAATTATTTTGTCCGTATCATAAAATCGAACAACAATACTTGTTATGCCAAACACGGGGTACATCCTTGCTTTCAGTTCTTTAATTTGCTTATACGGTGTGCGGATGCTTATTGTTTTGCCGGCATTCTTGGGTGTATTAGCTATGAATGAATGAAAATTAACCTCGTCTTCACTCAATTCAACTGTTCTTTTCAACATTCCGGGAATAAATAAATATATCAAATATATAATTACGATACCGGATCCGATTGTTGTTTGCAGCACCATCCCATGATCTTCAAATAAAAGCCGACACAAAAAATATGCAAAAACAACTGTTGCAAGCATTATTCCAAGCTGCATTATGGTTGATATTTTACTATAATAGTGTTTCATCATTAAATCCTTTTCATAAATTTTATAATATAACTTTTTTAATTACCATCATTGCAATAAAAGACAAAACACCGGCAGCTCCACCTGCGGCAGGATTTAAGGTTACAGAGCTTACCAAGCCTCCTATTTTTGCGGAAACTGCTGTAATACCAGCAGTACCAAGAAGATCAAATACAATAGTAAAAAGTTCACTTTTATAGTCACTCTCAGAAAGTAGTGGATTAAACAAAACACCTATAACACTTATCGAAGTATCTACTGCGTCAAGAATGCCGCTTTCTAACTTTAAGTCAAGTTTTTTCCCTAATTCTAGCATGCTTAATATTGAGCCTACAACAGTTGACATAGAGTCAGAAAATGGCCAATAAGATTTACCGAATAATACAGTAGCACCAATTGCTGTTAATTGCACAAGCGATTCCAAATCTTTTACGAAGAAAGAGTATCTATCAATAAAATAATAAATATTATTGATATCTCCACCAAATTCTTCAGCATAATTGTAAATTATCTGCAAATTAACAATTAAGGCAATACAATTCAGAGCTACAGCAATGGCACTACCATCACTGTTCGCCACTGCCATTTTGCCATAAGAGTCTTCGTAGCAAACCGGATTATTCAGACAATACGCAAACATATTGAATCCAGTGAAGCCTTGCCCGGTGGAGATATAACCGTCGGCATTGATGAAGCGACAAACCTCGGGATCGTAGTAACGGGTGGTGAGGTAGTAGAACCCTGTTTCGGTATCATAGTAATAACCGCGATAACGCAACGGATTTTTTGCACCGAGGGTGGATGCAAGTGAGCCTGTAACGGAAATGAGCTTACCCCATGAGTCATAGACATAATCAACAACTGCATTACCATTGCAATCATAAATAGTAATGACATCACCCTGCAAATTGTAGAGATAGTAATAATCAGTTCCGTTGTAATTGATTGAACGGGCAACACCGTCGGCAGAGTAGGTAAAGTTGAGCGTATTTGTTCCATCCGTTTGCGAAACCAGCAAGCCGGACATGTAAGTATACTCGGTTGTTACACCGTTGACCGTCTTTTCGGTTCGTAGACCGTCTGCACCATACTTATAGGAAATGGTTTTGCCGTTACCTGTTGCCGATGCAAGCTGACGCCCCTTTTGCCATGTGAAGGTGTAACCGTTGTAGGTTAAGGGATTGCCGATGGCATCATAAGTGATAGTCGTACCGCCGTCATAGGTCAGCAGCTTGTCTTTCCACACGGTGTCGTAGGTGTAGGAGATGGTGTCAACAACTTCGCCGAGTGTGCCTGTTGTGTAGGCATATTCTTTTTTATCGAGAATATTACCGCCGTCATCGTAAGTATAGGTGATCGTCTTATTTAGTTGCTGATTGTTCTCGCGAATCAACCGATTGTATATATCATATTGATAATCAATCTGCTTATTACCATCCACAATACGGGAAATGTTTTTTCCGTCATAGGAATAAGAAATATTACTATGCGGACCAACATCATCCCCATCATAAAGATATTCAATTTCCGAAACATAACTGCTTGTGGTTCCGTCTTCATAGCCTGCATGATAACTGTAATTCGTGCTGACAATGTTTTCGTTTACCTCATGCTCAAAAGAAGACAAGCGTTTTAAGCCGTCATACTGATAAGTGTAATCGGGGTATTGTGCACTGACGGATGCAGAAATCGGTGTACCGTCATCGGTGTATGAGTAGGTTGCTGAAGACAGCGATGTTCCGTTTTTCTCAACAGCATAAGACTGTGTTTTATTCACATCGTCATATGCATAAGAAATACGAGTTCCGTCCGTAGCCTGCACATCGGTCAAGCGACCGACAAGGTCATAACCATAGAGCCATGTGACATTGTTTTCGTAGTCTTCATGGCGACCTAACTGACCGGATGAGGTATAATGATAGGAATAACTCTCAATTCCATTATAACTTTCACTTGTAATTCTGTCAAGCGAATCATATAAGTAAGAATGGACAACACCGTTTCCGTAGGTCATGGAAGCAAGCGTACCGTCCGCGTTGTAGGTATATGTGCCGAGCGCCTGCCCTGCCACGGTAGTTGAAATCGGTCGTCCGAACTCGTCATATGTAAAACCGTATGAAAAATCATTGTGATCAACAGATATCAACAAGCCATTGGAACCATATGTGTAGTTCTGTTCGCTGTCGCCATTATATATATTTACAAGTGTCAACTGACCGCAAACATCAGCATATTCATAAGAATAATACGCATCAGGAGATTCGACCGCAACGACAATACCCAACCATTCATTATAGAAGTATTCCGTCATATTACCGCCGTCATCCGTAACCGTTCGCAAATAATTGAAGTCATCGGTATAGGTATAAGTTACAGTGCTTGCAAGAGTACCGTCAGCAGAGACAACTGTCATCTTTATCGGCATACCTTTATATCTTCCCGGACGCAAATAATCTAAATATGTTTTGCCTTTGCCCGGAGTGAATATAACTAAGAGATCATCCGTTTCGGAGTCGTATTGATATTCCGTATAATCATATTCAACACCGTTTTTCTGCTGTGAAACACGGGTTAAATTTGCCCCGTCATAGGTATAGCCGATTGCATCGCCGTTGTCGTTTTCGGCCAAGATGAGTTTTCCGTGTTCGTCATACTTGTAGGACGTGCCGAAGGCATCGATATACAAATATGCATCATCAAACAGGGCGGTGTTGATCTGTTTTCCGTAGAGCAGCTTGAAGCGGACAGAGGTGAAGTCCTGTTCGGCGGTGAGGGATGCTGCAATTGCCTGTACGATGCCCATTGCATTGCGGTTGTAGTCTGCTTTTGCGGTACCGACAACCTGCGTGCCGTTATACAGGGTGATTTCGGCGCAGAAGCTGCGGATGGGATCTTTGTTTGCATCAACGGGATTGCCCGAAGCGGCATTGGCAAGTGCCGTTGCACCGAACACAAGCGTTGTGCCGGCGGTACCGCTGACGGGGATGTCCTGATAGACATAAACGTCCGATGCGGGGTAGCCTGTCAGGCTGACCGCATTGCCGGTCAACTCGGAGTTTGCAACAAGGGCGGTCGTGCCGACACCGAGCCAGTCCGCAACGGCACCGGCTGTGGTGGTGCGGGTCATGCCCGGATTCTGCAGCATATTGAACTGCCCGGCAGCACCGCTTTGTTCAAGCTGACAGGCATCCACCAAAACCGTACCGACCGCACCGCTGCGCAGAGAAGCATACACACGGAAACGGGTCGCTTCGGCAGGCAATTCGACACTGACCTGTGCACGCTCCCAACCGTCGGTAAGGGTATAGTTCATGCTGCGTTCGGTGAACAAATGGGTGTCGCCGTTATAAACCTCAATCGACAGGTCAAAATTACCGCTTGTGAGCTCTTCGACAATTTTGAAATAAGCGGAAAAGCTGTATTCCACCCCCGGGGTCACATTGTCGAAATTCTGATTGATAATTGCACTGCCCGCCACGGTACGGGTCAGGGCAATTGCCTTGCTGCCCGAAAATGCGCCCTCAGAAAGGGTGTGGAAGGTATAGCCGGTCGAGCCGGAAATATATTTATTCCAGCCGGTATAGTCATTTTCAAAGCTGCTGTTCTGCAAGAGGTTATCGGCAAAACGGAACGAGCCCGAGCTGTAAGCCAAGGTGTTGTTGAGATTGCCGGAACTGTTGTAGGCAGAAACGGCAATGTCGCCGTCCTGATTGCGTGCGGTGACGGCTCGGCCTGCATTGTCAAAGCCGATGTAGGTTATGTTTTCGTTGGCATCTTCAACAACGGTGTCCGAGCCGCGGTAGGTGAATGTAAGCGTATTGTAAACTGCACGGTCGGCGGTTTCGCTTGTGCCTGTGCCGCGACGGGTCAGACTTTCAACACGGTAGAAGCTCTTGTTTGCACTTGCCACTTCTTTATAAGTGATAAGCACATCCGTGGTATCAGCGGCAAGCACACGGGTCAGCATGCCGTTGGTATCGTAGTACAGTTTTGTATATGTGTTGTCCGGGTAGGTAATTTGGCTCAGTTTGCCCGCGCTGTCATAATCATACGAAATGCTGCGGGTGGTGTTCGGACCGGACGGAACACTGACGGAGGTTAAATAATTGTTTGCATATGTCAGCGTCAGCACTCTGCCTGCACCGTCTGTCACGGACATAAGACGGTAGGGGGCTGTGCTTTCATAATTCAGATTCATGCGGTTACCGTTGGTGTCGATAATGGCAACAAGATAGCCGTAATACCCATACAAACGCTGACTGCCGTCTTCATAAGTGATAGTATAATAATGATCACCCTGATTGCCGACATAGCGCAGCAAAACCGTATCATCAAACTCATAAGCAAAGGTGTTTGCGGTATCGGTTTCTTTAAAATAATGCGCGGTACCGTCCGAATCGGTCAGTTTCGCACGGTAGCCTGCATCATATAACACCGAACTGCTTGTAACGGCGGCAAGAGATTCCGACAGACTCAGGCGGAAGCCCGAGCCGAGTTTCACATTCCCTGCTAAAACAGGCTGTTCACTCACTTCGGTGCTGTTGAACACATGCGACAAAGCCAATGGCAGAATATTACCGCCAAGTGCAATATCGGAATGCACATATGTCAATGCTCCGTTGTAATCATTGACATAAATCGTGCCGGAGGTGCCGAGGTCTACGGTTTCATAAGACCAATAGTCCTCCAGACCGGTGCTGTTGACATAGGTTACCTGAAATACGGGGTAGCCGCTTGTGTAATTGTATTCTGCCGAATAAAAGCGGCTGCGCTTGACGGTGGCTTCGTTGTAGGCTTTGAGCAACAGACCGTAGTTGTTGCCATTTTCATACCACTGCTTGACGATTTTTGTAATATTCAGGTCATAGTTGTATTCCCCTGTTCCCGAAACAAAAGGCGCAAAATCCACCCAACCGATTTCTTCATTAACAGGGGGTTGATTATACCATGTAACTCCTGCTTCCGACCATTCACCGCCGGGCACACCGACAGACAACCAAGCCGCCGCACCATTACCGGGGTCATACTGATTCTGTGCAAGAAGCAGATATGCATCGGTGACCACACTGCAATCGGGAAGATCGGGCAGATTGAACCATATGAATGTACGGGTCGTTCCCAAACTGTTTCTGCCGACATAGAGATAGTTGTCATAGGGATGGCTGCTGTAGGGCTCGCTGCTGTCTACATAGGCATCGTAAATATTGGAAGCACCGACATCCACCAACAATGTCGGGTCAACCGTTACGGGAAACACACGGTCTGCACTGTCAATCCATTCGCTGTCTGCCGTTACGGTCAACACAGCCAAATCACCGTTTTGCTCAATTTGCATGGAAACAGCATCCGAATATGCCCCTGCGGCATCGAACATATACGGCACTGCAATAACAAAAACGGGATTGTCAATATCATCATTTTCAATCAGTGCAATAGAGCCGTCCCCATGGGTAACAGCCTGCAAACCGTCCAGATTCATGTTAAAACGGTAAACATATTCATTCTGCTTTGCTTTGATGACAATACTTTCCTTGACTGCGGAAGAGGTAACGTCGTACTGCAAATCGGTATTGCTGAGCACATTTTCGTACCGCACGGTACTGTCATTTGTCTGCGCCTGCAAAACGGCCTGCGGTTCTTCCGAAGCGGTTGCTGTCTGCAAAACAGAAGCAGATGCAGACAAACCTGTTTGTGTCTGCAAGCTAAACGCAAGGTCATAGCCACGTGCAAACACGGTGATTGCTTCGTTTTCCGTCATGGCCTGCGGAAATGAAACGGGTGTTCCGCTTGCAGCGGTTTCATAACGCGCAGATTGTTCGGCTGTTGCGGTCGTCAGTGTTAAGGTGTTGTCAATTTCTTTCCATTCGCCGTCGGTGTAATAGTGAACGGGAGTATCATACATGGCGGCAGTGTAGGACCCGTCCTCGTGTCGAAAATGCTTCGTATTTGCATCTCGCAGGGAAATATCTTCCCCTATGATCGGAGATGCGACATCGGCTTCATCAGCTTGTATCGCTGACATGGGCGTTGGCTGCAAACTGCTTTTAATCGCATCCATTGCCGATGCACGCAAAGGCATTGATTGCAGGGTGAGTAACAGTACCAGTAAAAGACAGATGGCTTTTTGTGTGAAGTTCTTCATGTGAGTGCTCCTTTCTTTTGTTTTGCAGATTGTGTTTTGTGGTCGTTTTTTATTACTATTTATCTTTACATACCTCCTTTGTCAAAAAAAGTAGTTATCTGTTGAAGTTCAAAAAAGCTTTGCGGAAAGATGCAATTTTTCTTGACGAGGTGTATACCTTATACTCGACATCCATGCACTTAACTATGACAAAATCCTTTGTCACTTCTGCAACATAATTCAAATTGACTATGTAGCTGTAATGAGGCTGCGCAAAGTAGTTTTCATCGAGGATATTTTTCCAATGGTCAATGCGGTAGTTTGTTTCTATTTTTCCGTCTGTCAAATACAAAACACTTTTTCTGTCTTCTATGGCTATGTATACTATTTGATGCGGATAGACAACGCAACAATCTTTGTTGGATGTCGTTACAAGTATTCCGGAACAGAACTGTTCATTCCTGCTATCTCCTGCCGGAACAAAAAATCCATCATGCCCGTAGTAAGTAATTGGAATATGCGGCAATTTGCATTCAGCTAAAATGCTGTCTATTTCCTTTTTCTTTTCAGGTTCAATAAGTTCTTTTGTTTCCATCATTACTTTTCCTTGAATAAAAATTTGTTTACATTTATAAATTGCCGTTCATCGAAAAAGTAACGATATTTTTTTGTAATTTACATAAGTTTGTCGTTGTGCATAATTGAAATATGCTTTACTTGTGAAAATGTTATAGTACTAAAAATAAAACCTGTATTAAGATTACATTTATTGACAATCTTTTACTTTTATGCTATAAATTGTTTATTGTTTTACTAAAACAGTTGAAGGAGAGTGAATATATATTGCTGAGCAAAGAAGAACTGGAAGCCTATTGCAGAGAATATTATCTTCCGGTTTACAAGTATTGTATGAGCAGACTCTCCAACAAGGAAGATGCTGAAGATGCAACGCAGGAAACGTTTGTAATCTTCTGCAGAAAAAGACACCTCCTTGAAGAAGCACATATAAAAAGTTGGCTTTATACAACAGCACACCACATGGTTTTACGAGAGTATAAAAAGCGTTCTCTTATGAGTGATAAAGAGTATGTTTTTGACGAACAAATGACGGAGCTTTCCAAAAAAGTCAGAACTCTGGAAGATGATTTGGTTGATTACTATATCAGTAAATACATAGACGATATCTATGCGCGATTATCGGTTAGAGAAAAAGAGCTTTTTGATTTGTGCAGCGACAACGATCTGAAACCGGGGCAAATTGCACAGTTGTTGGGATTGGACCCACACACTTTTTCAATGCGTAAACTGCGATTGAAAGAAAAGTGCCGGGATATCATGACAGAATTTTTATTTTACTAAAATTTTTTTGTTAAGTTTTCAGCTTTTCGATGATATATATACGAAGAGCGAAACTTACCAAAAGGAAGGGTGGTCTGTTTTGGAAGACGAAAGCCGAGTTTTTGGTTTTAACACCAATGACTCAGATAATCATGAAACAGAAGAATTTTTTGATTTTTTCCGCAAGGATGAAACAAAAAAGGATGTCGAAAAATCGGCAAATGATTTAACGGATTTTATCGACTCTCTTATACAGGATGTGCCTGCCCCCTCCGAAGAGGACGTGAATGCAGGGATTGAAAAAATACTTGCAAGAACACATCCTGCCGAAACACAGATTCAAACAAGCAAAACTGCAAAAATCAAGAAAGTATCTTTCAGGGTGCTCTTCATAGCCGCGATACTTTCCGTATTCATGTGTTCTTGTCTTTATGCGGTCGGCAACAGCCACGACATCAGCATTGAAAACGGTTTTATATCCTTTGCCAAAGATACGATTCAAGTTGTCTTTTTTGATGCATCCGAAGAGGAATATATATCGGTTGATACATTGTTGACAAATTTGCAAGAACACGGATATGAAGACATTCTGTTTCCGCAGGAGTTTGTGACAAAGTCAAATAAATATAAAGTCAGTATTCCAGAGTACTGTAATGACAGTTCTGGCAAACAGGTAACATTTAATGTTTACAATGATACTGCTTCATACTCATTTAATATTATTTATTCTGAAAGCCAAAAAAAACGCGACTATACAACTTTAAAGAATGCACATACATTTGAGATAAACGGAATTTATATATATGGGTTTGAGCACAAGGACTACTCAACAATAGAATTCACACATAACAACTACTATTATTCTGTAAACACAGATGTTCCTTTTGACGAAGTTATAAAGGTAGTTAACACAATTGAATAGGAGATGATAATCACAATGACAAAGGCAGGGTCTTTTTTACTTTGTGTAGTATTAATGTTTTCTTTTTTCAGCATAAATGCAAATGCACTTGATAGCACGGAGTTTGTTCCCTATGTAATTGATTTTTCTGTTACAACCGATATCAGTAGCAATATAACAGATGATCAAAACAGTCGAGCATCCGGATTGATCGGTTCTTACGGACTTTCTTTAACAACAAAAGCAGGCTCATCTCTGTATATGGAAGGTATCACCAATTGTTCCCCCGAAGTCGTAAAATGCGGCTTCAAAGATCTGACCGTGCAAAGAAGAAAAACCACCTCCGATGCATGGAAAGATTATTATGAATACGGCAATGTTTACCGCGAAGCTACGGCAGCCGGACTTTCATCAACGCTTGCCGTTGAAGCAGGTTATCAGTACAGAATTTACTGCAAGCATTACGCAAAGAAAAATATTTTTTCCGTTGAAACCATCGCGAACACCTCAAATATTGTAACCGTATCGTAATTCGTATTATTAAAACAGCAAAGTTCGACCGCCTCACTTTTAAAGTGAGGCGGTTGTGTTTTGTGAAGATTCGATTCGTGGACAAATTACAACAGAGCACAGATTTGACTCCGTATGCTGTTTTTATTATACATACAGAAAACCTTTTATCTTCTTCATATTATGTTCCGATATTCCTGCTTCTGCGGCAAAAGCTTCCCATTTCGAAACAGAAGTTTTCACCTTTTCCATGATTTTTACGGCATCTGCTTTTTTGATACCAACTTTTCCTGCAACCTTTAACATATCATCTTCTGTAATGTTGTCAGCCTTACCGTTAATAAGCATCTGATGTGCACTGACCCATATGCTGTCCTTGCGGAATGAGAAGGTCATATCATATGCAGGTGCCAATGACCATGTTCCCTTTTTATCCATGAGGAAAGATATGTTTTTCGTATGGTCATCATAGTTTTTTGCATATTCATTAAATACCATTCTTCTGAACAGTTGTGTAAAATCGTTGTACGGTAATTTAAGCTGCTTCATTACAGAAAAAGCTTCTTCGTAGGAATACACCCTCGGTGAATTGAAGTCCATGTGAGCTAAAGCACAAAGGGACTGCATATGCAGTTTTTCGCCCTTTACTCCTTTTCTGTCAAAACGCTTTGTCATAAAGTGAGCGCTGCCGTTTTCCTTATAAAGCCTGCACTCACTCATTTCAATACCGGCATCGAGAGCCATAAGATAGTAAGCATATTCAACCTTTGTGTATTCGCCGTCATCAGGTCTTGCATCCTTGTCTTTGTTATTTTTTATGTTATCAAATTTCAAGAGCCAGTATTCGTAACCTTTTCCTGCATTTATCTGACCTGAACGGATATCATTTGTTTCGGGATTCCAAGCAATGAGAGTTTTCGCTCTTGCACCGCCGACAGAAGAACCGCATTCCATTAACTGTGCCATAAGATTGTCGTTTTTCTCAATGTGTATCTGCTCTTTTTCAGAGAGTATTTCAGAAGCCAATTTTGTTAAAGCATCAAGGTCAATAGTTTGGTCCATGGTTGTAAGCTCTTGTGACGGTTCATATTCCAATGCACCCATACCTCGCTTACCTGTATAACAAAGCTTTTCTATAACAGATAAACTGTCTGCTGTTCTTCCCTGACTTTCCAAGTATCTGTTTATAACGATGTTACCGAATTTATCGGGCAAAGAATCGGCAACCATACCCGGTAAGCCGTGGAATGTTTGTTCAGGCAAGGCAGGGAAAGTATAGGTAACCGTTGATAACGGCATTTTAATGGGTGAAATTTCAATATTACTTTTTAAAAATTCTTCGTCATACTGAAAGCCTACCATTCCGTTATCATCCTGATGCAGATAACCGACAGTTGTTCCCCACATTTTAACACGAACTGTATTTACATTTTTCAACTTTATTCATCCTCCTTATCTTCTCCCCAAACCCAAGCATTGTCTGTTTTCTTTTTATCGGGTCTTGCGCGTTTTCTTCTTGTTTTTTCTTCAAATAATGCTTTGTAATCGGGTTGAGGTTCAGGTATTAAAATATCTAAATTTTCTGAAAGACCGATAACATTCATTATTTTAATCAAATTTGACAGTTTGGTATCACACCCCATCTCTGTACGGGCAATGGTTTTAAGAGAAAGTCCGCATCTTTGTGCAAGCTCCGATTGTGTGATATTCAGAGAAATCCTGTACTGCTGAATACGGTTTCCCAATTCCGCTAATATTGATTTTTCATCATTATAATTTGAAATCTTCATAAATCCCTCATAAAAAATAATTAGTCATATTTGCACCATTATAATATCAAAAATAAATTAATAAGTCAAGTATGACTTTTTATTAAAAAAACACACCAACCCTCCGAACGGTCTGAATTCGGAGGGTTGATGCTGTAGGAGATGAAATCACGCGGAAGGATGAGTTCCGCGCAGGAGAAAGTTGGGCGGGTTCATGGCGACTTGATTCTGCTTCCCCGTCAGAAGGGTACAATTAAACGGGGAAGCAAAACAAGCCGGGTGATAAAAGTGAGTGTTATGCAATAGGAAACAGCGGAGCACTGTAGTGCAGTTCACCGCAATCGCAGTACTGTTGCACATTAAGCAGGCGGAAGAACATGTTGATGATGTTCCAGAACAGACGAATGAGTTCATTGTCGCTGTGGCACAGGTGGTCACAGTTGGCAATGGCTTCTTCGCGGTCGAGGTCAGCCTGCGTTTTGTAGGTTACGACAAGGTCGCAATCGGGCATCAAGAATGTGATTGATTTGGAATTGACATCCACGCCATC
>JAZNCO010000113.1:0-6374 GCA_045587645.1 Acutalibacteraceae bacterium | reverse complement strand
CCGGTGCTCCACATGTTCGGAACCACGGTATAGGTTGCAATTTTGTTGCCGTCCTTTTCAATGAAATATGTATCCCTGTACGGGTCGGGGCCGTCGAGCTCGACCAGCTCACAGCGGAATTTTTCAACTCCCGCATCGGGCGCAATCAGACCATCGCGGCAGATTTCAAGCCACGGCTGAATATCGTCCTCGGACTGAAAACGGGTGATCGTAAAGCCCTCGGGCAGGGGAATATTTCTTGCGGTGGGGTTGTTGAAATACATTTTAAGACAGCTCATGGTGTACCTCTTAAAAATTTAAAAAATCTTTTTTAATAATACAATAATTAACGATACAGCGCCGACCGTTGCCGCGAACACGGCGCTCAGCAGCAACAGCGAAATCAGATACAAGCCGCCCTGCATCATGGCATTTGTGAAAACGGTGAGCCATTCGGGTTTGACGAAATACAGCACAATGTCCGTGAGCAGGAATGCACCTGCGAGGAACAAAAATCCGTCCCAGCCGCCCTTGATGTCGGCGGTACTCAGCTCCATGTGGATGGCTATGGTCACGGCAAGAATCGCAAAGACCCAAAGCTGCCAGCTTTCGATGTTGGTTTCTGAAAAAATCAGCTTGAAAATGGACAGAACGGCAGCGACAATCTGCGTGAATGTGTCCAAGGACAGGCTGCTTTGCGCCGTTTCCTGCATCAGGGCGGTTACCTGCTTGCAGGTGGTCGGTAGGAACAGCCGAAGCAAAAGAAGCACAACGCAGGAGCCTGCAACCACGGGTGCAATGCCGATGAAGAAATTGCCGATGCGGTGGCGCAGGTTACGCGGATTGAAGGAATGCTTCACAAAACCCAGCGTGCCGTTGCGCTTGTCTATGCCGAACAGCTTGATTTTTTTGATTTTATGTCCGAACACAAAGCACATGGCTGCATGCGACAGCTCATGCACGGGTGTGCCGATGATGCCGGAATAATTGACGATCTGCGGTGCAAACCTGCCGCATGCCTGAACAAACAGGCGCTTGCAGATGTGGATGAAAAATCCTGCGACAACAATACTGCCCACCGTCGGCAGCAGCTGTGTCAGAAAAGCAATAACAATGGTTTTCATTGCTGCTCATTCTGCGGCTGCGCAGGCTGCTGAGCCGATTGATAGCCGTAATAGGTCTGCTGTTGATAGGCCTGCTGCTGTGCATAAGCCTGTTGCTGTGCAAATTGCTGTTGTGTTGCAGCTGCGCCTGCATCCAGACGCTTGCGGGTGGGCGTACCGCCGGGATAACGGAAGTTTGCCTTGCGTTCTGCGGTGCGGATGGCATCGTCCTTCAGGGTGTAATAATAAGCGGCAAGTGCGGTTTTGTAGTAGGGCATGATGTAAACAGCCATCAGTACCCAACCGAGAATGGGAATCATGCCGAGCAGAAACCAGGGCAGGAACGAGAGTTCAAAGGTGAACACCTCGCCCATGCGGGTTTTGGTCAGGTATCTGCTTTTTTCGAGTGCTTCGAGTGCGGTTGTGTTTTCATCTGCCATAATCAGCTCTGCAAACAGAAAACGAAGGCGCAGAATGATGCCGGGCACGATCAGAAGCAGCGTGCCGACTGTCAGATAAAGGGATTTGATGATATACAGCAGCAACCCCTTTGTGTAGGTGTCGGTGCTTTTGAAGCCGACAAAAATATCCTCGAGCTTGCCCTCACCCTGTCTTGCAATGTCAAGAAATACCTTGTTTTTGCCGAACAGGAAGCCGCTTTGTGCAAAGGGTGCAAGAACACCTGTCAGGGTTGCCAGAACCCCCGGAATGATGGCGGCAAAAATACCGGTTTCACTGCTTTGCTTTGTAAGCTCGGCGGCTCTTGTTTTTATGCTTTGTCTTGTCATAATGTTTTTCCTCCGTCAGTTAAGATAGCACGAAAACAGATTGCCGTGAACGGTCAGGCTGTTTTCCTTGTCTGCAAGATAAAGTCCCGTGGCGGTGCGCCTTGCCGTCCCGCCGATATCGGTCGGCTCGCGCAGTGCCACACGGAAATTGGTGACATTGCGTATGTGCAGCAGACTGCAATGCGAACGGTCAGCTGCAAGATCCCTTGAGAATCGCTCAATTCTGACATTTCTGCAATTGCTTTCACAGCAGATGAGCGCAGCGTTTGCTTGCTCTGCGGTTGAAAATGCGATCATGCCCTTGATAAGCACATTTTCGATTCTGCCGACACCGTCGGGACGGTCATTTTCGTTGAACAGCGGTGTGCGGCAGTATCTTGCCGCATCCATGTTGACAGCAAACGCACGGCAGCCGCAGCGCACATTGCGGATTTCAATGTTGCGGATGGGAGAGTCCACACTCAGCATTCGCAGGAAGGTGTGGCAATCCTCGGCAACGATGTTTTCTATACGGATGTTTTCGATGGCACCGTTTACAAGTCCCAGATTTTCAACCCTGCGCAGGCTGTCATCGGCATTGAGTGCAATCAGGTCGTCATTTGTCTGTCCGTTCAGGGCTACAATGTTGCCGATATAGCCGTTTTTGCAGCCGCCGCAGAAGTGCAGACCGTCCTGATTCGGTCGGGCATTGTTGCCGGTGAAAATGATGTTCTGTATATCAAACCCGTCCAGCTCGCAGAAGCGGAAGAAGTAGGCAGGGGAGTCCATAACGGTCATGCTGCTCAGCTTCAGGTTTTTGACCTTGTGGAAGTTGAACATGCTGCCCGACCAGCCGTTGGGCGTGAAAATATCGGGCTTTTCGTTGTAGGTGCCGCAGCAGTTGCCGTCCCACAGGCCGCCTTCAATGGTGATATTCTCATTGCCGTTGCGTGCATCCGCATTGGAAAGAAGAAATTCACCTGCACGGCGCCTGATTTCACCCGACAGCTTCATGACTGCGTAGGGGTGCAGTTTCAGATGTGTATTCGAGGGCACAAGCAGGGTTCTTGTGATCAGATAGATCCCTGCCGGCAGCTCCAGATAACCGCCGCAGGTGTTGAGTGCCCGTTGCAATGCGGGGGTGTCGTCGGTTATGCCGTCGCCCATGATACCAAAATCAAAGTATTGCTCGGTCATGGCAGAATCCTTTCACAAAAGGTTATATAGAATCAGTTTATCATATTTATATACACATTGCAAGAAAAAAGTGTACTTAAATTGCTCCTGAAAATGAAAAAATTTTACAGATTTTTAACATAACAGTTGACGAAAATGTATAAATGTGATAAAATATACTATATCTGTCAAGATAATCAGATAAAAAGGAGCTGGAAATTCCGATGAAGAAAAATAACCTTAAAAAAATGATTTCCGTTATGCTGAGCGTATTGATGCTCGCAGCCTGCTTTGCTTTTGCAATGCCCGTGTCTGCCGCTGAGGATCATGAATGTGAGTGGGTCATGGTAGACCTTGTTCGTCCTGCAACAAAGGCCGACGGCACATGGGGCAACGGACTTGCCACATACAAATGCACAGTGGCAGGCGAGCATATTAAAACAGAAACTGTTTACAGAGCAGACTATTCCGCATTTGATGCAATCATTGCCGAGCTTGCCGCTTTGCTTGACGAGCCCGCACTGTCTGCCGCTTCCCGTGAGGAAATCGAAACTGTGCTTTTTACCAACGGTGTTGCGCAGAATCTGATCGAAGCTGAACAGGATAAGGTGGATGCTTCTGTTGCTGCCATTACCGAAGCACTCGGCAAATATGTTGAAAAATTCACGGTCACATTCATCGATGCAGACGGTGCCGTGCTTTCCGAGCAGCAGGTCACCTTCGGCTTTGATGCGGTGGCTCCCGCAGTTGCTTTCAAGGAAGGCTATGTTTTCCTCGGCTGGGACAAGGAGTTTACAAATATCTCTGCTGACCTGACTGTCACCGCACAGTATTTTACCGGCAGAGGTTATATTGAATCCGATACTGCAAAGCTCGGCATGAAGCCCGGCGCTGTCAAGAAGATCAATGCAAGCCTTGTGACGGATGAGGATGTTGACAAGACCATCACATGGACCGTTGCTGACACAAGCATTGCTTCTGTGGATGCAGACGGCAATGTGACCGCACTCAAAATCGGCTACACCACACTCACCCTCTCTGCAATGGACGGTGCTGTCACCAAAGCAGTTGATCTGTATGTTTATGACGGCAATGAGGATTACACCATCACCCTGATGGGTAACGGCATGGGCAATTTTGTCATCAACGGCAGCAGCACAAGCCTTGGTTTTGCTAAGGTCAAATCCGGCAACCGCTTCCGTTTCCAGTTTGCACTCAACAGCAAGTATGATCCTGCCGATGTTATTATCACTGCAAACGGCAAGGAGGTCATGCTCGGTGCCGATAACTATTTTGAAATTCCCTATGTCTGTGAAGATCTGACTGTTTCGGCGGCACTTCGCAGCACAACGGACAGTGAGCCGACCCCCGAACCCGAACAGCCCGAAGGCGGCAATGACAAGCCCGTGGATTCCACCGGCTGCAACTGTATGTGCCATTCCGACGGCATCTTCGGCTTCCTGTGGGATCTGTTCGCATTCTTCGGCAAGCTGTTGGGTCTTGCTGATATGCGCATGTGCGAATGCGGTGCTGCACACTGGTAAGATTTTACCGCCTACGGCAATCATTTCACTTTTCAGCTGCTGTTTCTGAACGGAACGGCAGCTTGTTTTTTAAACATGACAAAAAAGGCAGGGCAGAGAGCAGGATAATAAAAACATACTTATAAAAGCCGTTGACATTTGTATATAATTTCTCTTGAAATTTGATTTTTGTATTCATTATAATAAACAGGTAAGAAATATTCGCAACAAATGAGGTGATTGAATTGAAAAAAACCTATGTCACATCCATGCCGGATCATATCGGTGCTTTTTTAAAAGCAAGCAAATGCTTTTCTTCGTTGGGAATCAACATTACGCGTGTAAGCTATAACAAGGCAGTGGACTCCCACACCCTGTTCATTGATGCGGAGGGAACACAGCAGCAACTGATCAAGGCGGATGCTGAACTTGAAAAAATAGGCTATCTGCAAAGCAATACCGACAAAACAAGTGTTGTTCTGCTTGAATTCTGCCTTGCGGATGTACCGGGCAGTGTTACGGATGTACTGGCATTGATCAACGATTTCAATTTTAATATATCCTATATAAGCTCACAGGAAAACGGCTCCGATTATCAGTTTTTCAAAATGGGATTGTATGTGGACGATGCCGAACGCGTCTCCGAATTTCTGATTGAAGCCGAAAAGCTGTGCAGGGTGCGTGTGATCGACTACAACCGTTCCGAAAAGGTTTACGACAACAGCATTTTCTATAACACCTATGTTGCCGGTCTTACACAGCTGATGGGATTGTCTGAAGAAAGCAGGAATAAATTGCTTGTGCATGTCAATCTTGCCATGCAGACATTGGATGAGCAGGGCTTGTCCCCCTATCGCACCTTTGACAGCATCAGCAAATTTGCCGAATTGCTTGCAGCATCCAAGGGAGCTGCTTTCGTGCCGCGGGTCAGCTCGCATAAAATCACGGACAACACGGAAATTACTTTGATTGAACCGCCCTGCGGCAGCAATACGATTATCATAAAAAGCAATGCAGAGATATTGTTCATTGATTGCGGATATGCCTGTTATGCAGAGGAAATGCAGCCCGTTATCAAAAAAATCGTCCCTGATTTTGATGCTATCCGTAAAACCGTTCTGGTGACCCATGCCGATGTGGATCACTGCGGTCTGTTGCCGATGTTTGATGAAATCATTGCCTGCGCAGAAACGGCACATTGCCTTGCAAATGAATTTGCAGGCAAAGACGGATTCCGTGAAAAAAATCCGTTGCACAAGCCGTATGTCAATATCTGTAAAATTCTGACCGATTATCAGCCTGTGAATCCCGACAAAATCACTGTGCCGTGGGAGACTGCCGAGTATTTGCAGGAACCGCTGACACAAATCGGATTTTTTGATTTCGGAGAATTGCATTTTGAGGTCTATCAAGGCAAGGGCGGTCATTTGCCGGGCGAGCTTGTGCTGATTGATTATGCACATAACATTGCCGTTACGGGGGATATTTATATCAATATGCACGGACTGACTCCGCAGCAGGCGGTTTACAATCAATATGCACCGATTCTGATGACCTCCGTTGACACGGATCCGAAATTGTGTGCAGCGGAAAGAAAAGCGATTATGCAACGGCTGGGTGTCGGACAGTGGCAGATTTTCGGTGCGCACGGTTTCAAAAAGGAATATATTGTTACACTTCCTGGATAGGGTGACGGGTATAATCCGAACCCGTTTTTTACAGGCAGATTTCCGCCGATACTTCGTTAAAATCCTCGAAAATCCACAAAGGATTTTCTGCGTTTTGTGCCTCGTCTCGTCAAAAATCCTCACTGTAAAAAATCTTCG
>JAZNCO010000112.1:0-2054 GCA_045587645.1 Acutalibacteraceae bacterium | reverse complement strand
GCTCAGAATGACATCCTTTTTTGTTCTGCTTAAATTACAATCGGGTGAGGGCGAAGCCCTCCCACAATTTTGCATTTTGAACTTTGCATTTTGCATTGTTTGTCCCCGACAAATTGTAATTTATAACAGCTCTCTTATTCTTCTGTTTATCTCATTCAGCACCCGTTTTTTATCCGCACTCCACATCGGTGCGATTAAATCTCTTTTTGCGCCGTCACCTGTCAGACGGTGGATTATCATATCAGGCGGCAGAATTCTGAGGCACTCAATTAATATATCAATATAAATATCCATATCAAGCGTCTTAAACCTGCCCTGCCTGTAATCCTCGGCAAGGTCTGTGCCGTTGAGCACGTGAAGCAGCTGCAGCTTGATTCCCTTTGCTCTGCTTTTGCCGACGTAGTCAACCGTCTGTAGCATCATTTCTCTTGTTTCGCCGGGCAGACCGAGTATGACGTGCACTACAACCTCAATGCCGTTGGCTGATAAATCCTCAACGGCCTTATCAAATACGGGCAGGTCATAGCCTCTGCGGATGTATTCCGCCGTCTGCGGATGAATCGTCTGCAAACCAAGCTCAACAAATACAGGCTTGATTTTATTTAATTCGCTCAAAAGCTCAATAACATCATCCGGAAGACAGTCGGGACGTGTGCCGATTGAAAGCGCAACAATGTCATCGGGCTCAATTGCGGGGTAAAAAAGCTCACGCAGGTATTCAACGGGTGCATAAGTGTTCGTGTAGTCCTGAAAGTAAGCGATATACTTCGCATCTTTCGCCTTTTTACTCACAAGCTTTTTGGCGCTTTCAATCTGTGCCGCTATGCTTTCGCATTTCGGTGCGGCAAAATCACCCGAGCCGTGTGCGGAACAAAAAATGCAGCCGCGTGTGCCGAGCGTTCCGTCACGGGTAGGGCAGGTCATACCGCCGCTTAACGCAAGCTTGTATATTTTGCAGCCGAAACGCCGTTTCATTTCCTTGTTGAACGAGTTGTACACCGAACACAGCCTCCTATAATAATTAATAACATTATAACATAGCAGTATTGTTCAGGCAAGGTTTGTTCAATAAGTAGTGCTACCTGAACAAATCGCTACAATATAATGTGAGTTCTTGTACAAACTGATTGCGAAACACGAGGAAGCGTGTAATATTGTACAAAAAATTGTTAAAAAAACTGTTGACAAATGCCAAGTGATTTGCTATTATAGCAAAGCTGTCCGCAAGAACAGCGGCCGCAAATCAGACCTGAAAAAAGATTGAAAAAAGTTTTAAAAAACTATTGACAAGCTTAAAAAGGTTTGATATAATGGCAAGGCTCTCTCTTCGAGAGCGGAAAAACTTGACAGAGTTTCTTAAAAAAAGAAATTGAAAAAAGTTTAAAAAAGTGTTGACAAGCGAATAAGTTTGTGATATACTTCATAAACGTTGTCGCGAAAACGGCAGCACGAAACGCACCTTGAAAATTAAACAACGATTGAAAGAACAAACCCTTGAAGATTCTTTTAGAAGTTAAGTACTTCAAACAGTAATACGGAAACGAATTAACAGACAGAGATGCGCTAGCATCAAAATGAGCGATTAAGCTCTGAAAATGATTTCAACTCGAAAGAGTAGAGATACAATTTTTAGAGAGTTTGATCCTGGCTCAGGACGAACGCTGGCGGCGTGCCTAACACATGCAAGTCGAACGAAGTTCTTATGGAATGCGGCTTCGGCCAAATGAAGTTTGAACTTAGTGGCGGACGGGTGAGTAACGCGTGAGCAACCTGCCTTTCAGAGGGGGATAACGTTTGGAAACGAACGCTAATACCGCATAACGTTGCGGAGTCGCATGGCTCTGCAACCAAAGGAGCAATCCGCTGAAAGATGGGCTCGCGTCCGATTAGATAGTTGGTGGGGTAACGGCCTACCAAGTCGACGATCGGTAGCCGGACTGAGAGGTTGATCGGCCACATTGGGACTGAGACACGGCCCAGACTCCTACGGGAGGCAGCAGTGGGGGATATTGCACAATGGGCGAAAGCCTGATGCAGCAACGCCGCGTGAGGGA
>JAZNCO010000111.1:0-22492 GCA_045587645.1 Acutalibacteraceae bacterium | reverse complement strand
GACATCTTTTTCTCCGAAAACGGGAACCCCTTTGTCAGCTTCGCTGACATTTCCCCTAACAGGGGAATAACCTTTCAGGGGCGACGAGTGTTTGAGAGGGAAATTCACTTTGCAAACACCCCGCTAAACCATAATTTATCTGTTTCAAAATCCCCCACATTTCCGTGAAGAACCTCAAAAAACCGGGGCTGTGTGGTGCAGTCCCGGTTTGGTGGTTATGATTTTTTGAGGGTCAGGGTGTAGGTTTCGCTGCTGAAGTAATCGCCTGCGGTGATGCGGATATAATAGTCACCTGCTCGCAGGCGGTAATATGCGCTCGCTTCGGACTGATTCCAGTTGACGGGCAGCCGGTTGATGATCGCGCCCGAACTGTCGGTCAGCGGCAATCCGTTCTTGTCCATGGGGGTATATACATTGCCGTCGGCATCGGTCAGGGTCACCAACCAGCCGAGACGGGCAAGATTGATCTGCTCATGGCTGAAGGTCAGGCACAGGTCGGCGTCGGTCGGAACATGAACAACAAACCAGTCGGTATCCGTTTCAAGACCGGTCTGTGTCAGCGAGCCCTTGACGGGTCTGCCGATGACCGCTTCGCTTGCCTTGTCGGTGGTGTTGTTGGGCTCGGCTTCAAAGCCCGTGTCATTTGTATGCGTGATTTCCACCGTGTACGGCTCACCCGAGAAATAGCGGTTGTCGCTGTCGATGCAGACATAATATCTGCCTGCGGCAACACCGAGCTCGGGGGAGATGTTGACGGTATCCATCCAGTTGGAAACAAACGAGTGCAGCACTTGTCCGTCTGCATTGAGAATGGAAATATTCCAGCCGTCATTGTCCTCATCAAGGGCGGCATGGCGGAAGGTTACCTGCAGAGATCCGGCTTTTGCAAGATCCACGGCATAGTAGTCAAGATCAATGCCCTGTGCGCGGTTGTTCATCATGCCGTTGTAAGCCGTGCCGTGCTGAATGGGCGTTGCAGTGGCAAAGCTGTCATTGCTTTCCTGCTCAAACAGAGCTGCCTGTACGCAATCGACCTTGATTT
Source organism: Acutalibacteraceae bacterium (assembly GCA_045587645.1). Classification (GTDB taxonomy): domain Bacteria; phylum Bacillota; class Clostridia; order Oscillospirales; family Acutalibacteraceae; genus RUG806. The sequence continues at coordinate 21,450 of JAZNCO010000111.1, read as the reverse complement.
TATAGTCCTGCGTGCTGTGCACCCTGCCCTTGATGCAGATGAAATAAATGCCTGCCCTGAGCCCCACCTTTTCGCCCGTCACACTGCCCTCGGCAATGGCGGCATTGTTGAAGCTCAACGGGTTCAGGTCGGCATCATACAGGGTGATCTGCCAGCCGACGGAAATCATATCCATGGCATCATGGGTGAAGGTATAGTGCGCATAGCCGTCATGGGGCATGCGGAACAGATACCAGTCCTCATCGGTGTCGGTCGAGGCTTCATATTTGGAGGATGCACCCTTCATGGCATAGCCTGCATACAGCTCGGTGTAGCGTGCAGGGGTGTCGTTGGGCTCGCATTCACGGTCATACTCGGCAGTGAATTCGGCAAGCACGGTTACATCTTCTTTGCTGTATGTGCCGTTCTGTGACAAAATGAGTCTGTAAGTGCCGGGCTGCACACCGATGGCGGCAGAGGTGACGGAATCGGTCGCTACATTGGAGGACAGAATATTGAGTCTGCGGTAGGCAGTGGCGTTACTTTTTCCCACAAGGTCATATTCCTCATACAGTGTCAGCTTCCAGCCGATGTTGCTGAACGGCCCGTCGGACGGATAGCCCAGTGTGCAGCGGATGAAGCCGCGCTCGGTGACGGTAAGAACATAGACAACACCCGACCCGTCTGCAGGCAGAGAGGTTGTGACCTGCGCACCGAAGCGCAAGGGGCGCACGGTGGTTTCGCCCGTGTCCTCGGGTTGCATTGCAGTGTCGACGGACAAGGCAGGACGAAGTGTTACTTCCTGCTCACTTGTCTGTTCTGCGGCTTGTGTCGGTACGGGGTATGCCTGCGGTTGCGCGGTTGTGTGATTTTCTGTTTTTTGTGCGGTGGTCGGCTCGGTTGTATTCTGTGCGACCGCGACGGCAGTGGTGCTTTCTTCGGCACGGACAGCAGGCAGCGTTGCCTGCGCCGTCAATATTTCGGCAGGAGATACGGAAAGAACGGCAGAGGTGCGTTCCTCGTTTTGTACAGCCTGCGTGACGGTATACGAGCGTGCGCCGTTATCGTCAGACAGCGTTTTGGTCTGTATGAATTGCGGTGAAAACTGCGCGGCAAGCAACGCAACCGTTAATGCGCACAGTATAATGCAAAAAATCTGTCGCAGGACAAAGCCCCGTTTCACGGCACACACCCCTTTCTTCGTTTATTTTACAAAAGTATTCTTAATTTTAACATATAAAATGTCGCATTGCAAGAAGCAAAAAAATTCTGTTACGGCGATTGCTTTTCATAAACCGTTTATCGTCTTGTATTCATCGACACTTCGCCCGTGCGCACGATGAGTTCCCCCAGACCGTACAGCACAAGGATGCCGACAAAGGATGCAAACGGACCTATGACGGCAATGCCGATGCCGATAACAAGAGTTGCCTGCGTGCCGCCGAACACGGCAAGGCAAATGCCGAAAATCAGGGTCAGCAGCATGCCGACAAAGCCGATGCCCTTGGCACCCGTGCGAAGAATCGGCCCGATACGCTCAAGGCCCTGCGCTTTCTGAATGGCGGCACGGTCGCTCTGTGCGGTGGAGGTTGTGCCCTTGTTGGCATTTGTGTTGATTACATTCTGATGCTCTCTTGCGGCAAACAGTGCCTCGTTGAGATTGCCGCTTGCAAGAGATTCCTGCTTCCAGCCTGCAAGGATGTTTTCTCTGTCCTGCATGCTGGTGGCAGCCCAGTCGTAGTTCCCCTTGTAGGTCATGCCGTTTTCGCAGAACGGACAAGCCATTTCCTCTCTGGCATCGCGTTCGTCATTGGCACGGCACGAGCCGCATTTTTCACAGTAAAAAAACTTTTTTGTCATATTCATTCACCCGTAAAAATATCTTTTCTTCAGTATAGCACATCCTTGCAATAAAAACAAGATTTGCATATTTTGACTTTTTTTGTTGACTTGTCAGGGCTTTCGTACTATAATAAGTTAAAACTGTATAGTTTTATTGCGGTTTTAAAAAGAAAGTGAGGAAAAAGAAAATGAGAAAAATTTCAGGCTCCCGCAGATTTTTCGTCGTTCTGATGATGTGTATCATCACCTTTACCTTCGGCACCGTGTTTGCAGGTATGACTGCAACCGAGGGTGATGTTGCGGCGGAAGAAAATGTTCTTTTGATGGCTCCTGCCGACGGTGATTATGTTACCGACGGCGAAGTGGCTGATGCTGATGTTGATGCTGCATTGGATGCAATCGCTGAAGACGCAGAAGCTGCTGTTTTTGAGGACTTCGATTCGGCTATGGAATATGTTGACGGCTATGCCGACAACCTTGAAGCCGACCCCGATTTCGAAACCAACATTGCTGCTGCAATTGCAAAGGTTCGCGAAGAAATTCCGATGTATGCAACCTTCTGGGCTCTGCTTCCCGCCATCTTCGCAATCGTGCTTGCTCTGATCACCAAGGAGGTTTATTCCTCCCTGATCCTCGGTATCATCCTTGGCGGTGTTCTGTATGCAGGCGGCAATTTTGAAACCACAGTCGTTCACATCCTCAGCGACGGTTTCGTAGCATCCTTCGCAGACAGCTACAACATGGGTATTATCATCTTCCTCGTTCTTCTCGGCGCACTCGTTGCCATGATGAACAAGGCAGGCGGCTCGGCTGCATTCGGCAGATGGGCAATCAAGCACATCAAGTCCCGCGTTGGTGCACAGCTTGCAACCATCGCTCTCGGCGTGCTGATTTTCATTGACGACTATTTCAACTGTCTGACCGTCGGTTCGGTCATGCGTCCCGTTGCTGATGCACACAAGGTTTCGCGTGCAAAGCTTTCCTACCTCATTGATGCAACTGCTGCTCCCGTTTGCATCATTGCTCCCATCTCCTCCTGGGCTGCTGCTGTTGCAGGCTTTGCAAATGCAGCCGGCGCAGAAAGCGGTATCAAGCTGTTCATCAGCGCGATCCCCTACAACTTCTACGCACTTCTTACCATCGTTATGATGATCTTCCTTGCCATCACCGGTCTTGACTTCGGCAAGATGAAGACTCACGAAGAAAACGCAAAGAACGGCGACCTGTTCACCTCCGGTCAGGTTGAAGCAGTCGAAGAAATGAAAGCCAACCCCAAGGGCAAGGTCATTGACCTCATTCTCCCCGTTGTTGTGCTTGTTATCTGCTGCGTGATCGGCATGATCTACTCCGGCGGCTTCTTCGGTGCGGAAGGCACGCATGACTTTATCGATGCATTCTCCAATTCCGATGCTTCCGTCGGTCTTGTATACGGCTCCGGTATTGCCATTCTCTTTACCGTTGTTTATATGCTCATCAGACGCGTTGTCGGCTTCAAGGATCTCATGGCTTGCCTGCCTGAAGGTCTCAAGAGCATGACACCCGCTATTCTTATTCTCGGTTGCGCATGGACTCTGAAGGCCATGACCGACTCCCTGGGTGCAAAGATCTTTGTTTCCCAGCTCATCGAAGGCTCCGCAGCAAGCCTGCAGGCTCTGCTTCCCGCTATCATCTTCATCATTGCAGTCGGCCTGTCCTTTGCAACCGGTACTTCCTGGGGTACATTCGGTATTCTTATTCCGATCGTTCTGTCCGTCTTCGGTGCAGACAATCCGCTTACCATCGTTTCCATCTCTGCTTGTATGGCAGGTGCTGTCTGCGGTGACCACTGCTCGCCCATTTCCGACACCACCATCATGGCTTGCGCAGGCGCACAGTGTGACCACGTCAACCACGTTTCCACACAGCTGCCTTATGCACTCACCGTTGCAGGTGTTTCCGCTGTTTCCTATGTCATTGCCGGCTTCATTCCGCAGTGGTACATCGTGCTTCCCATTGCTGTTGTCCTGATGATCGCAACGCTGTTTGTTGTAAAGACCATCTTCGACAAGAAGGCACCTGCTGCTCCCAAAGCCGCAAAGAAAAAATAAGCGCAAGCATAAAACTGAGCCGTCCTCACACCCGAGGGCGGCTTTTTGAATGCAAAAGAAGACATTTTTTTGTGCTCTGTGCATTGACTTGCATATTGCAGTGCTGTAAAATGGAGAAAAATGTTTTTTCGGAGGCTTCTATGGAAGAAAAGAAGAATTACGGCAAGCTTGTCAAGGTATTGCAGGTTGCCGCAGGCATTATTATGCTTGCCATGGTGGTGCTTTGCATCATCCTGATTCAGAAATACAATATCAAGGTCAGCAACATTCCCGAACTGAGCAAAATGATCACGGGCGGCACGGCAACCATTGCGCTGGTTGTGATTGCCTTTTCTGTTGTCAAGTCCTTTGCGTTGGTATTTCCGCCTGCCGTGGTGTTTTCCATCTGTGCTTATATGATGCCAAACTACTTTTCGGCATTTCTTGTCAACCTCGTCAGCGTTGCACTCAGCCTTGCCATTCCGTATTTTCTCGGCAAGTTCACGGGCGCAGGCATGGTCGATACCCTCAAGGGCAAATTCAAGGCAATCAAAAAGCTTGATGATTTCGCAGGTGCAAACGAAATGCAGACCGTGTTCGTGGTCAAGCTGTCGGGACTTCTGCCCGGTGACCTTTCGAGCCTTCTGTTCGGTGCCATGAACACCTCTTTTAAAAATTTCTTCCTCGGTGCAAACCTCGGCATGCTGCCGCTTGTCATTGTATACACAGGCTTCGGTACGGCACTGAAAACCGTCGGTGAGAAGCCGTGGCTGACCGCCATTCCCGTAGTGGCTATCGTGGTATTCGTGCTCATTTCAAGCCTGATTACCAAAAATATGATCAAAAAGAACAAGCAGAAACAGCAGGAGAGCACCAATGAGTAATCTGAATAAACAATGGTTTGACCTCGACAACGCGGCAACCATTTATCCGTATTCCTCCAACAGCCAGTGGATCTGCGGCTACCGCATCGGCTTTGTGCTGACCGAAGAAATCGATCCCGATGTTTTAAAGCAGGCGGTGCGTGACATCATGCCCCGTTTTCCGTCCTATTTTGTGCAGCTGCGCTACGGCTATTTCTGGCCGTATCTTGAAAAAGCGACCGAGCCGCCCGTTGTGGAGGAGGAGCATCTGCATCCGTGCCTGCCGACACCGCGCTGGTATACGGATGTGCCTGCACTCAAGATCATCTACTACAAGCGCAGACTCTGCATTGAAGCCTTCCATGGTATTGCCGACGGCGGTGCTACCATTGCCGTGCTCAAGGCGCTCACCGCGCAGTATCTGCGCCTGAAGGGCATTGATATTCCCACAAGCGAGCATATTGTTGATATCACCGAAGCACCGACCGAGGATGAGGTTGTCGATGCGTTCAAAAAGGTGTACGATAAGACCAAAAAGGGCATGTCACGCAAGGAGGGCAACAGCTATCAGCATCCTGTCAAGCCCATCAAGAATTATAACCGTCTGTTTCAGGGGCTGGTTCCCGTGGAGGACATCAAGCCCTATTGCAAGGAGCATAATATTACCATCACGGAATTCCTGACCGCGGTATACATTTATTCCCTGTATCAGTGCGCCCCCGAAAGCAATAAGCTGCCCATCAAGATTTCCGTCCCCGTGTCGCTTCGTCCCTTGTTCGGTGTCAATTCCATGCGCAATTTCTCGCTGTTCACCAACATGGGAGCCACTCTTAAACAGGATAAATCCTCCACGCTTGAGGATATTCTCACTGCCATTGCAGGCAAGCTCAAGGAGGGCACCACCAAAGAGGTACTTGAGCAGAATGTCACCATGAATGTATCCACGGCAAAGAATCCGATCGTCCGAATTTTGCCCAACGGTGTGAAAAAGCCCGTGCTCAAGCTCGGCTATATCAACGGACAGAATAAGTTCGCCTGCACGCTTTCCAACCTTGGTGTGTGCAGGATGCCGCCCGAGATGAAAGAACATGTGGACCGCATGGAGGTCTTTCTCGGCGGACCGCGCAATGCAGTCGGCTGTGCCGTCAACAGCATTGACGATAAGCTGAATATCTGCTTCAATGTCGCATCCAAACAGACCGATGTGGTGCGCACATTCTACAGAACGCTCACGAGCCTGGGTATGCGTGTGCGCGTGGAAAGCAGTGATTGGGAGGGAGATGCTGTATGAGATGCAGAGAATGTAACATCGATCTGCCCGAAAACTACACCGCATGCCCCTTGTGCGGTGCAAAAACATACGCAGACGAGCATAAAATCAAGGGCATCCGCTATTCCGAATGCCCCAAGGTGAAAACCCAAAAATACAAGCCCTCCGCTTTTCCGTTTTTCCTTGCCCTGTGGGCAATAACGGCAATCGTCGGCTTTGTGCTGCAGAAAATGAATGTCATTGATGCCGTGCAGGCGGCATTCGTGTACAGTGTCCTGCCGTTGCTGTGGACACTCATCGGCAGACGACTGTTTGTCAGGCAGCTGCACGGCGGAAATTATATCATTATGAACATCTGGTCGCTGACCTTTTTTGCATTCGTGCTCGGCAAGGCTTATGAAGCACCTGCCGACGGCTTTGCAACGGGTGTTCCCATCAGCGTGATGTGCATTCTGCTCTCGTTGTTGTTTTCGGCATTGCTTGACAAGCAGCACGGTCACAGATGTGCGCCTTATGCCGTGCTCACGGGTGCAGGCAGTGTGCTTGCGCTTGCGGTCATCGGCATAAAATACGGCACCTTTGCGCCGCTGTGGCTCTGTGCACTCGGTGCATCCGCATTTGTGCTCGGTGTTCTCGTGCTTCGTTACAAAACAAGAGCTACGGAAGAAATCAAAGCAAAATTCACCATACAATAAAAGTTCAGATCTTTTTTGTTGTTTTTTTGCTTTTATTTGGTATACTGATAATATGGATAATAAAAAAAGTAAAAAAATAATACACGATTACACAACGGGGAATCTGCCTAAGCAGATGCTCTTGTTTTCGCTGCCCTTTATGCTCAGCAACTGCCTGCAGGTGCTGTACGGTATTGTGGATATGATCGTTGTCGGGCATTTTGTGGGCAGTGACGGTCTTTCTGCCGTGTCCACCGCCTCGCAGGTGTTCAACTTTATGAATATGCTGTCGCTGGGCTTTGCCATGGGCGGTCAGGTTGTAATTGCGCAATTGGTAGGCGCCAAAAAGACAAATGAGCTGACAAAGTGCATCGGAACGCTGTTCACCCTTGTCGGGGTGCTCGGTGTTGTGCTGACAGTGGTGGGGCTTGCGGTCTGTGAGCCTGTTCTGCGCCTGCTCAAAACACCTGCCGAAGCCTTCGGGATGGCAAGTGATTACCTTTATATCTGCTCGGCAGGACTTGTGTTCTCGTTCGGCTATAACCTCATTTCGTCCATTCTTCGCGGTGAGGGTGAAAGTGTGCAGCCCTGCATTTATATTGCCGTGGCGGCTGTGACCAACCTTTTGCTGGATCTGCTGTTTGTCGGTGTCCTTCATTGGGGCACGGCAGGTGCGGCTGCGGCTACGGTGCTCGGACAAGCGGTTTCGTTCATCTGGTCGATCATCTATCTGCTGCGCCACAAGCAGGAATTTGGCTTCGATTTCAAAAAAACTTCGTTTTATCCCGACAAGGCGCAGGCAAAAAACATCATTTCTCTGGGCATTCCCTTTGCACTGCGCAGTGCGGCGGTGCATGTTTCAATGCTGTTTGTCACCGCACTTGTCAACAATGTCGGACTTGCCGCTTCTGCCGTATTCGGTGTCGGCTTAAAGGTGGATGATGTTGTGCGCAAGATCTCCATGGGCTTCAACTATGCATCCTCGTCCATGGTCGGACAGAACATTGCCGCAGGGAATATCAAGCGAACCCGTCAGGTGGTCTACTGGAGCTGGATCTACAGCGTGGCGGTGTATCTGATTTTCTTCTTTATTTATATCACAAACATCGAGCTGCTGTTCCGTCTGTTTACGGACGATGCCGAGGTGCTTGCCCTTGCGCCCGTTTTTGTAAAGGCGATCGTATGGAGCTTTCCTGCCATGGCGATCATGCGCGGCACAAACGGCTTCATTTCGGGCATCGGCAACTCCTCACTCGGGCTCTGGTTCTCGCTGTTTGACGGCTTTGTGCTTCGCATCGGTCTGAGCTGGCTGCTCGGCACGGTGTTCAATATGGGGCTGTTCGGCTATTTCCTCGGCTACGGTCTTGCCACCTACGGCACGGCAGTGCCCGGCGCAATTTACTTCCTTGCCGGCAGATGGAAAAACAGAAAGCTCAAAATATGAAAATCTCTTGACAAATAAATCTGTTTATATTACAATGCGTGAGGTTCGGCAATTCAGCCAAATCCCCACGCATTTCTTTGTGCGAATTTAACAATATGAAAGAGGTTTTTTGCCATGGCGCACGCTCAATCCGCGACACAGCCGAAAATTCCCGCAAAAAGCATTTCTGCACAATCCGAAATAAAAATCGTTCCCAAAAAAAGCCGTCTGCATGTGCTGCTGCCGCTGAAAAAGGCACCTGCACTGCTGAAAAAGAATGTTGTTACGGTTGTTGCCTTTGTTGCCGCAGTGGTCACGAGCATCCTCGTGCCGCCCGATGCACAGTATCTCGGCTATTTTGATGTCAAGACCCTGACCTGTCTGTTCTGTGTGCTTGCCGTTGTGTGTGCACTCAAGAACATCCGCTTTTTCTACATCCTCGCACAGCGTATCGTGAAGTGCTTCAAAACGGCACGCATGAGTGTGCTGGCACTTGTTTACATCACCTTTATCGGCAGCATGCTCATTGCAAACGATATGGCACTGCTGACCTTTTTGCCGCTGGGCTATTTTGTTCTGCATACCACGCAAAAGGAAAAATACATGGCATTCACCTTTATCATGCAGAACATTGCCGCAAACTTAGGCGGTATGCTGACTCCGTTCGGCAATCCGCAGAATCTGTATCTGTATACGAAGTTCAACATCCCCACGGGGGAATTTATGGGAATTATGGCACTGCCCTTTGCGGTGTCGATTGCACTCATCACCGTGCTGTGCCTGATTTTTGTCAGACCTGAGCCGCTGGAGCTGCTTGACAGCGGTGACACGCTGCCCAAGGGCAGATGCGCTTTGTATCTTGTGCTGTTCGCACTGAGCATCGCCATTGTGTTCAGAAGCATTCCGTATTGGATCGGACTGATTGTGATTCCGATTGTTTTGCTGTTTGCAGACCGCGATGCCCTCAAAAAGGTGGACTATCCGCTGCTTCTGACCTTTGTGTTCTTCTTTATTTTCGCAGGCAACATGGCAAGAATCGACCTTGTCCGCAATTTGTTTTCGGCACTGCTTGAAAAAAGCACCCTGCTGTTCAGTGTGCTTTCGTGTCAGGTTATCAGCAATGTCCCGAGTGCCATTCTGCTGTCGCAGTTCACGGATAATTATACACAGCTTCTTGTCGGTGTCAACATCGGCGGTGTGGGCACGCTGATCGCCTCGCTTGCAAGCCTGATTACCTTCCGTGAATACACCAAGCACAATCCCGGAAAAACTGCAAAATATGTCGGTCTGTTTTCGGCATTCAACTTCGGCTTTCTTGCCGTGCTTGCAGGTGTTATGACCGCATACAATCATTTTATATAAGTATTTTCCGTCAACCATTCAACGGCTTTCGCCGTCGGATGGTTGATTTTTTTAGTTGTTTTTTCAACCCAACAAGCGCAGCAGCTCCAGCATCCAGCCTGCCGAGCCTGTGTAAAGGCTCCAGCCGCCGCGTCCTGTCATGCCCTGTGCCGAAGCAACATCTCCGCAGGGAGCATAGGGCTCACAGCGGTAGGTCTGCGCTTTATCTGTGTGCAAGCCGTTTTCGTAGCGGTCTGCAGGGCAGATTGCTGAGGCAATCTGCTTTGCCTGCTCGGGATAGCCTGCATAATACAGTGCCATGCAGAACCACACCGCAGCATGGGTGTATTGTCCGCCGTTTTCGCGTACCCCCACGGGATAGCGGTTGATATAGCCTGCTGTTTTGTCCTGCGGTGTAAAGGGAGGGTCAAAGAGCTTCACAAGACCTGCGGTCGGGTCGAATAGGGTGTTGTAAGCCGTGGCAAGGGCGGTGCGGATACGCTTTTTGTCGGGCATATTGCAGAAAACGGAGAAGGCTTGCGGCAGAGCATCCAGCCTGCATGCGGTGCTGTCTGCACTGCCTAATGGTGTGCCGTCATCAAAAAAGGCACGCAGATAACGGTCATTTTCCCATGCACAGCGGTCGATATTTCCCTTGACCGCTGCCGCCAGCTTGCGCAGTCGGATGGCATTGTGCGGCTCCTTCTGCATGTCGCAGACATGTGAAAACAGCTCGAGTGTCTGTGCAAGGAACATCGAAAGCCAGATGCTTTCGCCCTTGCCGCGTTCTCCGACCGCACCCATGGCATCGTTCCAGTCACCGCCGAGCATCAGCGACAGCCCGTGTGTGCCGAAGCGCAGCCCCCGTGCAACGGCACGCAGGCAATGGCTGTACAGGGTTTCCTTGCTGTCGGAATGGCTGTAGGCAGCATAGCGGTCTTTTTCGTTTTTTTGCAACGGCGGTGCATCGAGATAAGCAATGCGTGTCTGCAAAATATCGATGTCCTTTGTCTGCAGAATATATTTTGCCGTTACGAACGGCAGCCACAGAAAATCATCCGAGCAGCGTGTCCGTACCCCTCTGTAAACTGTTTTTTGCGTATTTTTCGGCACAATTGCATGATGCCAGTGCAGCACATCTCCTTGCAGAAACTGCACCGCCGCACAGCGAAGCAGCTGTCTGCGTGTCAGGTGCGGATAGTACGGCAGCAGACACAGCGCATCCTGCAATTGGTCACGGAAACCCCATGCACCGCCGCATTGGTAGAAGCCGCACCGCCCGTAGAAACGGGAATGCAGCACCGTGTGCAGCAGCAGTGCATTACCGAAGCGGTCAAGGGCTTCATTCCCTACCGAAAAGGATGTCCTGACGGGTGTTGCCGTGTGCACGGGCAGATTTTTCACCGCAGGCAGTGCCTTTTTTGTGCGTGCAAACACAAGTGAAAACTGTACGGTCACACTGTCGGACGGCGCAATGCGCAAGCGCACACAGACAGCGGCAAGGTCAGCGGAGCTTTCTTTTTCTTCCACGATCCGATCGGCCTTTTCTTTTCCTTGCAGGTAAGACACAAGTGCTTGTTCATTGCAGGCAAAAAACGGGTCCTCTCCGTTGCAATACACGCCTGCAAAGCCGGGCACGGCGGTATTGACGGGATTGTGCAGCAGGATACCGTCCTGCGTGATTTCTGCTTTCACAAACCGTGCTTCCGCCATGCTCTCTCCGAGCAGAGGCAGGATTTTATAAGCAAGATAAACGCTTGTTTCTCTTTGTGTGGTGTTGTGCAGCCGCACGGTCATGCGCTTTATCTGCGCTTTTGTGTCCGTGCAGACAAAAACGCTTGCACGAAGGGAGTCGGTTTCCCCCTCGTACTGTGCCTGCGTGTCCGTAAAGGTACAAGCGGCACCGTGGGTCAGGGAATATATTTTTTCACCCGTACCCAGCAGCAGTTGTTCGCCGTCTGCATGGGCTCTTGTGTCATTGCGCCAGGGTGTGATCTTGTTTAAGCTTGCATTGCCTGCCCATGTGAAGCCGAGGGCGTTATCCTCGGCAAGAAAACCGAACACGGGATTTGCGTACACCTGACACCACGGTACCGGCGGTTGCTCTGCAATGCAGTAGCCGTTTTGTATGAAGCCGCTGTGCTTTTCAGGTGTCTGCATGGGCAGAACGGACAGAGGCTCGCGGAAGCGCGGCTGACAAACGGTGTCAAAATGAAGCGGAAAAATCAACTGTGCAAAGGCGCACAAGGTGCGAAGCGTTTCCACGGGAAAGGTATTCTTCTGCAAGGCAAGCAGACCGCCGCCTGCATGCGGCAGGGCGACCCGACGAACAGCCTGCTGCAGAATTTCCTGTGCGGATTCCGAATAGCCGCCCGTGCGGCCGCGCAGAAAAACAAAGTCAAACGGCAGACCGACGGCACATAGCCTTGCATGCAGGCGCACAAAGGTGTCGAGGATTTGCGGCTGCTCGTCGCTGTCTGTTTCCAGCACGGCAACGGGACGGTCGCCCGAAATGCCCAATGCCCACAGTGCTTCCTTGCCGTCGGTGTTCTGCGTGCGTGCATAACGCACCGCCTCGGTCGGCGCGGCATCAAAAAACAAGGAAGCACACAGATTTTCGGCACTCTGCAGCAGCACGGCATCCTCGGCAAACGGATTGCGTGCGCATTTTCGGCTGTCGGGTAAGGGAGCTGCACGGATTCTGCGTAAGCGCGATGCCGCTTCCTTTTCGTTTTCGGCGGCAGTGATGATGAGTGTGTGCTCCGTGCTCTGTGCGCCTTGCAGGCAGACGGGGATGCACAGGGCAAGACAGCGGTCCGTTCCGCACAGCCCGTTTTGCAGATTTGCGAATGTGTCTGTGATGCAGAAGCGGTCAGCACCGCCACGGGGGAGCACCTTTTCGCGGTCGGTTTCAAATGTGAACTCTGCGTTGTCCCACAAGCCGATGGCTGCGCTGAATGTGGCTTCTTCCGTGTGACGGGTAAAAATGAAAATCCGTTCTTCCTTCTCGTAGGTGCAGGAAACAAACAGCTTCTCATACGCAGGATGAGCCTGCTTTTCAAATACTGCCTGCAGATACGGCTCCAGATAAAAGCACAGCTGTGCCGTCTGCGGTGTATCTGCGGCATTTTCCATGCGCACGGCAAAAAGTGAGGCACTGATTTGCGGATGCACTGCCTGCGCGGTGAGAATTTTCAGCTTGTCGGTCTGCACCGTGTTTGTGACACTGCTTCCCGTGAATCGGTTTTGCAAGTCAGGGTGTCCTGCCAGCGGAACAATTTTTCCCTCTGCAAGGCAGGCAGCACTCACGCCTGTGCCGAAGCGTTGCACACGAAGAAGCTGATGTGCAGAGAATAAATGCACATTGCGCCCGTAACGGTCACACAGCAGTGACCATTCACCGTTTGTGAAAATGCCGATATTTTTCGGTGCGGTCTGTGTTTTTGCATCGGGACGGACGGGACGGATCAGCTCTTCTTTTCTGCGGATGTCGCGAAACGGCTTTGCATGGGTGTCAAAACGCTCGTTGAGCAGCTGTGCGGCAGGTGCGGTGCGTGATGACCGCATGAAGCGATGCACAAACACATTGCCCTGCATGGCATTGACCGCCGACAGCAGGCTCATGCCCACATGGTGCGCCATATATGAGCGCACAACGCAGTAATCCTCACCGCCCGTGCGTTTTTTTGTAAAATCAGCCGCCTCAAAAAAGCCGTAGCGCCCCGTCATATCCATACTGCGCAGGCGGTTTAAATTGCGCATGGCTTCCTTGGGAAACAAAGGCAGGGCAAGGAAGGATGCATAGGGTGCAACAACGGGCTCGCAGTCGGCACGGTGTCTGAGGGCAAGCTCTGCAATACCGTGCGCCTTGTAGCTGTAATTCATGGCAGGATCAAATTCATAAAAGCCGCTTTCCGTGATGCCCCACGGAATTTTTTTGCGTTCGGCATATTTTTTCTGCGCCAGCAGACAGCAGCGCAGGGAAACAGCAGCAAACGAATTGGGGCGCACGGGCAAAAACAGACAGGGCATGAAATATTCAAAGAATGTGCCCGTCCAGCTTAAAGCACCGAATGCGGAATCGGTGCAGACGGGTGTTCTGCCCAGTGCCTGCCAGTGCTCAACGGGCACAACACCTGCTGACACGCACCAGTAGGAGGTCATGCGTGCCTCGCTCATATACAGGTCATAGCAGGATTCGCTTTTTTCACCCGTGGCACTCATGCCGACATAAAAAAGCTTGCGAAGCGGATCATACAGTGGTCTAAAATCCACTGCCTGCAGATACTTGTCAATGCGGTCGATTTCCGTCTGCAAATCGGGGCAGGCTGAGGTGTATTCACACAAGCCCTCACGCAAGGCGGTCAGGCAGCACACAAAATTTCCGCTGTCCACGGTCGAAACATACTGCGGCTGCAAGGGTGCAAGGGTTTTTGTATCATACCAGTTCAGCAGATGTCCGTTGCGCTTTTCGAGCTGCTCAATGCTGTCCATGCACCGTCGGACACAGCCGCACAGCTTCTGTGCATCGATAAATGCAAGGTCGGCGGCGGCAAGCATACTGCAAAGATACAGTCCGATGTTGGTCGGTGAGGTGCGGTGCGCCACCTTTTTCAAGGGTGTCTGCTGCATGTTGTCAGGCGGCAGAAAATGATTTTCCTCATTTGCCTGCTCCTCAAAAAACTGCCACATGCAGGCGCAGTCAGCAAGCAGACGATCTCTTTGCGCAGGGGAGAGAATATTTTTTTGTGTGTTTTCAGGTAAGGAAAAGCCGAGTGCCGGGGGGAGATTGATAAGAATCAGCAGGGCGGTCAGCTTGCAGATAAAGCCGCCCCAAAGCAGAACACAAGCCACTGCCGATGGCAACAGCAGTGTGGTAAAAAGCTGCCGTGCGGCATTCTTGTCCGAATGCGCCGCCGTTTTCCATGCAAGCAGATTTCTTTTGCTCACACACAGCCGCCACACACTTTGCATCGCTGCCGAACAGCACACCGCTGCCGTCTGCGGCAGCATGGCACACAGCAGAAGTGCCTGCATTGCCGATTCACACAAGCCTGCCCGATGTATTGCGGTGCAACGGTTCTGCAGTGCAAAGACCACCTGCGAAAACAGCGAAGTGACCGTGGCAAATGCTTCTCCGGCGCAAACGCTCAGCAGTGACAAGACGGCAAAAAGATTCTGTGCAGAACCCTGCTGTGTCAGCGCAATCAAGAGAAGAATGAGTGCCGCGATCGGTGTCAGCGCACGGCGCAGATTGTCTGCAAGCAGCCACCTTGTGTGTGCAGGCAGGACACTGCTGCCCAACGGACGGAAAATAAATGCCGCATTCTGCCAGTCGCCGCGCAGCCAACGGTGCATGCGTTCAAGGAAGGAGCGCTCGTGATCGGGAAAATGCTCGCAGAAGGCAACGCGGTTTTCGTAGCCTGCACGCAGAATGCCGCCCTCCAACACATCATGGCTTAAAATGCGCTGTTCGGGAAAACGGTCTGCACACAGGTCGTAAAAGGTCTGCACATGAATGAGCCCCTTGCCCGTGAAAACGCTTTTGCCGAACAGTGTCATATTGCGCTCACCGATGCCGCCTGCATACGCACCCATGCCGCCGTGTCCCGTCATGTGTTTGGTGAAAAAGGATGCGTTGTTCTCCGTCAGTGCCGTCTGTGCGCAGGGAACAAGAATGCCGTAGCCTTTTATAACAGCGTGCTTTGGCAGGTCTGTCTGCGGTTGGTTGAACGGGTGAGATGCCACGGCGCACAGCCTTGCCAGGCAACCGAAGGAAAGCGTTGTGTCGCTGTCGAGGGTAAAAATGTATTTTGTATTTTTAAGGTTCCCGGTGTCACCGTGCAGAACGCAGAAACCGCCGTCACCGTTGTCCGTCAGCAATGCACTCAAGGCAAGCAATGCACCGCGCTTTCGCTCCCTGCCTGCATATTTCTGCTGTGTGGGAGAAAACACACGCGGTCGCACCGCCAGCACAAAGCCACCGCCGAAGCGGTCATTCAGACGGTCTATGCAACGCTTCATGGCGGTGATGTCAGGCTCGTCATTCGGCATTTCGGGGGAATCGGCTTCGCTCATGTCGGCAAGAAACAGTACCTGCACCGCACCGAAGCCCTCGGATTCATACAGCGCTGCCAGATGCTTTTCCGTTTTCTTCGCATCGGCGGCTTTCGGCAAAAGGCCGCAGACGGTCAGAAGTGTCCGGTTTTCTTCCTGAATTTCACGCTGCGGCTGCATGGAAAACAAGGGCTCTTCTTTGAAAAACACAGGTGTCAGACGGTCAAACAGAGGTTGAAGAATAGCATAAAAGGGGAGTATGGTCAGGGGAATGCTCCACCATATTTTCAGTCCCCAAGCCGTCCCTATACTCAACAAAACGGCAAAAGCCGCCTGCATTGCGGTGAAAACAACCGCTTTTTTGTTGCTTTTTTTCTCAAAAGCAAGGAAAAATCCGATGTGGCGGTTTTCTTCTTTTGCCTTTGCAAGGCACTCGAGTGCCGTGCTTTGCTCGTCCTTGCCTTCACGCAGAGCAAGGATGCTTATTTGCCTGCAATAGGCATTTTTGCTTGTAAGATCCATGTTATCATAGATTGCGGCCGGGTCCTGCCGCAAAACCTGCATAACGGGACTGACCTCATTTTGCAGTGTGTCAAAATCAAAGGAGCGAAGCCGCAGAAGCGAACGGATGCTTTCAATGAGAATATTGCTTTCATTGCACCGCACGGCATTCGCGGCAGTGTGCAGCAGTGCACAGCGCAGCATGGCAGGCAGCAAAAAGCATTCCGCCGTGCACAGCGGATGCTTTGTGAAAAAGGCGGTAATGTCCTTTTGCGCAGGCAGTCTGCCGTCCGTGCAAAGCGAAAGGCAACGCAGAAACAAGCCGCCTGCAGAGCCGATACCGGTATTTGCAACGGGGCTGACAAACGGCGGCAATGCGCCCTTGCCGAGTGTACGGATGCAATCGGTGCATACCGCTTCCAGTAAATGATAGTTGTCTGCAAGCCAGTGCTGTGCGGTGTCGGGGGAATCCGCTGTTGCCGCTTTTTTTGCGGCTCTGCGCAGGCACATGCCGTCCGCAGATAACTGCTTTTTCAGCTCCGCAACCGATAAAATATTATTTTCGCCTGCCTGTGTGCTCTTGTTATTCTGCACCTTGTTTTCCTCCGTAAATGCATTTTCTCCCGATAGTTTTGCCAACAATTCACAGAAAAATGCAAAAAACGGAAAAATGAATTTATCTTGCAACCATTCTGCTGTTATGTTAATATGTATATAAAAGGAACGAAGGGAGAAAAATGATGTTTGACCCCGAGAAAAAACAGCTGCGTTTTAACGAAAACGGAAAATTCCGCATTCTGATGGTTTCGGACTTCCATGCAGGCTCACGCAGAAAGGGCTTTGAGGATGGCAATCCTTACAGTCCCAAGGTGCGCGAAGCCATTGAAGCACTTGTCGTGGAAACCAATCCCGATTTTGTGATGGTCGGCGGTGACCAGTGCATCGGCAAAAGTGAGGAATATCTTTATAATTCATTCTGTGACATCATGCAGCCCGTCATCAGCCGCGGCATTCCGTGGGCACATGTGTACGGCAACCATGACCGCGAAATGGCAATGACCACCGCCGAACAGGAAACGGTGTATGAAAAAATACCTCTTTGTATGTCACAAAGAGGCCCCGAGGATCTGTTCGGTGTGTGCAACTATGTCATTCCCGTCTATTCCTCCAAAAACGACAAAATCGCATATAATCTGTTTGCGCTCGATTCGCATCGTGAAATTTCGGATTATATGGAGCAGTTCGGCATCAAAGAGGAAGACAATAATATTATCCTGCCCTTCGCCTTCGGCTCAAAAAGCGTGCAGTCTATGCCGTTTTTCTCGCAGATCATGTGGTATTTCAATAAATCCAAGGAAATGGAGAAAGCCAACGGTGCCAAAATTCCTGCCGTTATGTTTATGCACAATCCGTTTCTTGAATTCAATCTCATTTTCCGCAATCCCGAGGAATGCGATATGTACGGTGAAAAGCGGGAGGCTGTGTGCTGCTCGGAGCTGAACTCCGGTCTGTTTATGGCTTGTCTGGAGCGTGGCGATGTCAAGGGCATCTTCTGCGGTCATGAACACATGAATGCCTATCACGGAACCTATTGCGGCATCATCCTCGGCTATGCCGCTGCCGTCGGCTACGATATGAGTGCGCATGACGATGTGCGCGGCGGCAGAGTGATTGACATTTCCGAGGACGGCAGTATTGAAACAAAGCACATCAAGCTCATGGCGATCATGGGTGAACGCGCTATGCGCCGACCCGACTGGCTCGAAGGCGGCTTAAATTATTTCATCCGTCAGACGCATCTGTAAAGAAATAAAAAGAGTAAAACAAGGTTTTCGGCATATAATGAAGATGTATGATAAATGAATATATTTTTTCATTGCAGAGTGAAAAACACTTGACAAAATGTATATTTTTATTTATCATATAGGTGTAAGACAGTCGCTTTGATCGGCTGTCGCAGCGTTGAAACAGATGATGGGGTCAGTTTCCGTACATCTGCGGAGCTTTGATTTAGGGTTGAAGACAGTTTCCACAGACTGACGTAGGCTTTTTTGCCGAATGAAAATGTCTTAGGAGAACTCCGCTTTTACGGCGGAGTTCTTTTTATGAGGGAAGTTTATGGGATTATTTCTGGAAGCGGCACAGGCATGGAAAAATCTGCATGATGTGCGGTATGTGTTGGTTGTTGCAAGAAAAGGGGAAGTCAAACGCATTGTACTGACTTTTCTTGACGAGGATTTTCCGCATCTTGCCGGAATGCAATATGCAAAGGATGTTGATTTCGGTGTGAGACCTGCCGAATATTACGGCAACCGATTGATTCCGATGTTGTTACATAAACGCATGGACGATGGTAAAATTGAAAAAAGTAAAAACTGGAACCGCATAGAAGGAAGATTGGCGGCAATCCTTCATTTGCAAAATACGCTGGACGATGATTTTGTGATTGTTGCATTCAATAATAACAAAGTAAAAGGCTACAGTCAGATTGTTGCCGAATATGCAATAAAAAGTATGGTTTCGGATGATGTGTATTTTATTTTTCTCGATCAGCAGTCCGGGCGCTATTATTGCAAATCCGCATTCAGAAAAGAAGCTACGGATTACACTGCAAATCAGACACGCATGACCTTGCTGCAAAAAATCAAAATAACACAAGACAGAGAAGATATTTTATACAAAAAAGACGGCTATGAACCAAAAGGAGAATAAAAATGGATACTTTTGCACAGCGATTCAGAATTGATGCATCCCCTCTTTGCCCTGCAAAGAATGTTTTTGTCAAGGGCAATACAAGATTTTCCGTCATTACCGACTGCATGCTTCGTGTGGAGGTGCAGGAGGACGGCTTCTTCTGCGATGAAGCCACGCAGAGCGTATGGCACCGTGATTTTGCAGACCCCTCTTTCAAGGTCTTTGAAGTTGCCGACACCGTGCAGATCCGCACAGCCAAGGTGACCTTTGTATATTCTCTCAAAAAGCAGAAAATGCAGTACATCACCCTTGCAGGCGGCAAAAAGGTGACGGATTTCAACAAGGGCAACCTCAAGGGCACCTGCCGCACCCTCGATATCACGGCAGGTATCATCACGCTGACCGACGGTGTCTGCTCGAAAAACGGTGTAGCACTGCTCGACGACAGCAACACCCTTGCCATGAAAGAGGACGGAACCATTCTGCCGCGTGACAACAAGGAAACCGACATTTATTACTTCGCCTACGGCAACGATTACATCGGCGCCACCACCGATCTTTACAAGCTGACCGGCAAGGTGCCGCTGATTCCCCGTTATGCGCTTTCCAACTGGTGGAGCCGCTACAAGGCCTACACGCAGGACGAATATCTCAATCTCATGGATCGCTTCAAGGAAGAAAAGATCCCCGTCACCGTTGCCACCGTTGACATGGACTGGCATTGGGTCAACATCAGAAAGAAGTTCGGCAAGGACAGCCACAAGCCCGGCTTCCACCGCAACTTCATGGAATATGTGTATGATGTGTGGTCCACGGGCTGGACAGGTTACAGTTTCAACACCGAGCTGTTCCCCGCCCCCGATGCATTCCTGAAAAAACTCAAGGATGACGGCTACCGTGTCACCTTCAACATTCATCCGTCCATGGGTGTGCGCTGGTTTGAAAATCAGTATGAAGACATGGCAAAGGCCATGGGCATTGACCCTGCCACCAAAAAGGCGGTCGCATTTGACATCACCGACAAGCGTTTCATTGAAAATTATTTTGATATTCTGCACCGTCCGTTTGAGGAAAAGGGTGTCGATTTCTGGTGGATCGACTGGCAGCAGGGCAAGAACACCGCTGTCAAGGGTCTTGATCCGCTGTGGGCACTCAACCACTATCACTTCCTTGATAACGCAAAGCACGGCAACCGTCCGCTGATTCTGTCCCGTTTCTGCGGTGCAGGCAGCCAGCGTTATCCCCTCGGCTTCAGCGGCGACACCACACAGACATGGAAAAGCCTTGACTTCCAGCCGGGCTTTACCGCCACCGCCTCCAACATTGCCTATCCGTGGTGGAGCCATGATATCGGCGGCCATTGCATGGGCAAAAAGGACGATGAGCTGTATGTCCGTTGGGTGCAACTCGGTGTTTACAGCCCCATCATGCGTTTGCATTCCACCAACAACGAATTTGCAGGCAAGGAGCCTTGGAATTACAGCGGTCCTGCCGCAGCAGCCGCAACGGCTGCACTGCGTCTGCGCCACAAGCTGCTGCCGTATATTTACACCATGAATTACCGCACCCACAACGATTGCAGAGCCATCTGCGAGCCGATGTACTACGCATATCCCAAGGATGAAAATGCCTACAGCTGCAAGAATGAATTCTTCTTCGGTACCGAAATCATTGTCGCTCCCATCACCGAGCACACCGCCGACAAGACCAACCTTGCAGGTGTCAATGTGTGGATTCCCGAGGGCAGATACACCGATATTTTCACTGACCGCATTTACAGCGGCAACCGTTTTGTCAAAATGTATCGCGACATTGACTCCATCCCCGTGCTTGCAAAAGAGGGTGCCATCATCCCCATGAGCACCAACGACACCGAAAACGACTGCACCAATCCCAAGGAAATGGATATTCTCATCTATCGCGGCAACAACTCGTTTACCATGTATGAGGATGACGGCGAAACCCTCAACTACAGGAACGGTGCATTCTTCAAAACAAAGTTCACCGTGGCTGAGGACGGCGACAAGCTCACCTTCCTTGCCGAAAAAGCAGAGGGTGAAGACAACATCGTGCCTGAAAGCAGAATCTATCACTTCATGTTCAAGGATATCGTCAGTGCCGATGTGATCGTCACCGTGGACGGCAAGCGTGCCAAGGCTGTGACCGAAAAATGCGGCAAGGGGATCTGTGTCACCGTCACCGCAAAGCCTGCCTGCAAGGTCAAGGTCATGCTCAGCGGCTGCGTGGCACTCACAAACGAAGATGAAAAGACCCTGCTGGTGCGCACAATCTCCAAATTCCAGATGTCCACCGACCGCAAGATGATCTACAACGGCTTTGTCAACGGCACGAAGAAGCTGCCGAATGTCAGCAACGAATTTGCAGGCCCGATTGAAGAAATCAAAATGCTGCACAGATAAGTTGCAATATGTTTTTTGTTGCTTTTTTAGGCAATGTGTGCTATTCTTATAATGGATATTTTTGAGCAGGAGGAAAGATATGAAAGACCCGAGAGAAATTTTAGCACAGATGACTCTGGAAGAAAAAGCCGCCATGCTCCAGGGCTGGAGCGTCTGGACCAGCCGACAGATCCGGCATCTGGATATCCCTGCCATGTTTATGTCCGACGGCCCGGTGGGTCTGCGCAAGCAGGCCGGCGAGGGCGACCATTTGGGTATCCACGCCTCCGTGCCTGCCACCTGCTTCCCCACCGCTGCCACCATGGCCAACACCTGGAATG
>JAZNCO010000110.1:0-7060 GCA_045587645.1 Acutalibacteraceae bacterium | reverse complement strand
CTGCCTGTTCGGTTGCAAAAAAGGATTCTTCGATTTCAAAAAATGCAAGCAATGCCTCCAATGAATCTCGGCTCGGATAACCCAGGCCGTTTTCCCACTTTGCAACCGCACTGCGGCTGACATAAACCTTGTCTGCAAGCTCCTGTTGGGATATCCCCTTTTCGGTACGCAGCTTTTTCAGCTTTTCTCCGAACTCCATAAAAACACCACCTTTCACCTGCATTATAACACAAATCAGGCAAAAGGTGGTGTTACTTTGTTGTTACTTTCAAAAATTTTTCTCATTGATCCCGCTGAAAGCGATTCCCTGCATTGCACTCAACACCAATGCAGCAATAATTACAAATACAAAGGCGGCTTTTTCAAGTTCAAAAATTGCGAGGACGGCGGAAAGAATCAGCAAAATACCGCCCGTGACAAGACCTGCCACGATGATATGCTCCGTTCTGCCAAGGGAATGAAAAATATTTGCAACAAACTCATTTTTTCGCGCTAAAATAAGTATAATTGCAATCGGCACACCTGCAAAGGCGGCACAAATAATGATCCAGTTATTCATTATGTTCTCCTTATTCAAATAATCAGACATTGCTTGTCTGTGAAATAATCGTATGCCAGCAGTGTTTCATGGCGCATGCGCACACTCATCATAACACGCTGTCCGTTGGTCAGCAGCACGCTGTCGGCTTCAACGGCACGGATGTAGTGCATATTCACGATAAATCCCTGATGGGTACGCACAAAGCCGTGCGGCTGCAGGACGGCATAAATATCGGGTATTTTTCCGACCGTTTCAAATTCGCCGTTCGTTGTGTGAACGATCAGGTGTCGGTTATAGCCCTCAATAAAGCTGATTTCATCCAATTGTATGCGTGTGCGTTTGTTTTGCCATTTGACAACAATACTGCGGTTCGTTTCCTCATATTTCTGCACGGCAAGTGTGAACACGGCAGAAAATTCATCCTCACAGATCGGCTTTGCAAGGCAGTAAAATGCCTGTGTGCTGAAAAAATTTCTGCAATCGGTCAGAAAAATGATGATGGTTTTCGGAAATATTGTCTTTATTTTTTCGGCAACAGCAATGCCGTTCTCATCAGCAAGTGCAATGCTGATAAAGGTTATATCAAAGCCGTTGGCCTGCTTTGCGGCTGAAAGGAAACGGTCAGTCGAGTCTGTCAGGGTCAGGCTGATATCGGTATTTGTTTTGTCAAAAGCCGTAATGAGCCTGCCCAGCTGCCTGCTGAAAGCAGCATCGTCATCTAAAATACAGATTTTCATAACACACCTCCAAATTGTATAAAAAATCGTCTTCGACGAATCAACCCCCCGTCCCCCAATCTTGGGGGCGAAAAGGTGTTTTTGTTATATGCAAATTGCTCACAACGCGAGCAATTTCCTATATAATAAAAAAAGCACCTTCGTCAAAAAACGAAGATGCCCAAAATATTCACTTATCCGTCAATTGATAAAAGCGGATAAAATGGCCCTTCGTTTATATAGAATTTTAATGGAATCCATTGCGTGTACCATACGTACTGTCATGTTATCCGCCTCCTTTCATTTTGTTTGTTTTGTTGCACCTACAATAACACAAGATGCCGACCTCGTCAACCCCTGATGCAAAAGTGTTGACAAAATCGGCATCTTTGTTTCAGTTTTTTATTTCTTAATAAGCTTTTCCTTGGTTCCGTCCGGGCGAAGCACATAGGTGCTGTCCAGCTGCGACACCAAGGACTGCTTGAATGCTGCCACATATTCGGCACGAAGCACCTTTTGTTCTTCCTTTTCCTCGGGAGTCAGTCCCTCGGGGGTTTTGGATTTTCTCGACAGAGCGTTGATACGGTCAATTTTTTCCTGTGTAATCATGACAATAACTCCTTATTCTCGGAAGGTCTGTAAAATCCTGCAAATTCGGCAGGATCAAATTCCTTTTCATAATCAAAATCGTCAACCTCTTCTTCGATCGGCTGACCTTCATCGGGCATATCGGGTACCCATGCGATGACCTCAAACTTGCGGCCCGAAGCCCAGATCATGGGCGTGATGCGCAGCGTATAGCCGCAACCATTGGGACAGACCCAATCGGTCATGGGGCGCTCGGGCAGACCGAAAGCGGAAAGAATGGTCATCATCACACCGCCGTGGGTAATGATGGCGGCATTGTCAACACCCGTTTGCAGCAGGCCGTCCACGATCATTTGAAAACAGTTGCAGACACGGATGGCAAAATCCTCGTTGCTTTCGCCGTAGGGCGGTGCGCTTTCTCCCCCACCCTTGAGCCATTCACCGAAGGCAGGGTCACTTTGCAGTTCCTCAGCGGTCTGTCCCTCAAATTCACCGAAATCATATTCAATCAGATCCTCAAAAACAAGCGGCTTGAGATCGGGAAAAATAATCTCTGCGGTCTGCGTGCAACGCTTCAAGGGGCTTGACAGAACGGCTGAAACAGCAGGATAACCGTAGTCATCACGCATTTCTTCAAGCTGTTTTCTTCCGTCATCGGTCAGGGACACATCCGTGTGTCCGATGTATCTGCCTTCAATAGCGCCTTTTGCAAGGCCGTGACGAATCAGGTGGATTTTATAGGTTTTCATAGTAAATTCTCCGTTTTGTATTTACAGAATGATTATTTTATGATATTATTATACAGACAGTAAAAAGGAGTGAGCATAATGACCGCTGATTTTGCAAACAAATTGAGTGATCTGCGCAGAGCCAAGGGGGTCAGCCAGAAGGAAGCCGCCGCAGCCCTGGGCGTTTCGCAGGCACTTTTGTCGCACTACGAAAAAGGTATCCGTGAATGCGGACTTGCGTTTGTGTGCAAGGCTTCGGAATACTACGGTGTGACATCGGATTGGCTGTTGGGGCTGAGCGACACGCGACTTGGTGCACATGAGATTTTTGATGCAACAGACACACCCGAGGATGAGCAGCTGCATCTGCGCACGATTCTGCGAAGCTTTGTACGATTGAGTGAAGAAATGAGCGCATCCGGCGAAGCGGCTGAATCACTTTTTGCCGACTATATGTCACTTTCGGTTTATCGCTTTGTTGCCGCACTTCGCCATGCGCAAAACAACACCAAGGGGTGGCTGACACTGGAGCAGAATGCAGCAAACCGCTTATCGGGTCTGCTGCTGTCCGAAATGACACAGGATTTTCCGCAATGGAAGGAGCCGCAAACAGCCCCCGAAAAGCCCTTGTGCTTTCAGACACTCATCGAGCATGCAGAACTGCTTGTGCGCGATGAAACGGTCGGCATGCTTCGCAAAACATGAATCTATAATATCATAAAAACAGCCGGATTGCAACGGCTGTTTTTTGATTCTTATTCAAGATTTTCCCAATCCGCACGGCTTATGGCATATACAAACATATCACAATAGCGTGCATCGGTATATTCCTTGATTTTCTGCATACCGATGCTGCGTGCGGTGGAGTATGATGCCACATTGGAAGAAGTCATATAAGAATAAAGGCAGTCAAAATCCCTGTTTTCAAAAGCCCGGTCACGCACGGCACCGGCCGCTTCACGGGCGAAGCCCTGCCGCCAATGGTCTTTATGAATGTGATAGCCGATTTCGGGCAGCTGCATACCGTCAATATTCTGCATGGTGATGCCGCAATCCCCGATGAACACACCGCTTTCTTTCAGTTCAATCGCCCACAGACCGAAGCCGTAATCCGCATAATTCTGCAGATTCCATTCGATCCAGCGATTGGTTCCGTTTTCATCATAAGGGGACGGCTAATGGCGCATGGTCTCGGCATCGGAAAGAATTTCATACAATGCTGCAAAATCCTGCCGTGTGTATTCACGCAAGCGCAGGCGTTGGGTTTCAAGTATTATACTCATTTTTTAATCATCTGCACGACGCATTCGACTGTTGTTTCACTGTCCCAACGGATATGTGTCACATTCTCATCCCCGTCATAAAAGACGGGGAATTTGAAATTGATACACTTTAACAGTCTGCCATTGGGTTGCTCTTCTTTGAATATCTCAATGCTTTCAATAAAGGTGTTAAGAAACCTCTTTTTCTCAGCATCAGTAAACTCTCTGTACATTGTACCATAATAATGCAGAAAAAGATAGACATTTTCACCTGATATTTTTTCTTCTTTAATATTTGCTATACGGGACTGCAATTCTGTTATTTTCTCCTCGACAACCTCTATCTCATCATAGAAATCATAAAGTCTGTTCTGCATATCCTGATACTTTTTATCATAATGCCTGTCTGTAACATCAAGGGTATCCATTTGGGATGCAAGCTTTCTTTTTGACATAACAAGCTGATTGAGTTGCTTTTTAAATACTGCAAGCTCTTCTTCTAGACCTTCAGTGCTTACTCTTGTGTTTATCTTTTCGCACAAGGCTTTTTCAAATTGAGGATTAGATACAAGCTTTTCTATTACCTCTTCAACTGCACCGTTAACAACAGTCTGATTCCATTGTCTGTGATAATCACACTTGTGTCCGTCAACTCTCATACGGTGTTTGCAAGCATAATAAAAGTGGTCTTTGTAGATTGTACCGTCAGGCCTTTTCTTACGGTTAATATTACCGTACATTGCCGCACCGCAAACAGGGCAGCGAAGCAATCCTGATAATAAATGCTCGTGATCGAGATTATATATCTTCTCCCGTTTAACACCAAACTTTTTACGCTTCTGTTGAGCTAACTCCCAATCTTCAACAGATACAATAGCCTCATGAATGCCGTCATAAACAGGATAGGTATCCTGCTTGACTATATGATATTCATTTCGGGTGCCATTAATCTTTTCTGTCTTTCGTCTGCCGAAAGCAATCTTTCCGCAATACACCGGATTCTGTATTACTAACTTTATGAAGTGTGCAGAAAAGGTGTCTAATGTTCCGTTCTGCCTTGGCTTTTTAGCAATGCCGTGTTGGTTTAGATATTTAGCAATACCGTTTGCACCTAAATTTGTATTTATATATTTATCAAATATAATGCGTATAGTTTTAGCTTCATCCTCGGCTATCTTCAATTCACCTTTTTCAAGATAATATCCGTAAGGTGCAAAGCCGCCGTTCCACTTACCTTCTCTTGCCTTCTGCTTTCTGCCTTCCATAGTCTGAACAAGAATATTCTCACGCTCAATTTCCGCAACGGCAGATAAAACAGAAATCATTAGCTTACCGCTGTCCTTTGAGCTGTCTATACCGTCTTCGACACAAATAAGATTGGCTCCGTAGTCCTGCATAATCTGCAAAGAAGATAAAACATCAGCAGCATTTCTACCGAAACGGGACAGTTTGAAAACAAGCACATAATCTATACTGTCTTTGCCACTTGCGATGTCTGATAACATCCTCTGAAACTCAAGTCTTCCGCCAATGTTTTTACCTGATTTACCTTTATCACTGTACTCACCTGCAATATGCATTTCCTGATACTCGGCATATTTACGGAGCTTTTCTCTCTGTGCATCAAGGCTGAAGCCTTCAACCTGCATTGATGTTGAAACACGGGTATAGAGATAGCAATTTAATCGTTTCATATAATTTCAACTCCTTGTAATTTTTCATTTTGATTATATTTTTCTTTCGCATATTCGACAAATGTGTGAGGCAGGAGTGACCTGCCCCACAACGATTTAAGCTGTTTTCTTATTTGGTTGTTTTATAGCTTCTGCTTCGCCTTTCGGTATCTTGTCACCGTATTTCTCGATCATATCCGCAAGGAAATCAATCATCTGGTCAAATGCTATTTTCTGTTTTTTGGTGAAGGTTGAAACATCCGGAATATTAAACGTACATTCTCCTTTTATATCTCTGATGGTTTTTACAAAACTCTCCCTTATGCTCTCATATAAAACTATAATTCTACTAATCAATACTCATCACCTCGCATCCCTGTTACGCTGTCGCTGAAGATATCTGTAATAATGTTCACAGGCTCTCAGTACAAAATTTTCAAAGTCTTTATCCTTAACCTTGGGAGCAACTTTTTGCAGCTTCTCCATAGATACTTTAAGCATAGGCTTCTGATTTGCCTTTTCCTCAGCCAAGATTTCACCAATATGCTCAGGAGTTAAACCTTCCTCTCTGCTGATTGCACGAAGCCTTTGAGCTTGAGATAAGTTAGGAGTAGCATCACAGATACGGATTTCTTCAACCAAATCAGCTTGTTCCACTTCGTTCAAATAAGAAAGCTCAACAGCAGGTGTGAGAGCGATTTTTTCCTCGTCAACAAGGTCAAGAAGTTCTGGGATGAGATTTGTAAGACGAATATATCTTTGTACCTGTCTGCCACTTTCGGTTTCTGAAACAAGTTCGGCACTCTCTAACTTCCCGACAACTTGTCGGGAAGTTAAGTCTGTCCTTTCACCTTGACTTTTAATTGCTTCAAGTTTCATCTTGTATGCACGAGCTTTCTCACTTGGTAAAATGTGTTCCCTCTGTAAGTTAGCATCTACCATTGCTATTACTGCTTCTTCAAAGGTGAGCTCATAAATGAAGGCGGGTATCATTTCAAAGCCTAACTTCTTTGCTGCATAAAATCTTCTGTGACCTGAAATGATTTCATATTCCGTGCCGGAAATTTTACGAACAGTAAGAGGAGTAAGAATACCTCGCTCATCAATACTGTCAATAAGGTTTTGCATTTCCTCATTGTCAATTACCTTGTAAGGGTGATTTTCAAAGGGTCTCAAATACTCAATGGGTATTTTATTAGCCCACATATATTCTGTGCGGGCTTTCTGTACTTTGTCGTATAAGGTTTCTTTTGTGGGATTGTTTTCTTCAATATCACGGGGATATACTTTTGATTTTTGCTTAATAGCCATATTATCGGCTCCTTTCTAATTTTCGTATTTTACTAATTTCTGCCTGATGCTCTTTCTGTAAGAGCTCATATAAATGAGGAGATTTATCAAGAATATCTTCCGCTTGTTTGAGTTTCTTCCTCAAAGGTATAATTTCTTTTGTAATCTCCTTACGCAGAGCTTTGTACCTTTCCTTATCTTCAGGAGTACTTGCTCTGCGTTTTTTGTTGTCCGCCTTGCTTCGCTTTTCTTCAAGCTCAAC
>JAZNCO010000109.1:0-87853 GCA_045587645.1 Acutalibacteraceae bacterium | reverse complement strand
CGACCCGAAGACGAGGTATTTTTATTGGATTTTTGGGGTTGAAACCGCAGGAAGGCTGTCGCCTTTCAAGGGTGAAACGCCGAAAAGACTTAAAAAGAACCGTTTTCGGGCGGGTTCGGATTATACCCGTCACCCTAATGTTGAAAAGAAAATAAAAAAAATCAAAAAAAACACTTGACTTTGTGAATTTAGTGTGTTAAATTAAATTCACAATTTGAATATCACAAAGAACGACTGTGACGAAGACGGTCGGATCGCAAAGCCTTACAGAGAGTTGTCGGACGGTGCAAGACAACGGCGGAGTGTTCCAAATGACCTATCACTTCCGAGTCGGAGGACCGAAAGGCAATGCCGAGTAGACTCCTTCCGTATTGCTGCGTAAAGGCAAAGGGCTTGTCAGAGCCCGGTGAGTGGCGGACTTGTTCCGCAATTTGAGTGGTACCGCGGGTTTAACAACTCGTCTCAAAGAAATTCTTTGGGACGGGTTTTTTGTTTTATTCAGATTCGTAATCATGGAAACGGATTTCCGGAATCGAAAGGAGACAACACAATGGATTACAGTTTGAAAGATGTTGCAGGCAGAATCAAGGGTCTGCGCGAAGCAAAGGGTTACACGCAGGAAGAGCTTGCAAAGCTCACGGGTGTAACAGTTGAAGATTATCAGGTGCTTGAGCAGGGTGAAACCGATTTCAGCTTCACCTTCATTTACAAATGTGCCAAGGCATGCGGTGTTGAGGTTGTTGACCTGCTCGAAGGTACAAGTACCACTCTTACCTCCTTTGCCATCACAAGAAAAGGCGAGGGGCTCAAGATTCTCAAAAAACACGGAGTTGAATACAACAATCTGGCTCCCAAATTCAAAGATAAGCTTGCCGAGCCCTTCCTTGTCAAATTCCCCTATCTTGCAGAAGAGCAGTCGGCCCCCATCAAGCTCAATTCCCATAAGGGACAGGAGTTCGATGTGATTGTCAAGGGCTCTCTGAAGGTGCAGGTCGGCAATCATGTCGATATTCTCAACGAGGGCGATTCCATTTTCTATAACTCCATCATTCCGCACGGTATGATCGCTGTCAGCGAGGGCGGCTGTGAATTTCACGCAGTGGTTCTCAATCCGCAGGACGGTCAGGTCACCGAGGAATATCCCGAGGCCCCCATTGCTGTTTCCAAAGCAGTTGCAAAGGAAGCCGACACAACAACGGTTGCAGACCGCTTTGTTGACTCGCACTATGATGAAAAAGGTGTCTTTAACGGCATTACCTTCAAGAATGACGACAAGTTCAATTTCGCATTCGACTGCGTGGATGCCATTGCGGAAAAAAATCCCGACAAGCTTGCTATGCTGTGGGTCGCCAACGACAAGACCGACCGCCGCTTTACCTTCAGTGATATGAAGAAGTATTCGGCAAAGACCGCCAACTATTTTGAGTCACTCGGCATCAAAAAGGGCGACACGGTTATGCTGGTGCTGAAAAGACATTATCAGTTCTGGTTCTGCATGCTCGCACTGCATAAGATCGGCGCGATTGCAATTCCTGCCACCAATCAGCTTGTTGAGCATGACTTTGTTTATCGCTATAAAGCAGCCAAGGTAAAGGCAATTGTCTGCACGGCAGACGGTGATGTGTCCGTTGAAGCCGAAAAGGCAGCCGCAGAATTCCCCGACATGATCAAGATTCTTGTCGGCGGCGAAAAGGACGGCTGGCATGATTTCAATGTGGAAACGGAACGCTTCAGCACCCATTATTTCCGCAACGAAAATTCCCCCTGCGGCAACGATCCGATGCTCATGCTCTTTACCTCGGGAACAACGGGCTATCCCCGCATCGCAACCCATTCCTATAAATATGCACTCGGTCATTATCCCACCGCAAAGCATTGGCACAATGTCAATCCGGACGGTCTGCACTTCACCATTTCCGATACCGGCTGGGGCAAGGCACTGTGGGGTAAGCTCTACGGACAGTGGCTGTGCGAGGCAGGTGTGTTCACCTATGACTTCGACCGCTTCCGTTCGGAAGATATTCTTCCCATGTTTGCAAAATATCATATCACCACCTTCTGCGCACCGCCCACCATGTATCGCTTCTTCATCAAGGAGGATCTTTCCAAGTACGATCTTTCCTCCATTGAATATGCCACCACAGCAGGTGAGGCACTGAACCCCGAGGTGTTCAATCAGTTCAAGAAGGCAACGGGACTTACCATCATGGAGGGCTTCGGTCAGACCGAAACCACCCTGTCCATTGCCAACTTCGTCGGCTCCACACCGCGCATCGGCTCCATGGGCAAGCCCAGCCCGCTGTATGATGTTGTTGTGCTCGATCCGGACGGCAACGAATGCAAGACCGGTGATACGGGTGAAATCTGCATCCGTACCAAAAACGGAGCACCCAACGGCTTGTTCATCGGCTATTATCTGGACGAAGAAAAGACCAATGAGGTCTGGCACGACGGCTATTATCACACCGGTGACACCGCCACCATGGACGAAGACGGTTATCTGTGGTATGTCGGCAGAATCGACGATGTTATCAAGTCCTCCGGCTACCGCATCGGGCCGTTTGAGATCGAAAGCGTTATCATGGAGCTGCCCTATGTTCTGGAATGCGCCATCACACCCGTTCCCGATGAGGTGCGTGGTCAGATCGTAAAAGCCACCATTGTGCTTGTCAAAGGTACTGAGGGCTCGGATGCGCTGAAAAAAGAGATTCAGGATTATGTAAAAACACATACCGCCCCCTATAAATACCCGAGAATCGTTGAATTTGTGGATGAGCTTCCCAAAACCATCAGCGGTAAGATCAGACGCGTTGAGATCCGCAAGAGTGATATTGAAAAACTTAATAAATAAAATCATAAAAACAGTTGTTTTATGACGGATAATGTTGTATAATAAAATGTACTATACGACAGGAGGCGATTCCCATGGCTGACAATACCGCGCAGGCAACTGCGCAGGAAATGCAGGCTGCCTACGGCGACCGACGCTGTATCACCCGCAAGGAAACCATCGGCTTTATGCTCTATTCCGCATCGCTGGAATTCAACCTCAACGGACAGAAGGAGCTGTTCCGAGACAGTGTTCTGAAGATCAGCTTCAATAAGCAGTCCATTTACAACTCCATCGGCGGTATCTGGGACTGCATTAATGATATTCTGATCGGACAGATGGTTGACAAAACCCGTACCCGCTGGGGTAAGTTCGTGCCCTATATGTTCTTCTCGGGGCTTCCGTATGCGGCTATCTCGTCCATTTATTGGCTGCTGCCCGTTATTCTTTCGGCAGGTATGCTCAACAACTACGACAGCGTTCCTAAGTTCATCTGCTATATGCTCTTTGAAGTGCTGATGGAAACCGTGACGACCCTGCAAACCGTTACAAAGGACGGCTTTGTGGCAACGGTTACCCCCTATCCGTCAGACCGAACGCGGCTTTTGTCGGTCACAGGTTATTTCAACGGTTGGTTCCAGGGATTGCCGTCCACTATCTGCGAATTTTTGTTTGACTTTATCACCAATGATATTATCAAGTCCAGCAAATACACCAGTGCGCAGATGATTCAGAAGGCATACACCATCATGGGCCCGATCACCGTTTTTGCAGGCGGTATGGGTGCTTTCTGGTTCTCCACCATTGCACGTGAGCGTGTTCCGCAGTCGGTCGAAAACCCGCCCGTTCTCAAGAGCCTGAAGGTGGTCGTTTCCAACCGTCCCGTGCTCATTTACATCATTTCCGAGGCACTCGCATCCTTCGGCACCGGTATTTCCACCAACAACTATTACCGTTGGGTTCTGTTCTGGTCCACCATGGAAACCATCTGCGGCATTCCGTCCGCATTTGTGCAGCCCATCGGCTTTGCCAAGGTCGGTAAGCTGAAAAAACGCTTCTCCACCAAGAGTGTATATATGGTCAGCACCGCTTTTGCCAAGGCTATGTACATCCCCGTGTTCCTGTACGGCACCCTGCTCAAGGGCAAGGACGGCAAGCCGTTCTACACCAACCGCACCGCCATGATCCTGCCCACCATGCTCTGGGAAATCGTGTATGCTCTGTTTGCAGGCCCGAAGATGGTCTGTTCGCAGGAAATGCAGAACGAGTGCATGGACTACATCGAATGGAAAAACGGCTTCCGTAATGAAGCTACCATCACCATTGCAAAGTCTGTGCTGAAAAAGGTTCCCAATCAGATCAACGAGATCATCAAGCCGCAGATCAAAAAGTGGATCGGCTTCGAGCCCGAGCGCTACAACAACAAGCAGGCGCAGGAGCAGAGAACCCAGCTTTATATCTTCGCAATGGCAACCATTTTCCCCGCCATCATTATCCTGGTCAGTATGATCCCGATGTTCTGGTACAACCTCGACAAGGAAACCAGAGAGCGTATGTACTACGACCTCATCAAGCGCCGTGCCGAGCAGGCTGAAACGGTAAAAACAGAAGCCGATGCCCAAGGATAATAAAATACATAAAAACCACCGCGCCGCCGCAGAACTGAAACTGCGGCGGTTTTGATATATC
Source organism: Acutalibacteraceae bacterium (assembly GCA_045587645.1). Lineage (GTDB taxonomy): Bacteria > Bacillota > Clostridia > Oscillospirales > Acutalibacteraceae > RUG806. The sequence goes on along the minus strand of JAZNCO010000109.1, from coordinate 83,334 downwards.
TTGCTATTGTGCAATGTTCATAGAATTTCCTTGACAGAAAATAAAAAATAGTATATATTTATAAGTATAGATATTTTTGAATGGGGAGGAAATTCTGTGAGCGAAGAGAACAAAACGAATGTTGCCGTTGCTGAAGAAAAAGAAGAACTTGCGTTTGGTGCGAAGTTAGACCGTATTTACTGCTCGAACGCAGAACGCATCGTGTATACCGTCAAACGAAGCGTGTCGGGTATGAGTCTGGGGAACTTTTCCATGGGATCGGATATTTATCTGTATCAGATTTTCGGACTCAAGCCTCTGGCACTTGCAAAAGCAAGGGCAGGGCTTACCTTGTTTGATATGCTCAACGATCCGCTGTCGGCGGTCATCGTGGACAGAATGCGAACACGTTGGGGCAAGTTCAAGCCCTTCCAGTTCGGCACCATCATTCCGAGCACTCTGTTGGGTATGTTCAATTGCTTTATGCCGCTGATTGCAATTATGTTCGGCATGAATGCGCATGAAAAGCTGATTATGTATATGGCAAGTGCCTATCTGGGGGAGACCATCGGTGCACTGTTCAGCGGTGCAGGCTTCATTGACCTTGTGTTTACACCCAACCCGCAGGAACGAACGAGTCTGAATACGGCCTCGGAATTTTTGGCGGATATTTACGGCAAGATACCGAGTCAGATCGCAACTGTTATTTTTGACCTTGTGGATCACGGGGTCATCAAGATGGATCTGATCAAGGTGTATGTCATTATGAACACGGCCGTGTGGGCAATTACCACCATTCCGAGCTTTATCTGGGCATTTATCAGCAAGGAACGTGTGCCGCAATCCATTCAGCCGCCCAAGGCTTCGTCGAGCATTCTTTCGGTGTTTAAAAACAAGCCCTTGCTGATCCATACGCTTTCGGGCGCAATCGACAATATTCAGATCGGTACGGCCGAATCGCTGTATTTCCGCAATGTGCTCGGACTGAACTCCTTCGGCACGGTCTGGGGCATCCCGGGCGGCCCGATTTCGTATTACAGCTACATTCTGGCACCCAAGTTCAGAAAACGCTTCTCCACCAAAACGCTTTGGCTGTTGCAAAGAGGATCGATCATCGTTTCGGAAGGCGCATTCTTCTTAGTCGGTCTTGCAGGCGGCATGAAGTATAAGCTGTATGCCAAAGTCGGTGTCATGGGTGTGATGTTCATGCTCGGCAACTGCCTTGAAATGGTGTTCTATGCCACTAAAAAGATCGTCGGCACGGAAATCAGCTACGAAGTGCAGGACTATTGCGAATGGAAAAACGGCTTCCGCGTGGAAGCGACCACAGGGCTTCTTACCAACTACTGGGGCAAGGTGCAGGGCTATCTTCTGAACCTCATCAATGCATGGATTCTTGAAAAGTGGACAGGATTTGAGTCCGGTGCACTTGCCGTGCAGAGTGAAAAAACAAAATACCGTCTGTTTATCATGGCTTACGGACCGCGTCTGATTCCCGATATTTTGTGTACGATTCCGATGTTCTTCTATAATATCGACACCAGAACAAGAGAAAGAATGTATCGCGAGCTGCAGGAAATCAGAATGAAAAAAGCAGCCGAGGTGGAAGCCCTCGCAGGCAGCGAAAGCGCACAGACAAGTGAATAACCAAAAAAGAATGAGCAGTTTGATCAGATTGATCAAGCTGCTCATTTTTCAACTGAGATAAAGTGCTTGCCATTGTGCTTTTCTTTCTTCAGTGATGTTGTATTCTTTCAGAAGAAAATCGTCAAAATCGGCATAATTTTTCACCGCGGCGGTGTAGGCTGTGTTGAACTGATGCAAATCCACGGTTTCGCAGAATTGAATGACTTCCCGAAGCCGTTTTTCCTTGCGCAGCATCAACAGCAAAAACTGCGTTTTGCGGTTGTGCCATTTGACATATTCGTTGCTTAATAAATATTGTCGCAGAATTTGGTCTGTCGGTCTGCCCAGACAGTATTCAATAACCGCTGCTGCCATGCCCGTGCGGTCCTTGCCCTCCGAGCAGTGAAACAGAATCGTTTCACCCTTATCCATGCAGGCAAAAAGATGTGTCCATGTGTGCTTTGCAAAAGGCATGGATGCATAGACCATGTATTTCTGACGGCGCATTTCGTCAATGCCGTCCCCCTTGAGTGCAAGCACCTTTTCGGTCTGCTCCTTGGATACCACCACAAGGTCAAAATCCTTGTTGTCAAACACGGGCAGATGGGTGTATGTACTGCCGAACGGAACATAATCGGGCTTATTGGCGACTTCCTCGTTGCTGCGCAGGTCCAGCACGGTATCAATATGCAGATCATCGAGCATGGCTTTTCCCGCATCGGATAAATCGAACAGGGAAGCCGAACGAATCAGCTTGCCGTGCTTTATGACCTTGCCGTTTTCGCACAGCAAGCCGCCCATGTCGCGGAAATTATTGGGTTTGTTTTTCATCTTTTTCAATATTTCTTCCCCTTTATTATGGCAGCGGTGTTGGCTTCGATATGCACCGTGTTGCCGCAGAGTGTGCAGTTGAACAGAGCACATTCCGCTGTAATGCCGCTGTGTAAATGATAGTCGATCGGGTGGTCGTTGCGGTTTGCAATGACAAGAACCGCATTTTCATCCTTGCCCTTGCGTAAGTAACACACGCATTGCAGCATGGCCGAAACGGGAATGAATGCACCGTCTGCGAGTGCAGGCTCGTTTCTGCGCATCGCGCCGAGTGCCTGCATATAGGACAAAAGCTCTGTGTCCTCATTGCCCCACGGGTAACAGCCGCGGTTGAACGGGTCATTGCAGCCGACCATGCCGGCTTCATCACCGTAATAAATGCACGGTACACCGGGTAGTGTGTATTGCAGCACGGCGGCAAGCTTGAAAAGCTTTTTAGCCTTGTCATACTGTGCCGGTGTCAGTCGCACCTCGGATTGCCATGTGCGGCTTCTGCCGTCACAGCAGATGCCTGCAAGCAGTGTCAGAACGCGCTGGGTGTCGTGCGTGCCGAGCATGTTCATGGCGGTATGCAGGGCAGGAGCCGGGTAGTTTTCGCAAACGGACAAAATGCGGTCCGTAAACTTTTCGGCAAGTCCGTCAAGTGCAAAATCGAGAATCGCATCACGGAACGGATAGTTCATCACCGAATCAAGCTGCTGTCCGAGCAGATAGCGCCGTCTGCGGCCGTAGCTGATTTTGTTGCTTGCATCCTCCCACACTTCGCCCAATACAAAGCCGTCTTTTTTGGTTTCTTTCACACGGCTGCGCACGGCATCGAGGAATATATCGGGCAGTTCATCCGCCACATCCAGACGAACACCGTCTGCGCCGAGGTCAAGCCATTTTTGCAGAATGCCGTTTTTGCCCGTGATGAATTGCAGATAGCTTTCTTTTTCTTCCCTGACCTCGGGCAGTGTGTCAATGCCCCACCACGAATCGTATTTGTCCTTGCTTTCCCAGAAGGTATACCAGTCGGCATAGGGAGAGTCGGGGGATTGATAAGCCCCTACGGAGTTAAAGTGACCGTATTTGTTGAAGTAGATACTATCGTCACCCGTGTGGCTGTAAACACCGTCAAAAAGCACGCGGATACCGCGCTTGTGCGCTTCGGTGCATAAGTTTTCAAAATCCTCATTCGTGCCGAGATACGGGTCGATTCTGCTGTAATCTGCGGTGTCATAGCGGTGATTGCTTGCCGCCATGCAGACGGGATTCAGGTAAATGCAGGAAACCCCCAATGAGGACAGGTAATCGAGCTTTTGTGCAATGCCTTTCAGGTCACCCCCGAAAAAGTCGGAATTGGTGATCTTGTTTTCATGGTTCGGCTTCCATTCGGGCTGTGCGCCCCAATCACTGCGAAGCGTTCTGCCTTCCATGCCAGGCTGCCCGGTTTCGCCCGAACGACAGAAGCGGTCGGGAAAAATCTGATACAATATACCGCCGTGCATCCAATCGGGTGTTTTGTAGTCGGCGGCATACACCGTCAGCTGCCAGTCGTCACCCTCCTTGGTGAAGCTGCCCGTGCGTGTGAAAATCCGCTTGATGCGGCTCATACCCCACGGCGTGTCGAATTCAAAGTGATAAAACAACAGGGCAGGGGATTGCGGGCAAAAATCCGTACCCCACCATTCGGTCTGTCCGTCCGTGCTTTCCCAGAACATGCCGTATTTCTGCACGGTCTTTTCGTCATTCACAACAAGGCGCACGGCACTCACATGCAGCTCCCTCGGCAGCAAAACCCGAAGCCGCAGACTTTCGCCTGCGGCTATGCTTCCGAAAACGGATTTGTATTCTGTTCTTCCGGAATCAAAGGGGATCATGTTTTTCTCCTGTTATTTTGCGCTTGTTGTGCCCCAGATGTTGGCGGCATATTCGTTGATTGCACGGTCAGCGGCAAAGATGCCTGCGCCTGCAATGTTCATCAGCGACATACGGTTCCATCTTTCCTTGTCAGTGTAGATCTGCTCAGCAAGGCTGCGCTTTGCGTTGAAATCGGCAAAATCGGCAAGAACCATATAGGGATCGTGATAAATGATCGTGCTTGCAAGCTCGGAGAAGTTCTTGCCTGCAATGCTGTTGGTGTTCATGAAGTCAAGAACACGGCGGATGGTTGCATTGTTGTTGTAATAATAATTTGGGTTGTAGCCTGCATTGCGAAGGGTGTTGACCTCCTGCGTGTTCATACCGAAAATAACGATGTTGTCGTTGCCGACGGACTCGAAAATTTCAACATTTGCGCCGTCCATGGTGCCGAGGGTGATGGCACCGTTGATCATGAGCTTCATGTTGCCCGTACCGCTTGCTTCCTTACCGGCAAGCGAGATCTGCTCGCTGATATCGGCAGCAGGCATGAGTCTTTCTGCCGCTGTGACACAGTAATCCTCCACATAAACGACCTTCATGAACTTGTTGACGGTCGGATCGTTGTTGATCATGTCGGACAGTGCGCAGATGAAGCTGATAATTTTCTTTGCAACGAGATAACCGGGGGCAGCCTTGGCACCGAAAATATAGGTGTGCGGTACCCAGTTGCCGTTGGGATTGTCCTTGATGGCAAGGTAACGGGCAAGAATGTCAAATGCATTCAGGTGCTGACGCTTGTATTCATGCAATCTCTTGACCTGTACGTCAAAAATGGAGGTCGGGTCAAGGGTGATGCCGGTTGTTTTGTAAATATGATTTGCAAACTGTTCTTTCTTGATCTGCTTGACGGCTGCAAGCTCGTCAAGGAATGCCTTGTCATCACCGAATTCACGCAGCTTGGTCAGCTCGTCTGCATGCAGAATAAAGCCCTTGCCGATCTTGTCGGTCAGCAGTTGTGTAAGCTCGGGGTTTGCCTGACACAGCCATCGGCGGTGTGCGATGCCGTTGGTGACATTGGTGAACTTGTCGGGAGTCAGACGGTAGAAATCGTTGAACAGGCTGTCTTTGATGATGTCGCTGTGCAGTGCCGAAACACCGTTGACGCTGTGGCAGGCGGCAACACAGAGGTTTGCCATGCGCACCGCACCGCCCGAAATGACGGCTGTGCGTTCCACAAAATCGGCATCATGGGTGCTGTTCCATGTGTAGGAGCGCAGTCTGTTGTCGATTTCCTTGATGATCTGATAAATTCTCGGAAGCAGTCTGCGGATAAGGTCTTCACTCCAGCATTCAAGTGCTTCGCTCATAACGGTGTGGTTGGTGTAGGCGACCGTGTTGGTCACAATATTCCATGCCTCATCCCAGCCGTAGCCGCATTCATCAAGCAGAATGCGCATCAGCTCCGGGATGCAGAGGGTCGGATGGGTGTCATTGATGTGAATGGCAATCTTTTCGGCAAGATTGTCAAGTGTTGAGTTTTCACGCAGATAACGGCGGATGATATCCTGCACGGCTGCGGAAACAAGGAAATACTGCTGGCGCAGGCGCAGGCTCTTGCCTTCGGGATGGTTGTCGGCAGGATACAGCACCTTGCTGATGACTTCCGCCATGGCATTCTGCTCCATAGCCTTGATGTAGTTGCCCTGATTGAATGCGGACATATCAAGACCCGGTGCCTGTGCACTCCAAAGACGAAGCACGCTGATGCCTTTGCCGTCCTTGCCCGATACGAACATATCGTAGGGAACAGCCTGAATGGGGATGTAGTCCTTCAATTCGACCTGATGATGGTTGTTGTCCCACCAATCGTGGATATTGCCCTCGAAACGGACTTCGATGGCGCTTTCGGGACGGGGAACAAGCCATGCGTCACCGCCGGGAAGCCAGAAGTCGGGCAATTCGGTCTGCCAGCCATCCACGATTTTCTGCTTGAAAATACCGTATTCATAAAGAATGGAATAGCCTCTTGCCGGATAGCCCTGGGTTGCAAGGCCGTCAAGATAGCAGGCGGCAAGTCTGCCAAGACCGCCGTTGCCCAGGCCTGCATCGGGCTCGCATTCGTAAATGGAATCCATGGAAATACCGTAGCCCTTGAGCACGGACTCAAAGGTTTTGGTCAGATTCAGGTTGTAAAGATTGTTTTTCATGGAACGGCCCATCAGGAATTCCATGGACATATAATAAATTCGTTTTGCACCTGCCTTGTCACCGCGCTGGTTGAATTCGGCACGGCCCTGTGCCATCATGTCACGAACAAGCATGGCAATTGCACGGTAGAACTGCTCCACCGTTGCGTTTTCGGGATGCACACCGAAGAAATGCAGCAATTTGTTGTCCAGCATTTCTTTTGCTTGTTTCACTGTAAGGGAATATTTCATGCAAAACCTCCAAAAAGATGTGTCAAAAAGGGTCTTTTTTATGACCTCTTTGTGTATTTTACACTAATTTTTGCCCGATTGCAATAGGTAATGGAAAGATAAATGCAATCTGCATGTATTTTTATTGAATTTGCAGTAAAAATATACATCCGTTTTGTTTACAATATATAACGGACAGTTGACATAAATTAAAAAAAGGAGTATTATATTTATATTATACATGAAAGGAAACTTTTATGCAGCATTATTCCAAACGAACAAGAGCGCAGATCCATCTGGATGCGTTGGCATATAATTTGCAGGAAATCAGACGGGTGGCAGATGACAGCACCTGCGTGATGGCGGTTGTGAAAGCGGATGCTTACGGACACGGGGACGAGCAGATTGCACTGTATCTGCAGAAGTGCGGTGTGGATTGGTTTGCCGTTTCCAACCTTGCAGAAGCGCTGGAGCTGCGTAAATGCGGCATTGATCTGCCGATTCTGATTCTCGGCTACACACCGCCCGAATGTGCCGCACAGCTGGCATATAACGACATCACGCAGGCGGTTTACTGCACCGATTATGCACAGCGGCTGTCGGAATTTGCCGTGCAGGCGGATGTGACGGTGAATGTGCATATCAAACTCGACACAGGCATGAGCCGCATCGGATTTTTCTATCACGATACCGAAACGGACAGTGGAACCGTGGAGGAAATTGCCGCCGCCGTTGCCCTGCCCGGACTTTTCTGTGACGGTATTTTTACACATTTTGCACAAGCCGACATGGCAAGCGGCGGGGAAGTGTATACCCGTTTGCAGTATGACCTGTTTCTGGATATGGTCGGCAGGCTGGAGCAAAAAAATATCACCTTTGCATACAGGCATTGCTGCAATTCCGCAGGCATTCTTGCTTATCCCGAAATGCACATGGATTTGCTTCGTGCGGGAATTATTCTGTATGGCCTGTATCCGTCTTCCGAAGTGCCGCGCAATTGCCGCTTGAAGCCTGTTATGGAGCTTCGCACCGTGGTTTCCATGGTCAAGGATATTCCCGCAGGAACGGCATTCAGTTACGGCGGTACGTTCGTTGCCGAAAAGGATATGACCGTGGCGACCGTGCCCATCGGCTATGCGGACGGATACCCGCGCAGGCTTTCCAACAAGGTCTATATGCTGACCGAAAACGGCGATATGGCACCCGTCATCGGCAATGTGTGCATGGATCAGTGCCTGCTGGATGTAACAGACATTGACGACATCAAAGAAGGCTCTCAGATCATCGTCATGGGCGAAGCCGGCGGCAGAAGAATCACAGCCGATTTCCTTGCCGACAAAGCAGGTCTTATCAATTACGAAATCGTCTGCGGACTATCGCGCCGTGTACCGCGTGTCTATTTTGACGGCGACGAGGTAGTTTCCACAACGGATTATCTGCAATAAATGAAAACAAGCTCTCCGTTTTATACGGGGAGCTTTTCTGCGTGCGTGAATGAAATGTGCTGATAAATTACGGTTTATCTTACTGACGGAACCCCTCAAATACTTGTCGCCCCTGAAAGGGCAATGTCGTCAACTTAAGGAATTTCTTTATTTCAGTTTTTTTGTGCAAACTCGCAGTTTGATGAAACTTTCCTGAACTCGCAAGCTGACCTCTCAAACACTTGTCGCCCCTGAAAGGGGAGATGCCCCGAACAGGGGCAGAGGGGTTCACAAAAACAAATGCAATGCCTGAAAAAAATGAGTGAATTTTCACAAACCCCTCTGTCGCTGCGCGACATCTCCCCTTTCAGGGGCGACAAGTGTTTGAGAGGGAAATTTACTTTGCAAAGACCCCGACAAACCATAATTTACCACCCGGCTGTCAGAGAACAAAAAAAATCCGGGATCCTTTTGGATTCCGGATTGCTTTTTCTGTGCTTATTCTTCTTCAGAATTCTTTCTGATTTCGATTCTGCCGTACAGGGAGCCTTCACTGTCCTTGCGGGGAGCTCTGGTCGGTGCTGCAGGTGCGGAATTGCGACGGTCGTTTCCTCTGTTGTAGCCGCCTCTGCCGCCGCGATTGCCGCCACGGTTGCCGCCTCTGCGGTTGTTGTAGCTGTCGTTGCGTGCGTGGGTGGGCTTGACACCTTCTTCAAGGGAAATGATGACCTTTCTGTCCGAATCGTAGCCGACGGAGTGAGAGGTAACACCTTCGATTTCCTGAATGGCGGTGTGGATAATGCGGCGCTCGTAAGGATTCATGGGCTCAAGTGCAACATTTCTGCCGTACTTGAGAACGGTCTTTGCATGCTTTGCGGCAAGTGCGCGCAGGTTTTCGGCTCTCTTTTCACGGTAGTTGCCGACATTGACGGAAATTCTTGCTCCGTCAGCTTCTTCACCGCTTTTCTTTGCGGTCAGGCGAACAAGATACTGAATTGCATCGAGTGTTTCACCTCTGCGGCCGATGAGAATACCGTAATCCTCTTCACAGTTGATATTATAAATAATATCCTTATCATTGTCTTCTCTGTCAACAGAATAGCTGGAAATGCCCATGCCTTCGATGATGGCTTTCAGGTATGTAAGGGCTTTTTCTTCGTCGGGGAGTTCATAATATACACGAACTTCAGCGGCTTTGCCGCCGAACAGACCGAGTGTCTTTTTCTGGGGCTGTTGGAGGACGTCAAACTGAACATCAATGTCCTCGGGCGCATTGAGTGCTGCCTTGGCTTTTTCGAGTGCTTCTTCAATGGTAGCACCTGTGCCGATTTTTTCAAAAAGCATTATATAGGTGTCCTTTCGTCATATTACAGCCGGACACGATTCCGGCTTGTTTACTGTTCTTCTGCGATCTGTTTTGCTCGCAGCTTGATGCTGTTCTCTTTGGAACGGCGCTCAACCGTTTCGTCGATCATATTCATAGCGATGACCTTTTCGGGCTTATACATCTGGTTGAGAACAAGTGTCTGAATAAAGGTAAGAATGTTGGAAATGATCCAATAAACACCGACACCGGCAGGGAATTGATAGGAGAACCATGCCGACATAAGAGGGGACATGAAGGTCATGCAGCCCATGGAGGGGTTCTTTGCCATGTCGGGGTTGGTTTTGCGCTGACGCAGATACATGAGAATACTGGAAAGCATTGCGGTGGCACCTGCAAGAACGGGGATGAGAATCAATCTCCAGTCGCCGTCCTCCGCGCGGAAGGTGTTCGGATATGCCGTCAGGTCGATGCCGAAAATGGTGAATTTTTCGATAAATGTAGAAATTCTTTCGATCATATCCCCGTAAACAGCGGAATCAAGATGGGGGATGATCTGATTGAAGTTGCTCAGAATGCCGAGCTCTTCACGGCCCTTTGTTATTTCAAGGCCGAGGGTTGTGCAGATTTCTGTAAATTTAGCAATGTGTGCTTCATCAATGCGCAGAACCTGCGAAAGGGGAGAATAAATTGCACCGTAAAGACCCATCATAACGATCATCTGTACGGCAAGGGGTGCACAGCCGCCTGCCATGGCACTGAAGCCTTCACGCTGATACAGCTCCTGTGTTTCCTGCTGGATCTTTGCCTGTGCTTCACGCTGGGGAAGGGAAGCGTACTTTGCTTTGATCTTGTTGACCTTTGCCTGCAGGCGAAGCTGCTTCGCGGCATTCTTCTGCTGTTTCATGGCACCGGGTACCATGCACAGACGCACAACAAAAGTCAGAAGAAACAGGGAAATCAGATATTCTCCTGTCAAACCGTATAAAAAGTAAAGTGCGATACCGAACGGTACTGCGATGATGCTGTAAAGACTTTGCATAATAAATTCCTCCGTTTATTTCCTCTTCCTTGATTTTCTGCTCCCGGAAAGTTCGGGTACCGGATCTACGCCTCCGGGAAAGAATTGATTGCAGCGAAGCAGCCGTTTTGCTGCAAGAAAACCGCCGCGCAGTGCACCGTATTTTTCAATCGCCTGCACGGCATAGGTCGAGCAGGTCGGATAATACCGGCACATGGGCGGAAAAAGGGGAGAGATATGCCGCTGATAAAAGCGGATTGCCTTCAGGAGAAAATCCCTCATTGCAGAAGCCCTGCCTGTGCAAGTTGCTTACGCATAATCTCCGTAATTTCCGTACTTTTTTTGTATACAGTTTTAGTCCTGGCCACGAATACTATATCGTAACCGGGACTGGTTTGGTTCGCCAACGGTGCAAATGCCGCACGAATGACACGACGTGCGCGGTTTCTTTGTACGGCGTTGCCGATTTTTTTACTTGTTGTGATGCCAACACGACAAATGCCCGCGCGGTTCTTGTTTACATAAGTAACCAACGCAGGATTTGTGTATGCTTTTCCGCGGCCGTAGGCACGGCGGAAATCAGTGTTGGATTTTAGTGTTTCAAATCCGGACAAAGCTGTTTACCGAATCCTTTCGGATGTGATTTACCGGATCTTACGCCGTGTAAGCAGATTAGTAGCTGAGCTGCTTTCTGCCCTTTGCTCTGCGGCGAGCAAGTACCTTGCGGCCGTTTCTGTCCGACATTCTCTTGCGGAAGCCATGTTCCATCTTGCGATGACGCTTTTTGGGCTGGTATGTTCTTTTCACGGTAAAACCTCCATTCTGTCTGGTCTTTATAGGTTTTGGCTGCTAAAGAAGAACGGGAATAGGCTTTCCCTCACTTCGCAAGGACTAATTATACCTAAATAATTGCTGTATGTCAAGCCCAAAAATAAATTTCTTCACTTTGTTGTCAGAAACACCAAAAAAATAAAAATTTTTAAACTTAAATTAAAAAAACAAGACAATACTTGCATTATCCGTTAAAAAAAGGTAATATATAAACAGATATATTAAAAGGAGTTCATTATGGAATTGTTCGACAGGACGAAAACCGATAAAAGATGGCATTTTATTGTCAATACGGCTTACTTTGTAATCATTCTCGGGCTTGCTTATTTTTTGTTTGACCGCTGCCTGAGCTTGTTTCTGCCCTTGCTGGTGGCATTGTTTGTTGCAATGATTCTCAAAAGACCCATTGCATACATTGATAAGAAAACACCTTTCAAGCGCGGACTGATCAGTGTGGTTCTTGTTTTGTCCGTGCTCGGTCTCGGTGTGGGACTGCTTGTGCTGCTCGGCTTTGAGGTTGCGCCTGAAATCAAAGGCTTCTTTACGTATGCTTACAGTCGCATCAATGACCTGCCGCAGTTGATCCTGACCTTCAAGAACTGGCTGTTGGGTGTGCTTGCAAACCTGCCCGAAAGCTTTACGGCAGATCTGAGTGTGACGGTTTCCGATTTTCTGGATAACATTGCCGAGAACGGTCTTGCCGGCCTGAATGTGAAGCCCGACACATTTAACTGGACTTCCCTGATTTCAACAGGTGGTGATATTCTGATCAATACAGTCGGTCAGTTCCCGTCCTTTGTGATCAGCTGTGTTATTACAGTGATTTCCTGCATTTTTGTCTGTACGGATTATGAGCATATCCGCGATTTCATTCTTGCGCAGATGAGTGAGGCGAACGGCAAAAAACTGCGTCATGCAAAGCAGCTTGCCGTCGGCAGCATGTGGAAGATGGTCAAGGCATACGGTATTATTTTTCTGATCACCGCTTTTGAAATGACCATTGCGCTGTCCGTGCTGAAGCTGATCGGTGTATATAAGTCCGATTATCTGTTTATAATTGCCATTCTGATTGCGGTTGTTGATATTATCCCCGTGCTCGGTACCGGTACCGTTCTGATTCCGTGGGGTGTCATATCATTGCTGACGGGCAAGGTCGGACTCGGCATCGGTCTGCTCATCACATACGCTGTGGTGCTTGTGATCCGTCAGGTGCTTGAGCCCAAGCTGGTTTCCGGTCAGATCGGTCTGCCCCCCATTGTCACCATCACCTCCATGTATGTCGGCACAAAGGTATTGGGTGTATTCGGCTTCTTCATCATGCCCTTCTTTGTGACCATTCTCAATGAAATGAACAAAGCCGGGATCATTCATCTGTTCAATTCAACAAAGAAAAAAACGGCTGTTGAAGTACCTGTTGCAACCGATGCGAAGGAAGATGACCCGGATGCACCGCAAACCTGATTTTACCCGGAGGATACCATGTTCGGAATGTTCTCTTTTCTGACTGCAAGCACCTCGGTGCTGAATGAGATTGACATCACCAATCTGCTGGCGGCGCTGATTGCAAGTATCATTGAAGTGCTTGCAAACAGCAACACGACGGCTGTTGTTTTCTCTCTTACAGGGGCATAATTTGCTTTTTTGAGCCATCGCTCTGCGGTGGCTTTTGTTTTGCTATACCATTATAATATAGAGGAGTTATTTTGCGTGGAATGTCTGTATTTTTCTTCGGCAATTGTTGAATCGTGGAAAAACAGTGAAGATCCGTTGGTGCAGAAATTGTGTGTAACGGCGCTGTCGGCGGCTGAAAATGCACTGCAACTGCAAGTGGTTTCCGAGGCTTCGGTGCAGGTCAACGGTGAGGGCTATGTTGTGCAACACGAGAATTACGGGGATGCCTGCGGCCCCTTCTGCGGCAATATGCTCAACCTTGCATTCGGATATTATTATACGCAGGATGCGGCTTATTTTGAAAAAGCAAAAGAACTCATGCTGGCTTACGCACAGTATGAAAAATGGCACGGAAAGGGGTTTAAAGGACGCAGTGAACTGAATACGGGACATTTTTGTGTCGGCATGGCATACGGCTATGCCTGCTTCGGTAACCTGCTGACGGATGCGGAGCGTGAAATCATCGTGCAGGGTACATACAAGCTCGGCATTCTGCCTTTGCTGGAGGACTGGCTGCTGCCGGGAACAAAAATCCATGCCTTTGATACCATGGGGCACAACTGGTGGCCGGTCTGTGTCAGCAGCGGTGCCTTTGCAGCCATTGTCATGCGTGATGCACTGCCCGATGCCCGGCACCTTGCCGACCTTGCTGCCGACGGTCTTGCGCAATGGTTCGCTTACAAGGGGAATCCTGTCAATAATAAATTGGCAAGTATGGATAACGGCGCTTTTTATGAAGGTGTCAATTATTTCAATTATACCTTGGTCGAATATCTGCACTTTGCATACGCATACGAAAAAATCACAGGCAAGGCACCCTTTGATGATCGCGCTTTCATGACCGCCGCTGCTGATTTCTTTGTACAGACCGTCTATCCGTCCTCGGTGGAGGATTATTATGTCGGCTTCGGTGATTGTGACGGTTACGGACTGAATGAATGTACGCTGCATCTGCTTGCACGCTTTCCGGAATTCGGCTGCCTGCGCTGGTATTTGCAGAACAAAGAGAAGCACGCGACCGATTGTGCCGTTTTTCGTCTATTACATTATAATAATATATATTCACTTCCCGTGCAGACGCCGACACAGCTGTCTGTCTGCTATGAAAACAACGGCTGGGCGATCTTCCGTGACAGCTTTGAAAAAGACAGTACCATGCTTGCCGTCAAGTGTGGTGACAGCTGGAACCATTCGCATAACGATGCAGGGCACTTTATTCTGTATCGCAACGGCAGGTATGAAATTTTTGATTCCTCCTGCTGCAGCTATTCCAATGATATTTACCGCGATTACTATGTGCAGTCCTATGCACACAATGTTGTATTATATAATGGAAAAGGGCAGGACTGGCGCGATCATCACGATCATATCCGTATGCGCGGTAAGCTTTATAATTTTACGGATGAGTCCGGCTGGCGTTATGTGGTTGCCGATGCCACCGGACCGATGGGCAGATGGTTCAGAAAGCACCTGCGCCATTTTGTGTGGATGAAGGATTTTATCCTTATCTATGATGATATACAGGCTTATGAGACCGGTACGGTTTCGTTCCTTCTGCATGCACAGGAAAACAACTGCTTCAGAATGCTGACTCCGTGTGCCGTTTCCGAGCCGCACGGCTACATCGGGGAAAATGTGGAGGATTGCACCTATCTGTCTTATGACCAACAGACCGACGGGGACGGCAGGGCAAAGTTTATCTCTGTGCTGGCACTGCGCGATGACCTGACACCGATTCTGACCGAAGAGGATTACGGTTTTTGTGTACAGTGCGGTGAAGCAAAGGTATATATCAACCTTTCGAGCGACGGCAGGATCATGCATACCAACTGTCTGACCGGAATGGGTGGGTATTTCACCGATGCGATCATGCTGATTGAACAACAAAATGAGATTTTTGCCGTCAATTCAAGCATTGTCCGCAAGGATGGAGAAATAATTCTTGATTCTTTGGCGAGAGTAACCGAAAAACTCAAAAAAAATTTGTAAAAATGCCGAAAATATTAAAAAAAGTTCTTGCAATTTGCATAAACGTATGATATAATACCCGTGCTTGGAATGGATGGGCGAATTCTGCCACGAAGTTTCAGGCAGATGTGCGATGATGTGGGATGTGGCTGCACACCGATGCAGGGAACTCCCGCGGAGTATGTCCGATTTTAAACCGGGCGAAACAAGCCGATGCCAAGGGGGATATCCGCGCCTTAACCGGATTTTTCCCACCAAGGCACAATTCTGCTGTCAGCTCCGGAAATATTTTTCCGGAGTTTTAAAACGGGAAAGAATGAAACACCCGGCTCCGTTGCAGAAAATCCGAATCGGCTGTCGCCAAACAACAAGGAGGCAATTCAAATGGCAGTTAAGGAAAAGATCAGAATCAGACTCAAGGGTTACGACCACAATCTCGTTGACAAAGCAGCAGAGAGAATCGTCGAAACCGCAAAGCGCACGGGCGCACAGGTATCCGGCCCCGTTCCGCTTCCCACCGAGAAGGAAGTTGTTACTATCCTTCGTGCTGTTCACAAGTACAAGGACTCCCGCGAACAGTTTGAACAGCGCACCCACAAAAGACTCATTGACATTATCAGACCCACCAGCAAGACTGTTGAGGCTCTGACAGGTCTTGAGCTTCCCGCCGGTGTTGACATTGACATCAAAATCTAACTAAAGGTGTCGATGCCCTATATATTAGGTCACCGCAGGTCAAGTTGACATGCAGTCAACCAATAATCTGACAGGAGGAAAAAACAGATGAACAAAGGTCTTATCGGAACGAAAGTCGGCATGACCCAGATTTTCGACGCGAACGGAAACGTTGTTCCCGTAACCGTCATCATCGCAGGTCCTTGCGCGGTTGTTCAGAAGAAGACAAACGAGAAGGACGGCTACGAAGCTGTTCAGCTCGGCTACGGCGATGTCAAGGCATCCCGTGTCAACAAGCCCATGAAGGGTCACTTCGCAAAACTTGATGTGGCTCCCAAGAAGGTTCTGAAGGAATTCAGATTCGACGATTGCGCAGCATTCAACACAGGTGATATCCTGAAGGCTGACATATTCGCAGCGGGCGACAAAGTAGACGTTTCCGGCACCAGCAAAGGTAAGGGTACCGCAGGCGTCATCAAGAGATGGAACATGGCAAGACTCAAGGAAACCCACGGTACGGGTCCTGTCGGCAGACACGGCGGCTCTATCGGCGCCTGCTCCGACCCCTCCAGAGTTTTCAAGGGAAAGAAAATGTCCGGTCATCTCGGCAGCGAAAAGGTCACCATCCAGAATCTGGATGTCGTAACGGTCGATGCTGAAAACAACATCATCGCTATCAAGGGCGCTATCCCCGGCCCCAAGGGCGGCACAGTTGTTATCACCAGCGCCGTTAAGAAAGCGTAAGGAGGAATGAACGATGCCTAACGTAGCAGTATTCAATATGGCAGGCGAAAAGGTGTCCGAGCTTGCTCTCAACGACAGCGTATTCGCAGTTGAGCCCAACACCTCGGTCATGCACATGGCTGTCATCAACTATCTTGCAAATCAGCGTCAGGGTACACAGTCCACCCTTACGAGAGCTGAAGTCAGCGGCGGCGGAAAGAAGCCCTGGCGTCAGAAGGGCACAGGCCGCGCAAGACAGGGTTCCACCCGTGCTCCCCAGTGGTATCACGGCGGTATCGCTCTTGGCCCGAAGCCCCGTTCCTACAACTTCACCATCAACAAGAAGGTCAGACAGCTTGCTATCAAGTCTGCTCTTTCTTCCAAGGTTCTTGCTGACGAACTCGTAGTTCTCGACAGCCTGACCCTTGAAGCCATCAAGACCAAAGAGATCGTCAAGGTTCTCTCTGCTCTGAAGACAGGCAAAAAGGCACTCATCGTTCTTCCCGAAAAGGATGACGTTGTTTACCGCAGTGCAAGAAACATCGCAGGCGTTAAGGTTTCTCTTGTGAACACCATCAACACCTACGACATTCTCAATTGCGACACACTCATCGTTCTCAAGGACGCTGTTGCCAAGATCGAGGAGGTCTATGCAAAATGAAATACGCACAGGATATCATCCTCCGTCCCATCGTAACAGAGGAAAGCATGCTCAACACTGCTGAAAAGAAGTACACCTTCGCAGTTGCCAAGGATGCTAACAAGTATCAGATCGCAGACGCTGTTGAAGCTATCTTCGGTGTCAAGGTCGAAAAGGTTAATACCATCAATGTTCGCGGTCATCTTCGTCGCTATGGTCGTTTTGAAGGCTACAAGCCCTCCTGGAAAAAGGCTATCGTGACTCTGACAGACGATTCCAAGACTATCGAGTTCTTTGACGGAATGTTCTAATCAAGACCGTCCGGGCAGGCGATGTATGGAAATAGCCGTCCGCTAAACCTCCCGGATATGAACACTTATTTCAAAATTATGAAAGGCGTGTGACTGAAAATGGCTATTAAAGTCTACAAACCGACTACCAACGCTCGTCGTAACATGTCGGTTACAGATTATTCTTCTCTGTCAAAGGTCGCTCCCGAGAAGAGCCTTCTTGAACCCCTCAAGAAGACCTCCGGTCGCAACAGCTACGGCAGAATCACCGTTCGCCATCACGGCGGCGGCAACCGCAAAAAATATCGTATCATCGACTTCAAGAGAACCAAGGCAGGCGCTGCTACCGTTCTTACCCTCGAATACGATCCCAACCGCTCCGCACACATCGCACTCATTCAGTACGCAGACGGTACCAAGAGCTACATTCTTGCTCCCGAAGGTCTGAAGGTCAACGATGTTGTTGAAGCAGGCGCAGGCGTTGACATCAAGGTCGGTAACGCTCTTCCGCTTGCAAACATCCCCGTAGGTACTTTCGTACACAACGTTGAACTGTATCCCGGCCGCGGCGGCCAGCTTGCAAGAGCAGCAGGTAACGCAGCACAGCTCATGGCTAAAGAAGGCGTTTATGCTCTTCTTCGCCTTCCCTCCGGTGAACAGAGAAACGTTCCCGCACAGTGCATGGCTACCATCGGCACCGTCAGCAACGCTGATCACATCAACGTCAAGATCGGTAAAGCAGGTCGTACCCGTCACATGGGCATCCGTCCCACAGTCCGCGGTTCTGTTATGAACCCCTGTGACCACCCCCACGGTGGTGGTGAAGGCAAGTCCCCCATCGGCCGTCCCGGCCCTGTTACTCCCTGGGGCAAGCCCGCACTTGGCTACAAGACTCGTGCAAAGCATAAGCGTTCCGACAAGCTGATTGTCAAGCGCCGCAATGCGAAATAAGCGGAAAGGAGACAATAAATAATGGGTAGAAGCGTTAAAAAAGGACCTTTTGTGCAGCCCAAACTGCTTGAAAGAGTCGAAAAAATGAATCAGAATGGCGAAAAGATCGTCCTCAAGACGTGGAGCCGCAGCTCTACGATCTTCCCCGAATTTGTTGGTCATACCTTTGCCGTTCACGACGGCCGCAAGCATGTCCCGGTATATGTTACCGAAGACATGGTAGGTCACAAACTCGGCGAATTTGCTCCGACCAGAACCTTCAGAGGTCACGCCGGCAGCAAAACTTCCAACAACGGTAAATAATCGGTCGAAAGGAGTGTAAATTATGGAATCAAGAGCAAAAGCGACTTTTGTGCGTATCGCTCCCAGAAAGGTGCAGATCGTTCTGGACCTGATCCGCAACAAGCCCGCAGATGAAGCTATGGCAATCCTGAAGTACACGCCCAAGGCCGCGTGTGAACCGCTTGCAAAGCTTCTTAAGTCCGCAATCGCAAATGCGGAACATAACTACAATATGGATACCGACAGACTTTATGTTGCAGAATGCAGCGTATGTCAGGGTCCCACCCTCAAGAGAATCAGACCGAGAGCACACGGCCGTGCGTTCAGAATCAACAAGAAGACGTCGCACATCACCCTTGTACTCAAGGAAATTGAGGAATAAGAGGGGAGGAGGAATAAACAATGGGTCAGAAAATTAATCCTACCGGTTTGAGAATCGGTGTCATCAAGGATTGGGAATCCCGCTGGTACGCAAACAAGGCTACCTTCGGCGACACCCTCGTAGCAGATTACAATGTTCGTGAATACCTCCTCAAGTCCCTCGAGTCCGCAGGTGTTCCGAAAATCGAAATTGAGCGCGACCCCAAGAGAGTCCGCATCAACATCCACTGCGCAAAGCCCGGCATGGTTATCGGCAGAGGCGGTGCTGAAATCGAAAAGATCAAGGCAACCTGCAAGAAGATGCTCGGTGGCGACAAGGAAGTTTACATCAACATCATCGAAATCAAGCAGCCCGACCTCAATGCTCAGCTCGTAGCAGAAAAGATCGCTCTGCAGCTTGAAAAGCGTGTATCCTTCCGTCGTGCAGTCAAGCAGGCTATCGGCAGCACCATGAGACTCGGCGCAAGAGGTATCAAGATCCAGGTCGCAGGCAGACTCGGCGGCGCTGAAATCGCTCGTACCGAAACCTATAAAGAAGGTACGATCCCGCTTCAGACCATCAGAGCTGACATCGACTACGGTGTAACAGAAGCCAAGACCACTTACGGTCGTATCGGCGTTAAAGTTTGGCTGTACAGCGGCGAAGTCCTTCACGAAGGCCGCGCCCGCAACAACAACCAGAGAAGAAACAACAATCAGAGAAGAGACAGGAGGGCGTAAAGATGTTATTGCCTAAGCGTGTAAAATACCGCAGACAGCAAAGAGGTCGCCTGAAGGGCGAAGCACATCGCGGCAATAAGGTTAACTACGGCGATTTTGGTCTTGTGGCTTGCGAGCCCGCATGGATCACCTCCAACCAGATCGAAGCAGCCCGTATTGCCATGACCAGATCCATTAAGCGTGGCGGTCAGGTTTGGATTAAAATCTTCCCCGATAAGCCCATCACCGAAAAGCCTGCTGAAACCCGAATGGGTTCCGGTAAAGGTTCTCCGGAATACTGGGTAGCAGTCGTCAAGCCCGGCAGAGTTATGTTTGAAATCGCCGGTGTTGACGAAGCAGCAGCACGCGAAGCTCTGCGTCTTGCAGCAGCTAAGCTGCCTATCAAGTGTAAAGTATTGACCAAGGAAGAACAGGGTGGTGAGCAAGAATGAAAGCCAGTGAAATCAGAGCAATGACCATCGAAGCGATGGACGCTGAACTCCTCAAGTTGAAGGAAGAGCTTTTCAATCTGCGCTTCCAGCAAGCCATCAACCAGCTTGACAACCCGATGCGCATCAGCGCCGTCAAGAAAGATATCGCCCGTATCCTTACGGTTAAGCGCGACATCGAACTGCACGGCAAGGATGCCTGAGTCAAGGGAGGAAGCATAAATGGAACGTAATTTGAGAAAAACCCGCGTCGGTATTGTTAAGAGCGACAAAATGGACAAGACAGTTGTTGTCGCTGTTCAGGATAAGGTTCGCCATCCTCTTTACAAGAAGATCGTTAACCGCACCATCAATCTTAAAGCACACGACGAAAACAACGAATGCGGTATCGGTGACCGTGTTCTTCTGATGGAAACCAGACCTCTCTCCAAGGATAAGAGATGGCGTGTGGTTGAAATCATCGAAAAAGCTAAATAAGAAGGAGGCACATTATGATTCAGCAACAGACTTTACTCAAAGTCGCCGATAACACCGGTGCTAAGGAGCTTATGTGCATCCGCGTACTCGGCGGTACCGGCAGAAAATATGCCAATATCGGTGACGTTGTAGTCGCTTCTGTTAAAAAGGCTACTCCCGGCGGCGTTGTGAAAAAGGGTGATGTCGTAAAGGCAGTCATCGTTCGCTCCGCTAAGGGTGTCCGCAGAGACGACGGAACCTATATCCGCTTTGATGAAAATGCAGCCGTTATTATCCAGGCTGACAAGAACCCCAAGGGTACCCGTATTTTTGGGCCTGTGGCAAGAGAACTTCGTGATCACGAATACACCAAGATTCTCTCCCTTGCTCCCGAAGTACTTTAATTCGGAGGTGCGCAATGAGTAATAAAGTTCATGTTAAGACCGGCGATACCGTTATGGTCATCAACGGCAAAGACAGAGGCAAGACCGGCAAGGTTCTGCAGGTCAGCCCCTCCGAAGGCAAGGTCATTGTTGAAGGTATCAACATTGTCACCAAGCATGTGAAGCCCCGCAGAATGGGTGAGGCAGGCGGCCGTATCGAGGCTGAAAGCGCTCTCTACGCAGACAAGGTTCAGCTTGTTTGCCCCAAGTGCGGCAAGGCTGTCAGAGTCGGTCACCAGATCGATTCCAAGGGCAACAAAGTTCGCGTCTGCAAAAATAAAGATTGCGGCGCACAGTTTTAATGAGGGAGGACGATTCTAATGGCAAGACTTAAAGAAATGTACAAAGCCGACGTCGCTCCGGCTCTCATGAAGAAATTCAACTACAAGAGCGTTATGCAGATTCCGAAGATTGACAAGGTCGTTGTCAATGTCGGCTGCGGCGAAGCCCGTGAAAATCCGAAGGCTCTCGATGCCATCTGCGGCGATATCGCACAGATCACCGGTCAGAAGCCCGTTGTCTGTCTGGCAAAGAAGTCCGTCGCTAACTTCAAGCTTCGTGAAGGTATGCCCAACGGCGTTAAGGTCACTCTGAGAGGCGAAAAGATGTACGAGTTCCTCGACAGATTCTTCAACCTCGCTCTTCCGAGAGTTCGTGACTTCAGAGGTATCAATCCCAACTCCTTCGACGGCAGAGGCAACTACGCTGTCGGTATCAAGGAACAGCTGATCTTCCCCGAAATCGACTACGATAAGATCGACAAGGTTCGCGGTATGGATATCTGTATCGTTACAACCGCACAGACAGACGAAGAAGCCAGAGAGCTCCTTACTCTCATGGGCGCTCCGTTTGCTAAATAAGGAGGGGAAAGAGAATGGCAAAGACATCTAAAAAAGTCAGTCAGGCAAGACCCGCGAAGTATTCGACAAGAGCTTATAACAGATGCAAGATTTGCGGAAGACCCCACGCTTACCTTCGTAAGTATGGTGTATGCCGTATCTGCTTCAGAGAACTGGCACATGCAGGCCAGATTCCCGGTGTTAAGAAAGCAAGCTGGTAATTATAGCTTTAAGTAAAGGAGGTTTACGGCATGCAGATTACCGATCCCATCGCTGATATGCTTACCAGAATCAGAAACGCAAATTCTGCTAAGCACGACACGGTGTCCGTCCCCGCATCCAATATGAAGAAGGCTATCGCCCAGATTCTTGTTGACGAGGGATATATTAAGAGTTTTAAGGTTGTTGACGACGGTAAGCAGGGCGTTATCGAAATCGCTCTCAAGTACGGTCCCAACAAGTCCCAGGTTCTCATGGGTATACGCAGAGTTTCCAAGCCCGGCCTGCGTATTTATTCCGATGTAGAGAATATGCCGAAAGTCATGAAAGGTCTCGGCATTGCAATCCTCTCCACATCCAAGGGTATTATGACCGATAAGGACGCTCGCAAAGCCAACATCGGCGGCGAAGTCCTTGCATATGTCTGGTAAGGAGGTACAAAGGGATGTCTCGTATTGGCAGAAAGCCCATTACAGTTCCGGCAGGTGTTGACGTCACAATCGACGGCAGCGCAGTCACCGTTAAAGGTCCCAAGGGTACTCTTTCCGGAACATTCAACAGCAACATGAGCATCGAGCTTGATGCCGGCGTTATCACTGTTTCCCGTCCCAACGACGAAAAGGAAAACAGAGCTCTGCACGGCCTCACTCGTACCCTCATCAGCAACATGGTCGAAGGCGTAAGCACAGGCTTCAAGAAGGAACTTGAAATTGTCGGTGTCGGTTATCGTGCCGCACTCGAAGGCAAGAGCCTGAATCTTACCATCGGCTATTCCCACCCGGTGAAGATGGATCCGCCCGAAGGCGTAACCATCGAAGTACCCGCTCCGAATAAGATCGTCGTTTCCGGTGCTGACAAGCAGGTCGTAGGACAGTTCGCTTGTGAGATTCGTGCGGTTCGTCCGCCCGAACCCTACAAGGGCAAAGGCATCAAGTATGTTGATGAAGTCGTACGTCGCAAGGAAGGCAAGTCCGGTAAGGGCGGCAAATAAGATAAGGAGTGAACGAATATGGTAAACAGACCTAATACTGCTATGGCAAGACAGCAGCGCCATAAGAGAGTCCGCGGCAAGATCCACGGTACAGCTGCTTGTCCCCGTCTGAATGTTTTCCGCTCCCTGAAGCACATCTATGCTCAGCTCATCGATGATGACAAGGGTGTCACTCTCGCCGCTGCTTCCACAGTCGAGAAGGATTTCAATGAATACGGCGGAAACATCGATGCCGCTAAGAAAGTCGGCAAACTGCTTGCAGAAAGAGCCGTTGCAAACGGCATTGAAGAATGCGTATTTGACCGCGGCGGTTACATCTATCACGGCCGTGTACAAGGCTTGGCAGAAGGCGCCCGTGAGGGCGGCCTGAAGTTCTGAGGGAGGAGGAAACAATTATGGCAAGATTTGATTCTCAGAACAGAGAAAACAACAGCGAATACATCGAAAGAGTCGTTGCGATCAACCGTGTTTCCAAAACCGTTAAGGGCGGCCGTGTCATGAAGTTCTCGGCTCTCGTAGTCGTAGGCGACGGCAAAGGCACCATCGGCTTCGGTCTTGGCAAGTCCAACGAAGTTCCGGATGCTATCCGCAAGGGCATCGAAGATGCAAAGAAGAATCTTACAAAGGTTGCCCTCAAGGGCACAACCATTCCGCACGAAGTCATCGGCAAGTTCGGCGCAGGCGTCGTTCTTATGAAGCCCGCTGCTCCCGGTACCGGTGTTATCGCCGGCGGCCCGGTTCGTGCAGTTGTTGAGACCGTTGGTATCAAGGATATCCGTACGAAGGCTCTTCGTTCGAACAATCCCTGCAACGTTGTCAGAGCAACCCTCAACGGACTTATGCAGCTTCGCAACGCTGAAGAAGTTGCTGCTATCAGAGGCAAGTCCGTCAACGAAATTTTAGGTTAAGGAGTGTGCAGTCATGGCAGATATGAAAATTAAGCTCGTTAAGAGCCTGATCGGCACTAAAAAGGACCAGATTGCCACCGCTAACTCTCTCGGCCTGCGCAAGATCGGCGACGTAACCGTTCAGCCCGACAACGCACAGACCAGAGGTAAAATTCATAAGATCGGTTTCCTTCTCGAGGTTACTGAAGCGTAAGAGCAGAAAGGACGACTTATTATGAAATTGCACGAGTTATCGCCTGCTCCCGGTTCCAACGTTCCGGTAAAGCGTATAGGCAGAGGTCCCGCATCCGGTCAGGGCAAAACCGCCGGTAAGGGTCACAAGGGTCAGAAGGCAAGAGCAGGCCGCGGTATGAATCCCGGCTTCGAAGGCGGCCAGATGCCCCTGCAGAGAAGACTTCCCAAGAGAGGCTTCAACAACATTTTCGCTAAGGAAATCGCTATTGTTAACCTGTCTGCTCTTGAAGAAGCTTTTGAAAACGGCGCCGTCATCGACACCGAAGCTCTCCTGAGCAGCGGTCTTGTCAAGAAAGAGCTTGACGGCATCAAGGTTCTCGGCCACGGCGAACTGACCAAGAAGTTCACTGTTAAGGCCAATGCATTCTCCAAATCCGCTAAGGAAAAGATTGAAGCAGCCGGCGGCACTGCCGAAGTTATCTGATTGCATCTCAATCTTAAATTCTAAACGGAAAAAGAAGGAGCGTGTCAACTTATGTTAAAAACAGTTATCAACGCATGGAAAATTCCGGATCTGCGTAAGAAGATTGTCTATACGATTTTCATTCTCTTCCTGTTCAGACTCGGTTGTGCGGTTCCCGTTCCGTTCGTCGATATTACCGAAGGACTTGCAGCGGGTGCTGAAGGTACTTTCATCAGCTACCTGACCATGCTGACCGGTGATGCTTTTAACTATGGACGCTTGTTCGCTCTGGGTATCACACCCTACATCAACGCATCCATTATTATTGAGCTTCTCACCGTTGCCATTCCCGCCCTCGGCAATCTTGCCAAAGAGGGTGAAGAAGGCCGCAAGAAGATGGGTGTCATCACTCGTTATGTCACCGTCGGTCTTGCTCTTCTCCAGAGTATCGCTTTCTTCGTATACATCTGGAGCTCAGGCACAATGCTTACCACTGACCACGCAGGCAACCCCTACACAGGTTTTGCCGCTGTCTTCCAGGGTCTTGTCGTTATCCTGACACTGACCGCCGGCAGCACCGTCGTCATGTGGCTCGGTGAACAGATCAACAACAAAGGTATCGGCAACGGTATCTCCCTGATCCTGTTCGCAGGCATCGTATCCCGCATCCCCACGATTCTCTATCAGTTGATCATGACTGCTTATCAGCAGGGCTCATGGTACTATCTGATCGTTCCGATCGCATTCATTTCTCTTCTTGGTATGATCGTTTTCATCTGCTGGATGGACGGCGCAGAGCGCAGAATTCCCATTCAGTATGCCAAGAGAGTTGTCGGCCGCAAGATGTACGGCGGTCAGAGCTCGAACATTCCGCTGAAGGTCAACCTTTCCGGTGTTCTTCCGGTTATCTTCGCAAGCTCTATCCTGTCTCTGCCTCCCACCATTGAGATGTTTGTTGAAAGCAAGCTCAAGGACGGCGGCTTCGGCCAGACCTTCTTCGGTTGGTTCCATCCCACTTCTCCGGTGTACGCAGTGATCTACTTCCTGTTGATCATCTTCTTTGCATACTTCTATGCATCGATTCAGTACAATCCGATTGAAATGGCTAACAATCTTGCAAAGAACAGCGGTGTCATCCCCGGTATCCGTACCGGCCGTCCCACAGCGGACTATATCGCAAAGGTTCTTTCCAAGCTCATTCTTCTGGGCGCACTGCTTCTCAGTGTCGTAGCTCTTTATCCGGTTCTCTTCACAGACATCACCACCCTGGCAGATTTCCCGGTCAATGTATCCATCGGCGGTACTTCGATCATCATTCTTGTCGGTGTTGCTCTGGAAACCGTAAGACAGCTCGAAAGCCAGATGATGATGCGTCACTACAAGGGCTTCCTTGATTAAGGAGACGCATATGAAAATTATTTTTCTCGGTGCCCCCGGTGCAGGCAAAGGCACACAGGCCGAAATCGTAGCTGAAAAGCTTGCGATTCCGACCATCTCCACGGGTAACATCATCCGTGAGGCCCTTCGCACCGGGACCCCCATGGGGCTCAAGGCAAAATCCTTTATCGAAGCCGGTCAGCTCGTTCCTGATGAAGTCGTTATCGGTATCATCCGTGACAGACTTGCAGCAGACGACTGCGCAAACGGTTTCATTCTTGACGGTTTTCCGAGAACCATTCCGCAGGCCGAAGCGCTTGACGAAATGGGTATCGTAATCGACAAGGTAATCGACATCGAAGTTGCTGATGAGCGCATCGTTGCCCGTATGTCCGGCAGACGCGTCTGCCCGAAATGCGGAGCTACCTACCACATCGAGTATAAAAAGCCCGCTGTGGACGGCGTATGCAACAACTGCTCCGAAGCTCTCATCATCCGTAAGGATGACGAGCCCGATACAGTGCTTGAAAGATTGAAGATTTACCACGCCGAAACAGAACCGCTCAAGGACTACTATGGTAAGAAGGGTATCCTTCGCATAGTAGAGGGACAGGAAGAAGTTGCTGATACAACTGCTCTGACCCTGAAAGCGGTGGAGGAATAAGCAATGGGTATTGTGCTGAAATCGCAAAAAGAGATTGAACTTATGCGTGAGGCCGGAAGAATTTCCGCCACGGCACTCAAAATTGCAGGGGAGGCCGTCCAACCCGGTATCACAACCGCGGAAATCGACAAGATCGCCTATGACTACATCATCAGTCAGAACGCGAAGCCGAATTTCCTGAACTATAACGGTTTCCCTGCTACCTGCTGCATATCCGTCAATAACGAGGTCATTCACGGTATTCCGGACAGAAAGCACATCATTCGCGAAGGCGATATCGTCAGTATAGATCTTGGTGCAGTTTACCAGGGCTATCACGGCGACAATGCTGCCACTTTCGCTTGCGGGAGGATTTCTCCCGAAGCGCAGCGGCTGTGTGACACAACAAGAGAAGCACTTTATGTAGGGCTTACCAAGTGTGTTGCTGGCGGCAGACTCGGTGATATCGGTTCTGCGATTTATGACTACTGTACGGCAAGAGGCTACGGTGTTGTCCGTTCCTACACGGGACACGGCATCGGAACCAAGCTCCATGAGGACCCGTCGGTCCCCAATTACGGTGCACCCAACCGCGGTGCCCGCCTGTTCCCCGGCATGACTTTAGCGATCGAACCGATGATCAACGAGGGAACGCATGACGTAAAAGTTCTGGATAACGACTGGACGGTCGTTACCGCAGACGGTAAACTGTCTGCTCACTTTGAACATACCGTTGCTGTCACAAAAGGCGACTGTCTGATTCTGACACAGCCGTAACGCCGACAAAGGTATCGCTCGCAACCCATAACAAATTGGAGGTAAAGTGAATGTCTAAGCAGGATAATATTGAAATCGAGGGGATCGTAGTAGAAGCTCTCCCGAATGCTACCTTCCAGGTTGAACTGGAAAACGGCAAGCAGATTCTGGCCCATATTTCCGGCAAGCTGCGTATGAACTACATCCGCATTCTTCCCGGTGATAAGGTAACGGTCGAGTTATCGCCCTACGACCTTACCAGAGGCCGCATTACATGGCGTTCCAAATAAGGAAATTTAGGAGGTAACACAATGAAAGTCAGACCTTCTGTCAAGAAAATGTGCGAAAAGTGCAAAGTTATCAAGCGCAAGGGCAAAATCATGGTTATCTGTGAGAACCCCAAGCATAAGCAGCGCCAGGGTTAATCTTTAAACCCTGTGTAAAAACCTAAATGGAGGTGCAACTGACAAATGGCGCGTATTTCAGGCGTAGACCTTCCCAGAGATAAGAGAATCGAAATCGGTCTCACTTACATCTATGGTATCGGTCGTAAAACCGCAAGCGACATTCTTAAAGAAACCGGAGTGGATCCCGACATCAGAGTTCGTGATCTTACCGAAGACGACGTTTCCAAACTGCGTGAATACATCGATCGCAATGTTAAGGTCGAAGGTGATCTCCGCAGAGAAACCGCACTCGAAATCAAGAGATTGATCGAAATCGGCTGCTATCGCGGTGTCCGTCACCGTAAAGGCCTGCCCGTAAGAGGTCAGCGTTCCAAGACGAATGCCCGTACCCGCAAGGGTCCGAAGAAGACAATCGCTAACAAGAAGAAATAAGGAGGATATAGTATGGCTACCAAAGCCGTCGCCAAGAAAGGCGCAACCCGCAAACGCCGCGAGCGCAAGAATATTGACCGTGGTGCAGCTCATATTCAATCCACCTTCAACAACACCATCGTCACCATTACCGATACCCAGGGCAACGCTGTTTCTTGGGCAAGCGCAGGCGAAATGGGTTTCAGAGGCTCCAGAAAGAGCACTCCCTTCGCTGCACAGACTGCTGCTGAAACCGCTGCCAAGGCTGCTATTGAGCACGGTATGAAGACTGTTGAAGTTTATGTCAAGGGCCCCGGCCAGGGTCGTGAAGCTGCCATCAGAGCTCTTCAGACTGCAGGCCTCGACGTCAGCATGATCAAGGATGTTACACCCATCCCCCACAACGGCTGCCGTCCTCCCAAAAGAAGACGTGTATAATCAGGAGGTGTCACAGATATGGCAAGATATACCGGCGCGGTATGTAAATTGTGCCGCCGCGAAGGCAAGAAGCTCTTTTTGAAGGGCGACAGATGCTACAGCAATAAGTGCGCCCTCGATCGCCGTGCATACGCTCCCGGCCAGCATGGTCAGAGCCGCAAAAAGCAGTCCGAATACGGCACCCAGCTTCGTGCAAAGCAGACTGCAAGAAGATACTACGGCATCAACGAGGTGCAGTTCAGCAAATATTATGAAATGGCAGTTAAAATGCCCGGCATGACAGGTGAAAACCTTCTCAAGGTTTGCGAAAGCCGTCTTGACAACGTCGTTTACCTGCTCGGTTGGGCAAACTCCCGTGCAGAAGCAAGACAGCTTGTTACCCATGGTCATTTCTGCGTCAACGGCAAGCGTGTGGACATCCCGTCCTACCTTTGCAGAGCAGGCGAAGTTATTTCCGTACGCAACAAGAGCCTTGAAAGCGACAAGTTCGTTGCTATTTTCGAAGCTAATGCTTCCCGTCCCGTTCCCACATGGCTGGAATCTGACGGCAACAATCGTTCTGCAAAAGTTATCAATCTTCCCGAGCGTGAACAGATTATGTGTCCTGTTGAAGAACACCTGATCGTTGAATTCTATTCGAAGTAAGATTCTGTATACCTTTTGCCGGGAAATACGCTTCTTGTATTTCCCTCAGGCTTTTGCCTAATTACTTTAAGGAGTGTTTTGTATGATAGGTATTGAGAAGCCCAAAATTGAAACTGTTGAATTGAGTGCAGACGGCAAATACGGCAAGTTTGTACTTGAACCCCTGGAAAGAGGCTACGGCACAACACTGGGCAACAGTCTTCGCCGCGTATTGCTTTCATCCCTGCAGGGCTATGCAATCACTTCCGTTAAGGTTGAAGGTGTGTTGCATGAATTCAGCACCATCGAAGGCGTTAAGGAAGACATGACTGAAATCGTTCTGAATCTGAAGGGTGTTATTCTGAAGATTTACGGCAACGGTCCCAAAACCATGTACATTGATTACAATGGTGCAGGCATCATTACTGCCGGCGATATTCAGGCTGATTCGGAGGTTGAAATCCTCAATCCCGACCAGAAGATTGCGACTCTCAACAGCGATGCACATGTGCGCATGGAGCTTACAGCTGATGCAGGCAGAGGCTATGTTTCTGCTGACCGCAACAAGGCTATGCTCGAAACACCCATCGGTGTGATTGCAATCGACTCCATCTACACTCCCGTAGATCGTGTTAACTACATTGTCGAGAATACCCGTGTCGGCAACATCACCGACTACGACAAGCTTTCTCTCGAAGTGTGGACAAACGGAACTATTTCTGCAAAAGATGCAGTATCGTTCGCAGCCAAGATTCTCAACGAACATCTCAATCTCTTCGTCAACCTGTCCGACGAGGCAAGCAACGCAGAGATCATGGTTGTTAAGGACGAAACCGGCAATAAACAGACCCTTGAGATGACTGTTGAGGAGCTTGACCTTTCGGTTCGTTCCTTCAACTGTCTGAAGAGAGCGAACATCCACAAGGTCGGCGACCTGATCGAAAAGACCGAAGACGAAATGATGAAGGTTCGTAACCTCGGACGCAAGTCCCTGGACGAGGTCATCGCAAAGCTTGCTTCTTACGGTCTTGCGCTTCGCAAAGAAGACGAATAAGCCGACTTACAATCATTTATTCAGTTAATGTAAGGAGTGATTTTAATGCCCGGAACCAGAAAGCTCGGCAGACCCACTGATCACCGCAGAGCGATGATGAGAGCTATGGTAACTTACCTTTTGGAAAACGGCAGAATTGAAACCACCGTAACAAGAGCGAAGGAAGTCCGCTCCATGACCGAGAAAATGATTACCCTCGGCAAGGAGAATACACTTCACAATAAACGTCAGGCTATGGCTTATATCACCAAGGAAGACGTTGTCAAGAAGCTGTTTGACGAAATCGCACCCAAATACGATGGCAGAAACGGTGGCTATTGCCGCATCACCAAGACGGGTCCCCGTCGCGGTGACGCAGCTGAGATGTGTATCATCGAGCTCATCTAAATTCTATCATTTTGACCGAAGCGCTGAAAAGTGCTTCGGTTTTTTTTGTATAAAAAACAACAGCAGCAGAGGACAAGGCCGCTGCCGCTGTTGTTTTATAGCGTTTGATCGTCAAATGCAAAATATGAGAGATAACACCACAGTATTATCTTTAACAATTATAACATGTTCTGTAAAAAAATACAAGAGTAAATTTTCTGCAAATTGCCAAAACATTGATAATATATTATCAAACAGAAGAAAAATGTTGCAAAAAATATAGAAGTTTACAAAATGTTCATGAATTTAATAGCGTTCAGGGAATACTTTATGCTTTTTTTTATGCATCTTTTTGCGTATTGTCAGGGCAGGCAGTGCCGCAACAGCAGCAAAGGGCATGAGCTTTGCCAACGGAAGAATCAGAATGCTCAACAGCAGCATCAGAATTTCACCTGCATGAGATTTGTAAACAGGTGTTTCCATCCGCGGTGCAGGTTTTTCGGTAAAATCAAAAGCAGCTGCATTGTTATCGGGGACAAAATTATTGAACAGCATCGGCTCAATGACCTCGCTGACACTGTAGCCTTTCAGAATATCCTTTTTGATGTTCTTGAACGGCTGTGTGTCAATGATGCTGTCAAGGAATGCACAGGTGCCCATCATAAATTTATACATCGGTGTGTCGGGTGTGAAACTTCCGTCACCGCCGAGCATATTATGAACAAGGTCCATAATAATATCAAAGATATACCGATGCTGAATCTGTGCATATTCCTCATCAGTCAGCTTGCAGGTCATTTTCAGCAGGGGATACACATGCCTGACCTGCGCAGAAAGAACGATCTTATTCAGCGGTGCAGGCAGATTTCTGAATTTGTTCCGATAGTCTGCTTCAAAGTTTTCACGGATGTATGCTTTGAAGGTTTTCTCTCCGAGGTCAAAGCCGTCCACCGTTTTCAGTTCAACACTTTCAAAGGCTACGGTGTGATTCTCTGTGTCGAGTGTGACCACATTGTACTGCGGCGGATAGTGCCATACGGACGGGGTTGTGATATCACACAGCAGATTGCCGCTGTCGGATTCCATAAAGCCGACATCGGAAAAATGCGTGTGTCCCGTAAAAATGAGCTGAATGCCGAGATCGGCAAGCAGATGCCCGACCTGCGATTCACGCATGTTGCGGTTGTCGGCACCGATGCGGTAGGCAGGCACGGGCGGCACCATGGGATGATGCGTGCATGCAAAAATGAATTTGCCCTCAGCCTGTGCTTTCAGAACAAGCTCGCGGATCCAGCGCAGGCATGCGGCAGGGTAGGTGACACTCTCATTGTGTCTGCCCTCAATATTGCGGAAATTGTCATTGAGCATGATGCACCATGTGTTTTCGTCAAGCTCCACGCAGTAGGAATATGCTTCGTCGCAGACGGAAATGGCCTGATTTCTGCCGAAATTGGCATACAGATCCCACAATTCGGCAGGGGTCGCACAACGAACCAGCTGCGGTGTGATGGATTTATCATCCAGCCATGCATATTCATCGCGAACCAGCTTTCTGTAATCGGCGGTGTCGGGATCAAAATACGGCGTATGCCAAGGCTCGGATTTGTATTTTACTTTGGTATCGTTGTAGCAACGGGTATAGGCGCGGTGATGGTGAAAATCGTGTGTTGCGGTTGTTACGAAAACACGCTTTCCTTTTGCTTGCAGACCCTTGAGAATTTCAATGAGGTCCTCATGGCTCCAAAGGTCACCGTCATCGGTCAGGTCACCGTGAATGAGAATCACATCCGAATCCTCCACCTCCGAAGCCATACGCAGGGCGGTTTCGGTGGCGGCAGGGCGCATGAGAACATCATCGGGTGAGCCGGGCAGAATTCTGCGACGGGATATGTAATGAATGTCGGAAAGAACGGTAAACTTCATTTTATTCACTCCCCTTGTTTATATTTTCAAGCAGTGCAGGAACAAAAGAAACATCATCGACAGCATATTCGGCAGGTACAATGTCCTCGATCCAGACACCGTAGGTCCTGACCCAGACGGGCACACAGCCGGCATTGCGGGCGCCGTCCACATCGTTGACGGGATGATCTCCGACATAGGCCATTTCCTGCGGCTGCAAGCCGAGTCGCTTTGCCATTTCGAGGAAGATTTCAGGCTCGGGTTTTTCGTAATCGCAGTCACCGCTGATGAGGATTTCATCGAAGTAGGGGGCATAGCCGAGGTTTTCAATTTTCGCAGCCTGAATTTCGTTGTCACCGTTGGTGATCATTGCAACCATGTAGCCGTCCTCACGAAGCTTCTGCAGAGTCGGAATGGTGAACGGATAGTCCACGCTTGTTTTGCAGAACTGTTCATAAAGAAATGCCGCATACTGTGCAAATTTAGGTGCAGTGTTGAACATTCCCTTTTCCTTGAGCTTATTGAATACCGTCGGCCAGCCGAAAATGTTAAGCTTTTTGTCATATTTGATAAGAAGCTCGGCGGCTTCGTCAACCGACAGTGCAACATCAAATGTTTCGCAGAATGCGGGCATGACAGCACGGATAGTCGCATAACGGTCGAACAGTGTGTGATCCATATCAAAAACAACGGCTTTGATCATTTTTAAATACCTCGTTTATTTCTTATTCTACAATTTTATCGTATTTTCACCCAAAAGTCAACCGCCCGAATGCAAAAGGAAATCTTGCTTTTTTTTTATTTCTGTGATAAAATATATTTCTCAAAAGAAAAACGGAGGCGTATGGTATGATTTTTTATTTTTCGGGCACCGGAAATTCTCTGTATGCCGCAAAATATCTGTCTGAAAAAACGGGTGATCCCGTTCTGATCAACATGGCGGATGCCGTGCGTGAGAAAAAGTATGAATATGTACTGCAGCCGGAAGAAAAAGTCGGATTCGTGTTTCCCGTTTATTTCGGCGGTATGCCGAGTGTGGTTGCCGAGCTGGTGGGTAAATTCCGTCTGCAAAGTGACGAAGTGCCTTATGTGTATGTGCTTGTGACCTACGGCGGAAAAGCGGGCGGCAGTGTGCAGGCATTTCAGAGTGCGCTTGACAGACGTTATGTCACGCTGACAGCGGCATTCGGTGTGAAAATGCCCGACAACTATGTCATGATGTACAATCCTGCAACCGAAGAAAAAGCCGAAGATGTGCTCGGTGCCGCAGAAGCCGACCTGCTGGCTGCTGTTTTGCAGATCAATGACCGCAAGAACCCGGGTATTCCTCACACCATGGCAGATACGGTGATGACCACGGGCATGCAGGTCGCTTACAGAATGATGCGCAAAACCGCCGCCTTTAAGGTGGATAATGATTGTATCGGCTGCGGTTTGTGTGAAAAGGTGTGTCCTGTCAATGCGATCCAAATGGTGGACTACAAGCCTGTATGGGTCAAATCGGAATGTGTGCATTGCACGGCTTGCATCAACCGTTGTCCCGTTGCCAATATTCAGTACGGCGACAAAACCAAAAAGAGAGGACGCTATGTGCATCCCTCATTAAAACCCAAATCGGAGTGATTTTATGAATATTTGTATTTACGGTGCATCCAGCGATGCTATCGATCCCGTTTATCTTACCCGTGTGGAAAATTTAGGCGAAACCCTTGCCGGACGCGGTCACGGTCTTGTGTTCGGTGCCGGTGCAAGAGGTGTCATGGGAGCCGCCGCAAGAGGCTTTCATAAAGCAGGCGGCAACATCAAAGGCGTTGCCCCGACCTTTTTTAATGTGGACGGTATATTGTTTGAACATTGCACCGAATTTGTTCCGACCGAAACCATGAGAGAGAGAAAGCAGATCATGGAAGACAGTGCAGACGGATTTATTATTGCACCCGGCGGCATCGGCACGTTTGAAGAATTTTTTGAAATTCTGACCCTCAAACAATTGGGCAGACACGCAAAGCCCATTGCAATTTACAATGTCAACGGCTATTACGATGCCATGCTTGCGATGCTCAATAAGAGTGTAAAAGAAAACTTTATGCGTGAAGTAACACTCGACCTTTACAAGGTGTTTGACGATGACGATGCCATGATCCATTATCTTGAAAACAGCGACGAAGAACTTGTTGATGTTGTCAAAATGAAAATATTTTAACTGAAAACAGGGGAGAGATAAAACCGCATCTCTCCTTTTTTAAAAGGATACGGATATGAAAGTGAAATCAAAGAATTTTAAGCAAACAAAATACACCTGTTATTTTGCAAATATTGCCATGGCGGCAAGCTTTAGTCTGCCTCCGCTTTTGTTTGTGACTTTTCGTGAAATGTACGCCATTTCTTACACCCTGCTCGGCACATTGGTGCTTACCAATTTCTGCACACAGTTGATAGTTGACCTGATTTTTACCTTCTTCACCAAGTATTTCAATATACATAGGACCATCCGTGTCATGCCCCTTTTAACCTCGGCAGGGATGCTTATCTATGCCCTTGTGCCGACCTTTTTTCCCGATAAAGCCTATGTCGGTCTTGTGCTTGGTACGGTCGTTTTTTCCATTGCGGCAGGGCTTTGCGAAGTGCTTTTAAGTCCCCTTGTGGCGGCATTACCGTCGGATAATCCCGACCGCGATATGAGCAGGCTGCATTCGCTGTATGCCTACGGGGTGTTGCTTGTTGTAACGGTCAGCACTCTGTTTCTTAAATTTTTCGGAACACAGAACTGGATGTATCTGACCTTGTTCTGGGCATTTCTTCCGTTGGTTGTGTTCGCACTGTTTTGCACCTCACCGCTGCCCGATATGAATCTCACGCAGACCGATGGCGGCGCAAAGCGCAAATGGGGCTTTGGCATGATTTTGTGTGTGCTGTGCATTTTCCTGGGCAGTGCGGCTGAAAACACCATGACAAACTGGATTTCGGGGTACCTTGAAACCGCATTGCATTTGCCCAAGACCGTCGGTGATATTCTCGGTCTTGCCCTGTTTGCGGTGCTGCTCGGGTTGGGCAGAACTCTTTATGCGAAGTACGGAAAGAACATCACAAAGGTGCTTCTTGTCAGCATGGCAGGCGCAGCCGTTTGTTATCTTACCGCAGGTCTTTCGCCGAATGCGATGTTGTCTTTGATTGCGTGTGTTCTTACGGGTATCTGCACATCGATGCTGTGGCCCGGAACACTGATTCTGATGGAAGAAAAATTCCCCAATCCCGGGGTTGCCGCTTATGCGTTGATGGCGGCAGGCGGTGATTTCGGCGCATCCGTAGCACCGCAGGCAATGGGTATTGTTGTGGATAAAGTGGCAGTCAGCAACTTTGCCGCAGATATGAGCACCCGTTTTGCCATGACACCCGACGAGGTCGGCATGAAGGTCGCAATGCTCTGCACGGCCGTGTTCCCGGCATTGGGTGTGATTCTGTTGTTGTACATCATCCGCTATTTCAAGAAAAGAGAAGCAACTAAAGCAAAATAAAGTAAAAAGGTGAGAAGCACGTGTGTGTTCCTCACCTTTTTTCATTTTTTAAATAAAGAACTGCTGATAATCCTCCACCGTGAAGCGGTATTCCTTGTAATCGTTCTTCAGGTTTGCCGCACTCTTGAACGCTGATTTGACACGGATCATCTTTTTGTCTGTTTTCAGCTCAAAATCAATGGTCTGATAGTGCAGCTGTTCCACTTCGCCTTTGGTGTGGATGCGAAGAATAACATCTTCGTTTTCATCCTTCATAATTTCAAAATTGATGATCGGCGCTTCTACCCCGTTTGCGGTCAAGGACAGGAAGCGCTCGGTCTTTTTGTTTTTTTGCTGTTTTTTCTTTTCTCTTTTTTTCTTTAACTTATCAAACACAGTTTTTTTCTCCTGCTGCTTTGCTTTTTATTCAGTATACTCTATTTTTGTCTGCCTGTCAATGCAGCCGCCTTATCTTTTGCCTGTTTTGTATTTTTCGCGTGTTGCAAGGCCGCCGCGTATGTGTCGCTCCTGCTTGTTGACATCCAGAACCCTGCGCACCTGCGTATAAAGGGACGGATCCGCTTTTTTCAATCGGTCGGACACATCCATGTGTACGGTTGATTTGCTGATTCCGAATTCCTTTGCAGCCGCACGCACGGTCGCGTTGTGTTCGACGATATATTCACCCAGCTCAATGGCTCTTTCTTCGACAACAGTTTTCAAAAAAATAAACCCCCTTGTCGGATATACCGTGTCACACGACACGGCAGACACTACATAAATATGTCGGCAAAGGGGGAGATATTCTTTTTTATTTTATCACAGCGGTGTGAGTCGGTTGATGCAATCCGCAATTTCCTGTAGCCAGATGTTCTTCTGTTCATCGTTGAAGTTTTCGGGGCTGCGCAAAGCAAGCTCAATTTCATCGAGCTTATCGCGAAGTATTGCAAGTGATTCTTCGGTGTAAATACCGAGCGTGAAATAAATCTCTGTATCCTCCATGACCTGCGGCAAAGGACTTAAATCGCTGACCTTGACAAGCATCGGAATTTCAAGCTGATAGGTTTCACGCAGCTCGTATTTTGTACCGCTTGTGTAGGTCAGGTGCAAGGTTGGTGTGTAGTGAACGGGTTGGGTGGTTTCAAGCTGCAGTTCAACCGTCCATTGCAAGGGGCTTGTGTTGCCGTAATAATCGGCTGGCAGCTCGGCACCGGGAATGGCAACCGTGTTACCGTTTTTGCTTGCGGCGGTGACGGTCATTTCCGTATACGGTATGCCGAGAATATAAAAATCATCCAGCGCCGCATAAAAATCGGCTTCGGTTTTTTCGGCAGTGAAGGTGAATTGCAGCTTGTATTTGCCGCCTTCATTGATCATGAAAACAAATTGCGTGGCATCGATGTGCAGATTCAGTCGGTCGATATAGGTTCTCTCATAGGGTACAGCCGCCAGACTCGGAGCAACAGGCTTGTTTGCATTTGCAACGGCAAGCGCACCTGCCGAAAGCCCTGCGATGAGCAGAACCAGACAGAGTGTTATAATCCTTTTTGTTCTTTTACCGATGTGCATAGGCAGTATCCTTTTTTCTTTTATTGTAATATAAAACAACAGTGTGTGTCAACCGTTGATTTCTTCCGCCAATGTCAGAAAATCCTCATAGCTCATAAATGCATTGAGCGTTTTCAGCAGATTGCTGCCGCACAGTCTTGCAGGCAGACCGGCTTTCTTGAGCAGCCTTCGTCTACGGTCAGAGGCATTCTGTGTGCCTGTAAAGCCGTGCTCGTAAAGGTCGGCATTGGTGATGAAGCGTCTTTCGCTTGTTGTGCTCTCCTTGCCCACACCGGCACGCTCCACCGCCTGCAGAATCAACTCGGCAGGAATACCCTCCACCCCGAGCTTGCCTTCCTTGGACGGTGCTTCTTTGCGGCTTTCCTTGCCCACGATGTCAGGAATATAAGCATCCACCACCGTACCCTTTGCGGCAATGCTGTGAATGAAGGAACGGATGCGAAAGCCTGCCGCATCGCTGTCCGTAATCACAAGAATGCCCTTGGTTTCGGCGAGCCTTCGCAGAAAATGCTGCAGCTCCTTATCGGAAAATACCCCGAAGCCCTCTGTTGAAACAATGAGTGCATCCAACAGGGAAGCCAGCTTTATTTTGTCGTATTTGCCCTCTACAATGACGGCGAGATCGGTTTTAAGCATCTTTTTTACAAGCTCCTGCAAGACGTACCAGTGTTTCCTCCAACAGCAAAGCGGAGTTGACCGAACGGCTTTTCAGCTGTGCATCGGCATCCGCTAAAATATCCAGTGCGGTTATAATCTGTTTGCGGCTGCATTTTTTTGCATCTGCCATGGTCTGCTGCAAGGCAGAGGACGGCTTTTTGCGGTAATTGAAGCCTTCCGCGAAGTCAGTCAGCCGTTTGTCTGCCGAGAGTGCCGCCTTTGCACGGTAGAGATCGATCCAGTTGAATGCCATACCGCCCACAAGTGTTTGTGCATCAATGCGTCTGCGCATCAGCTCATGCAAAATTTCAAAGGCACGGTCTGCATTTTGCGACAGCAGTGCATGACAGATGTCAAATACACTTGCTTCCACCGATTGCTGCACGCATTCGTCAATCATTTCCGTAGTGACGGGCTCTCCGTCGGCATAGGCACACAGCTTATTGAATTCATTGAGCAGTGTCTGCAGATCTGTGCCTGCACGGTCGATAAGGTATTGTGCGGTGTCGGCATCAATGCTTGTACCACGCTCCTTGGCACCGCCCATCAGGGTTTTCACAATGGTGCTTTCAGTGCGGTGTGAAAGATTGACCAGTGTGCCGTATTTGTTAAAAAGATCAAAGTATTTTGTGTATTTGTCGGGCTTGCGAGGATTGTATTCGATTTCGGGGTCACCGAAAAAGAAAATAAGAAGTGTGGTTTCGGGCAGGTTGCGAACCGCCTGCTCAAATACTTCATAATCATCCTTTTTGATGTCACCAAGCGGATAATCACGCACGAGCACGCATTGGTATTCACTCATCATCGGAAGTGCATCCATTGCCTCGTAAATGTCGATCAGCTCGCGCTCATCTCTCGTGAAGGTGCGCAGATTGAAGGCTGCAAGCGCAGGCTCCACCGCCGCATCGATGAGCTTTTTCAGATAAAAGTCCTTCAGATACGTGTCCTCACCGAATATGCAGAACACACCGTGCGGTGCATCCGTTTTTAATTTTTTGCGTAAGCCGTCCTCGTTGAGCAGTGCCATATTGCGCTCCTTATTCTATGAATATGCTGATACTGCCCTCATCGGCAGTGGTGGTGATTTTGCTTGCAAGTGTATCGTCAAAATAATATAATTCCTTTTCCTTGTCAGAAGAAAGAATGATTTGCCTGAAATTGTCGGTGTTGATCGTGGCAGGAACGGATTGTCGGCAGATGAGAATATCACCGCTTTGATAAATTGCATCCGCCTGCGAAAAGTCCGAGGACGGATACACGCAGATCACAATATCCTGTCCGTTTATTCTTATGTGTACTGTACGGAAATCCTGCACGGATTCAAAATGCAGTTCCGTATTTTTCCAAAGCTGAATGGTGGCCTCGTTTGTGAGGATGATATGATCCTGTGTTTCGGTATCCCATTGTGTTGTAAGCAGATAATCGGGCTGCAGTATGCGGTTGAGTGCCCATGCGTTTTCATCTTCGGTTTCTCTTGCATCGGGAATCAGCAAAAGCCGCACTTGGTTGATTCCGCTTGTGCGCAAATCCCCGGTAAGGGCTTCAACAAGATATTCATCACCGCCGCAGCCGATGATTGCCGCATTGCCGTTGCGGTCGCAAAGTGTGATGCAGGTCGCATTGCCGACATTATACACGGTCAGCACCGCTTCATCCTTATTGGTGTAGCAAAACGCATTAAAGATGACCATCAATGACAGTGCCGAGCAGATTGCCGTGAAAAATGCCCTGTGCGGCAAACGCTTGTACTTTTGGTATACAAGACCGATGCTAAGCAGGGAAGCAGTCGCCCACACAACCGTGAAGCTTGTGTTGATGATGAACATGGCAACGGGAATTTCGGAAAGCTTCCTTGCGAAAAACAGCAATAAATCCAGAAGAATTTCCGTCAATCGGAATAAAAAGTCCGAAAAATACGGAACGCGGTTAAAAGCCTGCGCAGTGATGCCGAGCACCATGGCACCCTGCGCAGACGGAATGCAAAGCATGTTTGCAATGGGTGTCATCATGGAAAATGAGCCGAACAGATAGCTTGTCAGCGGCATCAGCGACAGGGTGACCGCTGCACTCAGGCATAAAAGATTTGAAATATATCGCAAAAGCCTGCTCAGGGGCTTGTATTTTATTTTCTGCACCAGCGGGGTTGTGATGTATTCATCAATGGGACGGCTTGACAGAATGATTGCTGCAGTTGCAGCCGCAGAAAGAAGCAGTGAGGCATCCGCTGCTAAAAACGGGTTGAGTGTCAGCAAAGCCGTAACGGCAATCCCCAGAGAGTTCAGGCTGTCGGCTTGCTTGCTGAATATGTTGCCGAAGAAAACGACCATCATCATCAAGCCGGAACGGCAGACGGAAACGGAAAATCCCGTCAGTGCCATAAAGAAGAACAAAAAGGCACACCCTGATACAGAGGGGAAAATGTGTCTTTTCCTTTTTCCGAATGCGTGCAGTAAGGTGCTTGTCCAGAACGAAACATGAAAGCCCGACACTGCAAACAGATGTGCAATACCGCTTGTGCTGAAATACAAAGCCGTCTGTGTGTGCAACGAATCGGTATTGCCGAGCATCAGACCGCTGAGTACCGCAGCATGCTCACTTTGCAGACGGCTTCTGATGACGGACAGCATGGAATTGCGAAGCTCGCAATGAAGATACCGCATAGAACGCTGATCGGCTTTTATAAGCGTAACCTGATCGGCATAAGCACGCAGATACACTCTGTGTGACATGGTTGAATAGTAATACTTACTGTTCTTTTCTGCGCTCGGATATATTTTTACAGCAGTAAACTCCAGAATATCCCCGGGCTTGCAGTTATAATATTCTTCCTCGCTTAAATGAAGCGAAAATGAGGTCTGCTCACCGCCCAAAGTGCAGTTTTGCAGACGGTAGACATAGCGACCGTCGGTTGCGGTCGGGTAGTCGGCAAGCGTGCCGCTGACGGATATGTTTTCTCCGCAATACAACAATGCGGTGTTGACCTGATTGTCCTGCATAATCCGA
The DNA here is from genome assembly GCA_045587645.1 of Acutalibacteraceae bacterium. Lineage (GTDB taxonomy): Bacteria > Bacillota > Clostridia > Oscillospirales > Acutalibacteraceae > RUG806. The sequence continues at coordinate 42,113 of JAZNCO010000109.1, read as the reverse complement.
AAGGATAGCACCGCAAGTAAAGCCGCTATTCCTGCAAGAACGGCAACAGTGGCTTCACGGTGGCGCAGAAAGATAAAAACGATGCTGCATGCAAGAATAACTGCGACAAGAATAAGTGTGTACAATGTTCCGATTGCAAACAAAAGGAACATTGTACACAGCATAGTAAGCCCAATGGTCAGAAACGGGCGTTTCATTTTTTAGCCGGGAGGCCAGGTAAAATCTCTGCCCGAAAGCACATGGAAGTGCAGGTGTTTTACACTCTGTCCTGCCTGATCGCCGCAGTTGTTGACAATGCGGTAATCGGTGAAGCCGAGTTTCTTTGCGATCTGCGGAATCACCTCAAAAATGTGCGCAATGTCGGCGCTGTTTTCGGGGGTGATGTCGTTCGCCCATGCAATGTGCTGCTTGGGGATAACAAGAATGTGTGTCGGAGCCTGGGGTTCGAGGTCATAGAAAGCAAGAACACGGTCGTCCTCATATGCTTTTTTTGACGGGATCTCACCGGCTGCGATTTTGCAGAAAATACAACCGTCCATTGTGATTCTCCTTGTTTTTTATTTGATCATGCCCTGTGCAATGCCCAAAACGGCTGCAAGAGCATCGTCGGTTTTGGTAATGTCCTTACCGCCTGCCATGGCGCTGTCGGGCTTGCCGCCGCCGGCACCGCCTGCGATCTGCGCAACCGCACGGACGATATTGCCTGCGTGTGCACCCTTTGCAACGGCATTCTTGCCTGCTGCACAAGCAAAGGAAACCGAGCCCTTTTCGCTGTTGATGCCTGCAAGCACGGCAACCGAATCATCGTTCTTTGCCGAATCGAGCATGGTGCGCAGTGCGTTGACATCGCATTCACCGAGGTTTGCGGTGATAATTTTAATGCCGTTTACTTCACCTGCAACGGTGAAAACGTCAGCGGCCTTTGCCTGTGCAATTTCAGCCTTGAGCTTTTCGATTTCGCGTTCTTTGTTTTTCAGGTCAGTTGCAACCGCTGTTACCTTGTTGACAAGGTCATTTGCATTGCCGAGCTTGAGAGCTGCTGCCGCTGCATGAACGGTTTCAAGGGTGCGGTTGAGATATTGATAGGTGTTGAAGCCTGTCACACCGGTGATTCTGCGGACACCAGAAGCGACTGAGGATTCGCTGACGATTTTGAACAGACCGATGTTGCCTGTGTTTGCAGCGTGGGTACCGCCGCAAAGCTCGGTGGAGGCACCGGCTCTGACGACACGGACGGTGTCGCCGTATTTTTCTCCGAACAAAGCCATGGCGCCGAGCTTCTTTGCATCCTCAATGCTCATTTCGTCGGTCAGAACGGGCACAGCCTTGAAGATTTCGGTGTTGACAAGCTCTTCGACCTTTGCGATTTCTTCAGCGGTCAGGGCCGAGAAATGGGTGAAGTCAAAACGGACTTCGTCGGGGGAAACGTAAGAACCTGCCTGCTCAACATGGGTGCCCAGCACCGTGCGCAGTGCATACTGCAGCAGGTGCGCAGAAGTGTGATTGCGTGTGGTGGCAGCACGCTTGTCGGCATCCGCAGCGGTTTTGACTGCTGTGTCGGCAGTGACGGTGCCATCCTGCACAAAGCCTGTGTGCATGAAAATGCCGGTCGGGGTCTTGGTGGTGTTGGTGACAACAAATGCAAAGCCGTCACCGGTAATCACACCTGTGTCACCGACCTGTCCGCCGCTTTCGGCATAAAAGGAAGTGGAATCAAGAATCAGAACCGCTTCGTTGTCGGCTTCCACGGCTTCTGCCTTTTCACCGTTTGCAAGAATGGCAAGGATTTTGCCTTCGCCTTCGGTGGTCTTGTAGCCTGTGAAAACGGTGGCAGGAATGTCATTGAGCGCAACGCCTGCATTCTTCCATGCATCCGCACCTGCATCCTTACGGGCGGCACGGGCGGTTTCGCGCTGCTTCTTGACGAGTGCACGGAATGCTTCTTCGTCAACGGCAATGTTCTTTTCTGCAAGGATTTCCTTGGTCAGGTCAATCGGGAAACCGTAGGTGTCGGAAAGGCGGAATGCATCTTCACCCGAAAGGGTCTTGCCGTCACCGTTTGCAATCATTTCGTCAAGCATCTTCATGCCTGCATCAATCGTTCTTGCAAAGCTTTCTTCTTCGGTGGCAATGATTTTGATGATATAGTCGTGCTTTTCACGAAGTACGGGGTATGCACCCTCGTTTTCGGTGATGACGGTTTCGCAGACTTCCGTCAGGAAGGGTCTTTCGATGCCCAGCAGTCTGCCGTGTCTTGCGGCTCTGCGCAGAAGGCGACGAAGCACATAGCCTCTGCCTTCGTTGGAGGGCAGAACACCGTCGCTGATCATCATGGTGGTGGAACGGATATGGTCGGTCACAACACGCAGGGACATATCCTTTTTGGAGTCTGCGTGGTACTGCACACCGGAAATGCGCATCACATGTTCCATGATCTTGCGGATGGTGTCCACTTCAAAAATATTGTCAACATCCTGCATCACGCAAGCGAGTCTTTCAAGACCCATGCCGGTGTCGATGTTGGGATGTGCAAGTCTTGTGTAGTTGCCGTTGCCGTCGTTTTCAAACTGCGTGAAAACAAGGTTCCAGATTTCAACCCAACGGTCGCATTCGCATTCCACGCCGCAGTCGGGCTTGCCGCAGCCGTATTTTTCGCCGCGGTCAAAGTGGATTTCCGAGCAGGGGCCGCAGGGGCCTGCACCGTGCTCCCAGAAGTTGTCCTTTTTGCCGAGTCTGAGCATGTGGTCTTCGGCAATGCCGTGTTCCTTGGTCCAGATGTCCCATGCTTCGTCGTCTTCTTCGTAAACGGTGAAGTAAAGTCTGTCAAGCGGCATTTCCATGACTTCGGTGAAGAATTCCTTTGCCCATGCGGTGGCTTCACGCTTGAAGTAATCACCGAATGAGAAGTTGCCGAGCATTTCAAAATAAGTGCCGTGACGGGCGGTGATGCCGACGCTTTCAATGTCGGGTGTGCGGATGCACTTCTGGCAGGTGGTCACGCGCTTTGCAGGCGGTGTGATTTCACCCGTGAAGTATTTTTTCATCGGGGTCATGCCTGCGTTGATGAGCAGAATGCTCTTGTCACCCTGCGGAATCAGGGGAAAACTCGGCAGGCGCAGATGCTCTTTTGTTTCAAAAAAGTGCAGATATTTTTCTCTGATCTCATTAAGACCTGTCCATTGCATAAAGCATTATCCTTTCTTATTTAAAAGAAATTATTTTTTAACTTTAATAGTATACACTTTTCAAATTTATTTGTCAATCCGCATTGAGCGTAATTTTATGCTTGTAAATTGCGGAAATATGTGTTAAAATAAATTGAAAACATATCCTTACGGATTGAAAAAAACGGAGGAATTTCTATGAAAATGACAAAAAAAGTGCTCAGCGTTCTGCTTGCTGTTCTGCTTTTTGCAGCATGCATTCCCATGGCTTCGGCTGCGGAAAACGATCCGTTCCGCATCAACTGCGTTGTTAACGGCAGCACCCAAACACAAAGAGGTCTTACATGGTTTACCAATGTGGACTGTGCAACAATCGTTTCTTATTCCGACGGTGTCAATGCATACACCGCCGAGGGTACCTCTTCCGAATGGGAAGGCAACTTTGTACACAAGGTTCTGCTGACCGGTCTGACCGCCGGCACCACCTACACCTATAAGGTCGGAAACGGCACGGTCTGGAGTGCAGAAGGCAGCTTTACTACCGATGACGGTGACGACAGTTCGGAATTTATTGTCATTGCCGATATCCAGGCAAGCAATCCCGAAAACTTTGAAAAGGGTGCAAATGTAGTCGGCACTGCACTCGAAATGTATCCCGATGCCGATTTCGTTGCAAACCTCGGCGACTTCACCGATGATTCCACCAACGAGGAATGGGATTATTATGACACCGCAATGGGAGAAATCAACCGCAATATCACCCTTGCTCCCGTAGCCGGCAACCATGACGGTCTGGGTGTGTGGGACTGGTTTGAAACCATGTTCAACCTCGACACCTCCAAGAGTGTACAGAACCTCAACGGTGTCAACTATTCCTTTGATTACGGCAATGTTCACTTTGCAGTGCTCAACACCAATGACCTTTTGAGCATCAGCGAGGCGCAGATCCGTTGGCTCACCAACGATATGAATTCCACCGCCTGCGACTGGAAGGTCGTTCTCATGCACAAATCTCCCTACAGCCTCGGCAAGGATGCAAAATGGCCCGATGCACTCTATCTCAAAAAGGCGCTCGGTCCCGTTCTTGCAGAATGCAATGTAGACCTTGTTCTGTCCGGTCACGATCATCAGTATCTGCGCACCAAGGCACTCACCAATGACGAGCTTGATGAGGACGGCACTGTTTTTGTTCTTGCAGGCACGGCAGGTGCAAAGCGTTATGAGATCCGTGAATTTTTGATCGATAACTTCATGCCGCTTGAATACATTGATGCCTGCGTTGTGCAGAAGGACGGCTACGGCAACTATTTCAACGGCACCGACTTTGATTCCGTTGACGAAGCCAACATCGGCGGCGTGTTCAACCGCATTTCCGTGGACGGCGGCACACTGACTCTCGAGGCTTTCGTTGTTAACGATGAAACGGGCTCTGTCAAGTGCATTGATACTATGACACTGACCAAGGAGCAGGACCTCAATGTACCCTCCTATGACGGCAGCAACGACACAACGGATTATATTTACGGACTCGGTGTCGGTGTAAGCTTCTTCAATCTTGCATTCTACACCCTGACCGAATGGATCGTCGGCTTTGTCAAAATGCTTCCCGATCTGCTGTTTTCTTACATCAGGACCGGCACATTCTGAATAAAAATAAAGGGGCTGTATCTCACGATACAGCCTTTTATTATGCCTTAATAACCATATTGCACCGTTCCTTGACATGCAGTGCGGCAATGTATGTTTCTTCCATCGGGATCCATTCGTTGAAAAAACGATGTGCGAGGGCTTCACCGTTGCGTTTGAGGATGCGTTTTCTTTGCAATTCTGCATCAATGTCCATGAAAACGGCAAAATCGTAAAAATGGCAAAGTCCCGGGTGCATGCAATAAGCGCCCTCGATCACCGTCAGCGGTGTTTTTCTTTTTTCTTCGGGCGGCAGCAAAGTGAATGTGCCGCAATCAAAACGGCGGTATTGCACAACTTGTCCCTGTGACAGCGGAAACAGCACCTCCATCAAAAACCGTTCGCGGTCCATGTTGCCGCCGATCTCCGCAAAGCGTGCAGGTGTGCGCTGTGCAGGCTGCAAAAAGAAATCGTCCGTATGAAACACCGTGCAGCCGTATACTGCTTCAAGTATTGCAGCCAGTGTCGATTTGCCGCTTGCGCTTCTGCCCTCTATGGCAAGGGTGCATGAGCCGTTTTTAAGTCTGCGGTCAATTTCCGCAAACAAAGGCAGAAAGCGTGCATATTCTTTCTTTATAACGCGGTAAGATGGCTTATATGCGTTGCGGAAGGTGTCCGAATGATGCAGGGCACAAAAGCCGTTTGCCTGCCATTTTTCTGCCTGCTTTTGCACCTCTTTTGCAGAAAACGGCAGCTCTCCGTTTTCGCAAAGTGACAGGAAAATCCGCAGCCTTTCCTTTACGGCATTCTCTGCATTTGCAACCGGTTGTGCAGACAGCATGAAAAGCATTGCCAGTGTTTGCGTCTGCAAGCCGTCCTGCAGCACCGACAGATGCACACGGCAAAAATCCCCGTCGAGCTGCTCGATGGGGTTTTGTTTTTCGGCTGGATTTGCTTCTGATTCGGCTTGTATGCGTTGCAAAACCGCCTGAAAATCAGTCAGCAGGTGCTCGCAGCCGAATGCGCTCTGATGAATGAATTTGAAAACATCCTGCACCTGCAGAAGCGGATATTGTGCGCAAGTGCTGCGCAGAATTTTTTTTGTTTCTTCCTTTTTCATAAGGTCGGATCCTTGTAAATAAATGAAAATGAGGTGTCTGTTTCGGGACAGTGGATATCCGTCAGCCTGCCGTCCTCTGTCAGCACGGCAGAAACAGACATATTGTTTACGGTTCTTTGTGACATGAAGGTGCCGTCCGTGCGTGCGATCAGCGTTTCCGTTCCCGTGAATAAAAATTCACGCAAGGCGTTGAACAGCAGTCTGACGGGCGATTTTTCCGTGAATGCGTTCTCGAGAAAGGTGTCCGCCATGCCGTTTGCATCCACCGTGTAGCTGCCGTCACTGTACAGAAATCCGACTCCCTGTAAAAGGGCAGGCTCCTGCACATACAGCGAAAAGCTGCCGTCGGGTGTAACGGTCAGGTCGAATGTGAACTGTGTTTCATTCTGCACGCATAGTGCTGTACAGGAAAAGGAGGTCACGGGCTCGCATCGGATCTGAGCAGGTCGGTTTGCACTGCAGGCACATAAGCTCACAAGAAGCAGGAAAACGGCAATGATACGCAAGAAAAATCAATCCTTGTATGAGAGTAACCGTAAAAATGCATCGGGAATGCAAGCCGTCATTTTTTCCACCGTGCAGGAAAATACGGAATAACGCTTGGCGGCAATATCACCGCACAAGCCGTGCAGGAAAGCGCCTGCGCGTGCGGCATCGGTGGTGGAAAGTCCTTGTGCGAGCAGGGCGGCTGTGATGCCCGTCAGCAGATCTCCGCTGCCGCCTCGTGCCATGCCGGGGTTGCCCGTGGGGTTGATGTATACGGTTCCGTCGGGTGTTGCAATGACTGTGTCAGCGCCCTTCAGAAGCACCGTGCAACGGTGTCTGACGGCAAAATCCCTTGCCGTTTCTTCGCGGCTTGCGTTGATTTCGGAAATGCTTTTTCCCGTCAGCCTGCTCATTTCACCGGGATGCGGTGTCAGCAGAACGGATGCATTTGTGCGGTTCAATATATCTATATGTCGGGACAAAATATTTATGCCGTCTGCATCAATAAGAAGCTTGCCTCCATAATTTTCAAGAACAGCAAGCAGGCATTGCTCTGCACCCTCATTTTGTGCAACACCGCAGCCGAATGCGATGCTTTTGAAGCAATTGCAGTTGGCTTCAAAATAAGCCTTGTTTTCTGCATCCAGACAGCCGTCGGTGTCGCTTTTGCAAAGTGTCAGCAGGCATTCGGGAAGCTGCGGTGCAACGGCAGGGTAGGCGGCATCGGGAAACGCAACAGACACAAGTCCTGCACCTGCGTTCACGGCACCTCTTGCTGCCATTACAGCCGCACCGGGCATTTTTCTGCAGCCCGTTACAAGCAGTGTGTTTCCGTTTGTGCCCTTGTGTGCGTTGTAATGCTTTGCAGGCAGCAATGCTGCAATTTTCTGTGCCGTTGAAAGGAATTGTGTTTTTAAAGTGCAGTCCATTTCATCCGTGCCGAAGCCGATGGGGATGACCGTGATTTGACCGCATTTTTCGCGGTAAGGCTTGTATGCATGCACGGGTTTACAGCAAAGCATGGTCAGGGTTTCATCGGCATGAAAATATGTCGCACCGTCCGTATATTCGATGCTCAGTCCGCTGGGAATGTCAATTGCAATGCGTTTTGCCTTGCACTGATTGGCAAGGTCGATCGTCTTTTTTATATCGGCAGGCAGCTGCCCGTGAAAGCCGATGCCGAACACGGCATCAATAATTATATTTGCATCTGCAAAGCCCCCGAGTGGGTCTTCACTGACCGTGTCGGGCATTTTTGTACGCATGGATGCAGACAACGCATCATTGCCGTTGCCGATATTGTGTACGGTGACGGTGTAGCCGTTTTGGGCAAGATAGCGTGCAATGACATAGCCGTCACCGCCGTTTTTACCGCTGCCGCAAAGCACGGCGGCCTTACAGGGTACATGATTTTTCATGATATGCTCTGCGCAACCCCTGCCTGCATTCTCCATCATGTCGGCAAAGGAAATCCCTTTTTGGTTGGCATCGTTTTCGGCTTGCCTGATTTGTTGCGGTGTCAGAATCAGCATACTATCAACTCCGAAGAAATAATACTGTTATTTTAACATTTTTGTCCTGCTTTTTCAAGAATCCTCTGTACAAAAATAAAATTTCATGATATACTAACTATATATTTGTTGTAAAAGTATTATAAATGATGGGGAAAAATATATGACCGATTACGAAAAAATACGACAACGGGCAGAAGAGCTTCGCAATACACTCAATTATCACATTCACCGCTACTATGTCGAGAATGAAAATGACATTTCCGACTATGAGTATGATATGCTCATGCGTGAGCTGAAAGCAATTGAGGAGCAGTATCCCGAATTACTGACGGCGGATTCACCGACACACCGTGTCGGAGGCAGTGCAGATACGCTGTTTACACCCGTACAGCACCGCGTGCGCATGGAAAGTCTGCAGGATGCATTTTCCGAGGAGGAGCTGCTTGATTTTTCGCGTCGTGTAAGCGAAACGGTCAGTGGGGCGGCTTTTGTTGTCGAGCCTAAAATTGACGGTCTTTCGGTGTCGCTCGAATATGAAAACGGTGTGCTTGTGCGCGGCTCAACCCGTGGTGACGGCGATGTCGGTGAGGATGTCACCGCCAACCTGCGCACCGTCAGAAGCATTCCGCTGAAGCTGAAAAAAGAAATTCCGTTCGTTGAAGTCAGGGGCGAGGTGTATATGCCCCGTGCCGTGTTTGCCGAGCTGTGTGAGGAGCTTGAGCAGAACGGCGGCAAGCCCTTTAAAAATCCGCGCAATGCGGCGGCAGGCAGCTTAAGACAGAAAAATCCCGCCGTTACCGCACAGAGAAAATTAGATATTTTTGTTTTTAATATTCAGCAGGTCGAGGGTGTGACCCTGACCTCGCATAAGCAGTCTTTGGACTTTTTGGGAGAACTCGGTTTCAAAACCGTGCCCATGTATGAACATGTGAACTGCATTGACGGCGCGATTGAAAAAATCCGCACTATCGGCGCACAGCGCAACGCATTGCCGTTCGATATTGACGGGGCTGTCATCAAGGTCGATGACTTTGCACAGCGCACGCAATTGGGAAGCACCTCCAAGTTCCCCAAATGGGCGGTCGCCTTCAAATATCCGCCCGAGGAAAAAGAGAGCGTTGTGCGTGATATTGAAATCACCGTCGGCAGAACGGGTGTGCTGACCCCGACGGCGGTGTTCGATCCCGTTTTGCTTGCAGGCTCCACGGTTGCAAGGGCGAGCCTGCACAATGAAGATTATATCCGCGAAAAGGATGTTCGCATCGGCGATACCATTCTTGTCAGCAAGGCAGGGGATATTATTCCCGAGGTCATCCGTGTCTCAAAACGCGGTGAAAATGCACAGCCGTTCTGTATGCCGTCTGTCTGTCCGTCCTGCGGTGCCGTGGTTACAAGAGAAGAAGGGGAGGCAGCCGTGCGCTGTGTCAACCCCGATTGTCCTGCACAGCTGCTTCGCAATATCATCCATTTCTGCTCAAGGGATGCCATGGATATTGAGGGCTTGGGGGAAGCCAATCTTGCCGCCTTTGTCGAAAAAGGCATGATCCGCACGGCAGCGGATCTATACCGTCTGGATGCTGAAGAAATTGCATCCATGGAGGGGCTGGGTAAAAAATCGGCTGCCAATTTCCTTGCCGCCGCCGAAAAATCAAAGCAAAATGATCTTGCCCGTCTTCTGTTTGCACTCGGTATTCGTCACATCGGTGCAAAAGCCGCCAAGCTGCTTGCCTCCCGTTTCGGCAGTATGGAAAATATCATGAATGCCGATGTGCAGACCCTTTGCACCATTGACGGCTTCGGTGAAATCATGGCGCAGGCTGTGGCGGACTATTTTTCGCATGAATCCGCCCGTGCGCTGATTGAACAGCTGCAGGAGCTCGGTGTCAATATGCTGTCCACCAAGGAAGTGACCGATACCCGTTTTGCTGGGCTTACATTTGTGCTGACGGGAACGCTGACCGAGTTTACCCGTGATGAGGCTTCTGCCATCATTGAGGATTTAGGCGGCAAGGTGTCCTCCTCGGTTTCCAAAAAAACAAGCATTGTGCTTGCCGGTGAAGCGGCAGGCAGCAAGCTGAAAAAAGCAAATGACCTCGGTGTTCGCGTCATCAGTGAAGCCGAATTCCGCGACATGATAAAACCGGAGGAATAATTCCCTCCGGTCGGTCTTATCGTTTATTCTGAATCAATGTGCCGTCATAAAAGGCGGTTCTGAACCACACATCGGGTGCGGTGACGGCTTTGCCGTTGAGGTAGTTGAGTATGCCGGCATCCGTGGTGAACGCAAACACGGTTTTGTAAGAATACAGGCACTGCTTTTTGTAGCCGCCGAAGCGCTTGTTCTGCTCGTTGGTGCCGTATTTTCCGTCACCGAGCAGCGGACAGCCGACACTGGCAAAATGCGCACGGATCTGATGGGTTCTGCCTGTCAGTAAGTCCACTTCAACAAGCGAAAGCCCGTTTTTACTGTCGAGCACCTTGTATTTTGTGCGGATGGATTTGCCTCCCGGCTGCGGTGCAGAGAACACCGTGACCATGTTCTTTTTTTCATCCTTTGTGATGTATCCCGTCATGGTGTCCTCTTTCTTTTTCGGACAGCCGATGAGTATGCACAGATACATTTTTTTGATTTCACGGTCTTTGATTTTCTGATTGAGAATACGAAGCGATTCGGCATTCTTTGCCGCCATCACAATGCCGCCTGTGTTGCGGTCGATGCGGTTTGCAAGCGCAGGCGCAAAGGAGTTTTCTGCCTTCGGGTCGTATTCCCCTTTTTCGTAAAGATAACGCTGCACACGGGTAATGAGCGTGTCGTTGTATTCGCCCTCGTCAGGGTGCGACAACAGCCCGACCTTCTTATCGAGCAGCAGGATGTTTTCGTCCTCATATAAAATGTCGAGCTGCTTGCCTGCCGACAAAAAGGAATATTTTTCCTCAACCGGCTCAAAGAACTCGTCATTGATATACATTTCCACCACATCACCTGCGTGAATACGGGTGGAGATCTCCGCTTTTTTGCCGTTGAGCTTGATGCGCTTTGTGCGCAGATATTTATAAAGCAGCGATTGCGGAAGTCGCGGAACGGTTTTGGTAATGAATTTGTCAAAACGCTGTCCTGCATCGTTGCTGCCGACGGTAAATGCTTTCATTCAGATCACCCGCCTATAAAATACATCATTTTATTGAAAAAAGCAAGTCTTGCACAAGGAGAACTATGAAAACTCACAATGAAAAACAACCGATCCCTGCGGTGGATCACAGCGGGCACAGAAAAAGATTGCGCAAGCGTGCGCAGACGGAAGGAATCAGTCGTTTTGAGCCGCATAATCTGTTGGAACTGTTGATGTTTTATACCATACCGCGTGCAGACACCAACGAAACCGCACACCGTCTGCTTGACACCTTCGGCTCGTTTTCAAAGGTGCTCGATGCTTCACCGCAGGATCTTATGCGTGTGCACGGTGTCGGTGCGGAAACTGCGTGGTTTCTGCACATGCTGCCGCAAATTTTTCGTGTTTACATGCAGGATAAGCAGGTTACACCGCGCAGAACGGAAAATCTTGAAGAGGTTGCGCAGACACTTCTGCCTATGTATGTCGGGCTGAAAACGGAGGTGCTGTATATGGTTTGCATACAACCGGGCAACACCATCGGCAGATGCATTGAAATTGCCGAGGGAACCGGAACGCAGGTTGCCATGCGTGCGCGCCGTATTGTCAACGAAGCGATTCTTGCCGGGTGCGTGGGTGTTGTGCTGGCGCATAACCATCCAAGCGGTCTTGCCAAGGCATCCAATGCGGATTACGCTGCCACTGCGCACATTGCCAATGCCCTGAATGCGGTGGATATTCCGTTGCTGGAGCATTTTGTGTTTGCGAACGACCGTTTTGTTGCATTGTCCGAGGATGCGCGCTTTTTTCCGTTCTTCGGAGATGCCTACCGTACGATTGCAAAAACACCCTTGATGGATGATTGACAGGATTTACAGCTGCAGGAAGATTAAAAATTGAAAAAAATCTATTGACAGCCGAAAAATCGGGTGGTATAATAATTCTCAATTGAATCAAACCGTTGAGGCGGAAGTAAAGGTGATTATGCTTCTACAGAGAGTCCGTGAAAGCTGCGAGTCGGGCGAAAAACAGATCATCAAATGGGCCGCTGAGGGTGCAGTCAAAGGCTTTGTGCCGAGTATTCTGCAACGCGAGGGCATGCGTCAGTTGCCGGGGATATGATTGTATCCCGCAAAGGGCACGGTTTTTGCCGTGAAGCAAGGTGGCACCGCGGATATGTTTATTCGTCCTTGACAGAAAGCACTTTTCTGTCAGGGATTTTATTTTTTTCCGGAGTTGATAATATGTTTCTTTTGACCAAACGATGGCGCCGCTGTCACTGAAAAAACAAACCACATATTGATATAAAAACGGAGGATTTTATTATGATTTACAACGGCATTGATTTTGATACTTATTTTAACAATTATCCCGATAAGGACGGCTATTTCGGCAAATACGGCGGTGTTTACATCGACGAAAAGCTCAAAAATGCCATGGCTGAAATCACCGAAGCCTATTTTTCCATCTGTCAGTCCCGTAAATTCATTGCAGAGCTTCGCCGCATCCGCAAGGAATTTCAGGGCAGACCCACACCCGTGACCCACCTTGAAAGACTGTCCGATTCTTTGGGCGGCAAGGTGCAGCTGTATGCAAAGCGCGAAGACCTCAACCATTCCGGCGCACACAAGCTCAATCACTGCATGGGTGAAGCCCTGCTTGCAAAATACATGGGCAAAAAGAAGGTCATTGCCGAAACGGGTGCCGGTCAGCACGGTGTAGCATTGGCTACGGCTGCTGCCTATTTCGGTCTTGAATGTGACATTTATATGGGCACGGTTGACATCAAAAAGCAGGCACCCAACGTGGCAAGAATGAAGATTTTAGGTGCAAATGTTGTCGAGGTCACCCACGGTCTGCAGACTCTCAAAGAGGCTGTGGATGCCGCTTTTGATGCCTACAGCAAGGAATATCAGGATTCCATTTATTGCATCGGCTCGGTGCTCGGACCGCACCCCTTCCCGATGATGGTGCGCGATTTCCAGAGCATTGTCGGTATTGAAGCAAGAGAGCAGTTCATTGACATGACAGGCCATCTGCCCACCTCCATCGTCGCCTGTGTCGGCGGCGGCTCGAATGCGGCAGGTCTGTTTGCAGGCTTCCTGAATGACCCCGTGGATATTTACGGTGTTGAGCCCCTCGGCAGAGGTCCCAAGCTCGGCGACCATGCCGCAAGCCTGAAATACGGCACCGAGGGCATTATGCACGGCTTCAACAGCATCATGCTCAAGGACGAAAACGGCGAGCCTGCACCCGTTTACTCGGTTGCAAGCGGACTTGACTATCCGTCTTCCGGCCCCGAACACGCATTTTTGCAGGATATCGGCAGAGTCAAATATGATGTGATTGACGATGAAGAAACCATCGACGCATTCTACAAGCTTGCCCGTCTTGAGGGCATCATTCCTGCCATCGAAAGCTCCCATGCCGTTGCCTTCGGTATGAAGCTTGCAAAGACCATGGACCACGGCTCGATCCTCATTAACCTCTCGGGCAGAGGCGACAAGGACATGGATTATGTGCTTGAAAACTTCGGCATCCGCTAAAAAAATAACAGAAAACAACACCGCTGCGGGAAACCGTAGCGGTGTTTTGCTATGAATCTCAATTTTTATCCGATAATCACATCTGCGTTGATTCGCAGTGTGTATTCTTTGAGACATTCCGTGCCGTCTGCATTTTGCAGTTTGAACGTGATATCGCAAGAGCCGTTGTTTTTCAAAGATGTGATGAAAAAATACTGACGGACAGGAGCACCCGGAGCGGCATCTTCATCACCGATGGATTTTTCTTCAATCGTAAACTGCTCTTCGTCCAAGCCTTCGCAGACCCAGTTGTATTTACCGCTGTCTGCATTTGCAAACGGTCCGAATGCAATTTCAAGCCCTTTATAAAAATTGCATGTATTGAATTCCAATTTTTCAAGTCCGCAGGAGGCGCGAAGAATATCTCTTGCGGCACTGCTGACGATGGGTCTGTATTCGCTGTAGTTAGTTGCGTAATACTGGTAGCGCTCTAATTTTTCAAGACCGACCGCCGCACGCAGTGCCAAACGGGCATCTTCGGCTGTGACACGTCCGTCAAAATCAATATCGCCGGGTTGCGGAACAACGATTTGGTTCAAGGAATTGAGAAGAATGGTTTCCCATGTGTCCCAGATCAGCCCGGTCGGCGGCAGTTCGTTTGCATTTGCCGTGATGATGCAGGTGCAGAACATAAGCAGCGAGAGGATGATTGCGGTTGCTTTTTTCATGTTAGTGTACTCCTTTTAGTCATATATTGAGAACTTTGAAGCCAAACCAACGGAATATCTTAAAATCTCCCTTGCATCACTTGCACTGACGGTGGCATTGCCGTCAACATCGGCACGGACATATTGTTCAGCCGTAGGTGTTTCAAGAGCAACGGAAAAACGCAATGCAAGTCTTGCATCACCGGAAGTTATTTGTCCGTCATTGTCGATGTCACCCAATAAATAATTGTCTGTTTGAGAATGAAACAAAACATACCCCGTTGCATTGTTGTATAAATTTATGTTCGTATTCTGTACCATATCATATGAAATCCATCCATAACCGTCTAAGCCCCATTCTGTACCCCATGAATTTATAAATTTGAACGAGCCGTTTCCCATGGAATCATCATAACCGACTAAACAAATAGCATGATTGCCTCGAGAAGAGTCTGTAATGGTGTCATATATCGGATTTGCAGAATTGATATTATCAAAATCAGGATAAACACTGATGGCAAGAATAACGCCGGTACCATTGGATATGAAATATTTTATCATTTCAATGCCTGATATAGTAGCCCAACCGGTAGCTTTATATAATCCAGCTGCAGCAGTTTGGATTGCGTTTGGCTGAGTTTCCCAATCTGATTCATCATAAGGAAAGTATGTTAGTGGGCAAATGCCTTGTTCTGTTATTATATCCATTGCCTCTGAAATCTGTATTCCTGAAAGGATCCCTGTGCAACGTTGATTGTAAATAAAAGCAGGGCTGAAACAATGAGAGCTGGTATTCATAGACCAACCGCGCTTTAAATATTCCTGCGATGATGCCAAAGCATAGCCAATTGCCCATGCAACACAGCTGCCTTGATATCCTTGGCTTCCGGGAATAGGGAAATTGGCAGTATTATCGATAGCGGACGGTAGAATACCCGTTGAGCCTGATGTTATTAACATATGATTTGCAATGGTTTCATCATCATCCGGAATAACACCTGTTTTATATGTGGGTGTTGTTTCATCTGCAAAAACACAAACCGAAAACGGAAGAAGCAACAAAACAGCAAGAATGAACGAAAAAGTTATTTTAATTGTTTTCATTATAAATTTAACCTCATTTGCTTAAAATAATTTTAAAATATTAGAAATTCTGTATTATTTTACCAAAAAACGAGCATTATTTTTGTTATCACCTCCCGTTATTTGTTGGTTTTGTGTTGTGTGTCCATCGGTATCGCTCCTTTTTGCTTTCTTTTCAATTTAATAATAACAAAACCATACCTTGCTGTCAAGTATATTTTTGCAAGCAAGGTATTTACAATTTTAAATATTCTGTGCTAAAATAACATTGCCGACATAAGAAATGAAAGGACGGATTGTTATGAATCAAACAGAATGCATTCCCCCGAAAACCGAACGCAGCATCATCGCGCGGTATGTTCGTGAGGTCAACAAGGAACTCATTGCAACCGGCAAACAAAAGCGCAAGCTGTTCGGTGATCTGAAAAGTGATATCCATGACCGCATTGCCGACGGTAAAATTGCAAGCTATGAAGATATTGTTGCTCACTTCGGCACGCCCGAACAGGTAGCCAAGGACTTTTTTGCAACGGCAGATATAAAAGAAATCAAGAAAAAACTGATGATTCGGAGAATTATTATTTCGGCTGTTTTGTTTTGTGTTCTTCTTTGGGTTGGTGTTGTTGCATATTTAAAGTATGATATTCAAGCAGGCAGTCACAATTATACAGTTGAATCTTTTGAAGTTGACGGTGAAATTTTATATGAAGATGTATTGGTTGATGACAATCGGATCGATCAAGAAGCTTCATTGCCACATTTTGAAAAAGAAAATCAATAAAGAAAGGATATTTACATGATGAAAAAAACATTTATTTTTATTCTTACACTCGTAATGCTGTTTTCTTGCACTTTTGCAGCTTCTGCAACCGAGCAGGTTTTTGACAGCAATATAATCACCGAAATTGAGTATTTTGAAGACGGAAGCTATGCTGTTACAACATTGGAAATTTTTGAATCTGCCAGAGCAACAAACACCAAAACCGGCAAAAAAACAAAAACAGTCTATGACAGCAACGGAAATGTTGATTTCTCTGTGACTCTGACCGCTTCGTTTTCTTATACCGGATCTTCCGCAACCTGCACCTCTGCCACTGCATCCAAAAGCATTTCCGACAGCACTTGGACTGTAACCACAAGTGCATCCCGAAGCGGAAGAACAGGCACTGCGAGTTATACCGGGGTGCAAAAAGTGCTTGGAGTAACTTTTGATACAGTGGATGGTTCCATTATCATTTCCTGCAGCAACACCGGTGTTCTGAGCTGATTGAAAAAATACTTCACAAAGCAGCTCTTTTGTGCTATAATAATCAAGATAACCGCGAAGGGGCATGAAAATGTCTGTAAATCCGAATCAGAATCAAGACAATTTTAAACGCGGAACCATTGAGTTGCTTGTGTTGTATCTGCTGACCAAGGAGGATCTGTACGGCTATCAGCTCACCCATGCTTTTGAAGAAAAAAGCCAAGGGGTCTACACCATTCTTGAGGGCTCGCTGTATCCCGTGCTTTACCGTCTGAGTGAAGCCGGCTATGTCAGCGAATATACCAAAAAGGTCGGTGTGCGCCGTACCCGTAAATATTACCACCTGGAACAAAAGGGCTGGGAATATTACGAGAAAATCCGATCAGACTACGACACAATCACGCTCGCTATCAACCGCATTATGGACAACGCCTGACCGCTTGCAGCAATGCAATGCAGGGCAGGGCTTGGTTGGTCTGCAATTTTTTTCAAAATGACAGCCGCAGAGGGCATTTTTTTGCCCCTGCGGCTGTGTGGTTTTTGTGTGATAAATCATGATTTACAGCACAAAGATGGTTGTTTGTCCTGTAGGGGTCGGCGCCTCGACGACCCGTAGCAGAGGGCAGGTTTTGCGGTAATTTTTTACCTTCATACGGGATGCCGAGGGCGTCATCCCCTACAAAATTAAACTGTCAATCTGTTCGATAAATCACAAGTTATCTTACAAAAACTCTCTCATCTGCTTGCCGAGGTCTTCTTCAACCTTGATTAAGCGTTTTGTGATATTTTTGGACTGTTCATCGGCGGCGGCATATTGGTTGAGATATTTGCTCAACGATTTTACCCCCATGTCACAGCCGTCGAGCATCAGGTCGGCAATGGTTTTATCGGAATCCTTCATGGCGAGCTTCATGCCCGTTTTCAGTGTGGACATGGTCTGTGCAATGGGGTTGGGCTCCTTGCCGTCATCGTGGTAGGATTGGAGCAGTGCCTGCACCTCGTGCTGCAGGTTTTCGTGCTTTTCCTTGCTCTCGACAAGGTATTTGCGCATTTTATCGCTTTTGACATCATCGAGCACATCCTCAATGGAGGCAATGCCCATCCGTATGCCTGCATCGCACTCACGAAGCAGTTTTATGGTATCTTGTTCAATCATTTGTTTCACTCCTTTGTTTTTTTATTTTGTCCCGAAAAATTTTTTACATACAAAGCCCCAAAAATGCAATAATCGCCAAAAAAGGTGCAATTATTTAAAATAATTATATATAAACTCTTTTATTTTTTAAAGTAATGTGGTATACTGTATCATTGGAATACCATGAAATGAACAGCAGGGAGGGAATGCCATGGATAAATTCAGACTCGTATCCGAATACAAGCCCACGGGGGACCAGCCGCAGGCGATCGAAGCGCTGTGTGACGGTGTGCGCAAGGGCTGCAAGGAACAGACCCTGCTCGGTGTGACCGGTTCGGGTAAGACCTTTACCATGGCAAATGTGATTGCCGAGCTCAACCGTCCCACGCTCGTTCTTGCGCACAACAAAACCCTTGCCGCACAGCTGTGCAGCGAATTCCGCGAATTTTTCCCCGACAATGCGGTGGAATATTTTGTTTCTTATTACGACTACTATCAGCCCGAGGCATACATTGCCACCACCGACACCTACATCGAAAAGGATTCCGCCATCAACGACGAAATTGACCGTCTGCGCCATTCCGCAACCTGCGCGCTTTCAGAACGCAGGGATGTCATCATCGTGGCAAGTGTATCGTGCATTTATTCCCTGGGTGACCCGATCGACTACCGCGAAATGGTTATTTCCGTCCGACAGGGGATGCAGCTGCAGAGGGATGACCTGCTGAAAAAACTGGTTGACATTCAGTATGAACGCAATGATGTCAACTTTATCCGTAATAAATTCCGCTGTCACGGCGATGTGGTTGAAATTTTCCCTGTCTATACTACCGAAAATGCAATCCGCATTGAATTTTTCGGGGATGAGGTAGACCGTATTTCCGAAATCAATCCCCTGACGGGTGAATGCAAAAATGTTTTGTCGCATGTTGCGATTTATCCTGCTTCGCACTATGTTGTGTCGCAGGAAAAACTCGAAAAAGCCATTGAGGAAATCAAGACCGAGGCCGCCGAGCGTGCCGCATGGTTTACTTCACAAGGCAAGCTCATTGAAGCACAGCGCATTCAGCAGCGCACCGACTACGACATGGAAATGCTGCTGGAAACGGGCTTCTGCAAGGGCATTGAAAACTATTCACGCATCATGTCGGGCAGAAAACCGGGTGAAGCACCGTTTACCTTGCTTGACTATTTCCCCGAGGACTTCCTTTTGTTTGTGGATGAAAGCCATGTCACCCTGCCGCAGGTGCGGGGTATGTACGGCGGCGACAAATCCCGTAAGGATTCGCTTGTGGAATTCGGCTTCCGTTTGCCTTCGGCTTACGATAACCGTCCGTTGACCTTTGAGGAGTTTTATGACAAGCTCGGTCAGAAGATTTTCGTCAGCGCAACCCCGGGCAATTACGAAAAGGATTTGTCCATGCGCGTTGCCGAGCAGCTTATTCGTCCGACAGGCCTGCTGGATCCCGATATTTCCGTGCGCCCCGTGGACGGGCAGATCGATGATCTCATTTCCGAAATCAATATCCGCATTGAACGCAAGGAGAGAGTTCTTGTTACAACGCTGACCAAAAAAATGGCAGAGGCACTCACGGACTATCTGACCGACTACGGTATCCGCGTACGCTATATGCACTATGATATCGACACCATTGAACGCATGGAGATCATCCGCGATCTGCGTCTTGGAGAATTTGATGTGCTTGTCGGTATCAACCTGCTGCGTGAAGGTCTTGACATCCCCGAGGTGTCGCTCGTTGCCATTCTCGATGCCGACAAGGAAGGCTTTCTTCGCAGTGAAACATCGCTCATTCAGACCATCGGCAGAGCCGCCCGAAATGCATCGGGTGAGGTCATCATGTATGCCGACACCGTGACCCCGAGCATGGAGCGTGCCATCCGCGAAACCATGCGCCGCCGGGAAATTCAGGATGCCTACAACAAACAGCACGGCATTGTGCCGACCACCATCAACAAGGGTGTGCGCGAAATTCTTGAAATCTCGTCACACAAAAACGACAAAAAGGACGACAGCAAGCTGTCTGCCAAGGAGCGCGAAGCACTCATTGAGCGTCTGACCAAGGAAATGCGCTCTGCCGCAAAGCTGCTTGAATTTGAGCATGCGGCCTATCTGCGTGACCGCATTGAAAAGCTGCGGAACGCGCACACGAAATCATTTTTACCGAACAACAGCCGTAAAAACGGAGGAAAATAAATTTGCAACAGAAATTTCTTACCGTCAAGGGTGCAAGAGAGCACAACCTGAAAAATGTGGATCTGCAGATTCCGCGTGATTCCCTTGTTGTGTTCACGGGCTTGTCGGGCTCGGGCAAAACCACCCTTGCTTTTGATACAATCTATGCCGAAGGACAGCGCCGCTATGTGGAATCGCTTTCCTCCTATGCCCGTCAGTTTTTAGGGCAGATGGATAAGCCCGATGTGGATTCCATTGAAGGGCTTTCGCCTGCCATCTCCATTGACCAGAAAACAACCTCCAAAAATCCCCGTTCCACCGTCGGCACGGTGACGGAAATTTATGACTATATGCGTTTGCTTTTTGCCCGTATCGGTGTGGCACATTGCCCCGTCTGCGGCAGAGAGATCAAGCAGCAGACCACCGATCAGATCGTGGATAAGATCATGCTGCTGCCCGAGGGGACAAAGTTTATGATCCTCGCACCCGTTGTCAGAGGCAAAAAGGGCGAGCATGTCAAAATCTTTGAAGCCGCACGCCGTTCGGGCTATGTGCGTGCGCGTGTGGACGGCAATATGTATGACCTGTCCGAAGAAATCAAGCTGAATAAAAACAACAAGCATAATATAGAAATTATTGTGGACCGTCTGATTGCAAAGCCCGGCATCGCTTCGCGTGTTGCCGATTCCGTGGAAGCCGCACAGCGCCTTGCCGAGGGACTTGTGCTTTGCAGTGTCATTGACGGCGAGGAAACACTCTTTTCGCAGAATTATTCCTGCCCCGACCACGGCTTCAGCATGGAAGAGCTCGCTCCCCGTATGTTCTCGTTCAACAATCCGTTCGGTGCGTGTCCCAAGTGTACGGGCTTAGGTAACTTCCTTTCGGTCGATCCCGATCTTGTCATTCCCGACAAGTCGCTGTCCATCCATGACGGTGCTATCAAGGCAACGGGTTGGTCAAAGGCAGAGGGCAGCACCATTGCCTATATGTATTTCAAAGGTCTTGCCGAAAAATACGGCTTTACTCTCGATACGCCGGTTCGGGACATTCCTGCCGACGGTCTGCATGCACTGCTGTACGGCACAAACGGTGAAAAAATGACCCTTCACCGCGAAATGGAATACGGCTCGGGCACCTATCAGACCGATTTTGAAGGTGTCATCAACAACCTCGAGCGCCGTTACCGCGAAACGGGCAGCGATTGGTCGCGTTGGGAAATTGAGCAGGTCATGCGCTCGTGCACCTGCCCCGAATGCGGCGGTGCAAGACTTCGCAAGGAAAGCCTTGCCGTCACGGTGGGCGGCATCAACATCGATACACTCTGCAAAATGAGCGTAACGGAAGAGGAAGAATTTTTTGAAAATCTGCATTTGTCCGAGCGTGATGCGTTCATTGCCGACCGAATTGTAAAGGAAATCAGGGAAAGACTTAACTTTTTAAGCAGTGTCGGACTTGATTACCTCACACTCAACCGCAATGCAGGCACGCTTTCGGGCGGTGAAGCACAGAGAATCCGCCTTGCCACGCAGATCGGCTCGTCGCTGACGGGTGTGCTGTATGTGCTGGATGAGCCGAGCATCGGACTGCATCAGCGCGACAACGAAAAGCTGCTTGCCACACTCAAAAGGCTTCGTGACATCGGCAATACGCTGATTGTTGTTGAACACGATGAGGACACCATGCTCAATGCCGACTTTGTGGTGGATATCGGCCCGGGTGCCGGCATTCACGGCGGTGAAATCGTGTGTGCAGGTAAACCTAAAGACATTATCAACTGCAAGGATTCGATTACGGGACAGTATCTGTCGGGCAAGAAAAAGGTGCCCGTCCCCGAAAAGCGCAGAGAGGGAAACGGCAACAGCCTTGTCATCCGTGGTGCGTGTGAAAACAATCTTCAAAATATCGATGCGGAATTTCCTCTCGGTAAGCTCATCTGTGTGACGGGTGTGTCCGGCTCGGGCAAATCCTCACTCATCAACGAAATTCTTTATAAACGACTTGCAAATGAACTGAACAATGCCAAAAAGATTCCCGGCAAGCACAAGGCGATGGAGGGTATTGAATACCTTGACAAGGTCATAGATATAGACCAGTCGCCCATCGGCAGAACACCGCGCTCCAATCCTGCCACCTATACGGGTGTGTTCAACGACATCCGCAAGCTCTTCAGTGAAACGCAGGATGCCAAAATCAGAGGCTATGCCCCGGGGCGCTTCTCGTTCAATGTGTCGGGCGGTCGCTGTGAGGCCTGTCAGGGGGACGGCATTGTCAAAATCGAAATGCACTTTTTAGCGGATGTGTATGTGCCCTGTGAGGTGTGCAAGGGTGCAAGATATAACCGCGAAACACTCGATGTGAAATACAAGGGCAAAAGCATTGCCGATGTGCTGGATATGACGATTGAAGAAGGACTTAAATTCTTTGAAAATCTTCCGTCCATCCGCCGCAAGCTGCAAACGCTGTATGATGTCGGCATCGGCTATGTCAAGATCGGGCAGCCTGCAACACAGCTTTCGGGCGGTGAAGCACAAAGAGTAAAATTGTCAACCGAGCTGCAAAAACGAGCAACGGGCAGAACGATGTATATTCTGGATGAGCCCACAACGGGCTTGCATACGGCAGATGTGCACAGACTCATTACCGTTCTGCAGCGTCTTGCCGATGAGGGCAACACCGTGGTTGTCATTGAGCACAATCTGGATGTCATCAAATGTGCCGATCATGTGATCGATCTCGGTCCCGAGGGCGGCAATCGCGGCGGTCAGATCGTTGCGGTCGGTACACCCGAGGAAATTGCTCTTGTTCCCGAAAGCCATACGGGCAGATTTTTAAAGAAAATGCTTGAATAAAGCAATGAGGAATGGATATGGTTAAAAAAGTTTTGGTTGTGGTACTGGCAGTCATTGCCGTTGTTCTGTGTGCCGATGTGGTTTACATCGGCTCGCTGCTGTATTCGCAGAATACACAGCAGCAGACCACCGTGCCCTATGATCCCGACAGTGCAATCAGCCTTTATAACCCCTATAATAATTCGCAGACTCAAAGTCCTGTTGAAAACAGCACACTCGGCAGTCCCTATAATCCGAACAGCATCATTCCCACACTGCCTGCCGTGACCAATCCCACCGCGGTGCAGCCTACCGATGCAAACGGTGAGCCTGTCACGCAGGATATGAATGCAACGGAAGTGCCGACTACGGCGGCAGAGCCGTCCGCATATTCCCTTGAGCAGGTCATCACTGCCATGACCAATGCTGTCAACTATGTCAAGAGTGCAAAGAACTTTACAGCAATCAAGGAGCAGACGGGCAATGCGGAAATTCTGGAGCTGAGTATCAGTTGGCTGCGTGCACCGGGTGAGGCGATCATTCAGGCGATCATCGACAGCATCAAGCCGCTGACCTACAATTTTGTCAACGGCACGGCAACTGACCCGAAAACCAAGGAAATTGTTACCCCGTTTGATGTGATTCCGCCTTCGGGTGTCACCTTCAGCATCGATCCTGCCGGTGTGACGGCATACGGAGCAAAGAAAAATGCGGACGGCAGTATCACCTACACCGTGCGCATCCGTGAAGAGGTCTGTGACCTCAACGATCATCCGCCTTATCACTCCACCTGCATGGGCTATCTCAAGCTCGAGCAGTTTGATCTGCAGGGTGTCAAGATCGATTCTGGTACGGTTACCTACCATGAGGGACAGATCGATATTACCGTGGATGCAAACGGAATGCCGAAGGTATTCACGGAATATCTTCCCATGACAGGTGTGGGTTCGGGTTCGCTGGGTATTTCCGCAACTGCAAAGCTGACGGGCTATCTTACGGAAACCTGGACATTCACCTGGTAAAAGAGAGGGAACAGCATGAAAATTCTTGTAGTTTGTCAGAATTATTTTCCCGAAAGCTTTTTAATCAATGAAATTGCCCCCATGCTCAAAAGCGCAGGGCATGAAGTGACGGTGCTGACGGGACTTCCCAATTATGGGCAGGGCAAGGTACCCAATGAGTACCGCTTCGGCCGTCGCAGAAAAGAGGTTATTGACGGCGTGACGGTCAAACGCTGCTTTGAAATCGGCAGAGGCAACGGGGCGCTGACTCTGATGCTCAACTATGCATCCTTTGCACTTTCGTCCTCGCTGAAGGCTTTGTTTATGCGTGAAAAATTTGACCTTGTGCTTTCTTATCAGCTGTCACCCATCACCATGGTACTGCCTGCGGTGATTTACAAAAAACGAAAAAAGATTCCCATGTTCTTATATTGCCTTGACCTGTGGCCGGCTTCGGCAGGCACCATGGTCGGTGAGGACAATCCGATTTTCAAGGGCGCGGCGGTGCTTTCAAAATATCTTTATGCGCAAGCAGATAAAATTGCCGTCACGAGCGAACCGTTTGTTGATTATCTGCAAACCATCTGCAATGTCCCTGCTGAAAAGCTGTCTTACATTCCGCAGCATGCCAACGGCAGTCTGCTGCAGACCGATCTTGCGAATGACGGCAACGAACAGAAAATATTTATGTTTGCAGGCAATCTCGGCAAGGCACAGTCACTTGAAACCGTCATTGATGCCGCCGCTTTCATAAAAGAACGAAATGATTTTCAGATTCATCTGGTCGGTGACGGCTCGGAATTGCAGAATCTGAAGCAGAAAACAAAGGATACAGGGCTTTCGGATAAAATCATCTTTCCCGGCAGATTCAGCCCCGATGAAATGGGCGGACAATATAAAAAAGCGGATGTGCTGCTGCTGACCCTGGCAGGGGACAGCGCCGTGGGAGATACACTGCCCGGAAAATTGCAGACCTATATGACCGTCGGCAAACCCATTCTTGCCGCCATCAACGGAGCAGCCGTCAAGGTGCTCGAGGATGCAAAATGCGGTAAAAGCGTTCATGCGGGCGACAGCGAAGGTCTTGCAAAGCTGATGACGGAATATCTTGATGATCCTTCCGCATTCTCCGCTTGCGGTGAAAACGCAAAAACCTATTTTTCCGAAAACTTCACAAGTGAGGTTTTTATGAGCCGTCTGACAGCCGAGCTCAATGCCCTTGCTGCAAAGGAGGGAACATAATGCAGAATATTTTGCTTGTATCTCCTTATCCGCCACCCTACGGCGGCATTGCCAACTGGACAAAGATGATCACCGAATACATGAAGGATCCTGCCGTGGGTGTGAAGCTGCATCTTGTCAACACTGCACCCAAGCGCAGAGCCACCGAGGGTCGAGGAATTTTTGAACGCATTGTTGAGGGCGGAACATCTATGTTCACCCATCGTGCGGCGGTTGCAAAAATCCTCAAAGCCGAAAAAATCGATTGCATTCATCTTGTCACAAGCGGCTCACTCGCTGTGGTTCGCGACCTGCTGATTCTGCAACTTGCAAAACAAAAAAACATTCCCGTTGCATACCACCTGCGCTTCGGCAGAATCCCCGAATTGTGCAAAAATCAGTCATGGGAATGGAAGCTGCTTGCAAAAGCCATGAAGCTGGCTTCCTGTGTAATCAGTCTTGACAAGGCAACCGCCGACACCATCAAAAAGGCTCTGCCCGGAGTCAACAGCCTGCAGCTGCCCAATCCCTTCAATATGGAAAAGGTGCGCGGTGTCAGCAGAGAAAAAACACAGCCTGATACGGTTGTTTTTGTCGGTTGGGTCGTTCCCACAAAAGGCATCGGAGAGTTGGTCGGTGCATGGAAAAGACTCAGCCCTCTGTATCCCGAAAAAAAATTGAAGATCATCGGTCCCTTTAAGGACGAATACATAGAATCCCTGCAATGCAAGGATGTAAAAAATCTCACTTTTACAGGCGAGATGCCGCATGATGAGGTACTGCAGGAGGTCGCAAAAAGCGGTCTGTTCATTTTGCCGAGCTACACCGAGGGCTTTCCCAATGCGGTTGTGGAAGCCATGGCACTCAGAACAGTTGTTGCGGCAAGCGATGTCGGTGCCATCGGCGAAATGCTTGAGGGGGATTGCGGCTTTTTGTTTGAAGCACAATCCGAGCAGGCAGTGTATGATGCACTGGAGCTGGCATTCACCAATCAGGGCGCATGGGACACCATTGCAATCAATGCCATGCAAAAGGTGTATGATTTATATGACCTTGAAAAAGTTGTTGAAAAATATAAAGAAATATGGAGTGAAATAAGACAATGAATCTTTACGAAAAACTTTTGAAAAGAGAAGAAAAGCTGTCCCTTGTCGGTCTCGGCTATGTCGGTATGCCCATCGCAGTTGCATTTTCCGAGCATGTGGATGTTGTCGGTTTCGACCTGAATGAAAAGAAAATTGAGCTCTATAAAAAGGGCATTGACCCCACCCACGAAATCGGAGATGAGGGCATTGCCGCCTGCAAGGTGGATTTCACCGCTGACGAAACCAGACTTCGTGAAGCCAAGTTCCACATCGTTGCCGTGCCCACTCCCGTGCGTGCAGATCACACTCCTGACCTGACCCCTGTGGAGGGTGCAAGCACCATCGTCGGCAGAAATCTTGTCAAGGGCAGTATTGTTGTTTATGAATCCACCGTGTATCCCGGTGTTACGGAAGAAATCTGCGTACCCATTCTCGAAAAGGAATCGGGACTCAAGTGCGGTGTGGATTTCAAGGTCGCTTATTCTCCCGAACGCATCAATCCCGGTGACAAGGAGCATCGCCTTGAAAATATCGTGAAGATCGTGTCCGGCATGGACGAAGAAACCTTGGCAATCGTTGCCGATGTGTACCGTCTTGTTGTCAAGGTCGGTGTGCACTGTGCACCGTCCATCAAGGTTGCGGAGGCTGCCAAGGTCATCGAAAACAGCCAGCGCGATATCAATATTGCTTTCATGAACGAGCTGTCCGTCATCTTCAATAAAATGGGCATCGACACCAAGGCTGTTCTGGAAGCGGCAGGCACAAAGTGGAATTTCCTGAAATTCTTCCCCGGTCTTGTCGGCGGTCACTGCATCGGTGTGGACCCCTACTATCTGACCTACCGTGCCGAACAGCTCGGCTACCACAGCCAGGTCATTCTTGCAGGCAGAAGAATCAATGACGACATGGGTAAATACGTTGCCGAAAACACAATCAAATGCATTCTCAAAACGGGTGCCGCCGTCAAGGGGGCAAAGGTTGCCATTCTCGGCTTCACCTTCAAGGAGAACTGCCCCGATACAAGAAACACCCGTGTGATCGACATTTACAACGAGCTGCAGGAATACGGCATCACTCCCGTCATTGCAGATCCCGTTGCCGATGCGGATGAAGCCAAGCACGAGTACGGCCTTGACTTTGTTGACATCAACTCCGTCACGGGTTGCGATGCTGTCATTCTTGCCGTTGCCCACGAAGAATTCAAATCGTTTACACCCGATTCATTGAAGAAACTTTTCTCCGACAAGGATTGCAGGGTGCTTGTGGATGTCAAGGGTCTTCTTGACCGCAAAGCCTGTGAAGAAGCAGGCTATCAGTATTGGAGGCTGTAAAATATGGGATACAAACATCTTCAGTTTCCTGCCGATTCCGTATTCCTTGTAACGGGCGGTGCAGGCTTTATCGGCTCGAATCTGTGCGAAGCCATTCTGAATATGGGGTATAAGGTGCGTTGTCTTGATGACCTTTCCACGGGCTTTCAGAAGAATGTCGACATGTTTGCCGATAACGAAAACTATACATTTATCAAGGGCGACATCAAGGATTATGACACTTGTCTGCAAGCCTGCGAGGGTGTGGACTATGTTCTCAATCAGGCAGCCTGGGGCAGTGTTCCGAGAAGCCTTGAAATGCCGCTGTTCTATGAAAAAAACAACATCGGCGGCACACTCAACATGATGGAGGCTGCCCGTCAGTGCGGTGTGAAGAAGTTTGTGTATGCGTCTTCCTCGTCTGTTTACGGTGATGAGCCGAATCTGCCCAAAACCGAGGGCAGGGAAGGCAATCTGCTTTCTCCTTACGCATTGACCAAAGCCGTCGATGAACTCTACGGTGCACTGTATACCCGTTGTTACGGTCTGCCCACCGTGGGGCTGCGTTATTTCAATGTCTTCGGTCGCCGTCAGACACCCGACGGAGCCTATGCCGCCGTCATTCCGAAGTTCATCAAAATGTTACTGAATGGCGAAACGCCCACCATCAACGGGGACGGCAAGCAGAGCCGTGATTTTACCTACATCGAAAATGTCATCGAAGCCAACCTCAAAGCCTGCCTTTCGGGCGATGAAGCCAACGGCGAAGCCTTCAACGTTGCCTACGGCGGCAGAGAATATCTCATTGACATTTATTATGCCCTTTGCGAAGCACTCGAAGTGAAGCTCGAGCCCAACTTCGGTCCCGACCGCAAGGGTGATATCAAGCATTCCAATGCCGATATTTCCAAGGCAAAGAGATTGCTCGGTTATGATCCCGACTATGATTTCAAAACAGGTTTGAAAGAAGCCATCGATTGGTATAAATGCAATCTGTGAGGAATAAAAAATGAATCTGAAAAAGATTTTAAAGACAAAGCTGCCGTATCTGTTTGAAATATACTGCTTTTTTGTTATGAAGTGGCAGACCTTTCGCGGAAAGTGTATGCTGCAAAAAGACCCCAAGCGTTTTGTCGGGGAGCTGTACGAAAAGGGACTGCACAAAAAAGCAGACCTCGAAAACCCCAAGACCTTCAACGAAAAGCTCAACTGGCTGAAAATCAACTGGTTTGACGAAAAAGCACTTGCTGCGGCGGATAAGTTTGAAGTTCGTAAATTTGTGGAATCAAAAGGTTTGGGGCATCTTCTCAATGAACTCTACGGCGTGTGGGAAGACCCTGCCGACATTGATTTTGATACATTGCCTGATCGCTTTGTGCTCAAATCCTCGCACGATTCGGGGCATCTGATTTTGGTGAAGGACAAATCACAGCTCAACAAAAAGCTTGCCCTTTTCAAAATGCGTTGGTGGCAGAAAATTCACTATTGCTTCCTTTCGGGCGAATGGCCGTATTTTACGAACAAGCCCTACATCGTCTGTGAGCGTTTTTTAGAGGACAGCAGAAATGACGATCTGTATGACTACAAGTTTTTCTGCTTCAACGGCAATCCCGAATATGTTTTTTTCTGCAGTGACCGTAAAAACAGCGTCAAAGCCGATTTTTACGATATGAGCTGGAAAAAGCAGGACTTCCGCTGGCATTATCCGAATGCCGACATGGTAGCCCCCCGTCCGCAGTGCTTTGAGGAAATGAAGGAATATGCACGCATCCTTTCGCAGGATTTTCCCTTTGTGCGTGTTGACTTCTATGAAGTGGACGGCAAGGTGTATTTCGGGGAGCTGACATTTTTTCATGGCGGCGGCAGGGGAGAATTTAACCCCGATGAGATGGACACCGTTTTTGGTGAAAAAATCACTTTGCCCGAAAAAAAAGACCCGTGGGGCTATGTTTTTGAACAGATGGGGAAAAGAAAATGAAAGTAGTTTTTTTGATTGACAGCCTCGGCTCGGGCGGTGCACAGCGGCAGATGACCAACATTGCGTGCCTTATGAAAAAGCAGGGTGTTGATGTTTCGTTTGTTGTTTATTCCGATGCGGATTTTTTTCTGCCGACCCTGCAGCAGGCGGAAATATCCGTTCACAAGGTGGATGCAGGCAGTTATTTTGACCGCATACGCAAGGTGCGCAAGGTGCTTCGCAGCAGCGATGCCGATACCGTCATTTCCTTTATGACCGTGCCCAATATCATCGCCTGCCTTTCTGCAATCGGCCGCAAAAAATGGAAGCTCATCATCAGCGAGCGCAGCTGTGACCCGACCGTGTTCGGCGGTGTCAAGGGGATAGCTTACAGACTGCTGTCCGTCTTTGCGGATTGCATCGTCTGCAATTCCGAAAAAGCGGTGAATATGTGGAAAGAAAACTGTCCGCATCTCAAAAACAAAATGGCTTGCATTTACAATGCGGTCAATCCGAAAGCGGAATTTATGCCTGTTTGCGAAGATCGTACGGGCAAATACAAAATGACGGTTGCCGCAAGCTTTCAGACCGTCAAAAACTCCCTGTCGGTCGCGCAGGCGGTCGCCTTGCTGACCGAGGAACAAAAGCAGAAACTGCAGATCGATTGGTTCGGTCGTTTTGTGGCTGCCAACGGGGATGACAGTGTCTATCGGCAGACCGCTGCCTTTGTGCAGGAAAACGGCTTGCAGGATACCCTGGTTTTGCACCCCGAAACAAATGAAATTTTTAAATACATGGCGGATGCGGATTGCGTGGGACTGTTCAGCCACTTTGAGGGGCTTCCCAATGTCATCTGCGAAGCCATGACCATCGGCAGGTCGGTCATGATGACCCCTGTGTCCGATTACAATACACTCATTTCCGATGAAAACGGTTTTCTGTGTGCGGATATGACTGCAAAATCCATTGCCGATGCGCTGGTGCGGTTTTTGCAGACAGACCGCAAGGCACTTATTTGTATGGGAGAGAAATCCGCCGAAAAGGCAAAAAGCCTGTTTGCTTCGCAGACTGTTGTGAACCGTTGGCTCAGCCTTTGTAAAGGAGAAAAGGTATGATTCAGTTCAAGAAAGAAAATGTGACAGACACAGCCCTTCAAAAGGCAACAACGAGACTCTCATGGTGTCTGTTTGCCTATTTTGCAACCATTCCGCTGTCGCTTGTGCCCATTGCACAGCTGGGCTCCGTGCAGAAATACATCGGCATTGTCGTGGCACTTGCGGGTGCGCTGGTGGTGTTGCCCGTGCTGCCGAAGATACGCATTGCGCCGATTACATGGGTGTGGTTCGGCTTTACAGCATTTCTGTTTATGGGCTGCTTGTGGCATGCAACGCCGTCCAAGGGCTTTTCCGTTGCCTTTGCAATGGCTTTGGTGTTTGGCGTTTCTGCCCTGTGTGCGGCACTGCCTTATGATGCAAAACACATGCGCATTATCGAAAATGCGGCATTTGTTTTTGCAGGCATTATGATTTTATTATTTGTCATCTTCGGTGAGCAGATCGGTGAACACAGACTGAGCCTTGTGTTTGCCGATGCCACTGCAAACAGCAATCAGCTGTCGTGCTGCATGCTGTTCCCGGCAGTGCTTTTGTTGTGGTTTACCTATTCCGACCGCCCTGTGTGGCTGCGTGTGCTTGCATTTGTCTTGACGGCAGTGCTTTGTGCGCTTGTGCTGCAAACGGGCTCCCGTGCAGGACTTCTGTCACTTGCAATCGGCATTTTCTTTGTTCTTTTGTTCCACGCATTCGGCTCGGGTAAGGCATTTGTGATGTCCTTTGCCATGGGTGCGGTGCTGTTGGCGGTGATTGTGGTTGTTTACATGTTTTTCCTGCCCGATTCCGTCAGTGAGCGCTTGACCATCGAAAGTGCAGTTTCCAGCGGCGGCAGCAATCGTGTGGAGATCTGGGAAAGCGCATTTGCCGCATTCGCGGAGTCTTCTCCCATCCGTAAGATATTCGGATGGGGTGCCAACGGTGTAAAGTTCTCCAAAATGGCAATGCACAATCAGTTTTTGCAGCTGCTTGTGGACACGGGCATTTTCGGTTTGCTCATTTATGTTGCCATGCTCGTGATGATCATTGTCACCTTTGCAAAAAAGAACCGCAGCATGCTTTGCGTGTTCCTTGCCCTGCAGGCTTATTCACTGTTCGGCAGCTGCTATGCCAACAATAAAACCTTCTGGCTTGTGTGGCTGTTTGCCGCCGTTGCCGCCGTTTCACCGCCTGCCGTTGAAAACGGTATGTTCCCCAAACGCAAAAAAAAGACGGCAGATGTGACGGAGGCACAGTAATGGAACAAAAGCCTCACGCTGAGAAAAAAAATCTTGCTGCCCTGTTCTGGAGTATTTTTGAAAAAACGGGTGCGCAGGTTTTCAGTGTTATTTTTCAGTTCATTCTTGCCCGTATTTTATCTGCGGAGGAATTCGGCAATCTTGCGATTCTGATCGTGTTTGTCAATCTTGCAACCACCTTTGCGCAGAACGGCTTTTCAGCCGCGCTTGTGCGCAAGCAGGATGCGGATGATCTTGACTATTCCTCCGTTTTTTATTGCAACATCGGTTTGTCGGCTGTGTTTTATGCGGTGCTCTTTTTGGCGGCTCCTGCCATTGCAGGCTATTAC
Source organism: Acutalibacteraceae bacterium (assembly GCA_045587645.1). Lineage (GTDB taxonomy): Bacteria > Bacillota > Clostridia > Oscillospirales > Acutalibacteraceae > RUG806. The sequence goes on along the minus strand of JAZNCO010000109.1, from coordinate 10,125 downwards.
GGTGCACCGCTGTTGCAGAATACCCTGCGCGTGTTGTCGCTGATGCTGTTTGCGGATGCGTTGACCTATGTGCAGAACTGCATGCTGACCAAGCAGCTGCGATTCCGCGAAATCTTTTTCCGCAGCACCGTTGCAACCCTCGTTTCGGGTGTTGCCGCCGTAATTGCCGCCTTGTGCGGATGGGGTTTGTGGGCACTGATATTGCAATATCTGCTGAAGAGCGTTTTGTATTGCATCATTACCTGCCTGCGTGTGCGCTGGAAGCCGCAGCTGAAATTTTCAATGACCCGAATCAGGGGGCTTTTCGGCTTCAGCATCCGTGTGCTTGCACAATCGCTGATTGCCAATCTCTCTACGGAAATCCGCACACTGCTCATCGGCAAGCAATACAGCACCGATTCACTCGCTTATTATGACCGCGGACAGTCGTTTCCGAAGCTGTTCGGGCAGGGCTTTTCGAGTGCCATGAATTCGGCTCTGCTGCCCATTCTTGCACCCCTGCAGAATGATCGTGCGGCATTATTGAAGCAGTTCAGTCATTATATGTCGCTGACCGCATTCATTTATTTTCCGCTGATGACGGGGCTTTCCGGTGTTTCGGAGAGCTTTGTTGCGGTGCTGCTCGGTGACAAATGGCTCGAGGCGGTCCCGTTTCTGACGGTGTTCTGCTTTGCACAGCTTGTGCAGCCGCTGAACATGATTATGCAGACCCTGTTTTATGCGGTCAACCGCAGTGATGTCACCCTGCGCCTGACGATCTTCCGTTTTGTTGCAGACCTTGTGCTGTTGCTCATTACGCTTCGCTACGGCCCGTTGTGGATCGCAATCGGCTGTCTGGCAGGAAATTATATTTTCTTTGCCGCCTACTGCGTGTGCAGTGCAAAATATGTCGGCTATCAATTCAGACAGCTTATAAAGGACTTATGGAAGCCGCTGCTTGCCGCTGCCGCCTGTTTCGGTGCCGCCTTTGCGGTGTCGCTTCTGCCGCTTGGGTCATTCGCTCTGCTTGTTTTGCAGGTCGGTGCAGGCGCGGTTGCTTATCTCGTTTTATCTGTACTTTTGCGCAATTCCATTTTGTTTACATTTTTAAATAAAATAAAGTCAAAGTTAAAAAAGTGATCTTTGCAGAAAAGAGGAATGGATCATGTCTATTTTTGCCAATAAAACACTTTTGATTACGGGCGGTACGGGCTCGTTCGGCAATGCCGTGCTCAATCGTTTTCTTGAAACCGACATCGGAGAGATCCGCATTTTCTCCCGTGATGAGAAAAAGCAGGACGATATGCGCCACGAATACCAGAGCCGCTATCCCGAAGCCTTCAAAAAAATCAAATTCTACATCGGTGATGTGCGCGACCTTGCAAGTTTACGCAACTGCATGAACGGTGTGGACTATATTTTCCATGCCGCAGCCCTCAAGCAGGTGCCCTCGTGCGAGTTCTTCCCCGTGGAAGCGGTCAAGACCAATGTGCTGGGTACCGACAATGTGCTGACCGCCGCTATCGATGCAGGTGTCAAGCGAATCATCTGCCTGTCTACCGACAAGGCGGCTTACCCCGTCAATGCCATGGGCACAAGCAAGGCGATGATGGAAAAGGTGGTCGTTGCCAAGAGCCGCACCGTCAACCCCGAAAAGACCGTCATCTGCTGTACACGCTACGGCAATGTCATGTGCAGCCGCGGCTCGGTGATTCCGCTGTTCATCGAGCAGATCAAGGCAGGCAAGCCCATGACCGTCACGGAGCCTGCCATGACCCGTTTCATCATGTCCCTGGACGAAGCGGTTGACCTTGTGCTGTTTGCCTTTGCAAACGGTGAAAACGGTGATATCTTTGTGCAGAAGGCACCCGCAAGCACCGTCGGTGATCTTGCAGAAGCGGTGCGCAGACTCTTTAATGCTGATGTGGAAATTAAAAAAATCGGCATCCGTCACGGTGAAAAAATGAGCGAAACGCTACTGACCAGCGAGGAATGCGTGAATGCCGTTGACATGGGCGACTTCTTCCGTGTACCCTGTGACCGCAGAGATCTTAACTACGATAAATTCTATGTTGAGGGCGACACCGAGCGCAATCCGCTTGAAACCTTCAACAGTGACAATACCAACCTTTTGACCGTTGAGGAAATCATGGACAAACTGCTGACCCTCGAATATGTCCGTGACGAGCTTGCGGCATGGGAGGCAAATAAATGAATATTCTCGTAACGGGTGCCAAGGGCTTTATCGGTAAAAACCTTGTCTGCGCGCTTGAAAATATCCGTGACGCCAAGGACAAGACCACGGCAATGACCGATGATATCAATATTTTTGCTTTTGATGTCGATACCCCTGCCGACCTTTTGGACGGCTTCTGCAGGCATGCCGATGCGGTGGTGCATCTTGCCGGTGTCAACCGTCCGCAGACACAGGAGGAATTTATGCAGGGCAACCGTGATTTCACGGCAACGCTGCTTGATGCACTCAAAAAACATAACAACACCTGCCCGATCTTTGTTTCCTCCTCCACACAGGCGGCACTCGACAACCCCTACGGACAAAGTAAAAAAGCAGGCGAAGAGCTGCTTCGTGCGTATGCGGCAGAAACGGGGGCGCAGGTTGTCATTTACCGTTTTACCAATGTGTTCGGCAAGTGGTGCAGACCCAATTACAATTCTGTGGTTGCCACCTTCTGCCATAATATTGCAAATGACCTGCCCATTCAGATCAACGATGAAAATGTTCTTCTCCGCCTGATTTATATTGATGATGTGGTCAGTGAATTGATCAATGCCCTTTGCGGTAATGCGACCACGGACGGTGACTTCGGTGTGGTGAAGCCCGTGCATGAGGTGACACTCGGACACCTCGCAGAGCTGCTTTATTCCTTCCGTGACAGCCGGAAAACCTTGTCCGTGCCGCAGCTTTCCGATCCGCTTGAGAAAAAGCTGCACGCGACTTATCTGTCTTATCTGCCGCAGGATGCGTTTTCTTATCCCCTCAAAATGAACTGCGATGCAAGAGGCAGCTTCACCGAAATCATCCGAACCCCCGAACGCGGGCAGTTTTCCGTGAATATTTCAAAGCCCGGTATTACCAAGGGCAACCATTGGCACAACACGAAAAATGAAAAATTCCTTGTTGTATCGGGAACCGGTGTCATCCGTTTCCGCAAGCCTGACAGTGATGAGGTGTATTCTTATTATGTCAGCGGTGAAAAGCTGGAGGTCGTGGATATTCCCATCGGCTTTACGCACAACATCGAAAACTTAGGCAATACCGATATGGTCACCTTCATGTGGTGCAACGAGTGCTTTGACCCGACAAAGCCCGATACTTATTTTTTAGAGGTGTAACATGGCTGAAAAAATCAAGCTGATGACTGTGCTCGGCACAAGACCCGAAATCATCCGTCTGTCCGAGGTCATCAAAAAATGCGACCTTTATTTTGACCACATTCTTGTCCATACAGGGCAGAATTATGACTATACCCTCAATCAGGTTTTCTTTGAGGATTTAGGACTGCGCAATCCCGATTATTATCTCGATGCGGTCGGAAATCACCTTGGTGAAACCATCGGCAACATCATTGCAAAAAGTTATGCACTGATGTGCGAGGTCAAGCCCGATGCACTGCTAATCCTCGGTGACACCAACTCCTGCCTTGCTGCCATCTCCGCAAAAAGACTTAAAATTCCGGTGTTCCACATGGAGGCAGGTAACCGTTGCTTTGATGAAAACCTGCCCGAGGAAACCAACCGCCGCATTGTGGACCATATTTCCGATGTCAATCTGTGTTATTCCGAGCATGCAAGACGCTATCTCAACCGCGAAGGCACAGCCCCTGAGCGTACCTACGTAACAGGCTCGCCCATGGCAGAGGTGCTGAGTGCAAACATTGATAAAATCAATGCAAGCCATGCGCTTGAAACGCTCGGTGTCGAAAAAGGAAAGTATATTCTGCTTTCTGCGCACCGTGAGGAGAATATCGACATCGAAAAGAATTTCTTTTCCCTGATGAATGCGGTCAATGCCATGGCAGAGCGTTATGATATGCCTGTTATTTATTCCACCCATCCGCGTTCGGCAAAATACATTGAACAGCGCAATTTCGTGTTCCACAAAAATGTGCGCAGCATGAAGCCGTTCTCATTCAGTGATTACAATGCACTGCAATTGGGCGCATTCTGCGTTGTGTCCGACTCGGGTACGCTGCCCGAGGAATCGGCGTACTTTGCACATCACGGCATGCCGTTCCCGGCGGTCTGCGTGCGCACCTCTACCGAACGCCCCGAAGCGATGGATAAGGGCAACTTTATCATTGCAGGTATTTCCACCGATGAGGTACTCGGTGCGGTCGATACAGCCGTGCGCATGAACGAAAACGGGGATATCGGTCTGCCCGTTCCCAATTATGTGGACGAAAATGTATCCGTCAAGGTCGTCAAGTTCATCCGCAGCTATACGGGCATCGTCAACCGTATGGTCTGGCGCAAAGGCGAATAAATAATAAAAGCAAAAGGATTGCCGTTTATTCTGTCGGCAATCCTTTTTTATGCCTTATTCACTGTAAAAAGTGTTGTATGAATACAAATATTCGTTGTAATTTTTGTAATTATGTGCTATACTATGATTGTATTAAAAGATGGAGGTTCAAGTATGTACCGAATTGCTATTGAAAAGCTGTTTGAATGGAAACAAAGCAAACGCCGTAAGCCTTTGATTATCGAAGGGGCCCGTCAGGTTGGCAAAACCTGGCTGATGAAAGAATTCGGCAGACTGGCATATGCGGATACTGTATATATCAATTTCGACTCCAATTCAAGAATGGCAGAGCTGTTTGATTCTGATCTGGATACAGAACGCTTGATTATGGGGTTGGAGCTGTATGCCGGACGAAAAATTGATCCCGACAGTTCTTTGCTGATTTTTGACGAAGTGCAGGAAGTGCCGCGAGCGTTGGCATCGCTGAAATATTTCTATGAAAATGCGCCGCAATATCACATTATATGTGCCGGTTCACTGCTCGGCATTGCCTTGCACCAGGGAACATCCTTCCCCGTGGGTAAGGTGGATTTTTTAAAGCTGTATCCTCTTTCTTTTAAGGAGTTCTTGATGGCAATCGATAAAGCGCAATTTGCCGAACTGCTTGACACGCAAGACTTCCGGATGATTACAAGCTTTAAACAAACATATATTGATGCCTTGAAGCACTATTATTTTGTTGGGGGTATGCCTGAAGCAGTGCAAAGCTTTGCAGAAAATAAGGATTTTAATGAGGTTCGTGAAATTCAAAAGCGGGTCCTTGAGGCATATGAACAGGATTTCTCCAAGCATGCACCGAATGAAGTCGTACCGCGCCTTCGTATGCTGTGGCACAGTATTCCCTCACAACTGGCAAAGGAAAATAAGAAGTTCATCTACGGTCTTGTGCGTGAAGGGGCACGCGCAAAGGACTATGAAACTGCAATTATGTGGCTGAGCGATTGCGGTCTCGTTCACAAGGTCAGCCGTGTCAATGCGGCAGGTATTCCCTTACGGGCATATGAGGACTTGAAAGCATTCAAGCTGTTTGTGGTAGATGTTGGTCTTCTTGGCTGTATGGCGGGCCTGCGTCAACGCACTTTGCTCGATGGCAACGCAGCTTTTGTTGAGTTCAAGGGTGCACTTACAGAGCAGTATGTTTGTCAGCAGTTAAAAACGATTGAGGATCTGGATGCTTACTACTATACCAATGACAGAGGCTCCTGTGAGGTTGACTTTGTTGTTGATACGGGTGGGCTGATCGTTCCCGTTGAAGTAAAGGCAGAAGTAAACCTCAAAGCCAAAAGCCTGAAAACCTATCAGGAAAAGTTTTCTCCGGAGGTTTCTGTTCGCACATCCATGGCAGACTTTAAAAAAGAAGAATGGCTCGTAAATTTGCCGTTGTATGCCATAGAGCAGATTAAGTCTGTAATTGATGCTTAAATAATAACGAAGGGACAGCAAGTTTTAAAAAGAATAAAATTTTCCTTTCAGCCTTATTAAAGATTGTATTCCGATAATATACTTGCAAATAATAATGAAAATATATATAATAAATACAATTATAAAAGCCTGTTTATGGCAGAAACGGAGTTATTATGCAGATTCTTGTTGTTGAAGATGAACCCCGTCTTGCGGAAGCGGTTGCACAGATTTTAAGAGAAAAAAAATATATGGTCGATATTGCCAATGACGGCAGGGACGGTTTTGATCTTGCTGTCAGCGGTGCGTATGACTGCATCATTCTTGATGTGATGCTGCCCATCAAGGACGGCTATCAGGTTGCAAGCGAACTGCGCAAGGAGCATATTGCCACCCCGATTCTCATGCTCACTGCCAAGGATACCGTTGCCGACAAGGTCAAGGGGCTTGACAGCGGTGCGGATGACTACATGACCAAGCCCTTTGCACCCGATGAGCTGCTTGCCCGTATCCGTGCCATGACGAGAAGGCAGGGTGAGGTGGTTCTGGATGAGCTTTCTTTTGAAGATCTGACACTCAGCCTGTCGGCATATAACATCACCTGCAAGGATAAAAGTGTGCATCTGAATTTCAAGGAATTTGAGATTCTGCGTATTCTGATGTCCAATCCTGCTTCCGTTGTGACCAAGGAGGATCTGATTGTCAAGGTATGGGGCTATGATTCCAATGCTGTGGATAATAACGTGGAGGTGTATATTTCCTTCCTGCGTAAAAAGCTTGAATTTATCGGCTCTTGCGTGGAAATCACAGCCTTGCGCAAGATCGGCTATCGTCTTGAGGTGAAAAAAAGTGCTGAATAAACTGCGCAACCGCTTCATTTTTATCAATATGCTGTTGGTGGGTATCATTCTGTCGGCTTTGTTTGTCGTTGTGCTTGCCATCAATGTGGTGAGTAATTACAACGAGATTTATGATGCCATGGAGGATGCACTCTCCCGTTCCATTGATATTCCCGATGTCTTTTTTATCGGTGAGCATGGGCGCAATCCTGCGGATGATCGCACAAGAGATGTTTATGTGGTCAGTGTCACACCCGTGCCCGGGGATGATGACGGCTATGTGATTTTTAAATCCGTCAACAATCATGTTACCATGTCGGATGATGCACTCACAACCGCGATCAGTCAGGTTATGGCAACGGGGTTGTCGGACGGATGGTTGCATGATATGAATCTGATGTACCGCACGGCACAATATTATGATTCCACCCGCATTGCGTTTGCGGACTCAAGCGGTTTTGAGCAATCCTCAAAAAACGGATTTGTCAGCCTTATCAGCATCTGTATTATTATTTTTGTTGTCTTTTTCTTTATTTCCAATTTTCTTGCATCCATTGCATTCAAGCCTGCCGAAAAGGCATGGGAACAGCAACAGCATTTTCTTGCGGATGCATCGCATGAACTGAAAACACCGCTGACGGTTATTCTTGCAAACAACAATATCCTGCTTTCGCATGACGATACAACCATTGCCGAACAGCGCAAATGGGTTGAAAGCACGCAGGCGGAAGCCGAACACATGAAAAAACTGGTGGATGAACTGCTGTTCCTTGCAAAGTCCGATGCGGCAAAGAATGATATCCCCAGAGAGCCTGTGGATCTCAGCGAGCTTGCATGGAGCAATATGCTGCAATTTGAGCCCGTTGCATTTGAACGCGGTGTGCAGTTTGAGGGGAATATTCAGAACGAACTTGTTACATTCGGTGACCGCACACAGCTCAATCAGCTGATTCATATTCTGCTTGACAATGCAATTAAATATGCAGGTGACGGCGGACAAGTTACGTGGTCATTGGAAAAATATACAATCGGAAAGACAAAAATGCAAAATTATGCAAAGCTTACCGTGCATAATACAGGCAAGCCCATTCCTGCCGAGGATCAGCCGCATATTTATGAACGCTTCTACAGAAGCGACCGCGCGCGCAGTGCAGGCAGCGGCTACGGCCTCGGACTTGCCATTGCAAAGTCCATTTGCGAAGTACATGAAGCCGATATTCTCGTGGAAAGCACCGCAGAAAAGGGAACAACCTTTACGGTGAAATTCAGAATTTAAAAATAAATTGTAATTCTGTGTATATTGGTGTTGACAAATACGGAAAAGTATGTATAATTATACTGAAATATGAAACCTAAGGAGATTCTTGAAAATGGCAAAGGAAATCAAAAAAATTGTTCTTGCATATTCCGGCGGTCTTGATACCTCCATCATCATTCCGTGGCTGAAGGAAAACTATCCCGGATGCTCCATTATTGCTGTTTCCGGCGATGTCGGACAGGGCACCGAGCTTGACGGCCTTGAAGAAAAGGCAAAGAAGACCGGTGCAGACAAGCTTTATGTTCTTGACCTGAAGAAAGAATTTGTTGAAGATTATGTATTCCCGACCCTCAAAGCAGGTGCTGTTTATGAAGGTGATTATCTGCTCGGCACCTCCTTTGCTCGTCCCGTCATCGCAAAGGGTATTGCTGAAATCGCCATGAAGGAAGGCGCAGATGCAATCTGCCACGGTTGCACCGGCAAGGGCAACGACCAGGTTCGTTTTGAACTGACCATCAAGGCATTCTGCCCCGATATGGCTATCATCGCTCCCTGGCGTGTCTGGGATATCAAGTCCCGTGACGAAGAAATCGACTACGCAGAAGCACACAATGTGCCTCTCAAGATCAGCCGTGAAACCAACTATTCCAAGGACAAGAACATCTGGCATCTTTCCCACGAAGGCCTTGACCTTGAAGATCCCGCAAACGAACCGCAGTACAACAAGGAAGGCTTCCTTGAAATGGGCGTTTCTCCCGAACAGGCTCCCGATGTTCCCACCTATGTCACCATTTCCTTTGAAAAGGGTGTTCCCGTTGCAATCGACGGCAAAAAGATGGGCGGCGTTGAAATCGTTGAAACCCTCAACAAGCTCGGCGGCGACAACGGCATCGGTCTTGCAGACCTTGTCGAAAACCGTCTTGTCGGCATGAAGAGCCGCGGTGTTTATGAAACGCCCGGCGGAACCATCCTTTACAGAGCACATCAAGTGCTTGAAACCATCACCCTTGACCGTGATACCCAGCACTACAAGGAAATCGTTGCAAACCGCTTTGCCGAGCTCGTTTACTTCGGTCAGTGGTTCACTCCGCTTCGTGAAGCTCTTTCCGCTTTTGTTGACAAGACCCAGGAAACCGTTACCGGTGATGTCAAGCTCAAGCTCTACAAGGGCAACATCATCAACGCAGGTGTAACATCTCCCTACACCCTGTACGATCCCGAGGTTGCAACCTTCGATGCTGACGAGGTTTACAATCAGGCTGACTCCGCAGGCTTCATCAATCTGTTCGGACTTCCCATTTCCGTCCGTGCAAAGCTCGAAGCCAAGCGCAACAACAAATAAAATACATATACAAGCAAGACGGCGATTTGCTTCGCCGTCTTTTTTGAGAAAAAGGAGACTTTTTTATGGATAAACTCTGGGCAGGCCGTTTTGCCAAAGAATTGGACAGCCGTGCAAATGATTTCAATTCCTCGATCCGTGTGGACAGCCGTATGGTTCGTCAGGACATCAGAGGCTCCGTCGCCCATGCCACCATGCTCGGTGCAACGGGCATTCTGCCGCAGGCTGAGGTGGATATGATCGTCGAAGGCCTGCAGGGCATTCTTGCCGATCTCGACAACGGCTCTCTTGCCATTGACATGACCGCAGAGGATGTGCATATGTTCGTTGAAAACGAGCTGACAAGAAGACTCGGCGACACGGGCAAAAGACTGCACACCGCAAGAAGCCGCAACGATCAGGTGGCTGTGGATGTGCGTCTGTATCTGCGTGACGAAGCAGATGAAATCAAGGAACTGCTTAAGAATCTTATTCTGGTGCTTGCCGACCTTGCCGATGAAAACAAAACCGTCATTGCTCCCGGCTATACCCATCTGCAAAGAGCACAGCCCATTGCATTCGGCCATCATCTTGCCGCTTATGCCATGATGTTTGTGCGTGACTACGAGCGAGTGGTTGATGCCGTTCGCAGAATGAATGTATCTCCTTTGGGTTCTTGTGCGCTTGCAGGAACAGGCTATCCCACCAACCGCCGCCTTGCTGCCGAATTGCTCGGCTTTGACGGCATTACCCTCAACAGCATGGACGGTGTTTCCGACCGTGA
>JAZNCO010000108.1:0-14605 GCA_045587645.1 Acutalibacteraceae bacterium | reverse complement strand
TATTATCCTGTAGGGGTCGGCGCCCACGACGACCCGTTGCAAACGGTCGGTTTGCAGGGATTTTTTATCCCCATACGGGATGCCGAGGCGTCATCCCCTACAAAATGAAACCGTCAATCTGTTCGCTAAACCATAATTTATAATTCAAAAAGCCGTCCGTAGGGACGGCTATCGTTTTATGCTTCCGTTGTTTCCGGAGTCATGTATTCGGTGATGACATTGATGATCGCCTGGGCAGTGGGCTTGAGGTCATAGCTCATGCCGAGCCCGTCGATGTCAAACACAGTGAAGGTGTATTGCGGATCGCTTGCAGGGAACGAGCAGGTGATGAACTTGTTGTTACGGGTGGAGGTGATTTCTGCCGTACCCGTTTTTGCATACACCTCGCCCTCAAGACCGTTGTAAACAAAGCCGTATTCATCCCTGCCTGCGGCAAGCATGCCCTCCCTGACCATGGCACAGGCATTGGCACTGATGGTATAAGGCAGATTCTGCGGCAGTGTCTGCGAAATGAGCTTACCGTTGCGGTTTTCGGTGCTGCTTACAAACCACGGGGTTTTCATGATGCCGTCCGTGACAATGGCAGAGGTAAGAATGTTCATATAAAGCGGACTGACGAGCATTTTACCCTGCCCGAAGGAGGACTGCACAAGCTCGTTGGGATCCGTTGCGTTGATCTGATGACTCTGGGAAATTTCACCGAGCTGGGTGATGATGACCTCGTTAAAACCGAGATTTGCCAGACCGCGCACGAATTCGGTCGTGGAGAACGAGCCGCCGAGGTGACAGAACTGCCATGCGGCGGTGCTGAACCACACATTCGAGGACTCCTTGATGGCATCCTGCATGTACATATCGGCATACGCATTGCCCTCATAGTTGCTGACGGGCGCAATGTTCTCCCCGAACTCTGCCTTGCCGTTGTCATAAATTTCGGGATTATAGTTGTTTTCGGCAAGAATGCAGGCAGTGATGAGCTTACCGACCGAGCCGGGTGTCAGGCTTGCCATGCAGTTGTTCACATATTCGCCGTTCATATACAAAGCATTTGCTTCTGCCGAGGTCAGTGTGAAATCATAGGACGGCAGGCTGATCATGGTCAGCACCTCACCCGTCTTTGCATCGGAAACGATGACACCGCCCGTATCAATGTCGTCAAGCAGCCGGAAGATGGCATTCTGCATCTCCACATCAACGGTCAGATGAAGATTGTCACCGTAGCCGGAACGGACATTTTCGCGACGATAACCGATGAGATCGGAATGGAAATAGCTTTCCACGGCACGCTGACCGTACAGACTGCCCATGAGATGTGCGATGCTCTGTATATAGCGGTATTCTCTGTATGTTTTACTTTTTTCGGTGACCGTCTGTGCCACAATCTCACCGTTGCGGTCAAAAATGGTACCCTTGATGTTGTAATCCTCGAGATATGCCACCGTAATTTTGTCATATTCGGGATCAACGATGGAAATGTTGTTGCTTGCCGCAGACCAGATCGTGACACCCAGCAGCAGAATGACCACAAGGAACATTGCAAAGCTCATACGGGTGATCATCAGCAGATTGGTCATACCGCCGGCTCTGCCGGGATTGCGCAGAAGTGCGGCGAAGCGGTGAATGCTTTCGTCTTTTTTCTTTTTTCCCGGATAATGAACCGTCTTATCCGATACGGAAGCCGTCTTTTTCACGGGCAAGCACTCCTTTCTCTGCATATTCTGCCGCATTCCATGTGTCGGCAAGACGCTGTTTTTTGTCCATATAATCGGCATCCGCAAACAGCACAACGGCAACCATCATCAGTGTAACGGTCACGCTCGAGCCGCCGCGACTGACAAGCGGCAGGGTGATACCCGTCAACGGAATGAGGTTATTGACGCCTAAAATATTGATGATCATCTGCACAAGCACAGAGGTGATCATGGTAAACACAAGATAGCGGTTGATCATGTCGCAGTTGCTGCTGATGAGCGAGAAGGCAGAGTCAGCCAGCAGCAGATAGGCAAACAGCAGTACAACAATACTCACAAAGCCGCCGCATTGCAGAACACTGGTATAAATATAGTCCGCATCCCCGACCGCAACATACTGGAACACGGGGGCCTGCACGGGGATCAGCTCACTGATGCCGATGGCCTTGAGTGCTGCAGCAGGCTGATAGTTGCCTGCGGTCTGTATGTACTCGCGCACTCCGGGCAATCTGTCGGGATCAGTGCCGTGAATATCCACAACATTCATCACGCGCCAATAAATTTTCTCATACTGACGGGTGAAAAATGTGCTTTCGGGCTCTTCCCAGGGCTCTTCGCCCTCTGCAAGAAGTCCTGCTTCCTCACGGGCAAGCAGATCTTCCTTTTCTTCCATGGTAAGGGTGTATTTTGCTTCAATGTATTCATTGCCTTCTTTGATCATCACACCCATAATGGGAGCACAGATGATCAGCGCAGCGACAATGAGAATACCCGTATAGATCCAGTTGCGGTTGGAAACGATCAGGAACAGAACAAAGCTCAGCAGAACAACCACAATACTGCCGAATTCACCAAGCAGGGCATAATACAGCAACATCACAAGCAGTGAGCCGAACAGCATGACGGTACGGAACAAAAACCAGCTTTTATGCTCCTCGGGGAAGCCGCCGACAAAGGCGATCAGGAACAGAAATGCAAATTTGAGAAATTCACCCGGCTGGAAGCCTGCGAGCCACTGGTCGCTGCTGTCGGTATTACCGCCGCGTGTTTTCAGCAGAATATAGAACACGGCACACGCACCGACAAACAGGACGGTCAGTGCATAGCAGAACATGGGATTGTTTTTGTCCACCCGCACACCGACAAGTGCATTTTTCTTGATAAGCGAGGTCATGAAGGCGCAGAAAAGACCTGCCGCACAGCCGATAAGCACAAAGATCCCGAGGCTGAGCACGCTGTAGGAGGGCGAAACCACACCGCTTGCATTGCCGTAAAAGCGATGGCTGAACACAAGCTGTCCGGCAATGCCCGAGCTCAACAGCAGATTGACCGCACACAGCAGCTTTCCGCAGACAGTCATGGGCTTTCGTGCGGCAAACAGACGAATCGCAAGGATCTCGGCAACATCAAAAAATGCAAAAATACCGAGCAGGTACAATACTTCCGTTTTAAGATTAAAGCCGAGCCACACACTCAGGAGAAGATAAATCTGATAAACGATCGGCATAAAAATCTGCACCTCAACAATGCCCGTCAAACGGCGGAACATCTGCAAAGCACGGACATAAAGCCCTTTTTGCTTCAAGGCTGTCATTCACGCTCCCCTCCTTCCGCAGGTTCGTTCATGTTTTCCTCAACGGGGTCCGGTGCGACCTCTCCGTCCTCATCGGCATAATATGCCCACATTTCAATGAAATAATGATTTTCAATATGAAAAATTGTCTTTTTCGGATTTTTTGCGGAGCTGACGGGCACGAGCAGATTATTCTGCGCAACCGTTCGGTAATCAAAGCCCTCGGGATACAAGGACCAGTCACCGTGACGGTAGGGCTCGTCATCGCCCGTCACACAGACATGGAATGAGCCCATGGCCTGCATGACCACATAGCCGTTGAGCGTGCGGTCAAAAAACACCGAGCACCACACATCACCGACCTGCATACTGCCTGCATGCAGGCAGATGTCAAAGGTATCGGCATTGCCGAAGGTGAAATTCTGTTTTTCGGTTGTGACAAGCGTTCCGGCACCGCGCGGCCATTCATGCAGTCGCACACGCATGCAGAATACGGTTTTTACCGTATCGGCTTTTTCGGCTTCATCGTCTTTGAGGCGAATCTTATGCGGTGCAAACATGGCGATCATATCCTTCCACTGCTGCACGAGCGTTTCCTTTGAGGTTGCCGTGCGCAGGGAGGTACGAAGCTCGGAATCCCTGGATAATTTACCCATATACTATCTCCTTTCACCACAATAATTGCAACAGACCTGCCGCCAGCAGGACGATTGCCTCCGGCAGAAGATAGTCTGCCGTTGAATGACGGCGGATGATGAGCGTCTGTGCAACAAGCAGCAGCACACCAAAACCGCAGGAAATGCAGGGGACGATCTTCTGCAGAGCAGACTCCTCAGGCACAAGAAACGGCAGAATGATAAACAGAACCGTTATGACCACAAACAAGGTCAGAAACAGCACCGCATAAGGCAGGATGCTGCGCAGAACATTTTTAACGGCAGTTGCCTTGCACTTCTTTTCGTCAAACGCCTGTGCAGCCGCACCCGAAACGGGATACAGACACAGACAGAAATCCTTGCGCAGACTGACAAGCAGCTCGACATAGGCATTCTGTCCGCCCTGCATGGCAAGGATATCAATGGCAAGCAAGGCAAGCTGACGCAGCAGCAGCTTTTCAATTTTCGGCTGAATGCGCATGGTCGGGCGGAATTTTGCATTGGCAAGAATTTCGGGGATGTATTTTCTGAAATCCGCCCATGTGCAATTGCCCTCCAGCAGCAGACAAAGCCGTTCGAGCATGCCTGCCTGCACGGCAGCGACATCCTCTCCCTTTTTGGGCAGCTTATATTCCGCAAGTGCCTGCAGGGAATTGACCGAATCGGGCAGCCTCTTTGCCTTGGGCACCTCGGGCAGCTCCTGCTCGGATATGCCTGCCGCACGCAGACATTGCAGCAGCTCCTCATAGCTGATCCTCTTTTGCATCAGCATGGAAACAACGGTCTGTCGGAACACGGGATTGCTTGCAGCACGCTGCTTGCAGACCGAGCAGACCCAGCCGATTATCTTGCGATCCTGCGCAGCCGCAAGCAGATCCTCATTGCGGATATCCAGCACCTCGCTGACCGCCTGTGCGGTTGCAGGATCGGAAAGCAGCGTATGCAGACAGCTGGTCCACTCCTCTTCCCCGGTTTCGACATAACCGTCCACAGCAGCATCGGCTGCATATTTTGCATAATCGGGATTTCTGCGCTCCAGAGAACGCACACCGGCAAAGATATTTTCGGGTGTTGCGGCATCGGGCAGCTTCAGGGTCAGTGCCATGACGGATTTCATCTTTATAAGCACGGCAACTGCATTTTCACTGTCGCCCCAACGGTCATACAGGGACTGAATGACTGCCGCTTTTTCATCATAAGATACACCGCTGCAAATGCCTGCATACAGCAGGAAAAACGGATCGTTGCCGTCTGCAGGCAGCAGATCGGCACTGCGGCTGAACAGCGCATTGCTTTCCATTGCAGTGCGCATGCTCTGCAGACCGGGCATATTGCGAAGGCTCTGCAGCAGAAAAACGGCACACTGTGAGAACCATTTTGCATCCATGCTGCTGAAGAACTGCGCCGTCATATTCAGATCCACACGGTGCTCGGGAAGCTTCAGCACGGGCACACCGCGCAGAAGCAGATACAGAAAATCAAAGGAATAATGACCGCCCTGTCTGCACGCAACCGTCCATTTACGGATCAACGGCAGAATGTCGGTACGGTAGGCTGCAAGACCGTGGTCGGCGATATAGGCACCCAAAGCGGTGAAGATACCAAGCGGATCCTCTTCCTCACGCAGCGGCACGGCTCGTTCGTAATCAAAATGTGCCTCGGTGTTGCCGACGGCAAACAGATAGTTGCAGTCATAAAATGCCTGCAGGGTTGCAGGATCGCAGGTAAAGCGCATGCGCACGGTATTGTGCATTTCCTCGGGCAGCACACTGAGTATGAACAGCGCCGTGTGTGCCGACAGCTCGTTCATGGCACCTGCACTCACCGTTGCAGGAAAACGGAAGGCAGCCGCAAACTTGCCCAGCGAAAGCACGGGGAGAAACGCAAGATACACAAGACGGCTCAGCTGCACACGATCCTGCCGGTACATGGCAATGACACGGTCGGTATCCGTGACAGGCATGGTGCGTGCGATTCTCTGCAGTGTACCCGCCCGCACACCCGCATCTGCCGAAGCCGGCAACAGCAAAAGGCTGCGAAGGCGGTTGACAAACGGATCCTGCGCAAAATTGAATTCCTTGTTGAAGGTGTTTTCTTCAACGGTTACGGTATGATAAAAATAATCTCTGGCATACTGTGCATCACGGCTGATAAAGATTTTGCAAAAGCCGTTCAAAGGTCCGCACCAGACCAGTCTTTCATCACACTGATCGCCGCCGAAGGAAACGCTGCACATGAAATTTTCAAGCGGCACACGCAGATTGGCAGGGATGGTCGGGGTCATGGCTGTGATCTGCAGCCCGGTCTGATTGGGAGAGTTATAATAAAAAGAGTCAAAATTGGTCTGATAGCTTTTATCAAGCATGTGAATCCTCCTTTAAAAGCCATACAAGCGGATCGAACAGGTTGATGGGCTTCCAGGTATCGATGTTAAATGTCATCCGTTGTTGATCCAGATCGTTGTCCGCACCCAGCGCAGAGAACGGGAACAGCCCGATGTCATCGGCATTCTTCTGTGCGGCCTCCATATTGACAACACCGTGCAGCATATTGCGCATGTAGAAGTTGATATAAAGCCTGCGAAGCTGCTCATCGGGGCGCAAGGCACTGCTTCTTGCGGATTCGGTCAGATAAATATGATCATTACACAGATCTGTTACCCACTGCTTGGCATCCTTCTGCGTAAATTCATTGCAGAATGCTTCATCGGCAGTGATGTCGGCAAACAGCACATTGTAGTCATCCTCCGACGCATTCTCTGCAAACAGCGTACGCATTCTGTCCTCATAATGATTGCAAAGGAACAGCCCCAGTGCTTCGGGCGAGCAATGCAGGTATTTGCGCAGAAACAGCTTTACAAAAACACGCAGTGCCTGCGGCAGAGCGCTCATTTCAATGCGCAGACGATAAGCCAGCACCCGGGAAAGTGCCTCCTCAAAGGATGTGCTGAACGAACGGAACAGCAGCGTATCAAACATCGCAAGGTCAACCTTGGGGAACATCATGGCGAAGTAGGGCAAGGAAATATTCTGACTTTTTTCAACAAACTTGTTGATGGAGATCTGTCCGTCCTTGGTAAGCACATCGGCAAAGAAGAACATGGCAGCGCAGGTGCGCAGGATGGTCAGGTTGTCATAACCGTGCATACCCTTCTCACTGTTTTCACCCGAGAAGTCAAAAATACGCACAAAGCGGCTGGATTTCAGATGTCCGTTTTCATCATCCTCACGCAGCAGCAGAATAAGATCCTCGGCACGGCGGTCATCGACCCTGTTGTTTTCATCATATCCGCCGATACTTCCGTACACATCCGAGGTCATACCGCCGCCATGCTCGTGCTGCGCAAAGCCGCCGACGGCAGTGGCAGGTGTCTGCGAGGGCAGTCTGCCCTCAAGAAATGCATCGGCACGCAGATTGGTGCGCCAGCCGATGGATTCGGGCAGAATCAGTTTTTTGTGCGGTGCGATCACATAGGACTTATTGTCGCGTTGGCGCAGAAAGGCAGCAAGCGCAACCTGCCAGACAGTCTTACCCGTGTTGGGATCGCCGATAAGCGCGATCACAATGGGCTCGTCCGTGATTTCCAGTGCGGCAACGGACAGAATTCTGTTGCAGTCGGCATAAGGGCAAACGGGATCGGCATTGGCGGCAAGTGTATTGCCCACATTGTCAAATGCAGGATCGTAGAAAAGAATTTTGCAGATCTGCTTCTTTGCATCCACCTGCAGCTCCATACGGGGTGCATTTTTTTTCAGATCGATGTTATACACACGATTCAGGCACCAATACCATAAGTCATTGACAATATAGCAGGGATTCCATGCCGCTTCGGGCGGTACATTCGGCGGAATCTGCACACCTGCGCCCTTGACAAGCGCATCGGCATTTTTGAAAACAGGTCTGCGCGCCTCGGCAACCTCGTTCTGCCAGATCAGCCAGCCGAGCTGCTTGGGATAAGAATCGGAATGAACAACCTCGGCAACCTCGCGGGGTGACAGCTGCTCATTCTTATCCGCCTTGCGCTCTCTTCGGCTACGGCTGACGGCTTTATTTACATTTTTCAATGCTTGCTTATAGTTGAACAGCTCTTTGCTGATCGGCCGTTTGCAATACGGACACAAAAAGATGCTTTTACTCATACATTTCACCCCTTAATATGTAGGCATTTCCCACAGCTCGTTGCGGCTTCCCTGCAGATAGAGGGTGAACGAACGGTTTTCATCGGTGAACAGATAGCAGGTCTGCGCACGGAAAACAGCGGCTCGCTCGGTCAGCCTGCGCGGCGGTGTGGTGATTTTTCCGTTTCCATCGAGCTTATAATACAGAATCGGCTCACGGGTGTTGCTGATGACACGGCTGAAAATATCTGCACCGCTGTCCACCGCACGGCGGCGGATATACATCAGACCGCTGCCGTAGGGTCTGATTGCAAACTGCAGCACCTTATCATCAATATCTCCCTTTTCGACCGGTGTGCCGTCGCAACGGATGAATTTCATTTTTCTGAACGAGGCTTCCTTCCTTTCTGCGGCAAGATAGCCGATGCAGGAGCCGTAAGGATCAGCCTCACTGAAATACTGACAACGGCAATAAAAACGGCTCGGTGTCTGTGAGCGTTTTGCCTTCAGGCGATCCATGTGCATCAGCAGTCTGTCACCGAAGGGTGCCTCTGCAATTTTTTCGGTCAGCCTCATTCGCAGTGCACTGCTGCCTGCGCTTTTCTCTCTTTTCACAAGCTCATCTCCTCATATATGGGTGTCAGACACTCAAAATCTCTTTCTCGAAGCACGCTGACAAGATCTGCATTCGTTTCAATCTTGCGGTCGGTCAGAATACCACCCATGCGTGCTTTTTTACTGTGGTGAAAATCTCCGCCGCCCGTTTGCAGCAGCAGACCGTTTTCATCTGCCCATGCACGGGCTTTTTCCTGTTCCTCAGGGCTGTCCTTGCCGTTTTCGATTTCCACACCGTCAAGATACGCAGGCTTGCAGCGGCTCATCCATTCGCGGAACGGGTGCGCCTGGATCATCAGGATCCCCTGCGCACGGCACAAAGCCGACAGCTTTTTCGGATAGGCTTTTAAAAGGTTGCCGTTGTTTTTCAGGAAATTTTCCACATCCCCGAACAGAAGATAATCGTTGATGGTGGCATAAAAGCGGATCTCACAACCGGGCAGGACAAGAAAATCCGTTCCCTCGGCTGCCTTTTTTGCGGCATGATAGCCGCGGAAATAAAAATCGGTGTGCTTCTGTGGACAAAACAGCTTTGTCAGCGGAAAGGTCATGGGCGAAAAGTGGTCGGTGACCACAAGCCCGTCATAGCCGTGTTCACGGTAGATGCGCACCATATCCGCCGCATTTGCCGTGGCACAGACACTTGTTTCTTTTGTATGGCAATGAATTTCGTATTTATACATAATGCCTCTTTTTTATCCGTCCAGCCCTTGCAGAATCTTTTCAAGTGCTTCGGTGTTGATTTTCTTCTTTTTTCCCTTGACGGCAAGGGTCACATTTTTGGTGGTGAATATCTTTTTCGCCGCTTCGGTGACCTGCTCTTTGGTAAAGGCAAATCTGCCGAAGAAGGGAGCTGTGTAATCGATGGGAGCTGTATTGAGAATATGATTGTAATAAGCCAGTGTCCAGTTCTGACCGGAGGGGTTGTCGGCTTCCGTTTCCGTATAACACAGTATCGATTGCAGGTTGGCATCAAACGCAAAATGTCCGTTTTTCAGGTCATTGAGCAGTGCAACGATATGGCGCAGTGCATCCTCCATTTTGTTTTCCTGCACCTCAAACCACAAACTCAGGTTGCCTGCATTGTCATACTGCTCGTTGGTGGAGGAATAAGAATAAACAATGGGGTTATCCTCGGACAGACGGTTATAAACCATTGCTTTTTCATCTTCAAACAGCACCGCATACAGAAAATCCGCAACGGCGGCACAACAGGCGGTGCTGTCGATGTCAAAGCCGATTTTCATATAGTGCCAGTAATCGTTTTTGATGTGCACTCGTGTGTCGCGGTTGAAAAATTTTTCGTTCACATGAACAGTATTGGCAAAACCCGTCGTGGTCTGACTGATGTGCACGTTTTTCAGTTTTTCTTCCAGCAATGCAAGACCGTCCTGCCCTGCATTGCCCGTGACATACACAAAGCAGTTGCGCACAGACAACACCTTTTCACGGAATGCGTTGACCTTTTTGCGTGAAAGACGATCAAGCACCTTGCAGGAGCCTAAAATGGAGCGCTCTGCTTCACTGCCGCCCCAGACGATTTTGTTGAAGAAGAAATCGAGCGAAGTTTTTTCATCGCTTTCACGGATTTCCGCCTTGATGCGTTTTTTCTCCTGCTCAAAGGCAAGCGGAGCAATGTCGATTTCGTCAAAAATGTGACACAGAATATCGGCAGCGAAAGCAAATTCATAGTACGGACCTGTGATGTAAAAACGGATAAATTCCTTATAAGTTGAAGCCTGAAACTGAATACCGTGCAAGGCAAGCTGCTCATAAAAATTCTCGTACTTCGCTTTTATGTTTCTGAAAACGATGTGCTCGAACAAGTGGCTGATGCCGCTTTCATTTTCGCATTCAAACAGACTGCCCGCACGCACATAAAGCGACAGACAGAAGCTTTTGAGATTCGGATTGAGAAGCGAATACACCTGCAGTCCGTTGACTGCAAAAACCTGTTCCCGCATAAAAGTACCTCGTTAAAACAACTCTTTTGCCATCTGCCTGCCGATGTCGGTCTTTAATTTATCAAGTCCCGAAAGCCAGGCGGCACTGTCTTCATCCGAAAACAGCGCAGGCTCTTTTTCTTTATATTTCAAAAAGGTGAAAATTGCCTGTAAATCGTCAATGTCCTTGGCAACAAGGGCATTCAAGGAGCTTTGCTCGCTCCATTCCTGCCACAGCTTTTTTTGTTTTTCGGTACAAACGCCCGAAAGCAGGCTGTTTTGGGCAGCCTGTTGTTCGAGTTGCTCATAATAGAGCTGATTTTTCTTTTTTTCGGGTCGGGGGATGTCCCCTGTCACCGCCTCGGGCAGGTCATGCAAGAGAAGCATTTCCAGAATATCCTGCTTGCAGTAGGTAGGGTCGGTGTGCGTTTCAGGCAAAAGGAATGTGCCCAGCAGCCAACAGCCGTAGATATGCTCTGCCACACTTTCGGGGTTTTGCACGCCCCGTTGCACCCAACCCGTGCGGTCAATGTGCGAAAGACCGGTAAAAAGCCTGTATTTTTCAGTATCGGTCATAAAAGCCTCATTTTACATATCTTCTTCAAGATCACGCATTTTCTTTTTCTGCCACAGCAGGAACACAACAAACAGCACAACGGCAATCAAAATCACAACAGCACCTGCCAGGTATTTGAGTGTGTCGGCGGTGACATAATGCTCTTCGGGGTCTTCGGTAATGATGTCGTCCCAAAGGATTTCCGTTTCGGATTCTGCGTAATCATTGATTTCTTCGTGATATGTGACATCTGCCGTTGATCCCGTGCTGTCAACAACGTTCTCAGGCTCACTTGTCAGCTCGACCACAGGCGAGGAAATCGTTATACTGCTGTCAACTTCAACCGCAGGCACGGTACTTGCCGGCGGATAGGTGGTCATTTCGGCATATCCGGAATCCACGGGAACGGTTATGGAAGCGTCTTCATTCACACGCATGATGTCCTCAGCGGTGCTGATGAAGGTCAGCTCAAACATTTCCGTCCAGGTCGTGGATTCATAGTAGTACATATTGAGGTAGTCCGTAAGGATGTAATAGGCATTATCGTCCATGATCCTCATGGTGTAAAGACCGGGACAGTACCAGGTTGTGTAGGTGCCGTCCGTGTTCATGAAATAAAGGAAAATATAATGCCCTTCGTCTTCGCCAAACAGCTCAATGTAACGGTTATAGAGGTAATTGTCGATTGTTTCCCAATCGGGGTCATAGTTGCCGTCGATATTGTCAAGTATAATCAGGTACGGCTGCACACCCGTCAGCTCATAGAAATATTTGAGAGCCGCATCAAGGTCCTCGACTGCATTGTCATTTGCAAGAAAGCATGCATTGTCCTCGAACCATGTATCAATGGGGGTGCAAAGGCTTTCGTCGAGCTTTGTGCGTTCACCTTCCACGGGGGTGATGTAATATTCGGAATCCCGGTCGTCATCTCCGATTATGACAGAAGCAACCTCTGCCCATATATCGGGCTCTGCGTATGCACCGAGATCGGAAAACAGATTTCCGACCAGGGAAATAACAGGTCCGCCTGCGAAGATTGCAATGAAAATCACCGCTATGATCATAGATCTGATTCTTTTCTTTGTATCCTCTTCGCCATTCGGATTGTCGGGTGAATCGGTGTAAAAGCTGCCTGTGCCTCTGGGCACACCGCTTCGGAAGGTTCTGTTGGAGCCTGACGAAAAACCGCCGTGCGAGCCACCTGAAAATCCTCCGCCGCGAGCACCACCACCGATGCCGCCGCCACCTCCGCTTCTGCCTCCGCCTGTAGGTCCGGGCATAGAAAACACTCCTTTCAAATGGGTGATATTATATTATACTATAAATACTTATTCTTTTCAAGACTCAACCGCCAAAACCGTAGAGATCAAGTCCCGTCTGCGGCTTGGAAAATTCCACGGTCGGCTCCTGTCGTTGCGGATATACAATTGCCTGCGCGGTACGAACAAAGGCATTGGCAAACATTTCGCCGTAAGTATCGGTCTGTCGGTAATACCATGCAATGCAGTCCATAAGCATGGACGAAACCTCGTCATCCACCACCGTCACGGCATCCAGACCGGGAATATAATAAAGGGTGTAGGACGAATCACGATGGTGAAAATACAGAAAAATATAATGTCCCTCATCCGCACCGAACAGTTCAACATAACGGTTGGTGAGATAGTGTTCTGTTGTATCCCGATCGGGATTTTTGTCGCCGTCGATTTCATCGAGAATCAAAAGATACGGCTGCACGCCTGTTTTTTCATAAAAGTGCGCAAGTGCCGCCTCAAGCTGTGTTTTTTCATCGATGCTCTGCAAAAGCCCTGCCTTGTCCTCAAGCCATTTGTCAATGGGGGTGCAACGCACGGAAGACAGTTTTGTGCGTTCAACGGATTCGATTGAAAGAGGTGCATCTGCATCCGATGAAACAATTTCTCTGCCGATGAGAACGGCAATGGTGAGAAACACAGCCAGAAATACCGCAACGAGCACAATAACAACCCTTGTACTTCCGCCGCCCTGCTTGCCTGTCATGGTATTATATGGACCCGGTGAAGCCGTACCGCCGATTCTGCGACTGCCGTAGGTGCCGCCGTAAACACCGCCGCTGCCGCCTGAAAAACCGCCACCGCGTGCACCGCCGCCGCTTCTGCCACCACCAACCGATCCGGGCATAGAAAACACTCCTTTCAACCGTAAAAAAAAATCACATTTTGTCAGCCTGATAAGAGATCAGGCATTCTCTTAATTCATCACTGATGAACACATCGGGGTTGGCTTTGATGACTTCATTATACACTTGTGCATACAGCTGCCTGTGGTGCAAAAACACAAACGGCAGTTTAATTCTGTGCCTGAAGCCGTGGCAACGCAATTGCAGATATAAAATCCTTTTGCCGATGCGCTTGGCATCAATGCTGAAAATATCCGCATAGCGCACTTGCACGGTCTTTGCGGAACGAAAGCTTACGAAGCGGAAGGCATGAAAACGGATGTATGTATCATGCAACTCAACATAGCGGCTCATTTCACCGCCGCAGAAGCCGATGATTATGGCAATGAGAAAAGCATCTCCGACCATTCCTCTTGCACTGCTTCCCCGATTGAAGAAAAAAACAAAAAGATATACACCGACAGCAAGAAAGGGCAGATACCGCACAATCACATACAACCGGCTCAACGCATATCGGCGGCACTGCAGCAAAGCGTCTTTTTCGCTTTCCATGCGGCGGTTGCGGACAACCGACAGCACCGTCATCGCAATGCGCAACAAAACAGACACGCAGGAATACAGCCCGAGCGCAAACGACAAAAGCAGCTTCTGCACCTCATCAGGGACATACAAGGGATTCAGCACAGACCGGATGCTTTGCGGCAAAGAATAATAAAAATCCGGCATACCTGAAAATTCAATATGCGCAAGCAGCAGCAATGCAATCCACACACCGCAGCTGATCGCCAGACAATACACGGGCTTATTCCCGTCGGTTCCCTGCTCGGTCACAAGAAAAAAAATGAAAGCGGACAAAACAGCACCGAGCAGAATGAGAAACACATTGCCCCATGCATCCTGCGCCCAATAAGACGAGGTTGCATAAATACAAAGCAGGAATGTGACCGCAAAGCAGACAACACCGTCCAGCACAGCAAAAAGCATTTTCTTTTCCCATGCGCCGATGCGTTTTATTTTTTCAAGCATTTCAGTCCCTCCTTCCTTGTTCTGTAAACAGTATATCATACTTTAAACAGAAAGAAAACAACAGAATGTGCAAAAAAACGGAGCGCCATTTTACAAAAAATGCAAATTAAAGGAGAATTATGGTTTATCGGGCTGCCGGTTGTTTCGATTGTAGGGAACGCATACCATGCGTTCCGTTGTAAAATTGATACAGAGAGTGTAATACAAAACCTCATCAAACCACCAATTTGCTTGGAACGGATAATATCCGTTCCCTACGGATTGCGTAC
>JAZNCO010000107.1:0-34025 GCA_045587645.1 Acutalibacteraceae bacterium | reverse complement strand
CATCTATTTCTACAACAACCAACGTATTCAACTTAAAACAAAACTGACCCCGTTAGAAAAACGAAGTCAGTTTGTCGTTTAATTAAATATTTCTGCCATAGGGGGCTTTTTGTGCTGTCCGCACAAATTGGGGCAGTGCATTTTCCGTGCAGGGATTTTTCACTTGTTAAATTTTATGCAAAACCCAATGCCTGTTTGATGAACAGAATCATCTTTTCAAAGAAAGCTTTGATCTTATCAAAGATAGACATGAATGCGCCCATGGTTCCGCCGCCTTCATCACCGGAATCCTGCGGGGGCTGTTCCCCCTCACCGCCTTCAGGTGTTTCACCTTCGCCGCCTTCAGGATTTTCAGGCTCATTCTTGTCACCCAATGCACCGATAAAATCAATGATCATACCGATGTCATCAACGCTTTCGATGGCGCCGATGACGGCAACAAGATCCATGATGGTAAGTCCGGAATCCGCAAGCAGATCCACAAGGGTTGTCGAAAGGCTTGTCAGCTTGGTAATCAGATGATACAGAACCACAAGAATGATATCCGCCGTATCAAATTCACCCATCAGACCGCTAAGCGAATCGAACAGCATCGACATGGTTTCCTTATCGTACTCATCGAGATTGGTTGATACATTCAGAATCAGTGCAAGCAATGCATCAATGTTGTCATCAATAAAGAGAACGGAAACAACAAGACGAAGCAGTGCTGTCAGCAGGTCACCGCCGCCGGCTGCATCCAGGCGGACAATTCTTCGACCTTCTTTGGATTCAAAGCGCTCCAGCTTACCTGCACAAAGGGTGTAGAAATCAATATAAGGCAGGGTCAGTGTGATGTCTTCTTCCGTCACATTGCCGTTTTCATCCGTCACCTCTCTTGTGCCGAGCACGATTGCTTCACCAAGCACAGAGCTGAGCAAGGAGCTGATAACAGAGTTGAAGTCGATGTCCAACGGCAAGCTCAGATTGAGCTTGAAGCCGCCAAGATCGAGATTGGAAAGCAAGCCGTTAAGCAGATCGTATGCATTGAGAATGGGCTTTGCAATATCCAGAAGCACATAGGCAAAATGAACGATATTATTGATCAGGTCGTTCATTGCACCCGTGGATATGAAGAACATCAGATTCGGCAGCAGGTTGAATACAGCCGTGACCGGATCTTCAAGTACCTTATCCAAAAGACCGAGAATGGGGCTGAGGATATAGTAGAAGGTATTGCTGTATGCACGGTCGGGGTTGGTTTCCTGCAGACCGACAGTCTGCTCATAATATGCATTGTAGGTGAGAATCTTCTCCGCAGGACAGGTCAGCAGCTCAAGCAGAGCAATGAACCAATACTGATAGCCTGCATAAGACGGCAGAGATACAAGTCCGAATACATCCAACGGCTGATCGAGCAGCAGGAATTCAAAGATGAACGAAGCGGGAGAGAGCAATGCAGAGATGACACGGATGAATGCCTCACCCGTTTCGAGCTTGCCGCCCTCAATACCCCAGTTGAAGTTGGCATCCGTAAGCGTAGGAACATCCTGACCAAGGTCACCGTCAAACTTCAACGGCAGGAACAGCTCTTCCCATGTGTTGTATTTCAGCAGCTCTGTATAGGGCATCAATTCATCGCCTGCGTTGTATGTGGGAACATTGTCATCACCGAGCATTTCGGTCACACGCAAGGCAACACGGGCAGGAGAAATTTCAATATCGAAAGCATGGTCAAGCAATGCAATCAAGTCAAAGTCACCCAGCGTACCGTCCACACCGCTGAGCAGCTGATAAAGCAGATTGAACAGCATGTTGATGGTATCGTTGGTGATGTAACCGTAAATCAGATCTTCGAGGAATGCACCGAGACCTTCTTCCATGCCTTCCACACCGATCAGCTTGAGCACATTATCTGCAAGCGGTCCGAGATCGGAAACGACCTCACTTGCCATTTCCTGTGTCCACATTTCGGAATAAACAACCTTTGCGCCGTAGCTGCGGTTCGGGTTCAGTGTGGGATTGAGCAGTGTATCCGTATAGAAATTGATCTGATCCAACGGATAGGTGTAGGCCTGCTTGTTATAATAATTACCGCCTTCATTCGGATAGAACAGCTCAAGCAGTGCACACAATGCTTCATCGGGATGCAGCATGATGTTGTAGATCAGATCCGCAAAGGTCATTCCCATGAACAATTCGCCGTTCAGGTCAATACCGAAGCACTCGATGAGATAAGGAAGATTCTGATTGTTGATATCATAACGATAACCGACAGCCGTCAGAACATAACGAAGCAGGAACAGGAACACATAACCGGGATTATTGACCGCAAGCGTGTGGTTTGCGAGCATGGTGCCGTTTTCAACGAGCTTTTTCTCATGAATCAGCGGCAGCTTGTATTCTGTACCGTTCTTTGCAGTGAGGCTGATAAAGTGCGAAAGAATGTGATTCAAGGAATCAAGCGCACCTGAAATATCACCAAGAAGAGCAGCAATGCTGGTGGTATAAGCATCAACACCGTTGCTAAACAGATTTACGTCCAGCTCAATCTTGTTAAGACCTGCAATCAGGCTGTCACCGGTATCACGGATGATGAAATTGACAAGGTTCGGCAGCAGCTGACAAATGGTTGCAATCGGCTTTTTGGCAACAATTTCTTCCACCCATTTCAGCAGCGGCATCAGGATATCCATCAGATAGGAGTCACCGTTCAGACGCTCCTCTCTTGCGCGGACTCTGTAGTCATCGGCGCTGTAGCATCTGCCTGCGGCAAGGTTATCATTGTAGACCGCATTCGGTTCCACTGTCAGACCGAGTGCTTCAAGCAAGGGCAGAATCAGATCCTTGTAGCCTGCCTGCTCAACAATCGTAGCGGTTTTTGTAAGCAATTCAAGACTCCAATGACTGTCATCACAGAACAGACAAAGAACTGCAACACGCAATCCGCGGAAGGTTGCAGCAAGGGCTGCTGCAAAAGATTCACGGTCATTCAGCGGCGTTTCAATACCGTTGCTTCCCACACGAGTCCAGTTGATGGTATCCCATTCAACCTTATTCCATGAATACATTTCCGTGCCGGCTTTTGAAAGTGCAGCCTGCGCCCAAGGATAGTCATTCAGATATGTCGCAAGATCGCCGGGGGTCAACGCAGCTTTCAATTCACTCAGAGCCCATTCCACAAGTGAACCAAGCGTATTTTCAAAACCGGATGCCTCTGAAAACAGTTTCAACAGAAGATCGGCAATCATCGGATAGATGGACTTGACGATGAGTGTACACATCTCGTCCGTGTACAGCATATTCTGCAACAGAATACCGACAAGCTCCTGCGCATTGGTATAGGGCTTGGCGGCACCGGCTTCCAGTCCGAGCAGGTCATTCAGGGTGTCACCGAGGAACATATCGACCGTTGCCATCACATCCGCATTGGTGAACAGATCGTCAAACTGCGTTACAATGGAGTTCAGATTTGTGACCTCACCCGTGTAGGTGGCATTACCGCGCACGGTACGGGTCGGCGCTTGCTGACCGCTTGTCAAAAGATACTGCAGGGTTTTGATATTACCGATGTTTTCTGCAAACAGATTGACAAGCACTGCATTGGAATACATATTTGTCAGGGTTTCGGCATAGCTGCGCAGGGTGTAAAGATCCTGACCGGCAACCGTCAGTGAGCCTTTTTCCATGTTGTCCAGCTGTGCATTTGTAAATGTCAGGAACTGGGAATCCCAGCTATCACCGACATAATAAGTGCCGACATAGTATTTACCCTCTGTATTGGGAGCAGGCTTGGAATTGAACACCGTGTTAAAGGCATTGTTGATTGCAAGCAAACCGGGAATGGTGGTCGTATCCTGCTGAATGGCAGTATAAAGTTTGGCAGCTTGTCCGACGGTATCGGGATTCTGGCCGACAAAAGGCAGTGCTGCAGGAGACTTGTCGAGATCATAGTCATCCCCGTAAGCAATGTAAATGTCTTCCATATCCGTCTGCTTGAAGAAATAATGCGCTGTCGTACCGAGGCTGTCAAAGCCGCGCTGATAGCGGAACTGATAAATACCCGTGGTGACCGTGATAACGGTGGTCGAGAAATTCATCAGGGAGTCCATGTCCAACAGAACGGTTTCCTTGTCGGTGCAGACAATGAAATCAAATTCATGATACCAGTTACCGGCATTCATGTATGTACCCGTTGCCATGAAGTAGCTGATAATGGTCGGAACATTGTAATATTCATATGCCGTTACCTTTTTGAAGGCAAGATCGTACTCGGCAAGCTGACCGAAGGACGGAGAGGAAACTCCATCGGCTGCAAGCTGTCTTTCAGCTGCTTTGTAGGCATCAAGCTCCGCATCCGTCGGATAATAACGCGCACCGAGCTCGTCAACATAATATCCGATGTCCTCGTTGTAGTAGTAGTTGACACCCATGGTGATCAGGTTGTCCTTGTCAAACCTGCCGCCGAGCTCTTCGAGCACCGCATAATACCTCTGCTCGTCCTCTTCCATAACATGAATCGGCTGATTGTCCATATCCAGCCAGCCTGCATCCTTCATGCCGTCAAAGTGATCCTCCAGTTTAAAAAGGATCTCATTATACAGCAATTCGGCAGAATAAAAACCGACACCATAGGTATAGCTCATCAGTGATTCTGCTATGTAATAGAAGCGGTTTGCAGCTTTGAGAATGGAATTTTCCACATCGTCCTTTGCATAAACGGTATGCGAATAAGAAAAAGCGCCCGCTTCGGTATTAAAGCCCTCCGTGATCACATCGTCAGACTTTTTATTCACGATCTCGTAATTGTTCAGATCACGGACGTGCTCATCTGCAAGAAAGGTTGCAAGCGCATTATACTGCTCGCTGTAAATGATCGTGGCTGCCGCACCGTTGAAGGCAGGCAGACAAGCAGTCATCAACAAAATCACAGCCAATAATACGCTCATGGATTTGCGAAAGAGTTTCATGCTGTACACTCCTTAAGGTAATATGTTTTCTGCACCGAAAAAGGGGCAGAATTATCCTTTATTATTATACTTATTTTTATTATAAAATGCAAGCCGTAAAATCAAACAATATCATTGCGATCTGTAAAATCTTTTTTTACTTTTTTGGTATTTTTGACGAAGAAAAAACAGAGAGAAGGCTGTGTCCGATTCTTGGTACACAAAAACAGCAGCCCATTGACTTTTTATTGCAAATGAGATACAATATACAGTGGGTGAAAGATAATGAAAAAATATATTATTACAACACTTTGTATGCTGTTTATTATGCTCTTTGCGTTCAGCGCAGGTGCCGTGCAGATCGGTGATGCAGATGGCAACAACACACTGACCTCTGCGGATGCGCGCCTGGTTTTACGCTCTTCCGTGGGACTTGAAAATCTGGATGCAGATGCGCTCATTGCCGCCGATGCAGACAATGACAACCATATCACCGCTGGCGATGCACGGCTGATTCTGCGTGCAGTGGTAGGGCTTGAGCGTTTTGCAGGAGATTTCCGTATTGATTTTATTGATGTCGGCCAGGCAAAAAGCATTCTTGTGCAAAACGGCGACATGTCCATGCTCATTGATGCCGGCAATGTTGCCGACGGTGAATTGGTTTGCGACTATCTGTACAGCTGCGGTATTACAAGCCTCGATTATGTGGTTTGCACCCATGCGCATGAGGATCATGCAGGCGGCCTTGCCGATGTGCTCAATGCTTACACGGTCAATTGCGCGGTTTTCGCACCGTCCCTGACGGCTGACACGGCAAATTATAAGAATTTCCGTGAGGCCTGCGCAAGTCAGAGCCTGACACCGATTCATCCGACCCTCGGCTCAACTATGACCTTCGGGGATTGTGAGATTGTATTTTTCGGTCCTGCCATTGCCTACACAGATGACCTGAATGACAGCTCGATCGTTCTGAAAATCACCTACGAGGACACATCCTTCCTGATTACGGGGGATGCGGAAACGGCATCGGAATATGCCATGATTGATATGGGCTTTGATCTTGCGGCTGACCTGCTGGATGTCGGTCACCACGGCAGCTCATCCTCTACCTCTTATGTATTCCTGCGTGAGATCATGCCCGAATTTGCGGTGATCAGCTGCGGTGAGGACAATGACTACGGTCATCCGCACGAGGAGGTCACAAGCCGCCTGTCGGATGCAGGGGTGATCACATACCGCACCGATTTGCACGGTACGATTCAGGTCATTTCCAACGGCAAGGCACTCGCGTTCTATACCGACAATGATTTTGAGGCAGACATTCCCGATGAACCAACTGTTACGGAATACATCGGCAATCTGAACTCCAAAAAGTTCCATCTTCCGACCTGCGGCAACCTGCCTGCGGAACACAACCGCATTTACTTTGCAAGCCGTGAAACCGCCGTCGAACAGGGCTATTCCCCGTGCGGCACATGCAAACCGTGATATATGACACAAAAAGACTGTTTTGAACAGTTGACAAAAGGCTCACTTCGGTGTAAAATAGACGGGCAAAAACAGATGTCCGTCCGTGGCGCAGTTGGATAACGCAGCAGATTCCGATTCTGAAGATCGGGGGTTCGAATCCCTCCGGGCGGGCCAAAAATCGACAGGTCAATACCTGTCGATTTTTTATCCATTGCGAAAGCAATGGCATATCATCACGCATTAGCGTGTATATCATCAATAACGGCTTTGCCGTTATTGTATTTCATCACACCTTCAGGTGTGTATCAAAAAACTTTCGCAATGATGATATACAAAACTTCGTTTTGATGATATGCAATTCCTGCGGAATTGATGATATACAAGGCTCCGCCTTGATTTTTTTGACACCCCGCACCCTATTGTAATTTTGTATCAAGTATGCTATAATTATCTCGATAAGAATTTGACGAAGAACTATTGCGGGAATAGAAAAAGGATTTTTGGTACTATATGTGGAATGAAATAAAAAATGAAAATGATATCGAAACCTTGATGAAAGAATACAGCGGCTTTCACGATAGTTGTATAGTATCAATAAACTATCATAGCGGAGCTTATGTTGATGATGGTGCTATGGCAAATGGAGGCTTTCTTGAGCATAGCATTGAAATGGTATTACACAGTCAGTGCAATAAACCTATTGAGTTGCGTTTTACAGGAGTAAGAAAATGTAATATTGTTGGCTGGGAGGATGATTATTTCTGCGACATTTTTGGGGCGTATATGAAATTTCATAGCGACCTGCTTGGTAAAACTCGCGATGACAAGCTGATAGTATGGGCGGATTGTGGCAGTTTTAATCCTTTGAATTATACGGAAGAAAAACCGATTTCCACTAACGGAGAATACTGTACTTATGTAATTGCTGAAAAACTATTTTGGAGAATAATGACGAAAGACTAATACTGAGGGACAAATTCCAATTTATCGGTTTGTTGCTAAATTAAGCTGTAAACACAAAAAAAGAGAATGCTGACCGAAGGTCGGTATTCTCTTTTTTAGTTCGGAGGGATTCGAACAAGGAGGGAGCGAAGCGGAAGAAAACAGTCCGGGGGACTGTTTTCGCCGATGGGGCAACGAGCGAAGCGAGGCGATAGGCACGGCAGTGCCGGGACAAAATCCCTCCGGGCGGGCCAAAAAATCCGACAAGTTTCGACTTGTCGGATTTTTTTATCCAAGCCGACAGGCTTGGTATATCATCACGCGTCAGCGTGTATATCACCAAGGGCGGCAATGCCGCCCTTGTATCTCATCACACCGCAGGTGTGTATTTCTGTCGGCTTGATGCTATGCAATGCTTCGCATTGATGATATACAACTTCTTGCGAAGTTGATGATATGCAATTCCTTACGGAATTGATGATATACAAGGCTCCGCCTTGATTTTTATCACCTCCCCGACTTTTCTCTTGCAATTCTGCACAGTTTTTGCTAAAATGTATACAGTGACAGTATGTCGCAACTAAAATATAACATAAAAGGAGGCAACACCATGTTTGACAAAATCATTGCATTTTTCATGGCGATCATCAATTTCCTGATGGGTCTTTTCGGGCTCGGAGGAACAGGCGGACAGGAATATGCCTGTCAGACATTTTTCGACCTTTCCTACGGCACGCATGAACGGCAGGTTGCGGATCTTTTCATTCCGGACGGTGCTTCGGGTGAACTCGGTCTTGTGCTTTTCATTCACGGCGGCGCATGGATTCAGGGCGACAAAAGCAGCTATGAGGGCGGCATGACATATGGCGCAACCAACCTCGGCATTGCTACGGCTTCGGTAAATTACCGTTATATTTCTGACGATGTTGACCTTCTTGATGTGCTTGATGACATTGATGCGGCACTTGCAAAAATCAAGGAAAAGGGTGCCGAGGTGGGCGTGAATATCAACAAGGTGCTGCTGACAGGTGACAGCGCAGGCGGTCATCTTTCTCTGCTGTATGCGTATGCAAGAAAGAACACGGCTCCGATTGCACCCGTTGCGGTTATCAGCAACTCGGGGCCGACGGATCTTTACGACGATAATTTTTATCACAACAATGCACTCGGTGACGAAGCGGCAATTTGTGATCTGATGAGCAAAGCCTGCGGTCAGCGGTTCTCGTATGCAAACAAGGAAAGCGCAAAGGATGCACTTTACAGCGTTTCCCCCATCGCATATGTCAACGCGGACTGCGTGCCCACCGTTATCAACCACGGCAATGCCGATACGATCGTTCCATTCTCGAATGCCCAGACACTTGATGCACTGCTGACACAATACGGTGTTGAGCATGTGCTTAATGTTTACGAGGGTGCGGATCACGATTTGGGCAAGGATGAAGCGGCAAAGGACAAAGCAGATGAACTGCTGTTCGGTTATATTGACAGATTCCTGAAGTAATTATTTGGCATTTATAACACCACCTCGCGTGGTGTTTTTTTGTTTATCCGTTTGTTTTGAACTATCATATTGACAAAAAACACCTTTCAATGTTATTATTTTAAATATAATGTTTCCCACCGTGGGTATACTGTTTCAAAGGAGCACTGTTATGGAAAAAGAAAAAACAGGACTGATTACCAAAACCAAAAATCTGATTTTTACCGCAAAGAAATACTGGTCTGAACCCGCAAAGGGCAATTATATCCCCTACAAAGAAATTGTAAGCCTGAGTGGTGCGGGCTTCGGTGTGTATTGGATGGGACTTCTTGCTTCCGCGATCGGTCTTGATGCATCGAATCTGGTGCTCGGTGCCAGCCTGGGGATCAAACCGATGGATTTGTATGTTATGATGGTTGTTGCCAATATTGTCGGCATTCCCCTCGGCATTTTCCGCAGCTGGTATTATGACAACCACAAACTCAAGGGCGGTAAATTTTTACCGTTCATAAGAATTTCGGGACTTCCGATTGTTCTTATTTCCACCGTTATGGTGTGGTTGCCGTATGAACGGATGGAATACATAACCAAATGCGTGGTCGTTTGGTTCATGTATATGCTGCTGAATGTTTTCCTTTGCTTCTTCAACGAAAGCTATACCTATTTCCAGCAAATCATCACCCCCAATGCACAGGAACGTGCCAACGTGATGAGCATTTCGCAGGTCATTTATTCGTTGGCGCCCACCATTTCGGGACTGGTCGTTCCGCTTGTTGCAGGCCTTACATGGGGTCTTAACAACATCTGGACCTACAGAATAATTTATCCCATATTTACGGTGATCGGTCTTATTCTCACGACCATCTTTTTCCGCAAGGTCAAGGAAAGACTGATTCTGCCGAAAAAGCCGCAAGAACCTGTCAGAATGTTCGATGCCCTGCGTGAGGTTGCAAAGAACAAATATTTCTGGATCATTCATGCAGCTGCATGGGTGGTGTTCCTTGAATCGGGCTACGGCGTCATTCTCAGTTGGTCGTTCATTTACGGTCACAGCGGTGACTACCAGGCTTCGCTGGGCATTGCAAACACCATCATCGGCAATGCCGCCCTGTGGTCGATGCTTCTTTGTCCGCTTGCCATCAAATATATGGGAAAAAGAAACATGCTCATCACCGCCAATGCCATCAACATCGGCCTGCTGATGATACTTTATTTCACCTATCAGAATCTGAT
Organism: Acutalibacteraceae bacterium; assembly: GCA_045587645.1. Taxonomy (GTDB): domain Bacteria; phylum Bacillota; class Clostridia; order Oscillospirales; family Acutalibacteraceae; genus RUG806. The sequence goes on along the minus strand of JAZNCO010000107.1, from coordinate 23,969 downwards.
TCTCATCTGTGTGATCTGGTATCTCAACACATTTGTCAACACCTTCTGGAACATTGTGCAACATCAGATCAGTGCAGACATGCGCGACTATCATCAGTGGAAAACGGGGGTGCGTGTGGACGGTCTGTTCGGCCCGCTCGGCATCATCGGTACCGTGATCGGATTCTTCACAGGCATGGTCTATCCGTCCATTTATGAAAAGATGGGGCTTCTGGATGACTACAATGTGCTTTATGATGACACCATCCGCAACAATCTGTTTGAGGTGCTGATCATTTGCTCGGCAGTCGGTGCATTGCTGAACCTGATTCCCTACTGCTTCTATGACCTGACGGAAAACAAGCACAAAGCCTATGTGGGTGTGCTGAAAATCCGTGCCATGTTTGAGAATCACACATTGGGCAAACTCGATGATGACGAACTTATGGATGCCATGGATGTGATTACACAGGCAAAAGAATACTTCGGCAAAGAAAAAATGTCCGCAAAGGGAGCCGGAAAGGAAGAGAAAAAAGAAATCAAAGAACGCAACCTTGCCATTGAACGTGCGGCAATCATCATGGAAGATCTGCACAAGTTCACCACACCCGCAGGCAGAGCAAGAGTACAACAGGCTAAAAACGATGTTGCCATGGGAAGATTGCATGCTTACGATAACATTGCAGAAGAACGCAAAGCCGCCAAAAAACTGCCCAAGGGAACCAAGGAAGAAAAAGAAATCCGCAGCGATGCCATCAAGAATGCCCGCATGAAAAAAGAAGCCGCATCCCTGATTAAAAAATACGGCATCGACAACCTGCATGCACCCGACGAAGCCGTCAAGCAGGAAATTATGAACAGAGAAGCAGCAAGCTTTTTTGACAGCCTGAAAATCAGACGCGAGCTCAAGGCATGGATGAAGCAACAGTCTGTTTACAACAGAGCCACCAAGCCCTATACCGAAGCCGAAAGCCTGATAAAACAAGCGGAAAGCTATGCACATTATGAAGAACTGCAGGAAAAATATGTATATCTTTGCGGCATACAGTAAGACTGATTTCAAAATAAAGGTCTTGCATTCAATACTTTAGTATGCTAAAATAAAAAAGTGTAAAATATAAAAAAGGAACAGGAGTTGTATTGCTATGGCAAAAAGTGTTCAGGATGTTTTGGCTCTCATCAAAGAGAAGGACATTAAAATGGTTGACTTCAAAATGGTTGACATTAACGGTCAGTACCGTCATGTGACCATTCCCGCACAGAATTTTTCGGAAGACACAATGAAAAGCGGTATCGGCTTTGATGCCTCCAACTACGGCTATGCCGTGGTCGAAAAGAGCGACATGGTTTTTATTCCCGATCCCGACACGGCAATGGTGGATCCCTTCTGTGAGATCCCCACGCTCACCATGACGGGCAATGCCATGATCATTGACACACCCGAAAACAGACCGCTTGCACAATATCCTCGTAACATCATCCGTGCCGCCGTTGACTACATGAAGGCAAGCGGTGTGGCAGATGAAATGAAGATTCTGCCCGAATTTGAGTTTTATCTGTTTGACGATGTGACCTGGAATGTGGACGGCAGCTGCATTGCGGCTACCGTGGATGCTTCGCAGTCCTACTGGAACAGTGCAACCGACGGCAAGGGTGTTATCGTTCCCAAGCAGAAGAACTATCACATTGCAAAGCCCTTTGACACTTCTTACGAATGCCGCAGTGAAATGTGCCTTCTGATGAAGGAAGCCGGCATTGACATCAACTATCATCATCCCGAGGTGGCAGCATCAGGTCAGTACGAAATCGAACCGCAGCTCGGTGAAGTGGTGCACATGGCAGATGCCACGATGATGATCAAATACATCATCCACAACACTGCCCTCAAATACGGCAAGAGTGCAACCTTCATGCCCAAGCCCATCTACGGTGAAGCCGGCAGCGGTATGCACGTGCACATGCTTCTGTTCAAGGACGGCGAGCCCGTATTCTCCGACGACAACGGCTATTCCCACCTGAGTCAGACGGCACACTACTTCATGGGCGGTCTGCTCAAGCACATCGGCTCTCTTTGTGCCATCACAAACCCCAGCACAAACTCCTTCAAGCGCCTTGTTCCCGGCTTTGAAGCACCTGTCACGGTCGGTTACGCAACCTCCAACAGAAGTGCGGTCATCCGCATTCCCGCTTATGCAAAGCGCCCCGACAAGCGCCGCTTTGAGCTTCGCAACCCCGATGCCACCTGCAATCCCTATTTCTGCTATGCAGCCATCCTCATGGCAGGTCTTGACGGCATCAAGAACAAAATTGATCCGCATGCAAACGGCTGGGGCCCGTATGACTTCAACCTCTTCCACCTGCCCGAGGAAGAAAAAGCAAAGCTGCAGGGACTTCCCACCTCTCTGCCTGCCGCACTCGATGCACTTGAAGCAGACTATGCTTACCTCACCGAAGGCGGTGTATTCCCCGAAGAGCTCATCAAAAACTTCATCAAGAGCAAGCGTGCGGAATGCGCAGAAATCTCCAAAATTCCGCATCCCGTGGAATTTGAAAAATACTACAATCTGTAAGAAAAATGCAGTCCATTCACAACATCGGCATTCTTGCGCATGTTGATGCAGGCAAGACGACATTGACCGAACAACTGCTGTATCTGACGGGTGCTTTGCGCACCGTCGGCAGTGTGGATGACGGCACAACCGCAACCGATACCCTCTCTGTTGAAAAACAGAGGGGTATTTCCGTTCGTGCGGCTTCAGCTTCCTGCGAATGGAACGGTGTAAAAATCAACATCATCGACACCCCGGGGCATATTGACTTTGCAGGTGAGGTCGAGCGCGCACTGTATGCACTCGATTATGCGGTAGTGGTTATTTCCGCTGTAGACGGTGTGCGTGCGCACACGGAAAACATTCTGCATTCCCTGCAAAAAGCCAGGCTACCCTTTGCGGTTTTTATCAACAAAACCGACCGCACAGGCAGTGACACAAACGCGGTGCTGCATGCACTCAAGGATGTATGCAGACAGGCATTCCTGCCTTTATCAGCAGTCAGCAACGAAGGTACACCGCAGGTCAGCGTGTCTGCCTTGTCATCGCAGCAGCTTGCGCAAACCGCAACCGAAGTGCTTGCCGACATCAACCAAGAAGCAGAAGAAGCCTTTTTGAATGACACTTATTTATCCGCAACGCAGGCAGACTGCCTCATCAAGCAGGAAATTGCCGCCTGCAGGCTCGTTCCTGTTTTGTGCGGCAGTGCAAAGCTCGGCATCGGCATCGGGGAATTAGCGGATGTGCTGACAACCTTCTTACCCTCTGCCGTGCGCAGAAAAACAGACGAGTTATGCGGTATCATTTACAAAATCGAGCACGATAAGACCATGGGAAAGCTTGCGCACATCCGTCTGTTCGGCGGCACACTCGAGCCCCGAAAAGAGGTCACGCTACTCTCCCCTGCCGCGGCATCCGCAAAAATCAACTCTGATGCGGTTGCAACGGAAGAACAGCCGCCTGCAAAAGAAAAAATTTCGCAGATCAAGACCTTCAACGGCGCAAAGCGCACGGACAGCGGACTTATCACCTGCGGTGACATTGCAGCCGTCAGCGGCCTTACAAGCGCCAAAACGGGCATGTTTGTCGGCTCCCCCGGCAAGCTGACCGACACCGCCCTTGTGCATCCGTTTTTGCGCGTGAGAGTAACCCCTGCCGACGGGGATGCACAAAAAATACCGCCTCTTGCGGCGGCTCTCAAAGAATTATCGGACGAAGAACCCTATCTCGATGCAAAGTGGGAGAACGGGCTGACGGAAATCACCATCAACACAACGGGCAGAATTCAGCTCGAAGTGCTTGACAATCTTTTAAAAGAACGCTATGACCTGCACGCGGCATTTTCACCGCCGACGGTCATTTACAAGGAAACCCCGACCATGGCAGGCACGGGCGGCGCACTCTACACCATGCCCAAGCCCTGCTGGGCCTGCGTGGATTTCCACTTTGAACCCATGCCGAGAGGCTACGGCGTTTCCTACCACGGCAAGCTGCCGTTCGACCAATGCCAATACCGCTATCAGGCTCATATCCACACCTCCTTTTTAAACACCTGCATTCCGCAGGGCTTGTTCGGTTGGGAGGTCACGGACTTCAAATGCACGCTTGTGGGCGGTGAACATCACCTCATCCATACCCATCCGCTTGATTTCTTCGTGGCAACCCCCATGGCATTCATGAACACCTTACAGAATGTCGGCTCGACCATCCTCGAACCGCTGCTGAAAATACGAATCAGCGCTCCTGCCGAGCTGTCGGGCAAGATTCTGGGTGAGATCGTCAAAACGGGCGGCGAATGTGACAGCCCCGTTCAGACCTTACAGACCATACACACAGAGGCAATCGTCCCCGTGGCAACAAGCATGGAGCTACCGACAAGGCTCGCCGTGCTGTCCTCGGGCAAGGCGGTGTTGAGCCAACAGTTTTACGGCTACCGCGAATGCAGGGACGGATTGGAGCATATTTCACCGCGCCGCGGTGTTGACCCTCGAGATCGCTCCAAATGGATTCTCTGGGCACGAGGAGCCTATCAATAATACAAAACGGCACCCATCGCCAATAACTGCGGTGGGTGCCGATGTTTTTACTTATTTACTTATCGGACACCTGCAATGAGTGCATCCATTGCCTCGAGCAGGGTTCTTGCCGTATCGGGGCCGACGGAGTTGGTTTCCTCGTAATGCTTTCTGCCGGCTGCATCCACGGGAATGTTGAAATATTCAAACCACTCGTGCAGCAGGAAATCATTGTCGGGAATGATGTAGCCAAGCTCATCGTTGCAAAGTCCCCATACGAAATTATAGGTGCAGCTACTCATTTCGTTGAGCACCTTATACTCGGCGGTCACACCGTTGGCGGCTTCTTCGGCAGACAGGAAATTGCCGCTTGCAAGCTCGGGATACAGCTCACCCGGAATCATGAAAATGCCGATCTGCTTTGCGCCCAATTCCATATAGGACACTTCCGTCAGAATGGAAATTTCCTTGCGGTCGGCACTTCTTTCCATGTCATTATTCAGCACACCGATGATGCGTGCAAGCAACAGTGCGGTATTGTCACAGCGTACGCTGACGGGAACGGATTTTATGTTGACAAGCGCAGCAAGCTCGGTTTCATTCTCCATAGCCAGCACAAACTGTCCCAGCTCCTTGCCGTACTGCTTTGTGTAGGCAATGCAATCAAAATCGGGATTGTTCAGCACATCATCAAAATCATCTGCAGTGATCAGACCGCCGATGGCACCGTTGATGAACACGGTGTTCGCACCGTTTGCCTGCGCACGGATCTCCTGTGCCATATAGGCAGGAAAATCGGCACTGACAAGGGTGGATTTGCTGCCGAGCATTTCGGCATGGGTTGCAAAATTGACGATATAGGTTTCCGCTGAGCCGTCAGCAGGTGCAAAACGGATGCGGGTCAGCGTGCTGTCATAATCAACCGGAGTGCGAGTGTCGGATTGAAAACCGTCTGCCTGCGCCGCGGCAACATACAATTTACCGTCCTTGCGTGCTTCGTATGCGGCAAGAATGGCGGCGGCTGTCTTTTCCTTCAAGGTCTGCATAAAGGCATCGTTTTTGCCGTCGGAATAAAAATTCTTGCCCCACAAGCCCTGGGTATCGATTGCGGAATGGGCATGGGTTGCACAGATATTGACGGATTTGAGAGAATCAATTGCACCGCTTTCAATGACGATTTTGCGGATTTCATTGATGTCGGCACGGCTGAGTCCCACGCAGTCCACAGCGCAGATCACAACACCGCCGCGCCCCGTGTTATCATCCAGATACACAGCCTTTGCATACATATCATCCAGCACCCCCTGTGCCGGGTTGTTGGTGTTATAGCCTGCAATATAATAGGTATCGGCGGTCACATCATCGGGCGTGAGCACCGCCTCGGCATAGCCGACCGTCCATGTGCTGCCTGCGACATCGGAAAACACTGCATCCCCGGGGAGCATGTATTCTGCCGCTTCTTCACTCGTTGTGAACAGATTGGCAGGCACAACAAGAATAATCAGCGACAGCAGCGTGCCGATGATTGCGCGCACAAAATTCGGTAATTTCAAAAAACGGGCAAGGGGCATAAGATCCATTTCAGTTTACCTCCGGATACAATTTTCTGTAACCCACAACACCGAAAAGCTTTTCAAAGGCTGCCGACAAAGCGGAGCCGCTCTTGGAGCCCGTGGAAACATCTTCTTCGTAGTGATTGCCTTCGGCAGTGGTCGAGTAGTCATTGTCGGGAATGATGTAGCCGAGCGCATCGTTGCAAAGACCGAACACAAGCACCTCATCGGTGTCTGCAAAACGGGTATTGAGTGCAGCATGCGTGTACTCTGTTCCGTTTGCAGCTTCTTCAGCCGTCAGGAAGCCACCGTACACAAGCTCGGGCAACACCTCACCGGGCACTTCAAGAATCTTGATATTTTTACCGATTTCGACATAGCCGATCTCACTTGTCATATAGACAGCGAACTGTCGTGCATAGGCATCCGCATTGCAAAGATTTGCCGCTTCTGCGAGCTTGAAAATAAAGTTATCGACCTCAAATTCAACCTGCAAATGCGCGATATTGAGAATGGGCTCGACAGCCTCGCCCTTTTCTGCCATGCTGCAGAGAATATCCGCAACCGACACGGCATACTGCTGCATTTTGCCGAAGTTATCAACAGACTGATCGGCAACGAGCGAAACGGCACCCATATTCGCATTGATACCGCCGCCGATGGCACCCTGAATGAAGATGAAATCAGCACCGGTCTTTTCAATGATCGCCTGCTCGAGATAGTAAGGATAGTCGCCCGACAGTGAGGAGTTGGGAGGATCCACATATACCGGGTGTGCGCCGAAATTGGTGATATAAATTTCCTTTTTTGCGGTGTCGGTCGGCACAAAACGGAACAGATGTACCTTGTCATCGCGCACGGTGGGCGCTCTGCCGTCAGTGAACATTTCAGCATGCTCTTCACTTGTATAATACAGCATACCGTCGGTCTTATTTTCATAAGCGGTGCGAATGGCAGCAGCCGTTTTTTCAACCAACTGCTTTATGTATTTTTCATTTCTGCCGCTGTTGGGGATATAACCCCATAAGCCCTGCGTATCAACAGCCGAATGCGTATGCGTTGAACCGACATTGATGCTGCAAAGCGAGCCGTCCTTTGTCAGGTCGGAGAGGGCGGCACGGATGTCCTTGATGTCGTTGTTCATAAGCCCTACGCAGTCCACCCATGCAAAGGCAACCGCCCCTCTGCCGGAGTTATCATCCAGCACCACGGCACGCACGGCAATTTCATCAATCACACCCGTCACCTGCACGGCGGGGAACATCAGGTAGCCGCCTAAAAAATAATCTTCCTCGTCATAATCGGAGGGTGTGAGCACCTCTTTTGCAAAGCCTGCTGACCAGGTATCAGAGGCGGCTTCCTCAATCAGATACGGTGAGCCCTCCAAAAAATCGGCAGCAATGGCTTCTTCATTTTTGGGTTCATAACCGAAAAAGGTAATGCACTGCAGCAATGCCATGATCAGGGTCGGTAATCCTACCAATACAGCGGTGATTGCAGAAGTCCATCTTTTTACATCGTTTACATTCACGCTCACAAAAAAACCTCCTTGTTTTTTCTGAAATACAATTATCATATTACATGATTTTCAACCGAAAAACAATTGTTCAAAAATGAAAAATTGCACTTCCCTTTTTGTTGAATATATATAAGAAAAAAAAGATTGCACCTCCGTCGGGAAATGCAATCTTTTACAGTTTAATAATCGTATACGTTGGAATATTCCGTTCTGGCTTCACCTGGAATATATTCATCGAGTGTCAGTGACACCTGCGAGCTTATTCCGTAAGCCGCCGAATACACGGTCAGGGTAATGTTGTCACCTGCTTTTTTATTGCTGAGTGCAGAACCGAAATCATCCACATCACGCACGGTCGTTCCGTTCACAGCGGTGATCACATCGCCCTCTTCAAGTCCCGCCTGATCGGCAGCAGAGTTCGGCGCAACGGCAACAATATAGCAGCCGTACGGCAGACCGTTGGAACGGCTGGAGTTGGTATAAAGCGATACACCGACAGACGGCTTGCCCGTAACATAGCCGACATTGACAATATCGGAGATCATATACTTGACATCATCGATCGGAATGCAGAAGCCAAGCCCCTCAATGGTGCTCGATGCATATTTCGCACTTGCAATGCCCACAACCTCACCCTTTGCATTGAACACGGGACCGCCGGAGTTGCCGGAGTTGATGGCGGCATCGGTCTGGAACATGTTGATAACATCCCCTGTTTCGGTGGTAACGGCACGCTCAAGATAGCTGACAACACCCTGCGTGAGTGTATACTGCAGTTCACCCAAAGCATTGCCGATGATCAGCAGCGTGTCACCGACCTCAAGCGATTTGCTGTCACCAAGCTCCACCGGCTGAAAATAACCGCTGACCTTCAGAACGGCAATATCATTGCTTTCCTCGTAGCCGACAAGCGTTGCTTTGTGCTCCGTGCCGTCATAGTCGGTGGCAATAAAGGTGGTGGCACCCTCCACAACATGATAATTGGTCAGAATATAACCGTCCTCGGTCAGGAAGAAGCCCGATCCGGACGAGGTAAACTCCTGTTGCTGGGAACCGAAGAAAAAGCCGTAATCGACGGTTGTGACACCCTTTGCGGTGATATTGACAACCGCATTGACATTCTGCTTGTAGATGTCACTGGCGGATGCATTGCCTACCACGGGCACGGTCGGTTCATCAACCTGCGTTGTCGGGGCTGTGGATTCGGTCTGCTGCTCGTAAATATTGATATTGTAGGCACTTGTTGTTGCTGTGGTCATGGTTGCCATGAATGCATTCAAAGCATCATCAACCGCTGTTTTTGAGGATACATAACCCGAAACACTGCCGACAACAAGGCACAGCACAAGACACAGAAACACCTGTCCGAAGGACATTCTGCTTTTGGGCTTTTTTTCTTTTTTCTGCTTCTTTTGCTTTTTCGGATTTTCTGTTGCCTGCGGCTGCGGTGCAGCGGAATAAGCATTCTGCTGTCTTGGTGCAGAATATGACGGCTGCTGCGGCTGCGGCACGGGCGGTACATAAGACGGCTGGGGTCTTACCGGCTGTGCCTGCGGCTGCGGTCTTACAGACTGCGGTTGGGGCTGCTGCTGCGGTGTCGGATTCTGCGGTCTTGCATACGCATAGGTACAGCCGTTGGCATCGGCATTCATTGTGCTGTAAAATGAATTCACCCTCTGCTGTACGGTCGGCACGGGTTCATCGGCAACAGCAGGCTTCTGTTCTGTCGGCTGCTCGTGCGCTGCCGCGACGGGCTGTTCTTTATTTTCAGACTCCTGCTCCGGCTTTACGGATGCAGGTGTTTCTTCTTTTTCTGGCTCGGAATTGCCGAACAAATCAAAACGATTTTCATCCATTGACAAGACATCCTTTCTGCAAAAAAACGATAAACGTTTTCTTGTCAATATACTAAATTCACACACTTAAAGGTGGCTGAAAATGAATAAAAATCAAATCAACTTATACATGGAAGATGCTGCTTCCTTGGTTGTATGCTCACGGATGTCAAGCACCTGTGCCTTCATTAAGTTTGCGCCCATCTGAATAGCGATCACATCCCCGACCTTGACCTCATAAGAAGCACGGGCTGTTTTGCCGTTGACCTCCACATGCTTTGCATCACACAGCTCATTGGCAACGGTGCGGCGCTTGACAAGACGGGATACCTTTAAAAATTTATCGAGTCGCATATATTAAAATCCTTTCTTCGGAAATTGATCACTGAAAACCAAAACGGGAGAGAATGTATCTCTCCCGCCGGGTTTGCATTTTAACTTATTTTGCAACAGCATCCTTCAGAGCCTTGCCGGCTTTGAAAGCGGGAACCTTTGCTGCGGGAATGGTGATGGCTTCCTTTGTAGCGGGGTTGATGCCCTGCTTTTCGGCTCTTTCGCGAACCTCGAAGGTACCAAAACCGATGAGCTGAACAGCTTCGCCCTTAGCGAGTGCTTCGGTGATAGCATCAAGAACAGCATTGACAGCAGCGTCTGCGCACTTCTTGGAAATGTTTTCCTTTGCGGCAACAGCAGCGATGAGTTCGGTTTTATTCATTGTGTTTTCCTCCTTTTTATTTCCAATAGCTTATGCTAATGAATTCCTTTTTACTTCGTCCCAAAGACGGTCAAGCTCCTCAATGGACGAATTCTTCATATCAATACCGCGTTCAACGGCAAGTGCTTCCACACCTGCAAAGCGATTGCGGAATTTGTCGGTTGCGGCGGTGAGTGCTTCCTCGGCATCCACCTTCACAAAACGCGAAACATTGACAACGGCAAACAGCAGATCACCGAGTTCATCGGCAATATGCGCCTGATCCCCTGCGGCAATGGCTTCCTTGAGCTCTGCCGTTTCCTCGGGAATTTTATCGAGTGCACCTGCGACATCGGGCCAGTCAAAGCCTGCCTTGGCAGCCTTGTGCTGAATTTTGGCACTGCGCATCAATGCGGGCAGTTCACGCGGCACGGAATCAATCGCCTGCGTGGTGGTTTTGTGATTCTTGGAATTGCGCTTGATTGCATCCCAGTTGCTGAGCACCTCGTCGGTGTCGGACACATTGACCTCACCGAACACATGCGGATGACGCTCCACAAGCTTTTTGCAGATGCCGTCACAAACCTCGGCAAAGGCAAATTCTCCTGCCTCCTGCGACAGACGGGAATGGAACACAACCTGCATCAACAGATCGCCCAATTCCTCCTGCAGCATCGCGGGGCTTTTTTTGTTGATCGCTTCAATGACCTCATAGGTTTCTTCAATCAGATCCTTTTTGATGCTCTCATGGGTCTGCTCGGCATCCCAGGGACAACCGTCGGGAGAGCGCAGAATTTCCATAATCTGCAACAGATCTTCGATTGTATATTGTTCTTTAAACTGAAAACCCGTAATCATGCGTTATTTCGATTCCTTTTCATTTTTAGCGACTTTATCTATTTTAACCTATAAATTTGTATTTTTCAAGTAGTTTAGCAATTTTTTCTCCCTTGGGGAGCATTTTTATATCACTTTTCGGCAGGCTTCTGGTCAAAAGAAGGGTAATTGCATACACAACCACCGCCGCAAGCACGGCAAAACAACACGCAAGGTTGTCACCGTTGAGCACGGAAATACCCGTAAATCCGCCCAAAAACTTCTCAAACAGGGTGTTGACACACCATGCCGCACCGCCTGCACATACGGCACAAAACAGCGGCTTGAGCACGGCAGACATCCAGTCGAGTCTGATTTTTGTGGCTTTCAGCAGACTGATGAGGCAAATGACATCAATGGTGAGATTGCAAAGGAATGAGCCGATGGCGGCACCCTTCATATTGACAGACGGTAGTCCTACAAGAATGAAGTTTGCAATGATCTTCACAACCGCACCGCAGGCAATGGCAACAATGGGCACCTTTTCCTTGCTGACCGCCTGCAGCATGGAAACAAGCGGCTGCTCGATGGCAAGCAGGAACACGGTAAGCCCGTAAATGACAAGCACGGGGGCTATATGCTCAATGGCAAGGGCATTCTTTTCGGAAAGACCGTAGAACAGGCTCAGCACATCCTCACTGAGCACGGCAAGACCGATGCCTGCAGGAAATGCGATCATCAGGGTCATGCGCACAACCGATTCGACAGAGGTTTTGATGCCCTTTTCGTCACGGTTCATCCACATTTCGCGAAGCACGGGCAGTGCACTCAGACCGAGGGTGATGGTAAAGGTGGGAACAAGATTTTTAAATTCGAGAACCGTATCATACGCACCGAACAGATAGTCCTTGAGCTCAGTGGTAGCGGTAAAGCCGAGGGTCTGCACCACATCGGCAAATTCCGAATTAAATAAAGACGGAAATTCATCGAGCACATATTGCAGACGGTTCTGCACCGTCCAGTTGTCGATGAGCGTTGTCACATTGGAAACAATGGCACTCGTTGCCATGGGAACGGACAAGGACAGCAGCTGCTTGCGCAGTGTTTTTGCAGGCAGGCTCTCGGGAGAAGCGAGAAGCTCGGCTTCAGAAATGCCGTCCTTTTTGCTGCGATAGCGGATGAACAGATACAGGAAGCTGAAAATTGCACCGATGGTGACACCTGCAATGGCACCTGCTGCCGCATAAGCACTGACGGTATCGGATACCACGTTGCTGAGCACGGGGATTTTATCAAGAAACGGAATCACACCGGCGGTGACAAGGTTGATGGCAACGAAGCCGAAAATGAGCTTGCCTGCCGCTTCATAGATCTGCGACATGGCAGAGGGTGTCATATTGCGCATGCCCTGATAATAGCCGCGATAGCTGGACATGACACAACAGAAGAACATGGACGGCGCCAGCGTGAGGATGGCAGGAATGGCATTGAGCATATTGACAGACAAGGCATAAGGATATGCAAGCAGCAGCACCAGCACCGTGCAGATGATACCCATTGCCACAAACAGCTGATTGGATGCCTTCATAAGCGTGCGGACATCCTTGAAGCGTTCCTTTGCGGCATATTCCGCAACCATACGCGAAACCGCGGTCGGCAGACCTGCAAGGGCAATGGAATAGATGGGTGTATAGATATTGTATGCGGTTGCATAATAAGCCCTGCCCTCAAAGCTGATGGCATAGGTCATGTATATTTTGAAAAATACGCTGATGATTTTCACAACGATAACCGCCATGGAAAGCACCATTGCGCCGTTGAGCAGAGATTGCTTTTTGCGTTCTGCCATATTTTCCTCTCCCTTTTCGCCTGTATTGTGAAATCCTTATGTAATGTTATATGCGCACCTCGTTATAAAAAGAAGCAATGCGCTGCTTTCGCTCCAGCAGCTCGTCAAAACGGCTGACATATTCATAAGGATATTTAAAATTGAAGATGCGTTCAATTCTGGTGGAATAAGGGTCCTTGATCTTGGTAACAGCACCGCCGCCCGAAGCGAGCACGGTGTGCACCTCTTCCATCATATAGACATTGTAAATACACTCTTTGCCCGGCTTGCACCAGCCCACATTTTCGAGATTGCCGATGCACTTGCTCTGACGGTACATATAGTACGGCTTGTAGCCTGCCTGCGTGAGCAGCTCACTTGCCGTGTCAAGCATCTGCACGGTGTCGCGTGCTGCCTTGTGCCATTCGTGTTCGGTCACAAGCTCGCTCGAGCGCTTGAGTGCAAGGGTGTGCACGGTAATATTCTCGGGATCGAGTGCAATTGCCTGCCGTAAACTGCTTGCAAAGCTGTCGGGTGTATCCCCGGGAAGACCTGCAATGAGGTCCATATTGATATTGTCAAACCCGATTTCACGGGCGGTATTGTAGGCAACATAAAAATCTGCGACGGTGTGCTTTCTGCCGATATCGGAAAGCACCTCGTCATTGAAGGTCTGCGGGTTGACGCTGATGCGTGTTACCCCTGCATCAAAAAGCACCTGTAATTTTTCACGGGTGATGGTGTCGGGTCTGCCTGCCTCCACGGTGTATTCACGAACCTTTGTAAGGTCAACAGCATTTTTAACAGCATCGGTAATATCCCTTAACTGTTCCGCAGTAAGCGAGGTCGGAGTGCCGCCGCCGATATAAAACGACAGCGTATGTAAGCCCAATTCGTCTGCAATGCGTGCATTTTCCTTGATTTCACGGCACAAAAGCTTTGTGTAATCGGGAATAAGCCTTGCTGCCTGCTTGACGGAATGCGACACAAACGAGCAATAGCTGCACCGTGACGGACAAAACGGCACGGATGCATACTGCGAAACGCTGTTTTCATCCGACATTGCAACCACACTGTCCTCGGCTTCGGCTACGCTGACAGCAAGCTGTGCCTTGGCAGGGCTGACCTCCAGAAAATCCACAAAACGGGCAATCGCCTGTTCCTTACCGTACTGCTCAATATAAGAACGCATAAGCTTGGACGGGCGCACACCCGTCATCAGCCCCCACGGCGGCTTATAGCCTGTCAGCTTTGTCAGGCATTCACACAAGGCGGATGCCATCAGCCATTCGCCGTCTGCACACGCAAGCTGTTCTTCGGTTGCAAAACGCTGTGCGTTTGCTGTTTTGCCGTTGAGCACTGCACGAGCCTGCAAATCGGCACCGCCGTCTGCTTTCACAAGAATCGTCGAAAACACCCCGTCCGTGTCGGGCAGGTCATCCTCGGTCGTGACGATTTTTTCCATCGGGAAAAAGATGCGCACAATGTTTTCCATTTCAAACAGATACTCGTGATTTTTACAGATGAGATACATTTTTATTTTACTCGTTACATATACGGGTTGTATTTTCGTTCATAAGCCAGCGTGGTTTCCTCGTTGTGACCGGGCAGCACGCGCAGATCATCCGCAAGACCGGCAAGTCTTTGCAGGGATTTCTTCATTTTCACGGCATCGCCTCCGGGGAAATCGACTCTGCCGCAGGTTTCCTTAAACAGCGTATCACCTGAAAACAGCACATCGCCGCAAAGATAACAAACAGAGCCTTCTGTGTGTCCCGGTGTATGTAAAACTTTAAAAACACTTTCACCGAGCTTGATTTCATCGCCCTCGGCTACGGTGATATCGGCATGGTAGTTGAGCGCCTTATTCGGCTCCCAACGGCAAAGTGCCTTTTCGCGGTCATGCAGGCAATCCGCATCCGCGGCATGGATAATGATCTTACCGCCGAAGCCTTCAAGCATATCGCCGAGTCCTAAAATATGGTCAAAATGACCGTGGGTCAGCAGAATAAACTCGATTCCGTCGGGGGCATTCAATTTCAAAAATTCAAGCTGCCGCGAACGGATGGGCGGACAGTCCACAATGCACTTTTTACCACTGGCAACATCCGTGACAAGATACATATTCGTTCCGATGGAACTGCTTGTAATAACTTTTATATCAATCATTTTTTACACCATGTGTCCGTATCAAAAAGAATGGTTACGGGGCCGTCATTGAGAAGCGAAACCTTCATATCCGCGCCGAACATGCCGTGCCCGACCTTGCGGACCCCTTGTGCTTTGAGTTGTTGCATGAAATATTCATAAAGACGGTCGGCTTCTTCGGGCTTTGCCGAAGGGGTGAATGACGGGCGGTTGCCTTTTTTGACATCCGCACACAGTGTAAACTGCGACACCACAAGAATTTCGCCGTCAATATCCAGCACACTGCGGTTCATTTTGCCGTTTTCATCTTCAAAAACACGCAAAAGCGCGACTTTGGATGCGAGCACATCGGCTTCGTGCGTTGTGTCACCGTCCATAACACCGAGCAAAACCAAAAAGCCCTGTCCGATCGAACCGATCGTCTGTCCGTCCACCTTTACACAGGCTTCGGACACTCTTTGAATCACTGCTTTCATATTTTTACACGCCTCCGCGGTCTACACTGAGAATGCCGTCCAGCTTTTCAAGTCTTACCATGACCGTACGCAGATGCTCCACACCGTTGACGGTGGCGGTCAGATAAATCAGTTTTCTGCCGTCCTTGGTATCACGGGTATTGACGCTCTGCACAATGATATGCAGGCTGTCGAGTGCATCAAAGACCTTGCTCATGGGCAGCTTGCCTGCAAGGCAGGTCAGAATGAGCGATGCGTTGAACTCGGTCTTGACATTGGCACCCCAATAAACACTCATCCAGCGTTCGGGCTCACTTGCAAGGGAAATCACGCTCGGCACATTGGAGCAATCGCGTTTATGCACGGAAATGCCGTGGCCGCGTGTGATAAAGCCGATGATGGCATCGCCCGGAATGGGGCTGCAACAACGCGACAGCTTGACAAGGCAATTGTCGATGCCCTCCACCACAACACCGTCACTGCTGACGGTACGCTTGGGCTTTGCCTGCGTTGTCTGTCTGGGTGCATCGGCATTGATAATTTTATTGGCTTCATCCTTGATCATGGGCATGATCTTGGAGAGCACAATACCGCCGTAGCCGATGGCGGCAAAGAAATCATCGGGTGTGGCGCACTTCTGCTTGTCGCAGATGATTTCCAGAAGCTTGATTTCCTGTTCTTCCGACAGACGGATATTGCTGCGGCGGATCTCACGCTCGACATCCTGCCTGCCCTCAATGATATTCTCTTCTCTGCGTTCTTTTTTGAACCATGTGCGGATCTTGCTGCGTGCTTCGCTGGTGCGCACGATCTTCAGCCAGTCACGGCTCGGTCCCTTACCCGGCTGTGAGGTGGTCAGCACCTCCACGATTTCGCCGTTTTTAAGAGTATAATCCAACGGCACAATGCGTTTATCGACCTTGGCGCCCGTCATCTTATTACCGACCGCCGAGTGAATGGCATAGGCAAAGTCAATAACGGTCGAGCCTGCAGGCAGGCTCATAACATCGCCCTTTGGAGTAAATACATATACTTCTTCACGCACGATATCGGACTTGATAGCGGTGACAATATCCGATGCATCGCCCGATTCGCTCTGTGCTTCAAGAATGTGGGTAACCCAGCCCAGGCCCTTTTCGATCGCCTGCGCCTGATGGGAGGAATTGGAATAGCCGAGCTTGTATTTCCAGTGTGCGGCAATACCGTATTCGGCGGTTTTGTGCATTTCCCATGTACGGATCTGCACCTCAAAGGGAATACCCTCCTTGCCGATGAGGGTGGTATGCAAGGACTGATACATATTCGGCTTCGGGGTGGAAATATAATCCTTGAATCGGCCCGGAATGGGCTTGAACATATCGTGAATAACACCTAAGCAGTTATAGCAGTCTCCGACGGTATCGACGATGATACGGATGGCATAGATGTCGTAAATTTCTTCAAATTCCTTGCCGTGCATATACATTTTGCGGTAAATGCCGTGTACGGTCTTGATTCTGCCGCTGACCTCGGGATTTTCCACAATTTCAGAAACACGCTCTTTGACACGTGTCTTGATGTCCTCAAGAAATTCCTTACGCAGCGGCTCCTGCTCGGCAAGGGCTTTTTCAATTTCGGCATAAGCCACGGCATCCAGATTGGCAATGGCAAGATCCTCCAGCTCGTCCTTGACGGGTCGGATACCGAGTCGGTGCGCAATGGGTGCATAAATTTCGATGGTTTCAAGGGAAATATCGCGGCGCTTTTGTTCCGGCTGGAACTGAATGGTGCGCATATTGTGCAAACGGTCAGCCAGCTTGATGATGATAACACGGATGTCCTCACTCATGGCAAGCAGCAGCTTGCGCAGGTTTTCGGCCTGTTCGTTTTCACGGCTCATAAAGGTAGGCTGGCGGTCAGACTGACTGTGCTTGTCAAGCGGCACCTTGCCGAGCTTTGTTACCCCGTCAACGAGCGTTGAAATCTCGGCACCGAACATTTTGCGAAGCTCTGCGATGGTAACAGCGGTATCCTCGGCTACATCGTGCAGCAGGGCGGCGGCAATGGACTGATAATCCATGCCGAAGCCGATAAGAATTTCTGCAACCGCAATGGGGTGAATGATATAAGGCTCGCCCGATTTACGTTTCTGCCCTCTGTGAGCAGATTCCGAAAGCGCATACGCCTTTCGCAGAATCGCCGCTTCTTCGGGCGTATAAGTCTGTTCAATGAGTTTTTCGATCCTCGCAAATACATTTTCTTCCATACTCTGCTCTCCCTTTCTGATAAATTCTGTCGTTATTATTCCGTATATCCCAGACGGTTGAGGATTTCGGTCTGTGTCAGATCGGTTTTGCCTGCCTTCTGTGTGCAGGTATAAACACTGTCACGGCACTGCAATATCTCAGCCTGCACAAGTGCCTGCAGGGCAACAGCAATGGCACATGCACGCTGCGGCGCCTCCTCAATGCGTACGGACAGCACCTCGGGATCAAATTTCCATTCTCCGTTGGTGCGGATATATTTATAAATTTTTGTAATCAACGCACGGTCGGGACAAGCCAGCATGCGTTGTTCTTCCTTTAATTCATCCTTGCGACAAACACTGCGATACAATGCAAGGGATGCAAACAGCGCATTGTCATCAATGCCGGCAGGACGGATATCACGGACCTGTATGCTGACGCGTGTTTCGCCCATGTATATGTTCTTATCGATGCGCACGGCAAGATCTACAAGGTCACCTTTTCTGTAAGCAAAGTCCTCGGGTGATACGCCGAACTGCACAGCCGTGATGTGCGCACCGTTACGCGAGAGCACAAGCCGCAGATGGCGGTTGTTGCCCATACCCTTGATGCTTTCAATTTCCATCCCGAAAAGTCCGAACAAGGGGGCAGGATTGCCTGCACCGAAGGGCTCAAGATCCTGCAGTGCATCCAGAATGGCAACACTGATATGGGCAGGATTCAAACGGCAATCGATGGTGACAGACGGGAACACATCCCCTGTTTTGGCGGCATATTCGTTGATTTTGCGGCGGAATGCACCGATATTTTCAGGCGCAACCGAAAAGCCTGCCGCAAGGGTATGACCGCCGAACTGCAAAAGTGTATCGCCTGCAAAGGTAAGTGCCTCATACAGCGAGAAGCCTTCAATGCTTCTGCCCGAGCCTTTGGCAGTACCGTCGGATTCGTGAGTGATGACAATGGCAGGTCTGCCGTAGCGTTCCACAAGACGGGAGGCAACAATGCCGATAACACCGGCATGCCAATCCTTGCCGTCCACGACCAGAACGCGGTCATTGCGCTGCTCGGGATGCAGATCAAGGTATTCCTCCACCTGCGCAAAAATGGCACCTTCCGTTTCCTGCCGTTCCACATTGGCGCGGTCAATTTCCTTGGCAAGACGCTCGGCTTCATCCGGATCTTCCGTCAGAAGCAGCTGCAATGCCTGCCATGCACTTCCCATTCTGCCTGCTGCATTGATACGCGGTGCAAGTGTAAAGGCAATGCCGAGGGAATTGAGCTCCTTGTCTGCACTGCCTGCCACACGGCGCAGTGCCTCAATACCGCAACGCGAATAGCGGTTCATATTGGCAAGTCCTGCAAGGACAATAAGTCTGTTCTCACGCATCAGCGGAACAATATCCGCAACCGTACCGATGGCAACGATGTCTGCATAGGTGTCAAGCAGTGCATCGTAATCACCGTCCTCAAGGGCTGCCGCCAGTTTCAGGGCAACACCGACACCTGCAAGCTCCTTGAACGGGCTTTCGTCATCTGCACGCCATGGGTCCACAACGGCACAGCAATCGGGCAGTTTTTCGCCTGCACGGTGATGATCGGTTACAACAAGATCCACGCCGAGCGTTTTCAAAAGCTCGGCTTCGGCAATGGCACCGATGCCGTTGTCCACGGTGACGATCAGCGTTGTGCCGTCTGCGGCAATGCGTCTGCAAACGGCATCGGAAAGCCCGTAGCCTTCATGCATACGCGACGGAATATAGGCATATACATCCGCGCCGATCATTTCAAGATACGAATACAGCAAGGCCGTTGCGGTAACACCGTCTGCATCATAATCTCCGAATACGGTGATTTTTTCTTCGCGCTCAACGGCAAGGCGGATCCGTTCGACCGCTTTGTCCATATCCCTGAGCAGCCACGGGTCACTTAACTGCGGACGCATATCCAGAAATGCCGTCACGTCAGCAACCGTCTGCATACCTCTTGCATTGAGCACAAGTGCCGCAAACTCATTCACACCGCACTCTGCCGCAACAGCAGCGGCTGTACTTTTATCATATTGTGCCACATTCCATTTCTTGCGTCCCAAAATACATACTCCTAAAAAGCATAATAATCGATTCTTTTATTTTATCATTTTTTTGCAAGTATTGCAAGCCTTTTTCACCCCTGTTTTTATGTTTTCACAACAAAAAACAGACCGCCTTTCCGTTTACCGAAAAAGCGGCAATTTATTTTTTATAGTGTCGGCATCAATTCATAAATCAGCTCCAGACAAATGCTGTAAATACCTGTCTGCGGATCGGTTTCATATCGTGCGCCCGAGGTCAGCACAACAACCCCGTCTGCCGTATCGGGATCAAACATATAGCAGGCATACATGCCGTAGGCACTGCCCGTATGCACAAAAACGGTTCTGCCGTCCACGGCATCCTCATAAATAAAGCTTCCCAGCCCGACCAGCTCACCGTTATTGTTGAACTGAACCCGCAAAAGCTCTGCCACGCTGTTATCGCTCAACAAGCGTGTGCCGTCTGCAGTGCAGCCGTCATTGAGAAGCACGCAAAGCAGCTGTGCATAATCCGTTGCAGAGATAGTCAGATTGCCTTGTGTGAGATGCACGGTCTGTCCCAAAACGGGAGAAAACTGCGCAGCAAGCTGACTTTCCAGTGTGGATGAGCCGCCGTACAGCAAGCCGATATCTTCCCTGCTCTCAATGGAAGCAGCTTCATAGCCTGCATCCAGCTTCAGTGGATCCAGAAACAGGGACTGCGCAAGGTCTTCAAAGCAGACACCGCTTGCCATTTCGCAGACAGAGCCAACCAAAGCATTGCTCAGATTGCTGTAGGAATGCACACTGCCCGGTCTGCTCTGCAGGTATGTGCTTCTGTCTGCCAACAGCTGCGCAATGGGAATGGAGGATTCATTGTCAAGAGAAATCTCAAACAGTCTGCCGTCCGTTACAGAAGCGGTGTGCGTCATCAGCATGCGCGGTGTAATGACAATGTCAGGATATCGGGGATTACATACGGTAAAGCCGTAATAATTACTGATATCCGCATCCGGATATACAATTCCGCTGTCGGCAAGCGACATAAAAATCATATTCGTAAAAAGCTTGGAAAGGGATGCAACACGGTATTTTGTATTCTGTGTGACCGCTGTTTTGTTTTCAAGGTCCGCCATACCATAGACATAGCTGCCCGTCACAAAGCCGTCCTCGATGACCGCACACTGCACACCGACCGCTGCATATTTTTTACTGATCTGATCCAATTTGTCATCGCTGATTGCAAGCACATTTTCCGCAAAGGATGCTTGCTGAAAATCCGCTTCAAGCGGTGCATCTTCGGCTTCGATATCGCGGTATGCCGTGTCGGAGTCTGTAATCAATGCCGGCACAACAGCCGGATTTGCACTTACACTTTTCCCTTCCTGCGCTTTGTCTTCATAAATATATAACACAACAAAGCACAATAAAACAGAAATTATAAAAAACGGTAACGCGATTTTTTTCATTGCCTTCTCCATATTTTGCCTTTTGTCTGCAAAAAAGTTTTCACGATTCGCTACACATTATTCACAGAAAGCCTAAAAATTTCTTAATTTTTTCAAAAATACACCCGAAAGCGACCTCACATAGGAATTGAATCCCTATATGAGGTCGCCTGAATACGGGTATATTCTGTTATGATAATCAGCTTTTGATATTGAATTGATAAAGCGGCCAGTCCGTTGTATCCTCCAGACCGATGCTTGCACGAAGAATCAGACGTGCATCACCGGCATTCAGAATACCGTCCCTGTTTGCATCACCAATCGTTTTAATGATGTCATTCGTAACCTCCAGACCGACACTCGCACGCAGAACATATCTTGCATCTGCACTGGTGATGTCTTCGTCAAAATTCACATCACCTGCATCGATCAGCACCGTATCCTTCTGTGTGAACACATAAATGGAATAGGTCAGCTCCAGACCTTCACAGTTGACGGTTACATTATAGGAGCCACTCTTTTCAAGCGACGGAGCAGAAATAATCAGCCCCTGCGAAATAATGGCAGATGTTCCTTCTTCATAGATTGCCTTTACCTGCAGACCTCTTGTATCAAGCACATCGCCGATGGTATAAAAAATCTTTTCAGGAAGTCCTACCAGGGTAACCGATGCAATAACAGGCTCCCTGTTGTTGCGTTCCCAGACGGCACTGACATAAATATCGGTGATTTCGCCGGTCAGGGTAATGGTTGCACCCGGCTGCAGCACTTCTGCACCGTTTGCAGACTGATACTGCCAGCCCATGAAATCATAACCGCTTCGCACCGGGATATCCGTGCTGAGCTTGACGGTTGCATTCCATACAGCATAAAGTTTGACATCTGAACTGAATGTATAGGCAGTGCCGGAATAATATGTCACATTCGTGCCGTAGGGAGAGGTTGTCCAGCCGGTATTGACCGGCTTGAAGCTCTGCAGAGCAGGCATACAGCGGCCACCGTTGGGAAGGTAATTGACATAGCACGGATCATATTCAGCAGTCGGCATTGTAATGCTTTCATTTTTCTTCACGACCTGCGAATAGGATGAAAGCTTACCGCCCGTCGCATCGAAGGAAACAGTATAACCTGAAACCTCCTGATCACGCTGGAAATAGTAGTAAACAGGAAGCGATGACTCCTCACCTACCGTGTTACTGTGGGCAACGATTTTCAGGCGGATCCACTTGCCTGCATACTGCGAAAGCTGATCGGCAGACAGGGACAAGGAGTTCACCGTGCGGGTCTGATCGGTTGCATACAGATCCGTACCGTTTTCATTGGCTTTTGAGGGGTTTGGTGAGCCCGTCAGAATACGGACATTATAGGTATAATAATTACCGGTTGACTGCCACATAACATTCAGACTGCCCGATGCGGATACAGTACCGTTGTAGGTTCCGGCATAGTGCGTGGAATATTTGGTGGGCGTAATGTTTGGTTGTGTCAGCTTGGGCGTTGTAAGACGGGAAATTGCCGTCGTAAACTGCAATGTTGTGCCCGAACCGAGTGCCTTGGTACCCGAAGCATCCGAATATGCCACAACCTTTACCGAATAGCGGCTTCCTGCCTGCAGTGCTTCCTGCAGGTTTGCATTGCTGCTCTTCAACAGCGATACACTTGTGACGGAAGAAGAAACAAGCACATTATTGGCAACTGTTTTCAGAACATTGCCGGATGCATCAACACGGGAAATCGTATAACGGTAAGACAGCGCATTCGGAACGGAGCCCCATGTAAGCGAACCGGGAGAGGTTGCATTGATCTCTGCCCCGTTTGCAGGAGAAGTCACCGTGGGATCCACGATTTTGCTGTATTTCGGCCAATAGGTATCTCTTGCAAGCACAGCTCGCTTGGACCAGTCCGAAGAAATACAGCCTTCATAGGTTTCTGCAAAATAATAGGCTGCATCATAAGCACCCTGCGCCGTATCCGGATAGGTCTTCAGCTTGGTATGTACCTTATTGTAATAACCGTCGCTTGCATAACTGTCCTTTCCGGTCAGCTCATGACGAAAAAAGGCAAGCTGTGCATTGATATCCGTGTAGTCAAGCCCTTGGCTTGAACACCAGTTAATCAGGTTTGATCTGCGGTAATTCCACTGAAAAATACCGTAAGCCGCACCGTTATCCCCTACGCAACCGGGGTCAAAATCACATTCACGCTCTACATTTGCAAGAATGGCAACGGTTACAGCAACATTATAACCCATGACCTGTGTGCAATAGTCATAGATAGTTTTCTCATTGGCTGCCATTTCTGCATTGGTGATCGCCTGTGCCTGCATAACAATGCTTGTCGGAAGCAAGCCGCCACACAGCAACATCAAGGATAAAATAATACAGACACACTTTCGTATCGTCTTTTTCATTCTTTCCCTCCGTAACCGGCATCGTCTTCAAATCCTCTGGCGGACATTTTTGTCCGTTCCGATGCCCGAAATTATGGTTTTTTTTGAATCTATTCTAAAGACAGCAATTCATTGCCGATCCTTGCTGTCGTGTTTCTTCAACGGAAAGCAGGTGCATTATAACACATATTTTCGCATTTGTCAAACTTTGTGCATTGTATCATCTTATATTTGCATTAAATGCTATTTTTCGCGTGTAGATTTTACACTTTTCCTTGTTTTTGTACAAAAAACTCTTCACGCAAATGTGTGTGGATTTTGTACAGATAAATTATGGTTTATCTTACTGACGGAACCCCTCAAATACTTGTCGCCCCTGAAAGGGTCGCGAGCATCCGGCGGATGCTGAATTAGCGATGTCTGAGCCGGCAGGCGAGTAATGAGATGTCTGCGGAACGCAGACAGA
>JAZNCO010000106.1:0-24920 GCA_045587645.1 Acutalibacteraceae bacterium | reverse complement strand
TTTAATTTCATCATTTCCTTTTCGTACTGCTTGATGTGTCTGTAACTTCTGGGCATAAAAATTCCTCCTATGGTAGTTATCTTAATTCTACCATAGGAGGGGGTGTTTTTTCTATGTCCGTTTTTTACGGACCTGTGCATTAAACAGCAGGGATAATTTTTTAATAGATGTCGATATCGGGAACGGTCGGACCGGTCGGATCATTTGAAACAGGTGGCTCTGTCGGTGTAATTATCGGATCAGTCGGCGGCTGTGTGGGCGGATCCGTTGCATCCGTAATATCTGTCGGGGTGATTACATGAATCGGCTTGCTTGTCGGTTCATCGGTCGGCGGCGGATCTGTCGGTGCTGCCGTTGCAGGAGGATCTGTCGGAGCCGGATCTGTTGGGGAGGTTGTATTGTTTTCGTTCGGATCCGTGGTCGGTTCCTCTGTTGGTGCATCTGTTACCGTGGTGATTGCATATTCCAATGCAAGCATGGTGAAATCAACCTTCGGTTCGGTGTAAACAACACCCGATTCATAGCGTGTTTTCAGTACATCCGCTGCGGCTGTCACGCCGTCAGCCTTGTTCATGCCGCTTTTGATAACAGGGGAATACAGCAATCTGACAACTGCAAGATCCAGTTCGTCGGGAACCTGCGGCAAGGCATTTGCCTTGTAAAACAGACTCTGCGGATAATTCAGTGAATTTTGATTCAGACCGAGCATCTGCAGCACTTCTTCGAGAATCAGGGAATTGCGTGTTTCTCTTGAGGTTGTGTCAGTAACAATACCAACTTTTGCAAGCTGAATGCGATAGTCATCGGAATTATAGAAAATTCTTGTACAGCTCTGCGCCGTATTATCGGAAATGCCGATTGCATTCTGCACAAAAGACATGTTCCCGAAATAGAATTTTACATTGGCTTTGTTGGTTGCTGTTGCCGCAAACATGCCGGGGAAGCCTTTGATGCTGTTCAGATATTCCGAAGCCCAACGGATAACGGCAACATCCACCTCGTCGGCGGTGCCGTAAATTTCATAATAAATGGGTTTTATCCATTTTCTTGCCGCACCGATTGCACCTTCTCCCTCATCTGCGAAAGCGATTTCGGAAAAATAAGCAAGCACGGTTTGCAAGGGATAGTTGAACACGGTTACATCGGACGGGGTGAGTGTGGTGTCAACAGGTGTGTTGTCATACCGCTGCACATCGTCAAAATCGCTCCATATATTGGTGCTTGTGTAAAAAATCTGTGAGCCGACAGTGTTTCCTACATTCAGCTGTGTAGTGGGTGCAACTGTCGGTAATGTTGTGGCAGGTGTTGTCTGAAACGCATAGGACGGTTGAGAGCGTGTTGTTGTCAGCGAGCTTTCATCCTTGCTGCATGCACAAAGCAACAAAAGACACAATGCAATCAGAATCAATGAGGCCTTTTTCATTTTCATTCCCCTTGTGACTTATAAATAAACATTAAATTTCATTTTATTATAGCATATTACAACTTTCTTTGTAAATACTTAAATACAAAATGTTTTTATTTCTTTGCAAATTTTTCCAACTTCGGCAGAATAAACGCAGATTGAACAAGGTTTGCATCGTTTATTTTGTCACATCACGGCAACAATGAAAGCGTGTCAAAACTGCAGGACAAATGCAGACACAGTTCGGAGGAAGAAAATGAGAAAACACATCAAACGCATTTCTGTTTGTATCAGCGCTTTTTGTGTTGCTGTGCTCGGGATGGTGCTGTTCGGATATTTTACATTGCCGCAGGCAATTACCGTCAGTGCCGAAATACCTTCTATCGGCATGTACAGCCCCGTTGCATCACGCAGCGGTGCTGTTGCGGCATCGGCAAACCAAGCGGCAGATATGCAACAGGATTATGCTTTATTCGGGGTGGTTCCCGTAAAAACCGTATCCGTCACGCAGACGGACAGAAAATATGTATATGCAGGCGGTGATGTGATCGGCTTGCAGATGCTCACCGATGGTGTCATCGTGGTCGATGTGCAATCCTTTGAGTCGGTCAACGGTGAAGTGTCACCTGCAAAGGATGCAGGCTTGCAAAAAGGGGATATCATTATTGCTGTCAACGGTGTGCAGGTATCGGATAATCAAAGCTTTTCTTCGGCAATTTCCGATTCAAGCGGTCAGGAAATAGACATGACCTTTATCCGCGGCACGCAGGAAAAGCACGCAACCGTCATACCGCAATTGTGTAAGCAAAGCGGCATTTACCGTTGCGGTGCATGGGTGCGTGATTCCACGGTCGGTATCGGCACCATGACCTATTATGACCCGTCCACCGGCATTTACGGTGCACTCGGGCATTGTGTCAGCGATATTGACACGGGCGAGCTTCTCCCCATAGCAGGCGGTCAGATCGTGGATGCTTATGTGTGGAATATCAAAAAGGGTGAAAGCGGCACGGCAGGAGAGCTTGGCGGCTCTCTGGAAGAGGAAGTCATCGGCAGTATAGAAAAGAACTGTCAGAGTGGCGTTTACGGTATTTTGTATGAAGCTCCCTTATGTGCAGGCGAATACCCTGTGGCATGGGAAACGGAAGTCAAGGCAGGCCCTGCCGAAATCATGCTTTCTCTTGACGGCGAGACCATTGAAAGCTATGATATTGAAATTGAGCGCATCAATGCTGATTACAATGCCGAAATTAAAAACATGGTCATCAGGATCACGGATGAAGAACTGCTCGAAAAAACCGGCGGTATCGTGCAGGGGATGTCGGGCTCACCGATTATTCAAGACGGAAAGTTGGTCGGTGCAGTAACGCACGTACTTGTTAACGACCCTACACGAGGGTATGGAATCTTTATTGAGAACATGTTGGAGGCAGCAAATACTGTAGCAGAAGAACAACAAATGAAAGATGCATCATAATTGTAAGGCGGGGGCATGGCTCCCGCCTTCTTGTTTTTCTGGAATCGTTATGGTATAATTACTAAAAGGCGGTGATTTCTTGAAACTAATAGATGTTAAAACGTTGTTGGATGAAAATGGTTATACATATACGCAGACCATAGTGCCAAGCCGAGCGGAATTTTATCGACAAAAAGGTTTTAACCCATCTGAAGAGGCGGGCGCATTTGTTTTGTTATCTATCCCAAATCCAAATCACCAAATAGATATTCAAATCATATTTAACGATGCGACAGAAAATTCTGATTTCAGTGATTTAGAATTTGGTGGCTATTGGTATGAATTGTTTGATTGTGAAGAAAACTACATTGCACAAGAGTTACTCACCGAAATTCAGAGAATATTAAACGGAAACACACATATTATTTTGGCTAGTACGGTCAAAAAAGGAATGCATTGGCGTTGGGATGGCAAGTATGATGATTTGCCGGATGCAGAAATGAACAGTATGGATGCATTTCATAAATCCGTGAAAAAAATCAAATCCCCTAAAAGTTGGTGGAGGAGATTAACCAGAAAAACAGATATGTATGAAATCTTCAATTGGACAAGTTATGAGAAAATTGTCAAATAAACAATCGTTGCAATACAGGGAGTGAGATGATATGAAAATGAAAGGTTACAGTTTTAAATGCGAGAACCCGTTTTTCGTATATTTCAAAAAACATTACTGCCCACAATGTAATAGCAAATTGCTCCGTCAAAAAGTGTCACGAATTATCAATTCCGATTCTGAGGAAGCAAAAAAATATGATTTTGAAGTGGCTGATATTACAGTTAAAGGAAACATGAAGTTTACCCATATAGAATTTCTTTGTCCTTTCTGTCAAAAGTATTACAATGTAAAAGAAACAAAGGAAAATGATTTTCTGATTGAAAGGTGGAAGTAAAAGAAATGCGTAAGAGAGAATTGACTCCGGCACAAAAAGAGTATAGATGCTTTGATGTGCACAGAGGGACAATAATTAAAATACTAGTCATTTTTCTTGTTGCAATTCTTGTTTGTTTTATCGCTGCTTTTCAGTTTGTTGATGAAAATCCTACACCCACTTTGATTTTCTTTGGCATACTGATCGTGTACACCGTTGTTGCAATTATTGTCTGTAAGCATTTAGCGAACAAACATGGCGAATTGTACGTAGCTGCATATGGCAACGATACAGATATTATCCGCAATGGATTATTTGGTGAACTTTGGCAAGAGTTTGAGTGGAATCAATACGAAGGATTATCAGACGGAAAAGTAGTTTTCGCAGAAACGCACAACAATACCATTGACCTGCAGATTATCCGTAACAAACATGAGTTTTGTATCGAGGTAAATTGCGAATGCATTTATATGATCTGTGATGAAGAAACCGATACGCCCATCGAAAAAGAAGTCACTCTTTCTGAACTGAAAGATGTTGGAGATTTCTTCTTGACTGTTCGTGATTTTGTCGAGAAAAATTCTTAACTAACAATCACATTTTTTGTTGGTCCTAATATAACACACTCCATAAAAAATAACGCCCTATCATACAAGGAAATCGTGCCGATTTGGTGCGATTCCTTTGTATTTAAGGGAAAGTTTTGAAAACTCGTAATATAAAAATGTGTTGGTCCTATATTGACACGTGCGTGAGCGGCAGTCCCATTATTCAGAACGATATGCTCGTCGGTGCAGTCACCCACGTCCTTGTAAACGACCCAACCAAAGGCTACGGCATCTTTATCGAAAATATGCTTGATGCAGCCGCTTAAATTTTTTAACAGAGGTGAATTGCCCCTGTTATTTTTTGTTGTTTCATGTTATAATGGAATCAAACCACAACCGACGAGAGGTTTTTTTGATGATGAGTATCAGTAAATATAAAAATTTACTACTTGAAAACAATTTTGAAGAAGCAACCCGTGTACCGCTTCATTTCTGGAAAAAACTGACGGATAAAACTGCCTTTGTTGTGAATTTAAAAGAATTACAATTCGGTGTGGGAATTGTTTATGGTGTGATGTCTACCGCAATATTATGGACTGCGGAAGCCTGGGATTATTTCAAACAGCACGGTTGTTCTGACGATGATTGCAATCTGCGATTTTATCTGGAAATCTGTTCCCATGCGGATGAAATTACGGCAAGCAATACAATCGGAGAACTGTATCGGAATTATTTGCATACGGACAAAGATACATTGCTTGCGGAGGTTAAAGAACGAAGAAAACTCTTTTTGCAGCAAATTACCGATGTGTTGAAACCGTTGAGTTTTCAAAAAAAAGGCAACCGTTGGCGAAAACATATTTCCGAAGACATTGATATTCAGTTTTGGGCTGATAAATCCCCTTATTCCGATTTGTATTATTTTCAGGTCGATATAGGCGGCGGTTGGTGCTATTCTGAAAGATTGATTACAACGGAAACAGATTTCTTTGATTTTAAAAATTATTCAGAACCTGACAAGCGGTTTGACTGGCAGTTGCAGTCTGCTGAAAATTTGCAAGCTATAGTGCAACGTGCATACGAAGAAAAGATGAAACCTTTTCTGGAAAACGAGCTCACAGAAATGGGGAGGCAACCTTTCGTGTGGGAAAGATGCCGTTGTGACAGAACAAAATGTCCCGATTGTTGGGTTCAAAGAAACAGCAGAGAAGCAAGATAAATGCAATCAACCGCAAAATGAAATGATTTCATTGCGTTAAATGGGGAATTAAAATGAAGTTAAAACGAATTAAATGCAAACATTTTGAACGAGCAAAAACGGTTTTTGTTTTTCCGTCTTACATAGTCGCCTGCACGGGGCAAAAGGCGGTATTGCTTGACAGACAGTATAATCTTATTCATGCTTTTGAAAATCTCGATTATGTTTTTTCTGCCGATATTTCGCCCGATGAAAGCAAATTGCTGTTGGTGTCAAATGTCAACAAATTTTACATTGCGGACCTTTCCACCTTTGAGGTAAAAAGGCATACGGTCAGAGCCCCTATGAATTATAATATACAAGGCTGTGGCTGTTGGTCATTTGACAGTCAGTTTGTTTATATTTGTGTTGCAAACAGCAACAGCACGATCTGCAGTACCCTACGCCGATACAATGCTTCCGATCTGACGGATTACACCGATTTTATCCCCGGAAAATACTTGTTTCAGCATATTTTACGGTTGGAGGACAGCAAAACTTACTTTTTAAAGGGTTGCAACAGGCAGGATGGTAACAGACACTATTTTATATATTTTGATGGCTCTGCATCATTGGAGTTTCCTTTGGAAGAGGATGCATTAGGCTGTTATCTTCAATTTGACGAAAAAAGCGGAGTTGTCACCATTGCCGCAACAGATGCCTGCAAGCAGTATACAAAACTCGGTAAGCTGAGCCGCAAATTCGAACATCCTGCCCCTGTGCAGAAAAACCGTACTTTTGCAGATGTTTTTACGCCGTTGTTTGCAGGGAATGAAGAATTTGAAGAAAAAGTATATGATATTACCGCTGCATTCGGACTTGACCGTATCGCTTTTAAAGACGACATCAAGCAATATACGGTATCTTCCTGCGGAAAATATATTTACATGGCATCCGAAAGCGGATTTTATGTGCTGAATTCGGACGGCGATAAAGTATTGGCCTGTGTTTCGGAAAAATACGGCGCAATGAATTTTGCCGAACTCGAGCCGGGGCTGATTGCCGTAGCCAACATGTCAACCGTAAAGCTGTATCGGATTTGCGAATAGAAGAGGAGCTAAACATGTACAAAATTTCCGTTCCCGTTATGAACTCCAATGTCAAGCGTGCAGACCGTGAAAAGGTGCTTAAAGAGTTGCATCGTTTTGATGCCGAGCGTGTTTTTCTTGCACTCTCTTGTTACGAAACAGACTCTGCGAAAAAGGAAGAATCTCTCAATGATCTTGCCGACAATGTCGCTTATTTCAAGTCCCACGGTTTTGAGGTCGGCGCATGGATCTGGACATTCTGGATTCAGGCTGAAAGTGCATTCCGTGATATGCGTACCATCAAGGGCAAGGATATTACGGGGCACAAATGTCCGACGGATAAAGCTTTTGTCCGTTTTGCCTGCGATTACATCCGTGATATTGCCAAAACGGGTGTTGACCTGATTATGTTTGACGATGATTTCCGTTACGGCTTTCAGGCAGATGCTGCCGCTTGTCTGTGTGACGGGCACATTGCACGCATCAATGCCCTGACAGGGGAAGAAAAAACAAGAGAAGAGCTTGAAAAATATATCACTACGGGCGGCAAAAACAAATACCGTGATGCCTTTTTGCAGGCCAACGGCGATGTGTTCCGTGAGTTTTCCAAAGCGGTACGGTCAGCGGTGGATACTGTTGATGAAAATATGCGTGTCGGCTTTTGTGCCTGCATGAGCTCATGGGATCTTGACGGCACAACGGCAGATGAAATTGCCCGTTTGCTGGCAGGCAACACAAAGCCCTTTGTGCGGCTTATCGGTGCACCGTATTGGGGTGCAATGACCGCATGGGGCAATCACCTGCAGGATGTTATTGAGCTTGAACGCATGGAAAGCGTGTGGACAAGAAAAGGGGATATTGAAATCTTCTCCGAGGGCGATGCCTATCCGCGTCCCCGCCTTTGCACCCCTGCAAGCTTCGTTGAAGGCTTTGACACGGCATTGCGTGCTTCGGGTTGCACGGACGGCATCCTGAAATACGGATTGGATTATACCTCCAATGCCGATTATGAAACGGGTTATGCCGTGTTCCACGAACGAAATTGTGAACTGTATAAACAGCTTGATACATATTTTGCACCTAAAACAAGTGTCGGAGTGCGTGTGTATGAAAGCATGAACAAAATTGCCGATGCAATCACTCCGACAGCGGTGAACGACAAAATAGACATTGAAAGTATTTTCTTTTCCAAAGCTGCAAGAACCCTTGCACACAATGCCGTTCCCACCGTGTATGATGGGGACGGAGTATGCGGCATCGTGTTTGACGAAAACGCAAGGAATTTACCCTTGTCTGCACTCAAAAACGGCTTGATTGCAGACCTTGCCGCCGCTGAAATCCTGATGCAAAGAGGCATTGATGTCGGTCTTGAAAGAATAAACGGCATTGCCAAGGGTGTCCGAGAGGAGCATTTTTTATGTGACGATAATTACATTGCCACCTATGATGCCGTTTGCTATGACATTACCGTCAAAGACAATGCAGAAATTCTCAGCGATTCCGAAACCGAAAACGCAAAAATCCCGTTGTCTTACCGCTATGAAAATGCCGACGGCAACCGTTTTTTGGTGCTGAATATCAACACCCGAAACGGTTCGGACAAGATTTTAAAGCATTATGCGAGAGCCCGTCAATATGCAACGCAGGTCGAATGGTTAAGCGGTCGGAAACTTCCTGCCTTCTGTTACGGTCATCCGTCCTTGTATATGCAGGCAAAGGAAAAGGACGGCGCACTTGCTGTGGGGCTTTGGAATTTCTTTGCCGATATTGCTGTTTCGCCTGTGGTTGAATTGGAAAAAGAATACAGCGAAATTGCCTTTATCAACTGCAACGGCAGATTGGAAAAAGATAAGGTTTATCTTTCCGATATCCCCGCATTCGGTTTTGCAGGCTTTGAAGTAAAGTAAAAAGAAGCACCGATTTTCCTTTACGGAGAATCGGTGCTCAGCATTTTATTGCTCAATTTTCCATTTCTGCTGCATAATCACGCACGGACCGCCTGCTTTTTCCTTTGCATAGAACACAGTCAGCAGGCTGCCGTCAGCAAGCTCAATGGTGGACGGATAGCCAAGGTCTCCGCTGATGTGATTCTGATAAAGCCAATGATCGGTGTCCCATGTCCTGCCGCCGTCTTTTGAAAACATTGCCTTGATGCCGTAGGGTGCCTGTCTGAAACCATAGCAGGAAATCAGCATACCCGATGAATGCAGGAACAGGTGTGCAGGGGCACCTCCGTGATCCCCAAGCAGCTTTTCGGGGGTTGACCATGTCTTACCACCGTCCTCAGATACGGTCTGCCATGTTGTGAAGTTATGCTCGGCTCTGAAGTGACAGATGATTCTGCCATCGGGTAACTGAATAGCATGCGGTTCGTTTGCATAAATTCGCACGCCGTTTTCGTAGGCATCGGGCATTCTGCCGACAAATTCCATTGTGCCGTCCGTGTTGACTTTGTAAGCTGCAAGGTAATCTTCTTTACCGGCTTTTGAATCATCCGTGATGAATGAATATCCCATCCACAGAATACTGCCGTCCTGCAATACGGTCGGACCGTGCGGTGAGGAGATGGGACTTAAATGCAGATCCCCGAATGTGACACCGTTGTCAAAGCTGATTCTGAATGTGGAGCCGAGAACCGCTTTTTCTTCTTCATCGGATACGGTGTCAAGATAACTGCACATATAATTCTTGATTTCTTCGGGCTCGTCCTGCGCACAATCTCTCTGGAATTGTCTTGTGTTGTTAAAAGAAGTCAGAATCAGACCGTTGCTACCGAACGGGCAAAGTCCTGCATCACGGTCATCAAGTACCGTATCTATAACGGGAAAAGCAGTTGTATAGGTATTGCCGTCATCCTCACTGAAAGCCATGACTGTTTTTCCGAACGGACAGACATGACCAAGGCGATACCCGGATGCGGCAACTGCAATTTTGCCGTTCTTTAGTTTCGCAACGGTCGGCCAACCGAAATAATTATGTTTGGACAGGGGATTGCTGAGAATGGTTTTCGCTTCTTCAAGAAGAATTATTTTCATAATGTACAATCCTTTCATGAATATGTGTTTATTTTACCACGGTACATTTCAAAAAGCAATTGACAAATGAAAATAAAATGAACATAATAAAACTATCATGTCATCGGAGGTTTTATGATGAATGCAAATCCTTTGAATAATGCTATATGGATCGGTGCACAAAAAAGCAGTGTTTCACCTGTTTTTCTGCGCCGTTTTGCAATTGAAAATTGCAAAAAAGCGGAATTGATTATAACATCCTGCGGTTTTTTTGAAGCAAAAATCAACGGTCGGAATGTAACAGACAGTATGTTTTTGCCTGTTGTGACCCATTACGAAAAAAGAGATATGTCAAAATGGATTTATCCGATTTTTGATACCTTGACACACCGTCTGTATTATTATACTTTTGATATTACTTCTTTGCTGCATGCCGATGAAAATACTTTGACTGTTCAGCTCGGCAACGGCTGGTATATTCAGAATGAACGTGTTGCAGAGGGGAATATGTCCTTCGGTGACCAACTGAAAACAGCATACTGCATCCGTTGTTATACCGACAACGGTATTGTTGATTATTTATCTGACGGAACCGAATGTTATTATGACAGTGAGATCACATACTCCAATCTGTTCATCGGTGAGGTCATTGACCCGACAAGTGTAACATTTGAAGAAAAGAAAGTTGAAATCTGCACAGCGCCCGAAACCGAGCTTTGTGAAGAACTCGGTGCACCCGACAAGGTTATCCGTACTCTTTATCCGGAATTACTTAGTGAAAAAAACGGAAAGAAGCTTTACGAGGTCGGTGAAAACACAAGCGGTCTTGTGCGAGTGACGGCAAAAAACAAAAAAGGTGATAAAATCACCATTCGTTTTTCGGAAGAAATCGATGAAAATGGAAAACTTGCATTCCACAGCAGCGGCGGTGACTATACCTGCACATCCGGCAGAAAGCAGATTCAGGAAGACACATTTATTTGCAGCGGTGAAACAGATATTTTCTGCCCGAAATTCCTGTGGCATGCTTTTCGTTATTTTGAAATCGAAGGCGAATTTGAAAAGCTTGAAATGCTTGTTGTTCATGCCGATACCGCCGTCACATCTTCATTTGACAGCAGCTCGGAGGGACTTAATTTCCTCTATGAGGCCTACATCCGTTCGCAGCTTACCAATATGCACGGCAGTATTCCTTCGGATTGTCCGCACCGTGAACGACTCGGTTATACGGGCGATGGACAGGTCTGTGCGCCTGCCGGTATGCTTTTGCTTGATTCCAAGGAATTCTACCGAAAGTGGATACAGGATATTCTTGACTGTCAGTGTAAGGTCAGCGGCCATGTGCAGCACACCGCACCTATGATGGGTGGCGGTGGCGGCCCCGGAGGCTGGGGCTGCGCGATTGTTTTTGTACCGTGGGCATTCTACAAGCAGTTCGGTGAAGTACAGATGCTCGAAAAAACCTACGAGCCTATGCGCAGATGGGTGCAATATCTTCTGACAAAATGCGAAAACAACCTCATTGTGCGTGAAGAGGACGGCGGTTGGTGTCTTGGGGACTGGTGTACAAGAGAAAAAATCACCCTGCCCGAGCCCTTCGTCAATACCTGTTTCTTTATTAAAATTCTTCGCATTCTGTGTGAAATTGCTGAAATTATCGGCAAAGCAGGGGATATTGAAGCCTATAAAGAGCTTATCAAAAAGCTTGAAGCTGCCGTTGTTGCAAAATATAAAGACAAAGACGGAACTTCGTTCTGCAACGGTGTACAGGGGGCGGATGTCTATGCCGTGTGGGCAGGACTTGCAGGTACAGAAAAACTTATTGAAATAGCTTCAAAATACAATGCAATGCGTTATTTTGACACAGGCTTCATTGCAACCGATATTCTCTGCAATCTGCTGACAGACAACGGATATATTGATACATTTTTCAATCTCATTGATAGCGAAGAATACGGCACCTATCTGTTTATGAAACGACAAGGTGCCACCACCGTATGGGAAAACTGGAACGGTGAATCCTCGCACAATCACCCGATGTTCGGTGCGCCTGCAAGATACCTGTTTACAGGCATTCTCGGAATCTGTCAGGCAGACAACAGCGTTGCGTACAATGATTTGGTTATTGCACCGCAGGTGCCGAAAAATCTCTCCTTTGCAAACGGTTCTCTCGTTTTACCGTGCGGTAAAGTAAGTGTCAGCTTTGTTAAAAACGAAAACGGTGTGCAGTTTGAAATCACCTTGCCCGAAAACAAGACGGCTGATTTTGTGTGCGGTGATTATAAAGCTGTTCTGCACGGTGGGTTTAATACTTTTATAATCTGATGAAAAGGAGTAAACGGTATGGATATTCTTCGTTTTGATACGGCAAATCCGCGAGGGGAATTCAAGATTCTCAATGCAACCAACGGCGGACCGTGGCACAAACGCCATGCAAATGATCAATGGAGAACCAATCTGGAAGAATATAAAGCGGCTCGCTTCCGTTATACCCGCAATCACGATTCTGCGGTCTGCGGCATCTACGGCGGCCCTTACAGTCATGATATCAGTTGCATCTTTCCGAATTTCGATCTTGATCCGTATGATCCTGCATCTTATGACTTCGCTTGTACGGACGAAGCGATTCTGGTGGCTTTGGATGCCGATACCGAAACCTTTTTCCGCCTTGGGCAGACCATTGAACATCACATCAAAAAACACGCAACCCTGCCGCCGAAGGATTTCAAAAAGTGGGCTGTAATCTGTGAGCATATCATCCGCCATTACAACGAAGGCTGGGCAGACGGGTACCGGCTGAATATTGAATATTGGGAGATCTGGAATGAGCCCGATCTGGATGTCGGAAGTGATAACAAACGCACATGGGGCGGCACTCCCGAACAGTTTTTTGATATGTATGCAATCACGGCAACGCATCTGAAAACCTGTTTTCCGGAGCTGAAGATCGGCGGGCCTGCAATCTGCGGTTATATGGAATGGTCGGAATCGTTTTTGGGCGAAATGCAAAAACGAAATGTGCCGATCGACTTTTTCTCATGGCATATTTACACCACAGAGCCGCATCGTATTGCACGCATGAGTGAACAGGTGGATGCGTTGCTTGCAAAATACGGCTATTCTCATGCTGAAAGCATTCTCAATGAGTGGAACTATGTCCGTGGTTGGGAGCAGGATTATGTGTATTCCCTTGAAACCATTCACGGCATGAAAGGTGCTGCTTTTGTAATGGCTTGTATGAGCGTTGCGGCGGATACGAATATCGATATGCTGATGTATTACGATACCCGTCCGTCCTGCTTCAACGGCTGCTTTGATTTTTATACATACAGACCGTTGAAAGGGTATTATCCTTTCTTGTGGTACGGAAAGTTCTACGACGGATACAGACAAATCAAAGCTGTATCACAGGCAGAGAATGTATATTCACTTTGCGGTGTCAATGCAGAAAACAAGCTGATGGCAATTGTTACATATTATGCAGAGGACGATTCTCTGTCGGATAAAGAAATTGCAATTGCTTTTGATAAAGAATCCGTTTATGAAGTGTATCTGCTTGATGAAACGCATGACGCGCAGCTTTTGTACGAAACAGACACTTTGCAGTTTAAGCTGCAAAGAAATTCCAGCTTGTTGATAAAGGAAAAATAAAATGAGTGAAATAGAAGTTCTTGATATGCGAGTGCACCCGGGGGATGCCGCTTTTTTGCTTGATGACGGAAAAACGGCTGTTCTGTATGATACCGGTTTCGGCTTTACGGGCTTCGGGGTTGCCGAAAATATTAAAAAATATCTCGGTGACAGACCGCTTGATTACATTTTTCTGACCCATTCACATTATGACCATGCACTAGGCAGTGCATATATACTGCGCTATTATCCCGATGCGAAGGTTGTGGCAGGGGAGCACACTGCGCAGGTTTTTCAGCGTGATGGTGCAAAACGAATTATGAAAGATCTTGACACAAAGCATGCTGCCACCTGCGGTGTGACAGACTATCCTTTTTTAGGCGATGAGCTTCGGGTGGATATCCGGGTACAAGACGGTGATATTGTAAAAGCCGGTGATATGGAATTTGAGGTGATGTGGCTGCCGGGGCACACAAACTGTTCAGTAGGCTTTTATTGCAGGGAAGAAGAACTGCTTTTATCAACGGAATCCATCGGTGTTTATGACGGTGAACGCCTGATTCTTCCTGCCATTCTGGTTGGCTGCAA
Source organism: Acutalibacteraceae bacterium (assembly GCA_045587645.1). Classification (GTDB taxonomy): domain Bacteria; phylum Bacillota; class Clostridia; order Oscillospirales; family Acutalibacteraceae; genus RUG806. The sequence continues at coordinate 11,085 of JAZNCO010000106.1, read as the reverse complement.
AGCAGCCCTTGCTTCCATTGACCGTGTTCTTGCATTGCCGATTAAAAAACTTGTGTTGCCGCACAGGGGCTTGTTGGATGAACAGCACATGCAGTTTTTTCTTTCCCATTGCAAAAAAGCAACCCTGAGGTCGATTGATTTTATATTGACCCGTTTGCAGGAAGGAAAAACAAAAGAAGAAATCGTGCAGGATTTTGTGGATGCATTCTGGCACGGCAGCGTGCAGATCAAATATCCCATTGCTGCAATTACACTCAATACCAACATTATGATCGATCTTGTGCGAAAAGAAATGATGCAATAATATACAACAGCTTTATTTCTGTCCCCTGAATGAAAATGGTCCGAGCTCTTTAAAAGAGATTTCGGGCCTTTCTTTTTTTTCGGTAAACTGATATTTGTTTTGTGTATGGACATAGTCAGAAAGAATGAAGGCACCTTCGTAATACGAAGATGCCTGTCTGCACATATTTTTGACCGCCGTACATTTTTATCATATCATAATCAAAGTATAAAAGTCAATGGATTGTTGAAAACTTCTGTGCACTGTTACTATATTTCTCTATTATGCTTAAAAAATTATGTTTTCTTTGTACAATATTCCATCTTGCAAAATGCAAATAGCTGTGTTATAGTATAGACAGAAAGAGGTGATACCAATGAAAAGGTAAAGCCGAGATGCTTAAAAGCGAAAACCAACCCGGATTCAGAAATAGTTGAAAAACAGAAGAAAGTTGATCAATAAAAAAGAACAGGTTGTTTTCAGAAGAAGCTCTTACCATAAGAAAGTGAACAAATACAAGTCGCGTACAGAAGTAAAGTAAGTACGAAATAGATGGTTGGAGAAAGCTTTTAGGAATCTCAGAATGATCTTCGTTAAAACCGAAATGATCCGCAAAACATCAAAGTGGCTCACTGGCGAGCAGAAAAAGGAAAATGCGTGTTGTTTGTACAGGAGCAGGGAAGTTGAAAACGGAAGATCAGACGATACAGCAGAAAGAGAGGTTAAAAAGATGTTAGATATCAAGATAGATCAGAAATGACCCTTGACGGTTGTGTGAAGAAACACTGTCAAGGGTCATTTCTATTTGTGTTATAATTGTCCCGCGAGGGGCTTATTTTTTTGCAAAAAAACCGGACACCGTTACAGTGCCCGGAAAAGTAAGTATATCAGTTTGCAATGGGGTGGTGTGCGGTTTCGGAATTTTCCGTCAGTGCCATTACATAATAACCGCGATCCTGATAGTGTTCAATAATGTAAGGCAGAGCCAGCACGGTTGTGCCCTTTGCATTTGTGTCATGCATCAGCAAAACAATCTCATTCTGAGTGTAGCCGATTGAATTGTTGTAAATGGTTTGTGCAGATACATTGTTGCCGCTGGCATCGGTGCTGTCTGCATTCCAATCAAAGTAGACAAGACCGTAATCATCAAACATGGATGCAAGTGTTGACATGATTCCTTTGCAATAATTCTTGCTGACGGTGTTGCTGCTTCCGCCGGGGAAACGGACAAGGTTCGTGCTTACACCGGTCAGATTATAAACATAATCATGTATTTTCTGCAGGTCATTGAAATAAGCAGTTGTGGAAGTGTAAATATCCGAATATTCATGAGAGTAAGCATGCAGTGCAATGGTTTGCCCTCTGTCTACGATCATTTTGTACTGTTGGGTGTAGTTCGGCTGATAAATGACAAAGAAGGTAGCCTTTGCATTGTACTCATCAAGAATGTCGAGAATATCCTCCGTGTACTTGGACGGACCATCATCGAAGGTCAGATACAGAATCTTGCTTCCTTCGGGCAGATCGTCGGCGGTGATTTCGTCATCGTCAGGCTCGGTCGGTGCATCGGGATTGTAGCTGGGATCCTCTGCAGGGTGCTGTTTTATGTATTCGGAAGGAAGACCGACAGCAAAACGAAGGATCTCTCTTGCATCGGCAGCAGAAACATAATCGTCACCATCTGCATTTGCAGCATAGACGGAAGCCTGATCCAGGTCTTCAAGATAAACTGAATATCGCAGGCACAGACGTGCATCGCCTGCAGTGACCCAACCGTCATTGTCAACATCACCCAGTCGGTCTGATGTACTGGCTTTTACGGGGGCTGCAAAAATGACTATGCCGCATAACATGGTGAGAGTAAGTAAGACTGTCAGTATTTTATTCATTTTCATTTTTTCTCCTTTGTTGTTTAATAAATTTCATCCAATATTTCAATGACATTTGCAACACAGCCGTCATTGTTTGACCGTACAATATAATCAGCAAGCTTCTGCGTGTCGGGCTTGCCGTTGCAGGGAACAAAGGCTGCTTTTGCGGCTTGAAGCATGTCAGCATCATTGTAATCGTCACCCACTGCATAAATGTCATTTCTGTCAATCCGTAAATGGGTTGCCAATTGCAGCAAGCCGGAGCCTTTGTCAACGCCGGGTGCTAACAATTCAATATAGCTGCCCGTTGTCGGTAAAAAGTGAATACCGTTAAACTGCTTGTCCCTCAAAAATGCTTGTACCGCCTGCGTTTTTTCTTTTGCGCACAGCATGGCCTTGACCCAAGGAAAATCAGTTACATCGGGAGATTCAACAACTGTAAACGGAATACTCTGGCTTGTGAAATGCCGTTCGGAATCCGAATTCAGATGAATGGCATAGGTGCTGTCGAATGGATACATTTCAATGGGAACATCGGGAAATCGTAGCATGATTGCGTTTATTGCTGCAATTCCTCTTTCGTCTATACCGTTGCAGAATATTGCCTTCTTTTCACTGTAATCATAAGCCATGGCACCGTTGCACAGCAAAACAGGTGCATTGATATATGTCGGGTCATACTTGTGAAATCCCATGTAAGTACGCCCCGTGGAAACAGTGAACCTACCGCCTTCGGAAATGAAATACCGCAAAGCAGCTTTCACATCATCTGTAATCATGCCTTGCTCATTTGCCAATGTGCCGTCAAAATCGCTTGCAAGAAGAACGTTATTAAATTTCCCCAAGGTCATCACCTCTGAAAAATAATTATATCATATTTCAACATGAATTGCAATTGTGTTTTTTTAAATCCATGGTTGAAAATTATGTAATGTTGGTGTATTATGATATAAGAACATAAATGGAGGAGATGCAGATGCGATATCTTTCGAAAGAACAGGAAGCTGTTCTGATTCAGACCATGCGTGCATGCGGCGAAATCATGCGCAATGCACACAGGGATGATGTGGATGACGGTATTGTTGAAAAAACCGGTACTGCCAATTTTGTGACAGCATACGATGTGCGCGTACAGCAGATTTTAATGGAAAAGCTGTCAGCAATTTTACCGGATGCTAAATTTTTTGCTGAAGAAAAAGAGAATTCCGGCGAGGATACAAAAAACGGTTTGTGTTTTGTGATCGATCCCATTGACGGTACAACTAATTTTATTCATGATTATAAGTCATCGTCTGTTTCCGTCGGATTGCTGTTTGACGGAAAGCCTGTTTTTGGTGCTGTGTATGATCCGTATAAGGATGAAATGTATACGGCGCATATCGGAGAAGGTGCATTTTGCAATGGTCAGGCTATCCATGTCAGCGGATATGACCTTGCGCATTCACTTGTCTGCTTTGGTACTTCTCCATATTATAAAGATGAATTGGCAGACGATGCTTTTGCACTCGCGAAGGAGTTATTTATCAGCGGCTCTGATATCCGACGCGGCGGCTCCGCGGCGATCGATATGTGTGCTGTCGCTTGCGGAAGAATGGATGTGTTCTTTGAAAACCGTCTTTCTCCGTGGGATTATATGGCTTCGTATGTCATTATCACGGAAGCCGGCGGTTGTATGCATAATTATGCCGGGAAGCCTGTTGTTTTCGATCGTGCGGATAGTGTGGTTTGTACCAACGGTGTGAATACGCAAGATGTGTTGAGTATTACAAAGAAATATTATAAATAATAATAATTAAAAGCGATTGCAGAAACCAAACTTCTGCAATCGCTTTTTTTAGCGCTTGTTTTTTCTGAAGGTGAGGTAATCCTCCAGAATCAATGTTGCCGCAACCGCATCTACGGTTTCTTTTCGTTTCTTACCGCGTGTGTTGGTTGCATTGAGATAGTTGTGGGCGCTTACCGTTGTAAGTCGTTCATCGAACATTGCAACCTCAAGAGCCGTGACTTCTTTCAGCAATTCCGCAAATTCCTTACAGGCAACTGCACGGAAGCCTTCGCTGCCGTCCATATTTTTCGGAAGCCCGCACACGATCATTTCAGCTTTGTATTGTTTGCAGATCTCTGCAATTTCCGCACACAGCTTTTGTGTATCTGCCTGCTTGATGACGGTGACAGGGGCGGCGAGCATTTCATTTTTGTCACAGACGGCAATTCCGGTACGGACATCGCCGTAATCAACAGATAAAATAATCATATCTCTTAAAACTCAAAATCAACATCGGGAGTATTTGTGTCGCCGGTATTATTATCAGCATCATCATCGCTGTCATTATCATCCCAGCTGCCCCAGTTGCCGCTGTACCAGCCGCCGGTGCAGGAGGAGCAGTAAGAGGGGATGTTGCTGACCTTATACCAACCAACATCCGTGCTGCGGCAGGAGGAGCTTGCAAGTCTGCCCGAAACCGTACAGAATGTGCGTTGAACAGCATCATCAGGCTCGTCAAATTCTGTGTAATCCAAACCGTAATGAATGCGATCCATAACCTCTTCAACAACTTCCGCGGCAGGATACATGCCGAAGTAATCGATGTCGATTTCCTTGGGATATTCATAGCCGACCCATGCAGCACAAACATAATACGGCGTGCCGCAGGCATACCACTTGTCAAGGTTGTCAGAGGTTGTACCGGACTTGGCAAAGGACGGGATAATGCTGTAGCCGTTATCGATGTCATAACCGTAGCCCGTACCGATATAAGAGGTAACAACCTCCTGCATCAATTGATTCATGACATACGCAGATCCTGATGACATGACTTGTTCACCGAAGGGGGTTGTATTATCAAAGTAAACTTCCGAGCCTGAGGAGTTCGTTACTTTATAATAGGAATAAGGCTTGTAATAGTAACCGCCGTTGCCGAAAACAGCATAAGCTGCAGCCATATCCATTGTAGTTACACCCTGAGCCATAGAGCCTACCGCAAGCGGTGCGTAATCAGCATCAGTGGATTTGAGTGTTGAAATGTGGAAGCGATCTTTCAGGAAAGAATAGCAAATGCTCGGTGTTATTGTTTTTACAATCTGTGCAGGGATTGTGTTCAGGGAGGGGGCAATGGCTTCTGCCAGGTTTCTGAAATCGGTCGGACTACCTTTGGAACCGCCGTAGTTCTGCGGCCATACATCGCCGTCGATTTCAAAACCGTAGTTCATAACATAAGAAGACCAATAATAATAGTTCAGCTCGATTGCGGGTGCATAAACTGCCAACGGCTTGATTGCAGAACCGGGCTGACGGGGGCTGGAAGATGCAATGTTAAGAACGCGGTTGCCGACCTTCTGACCAAGTCTGCCGACGATGCCGACAATGCGACCGTCATATCCCATAACTGTCATTGCTGACTGAATAGCGGGATCATCCGGGGTGTCATCTTCATACGGGAATGTGATGCGGTTATAATAAACCTCTTCCATTTCATGCTGAATATCAAGGTCTACTGCAGCATATACCTTCAAGCCGCCGTAATAAACCTTTTTCCATGCATCCTCATAGGAAAGACTCTGCGTTTTCTGGAAGTCCTCAATGAGCATGTCGATCACAAGGTCGATGTAGTAGCTCTGGTATTCGGGATTCAGCTCGTCCACATAAACCAATTCAACGGACTCATCCTCAGTCAGATCTTCATCTTCATCCTCTTCGGTGTCATTTGCATCCTCATCAGGATCGGAAAGCTCGGTCCAGCCAAGGTGTGTGGCAACAGATGTACCATCCGTGAATTTTACATTTTCTTTGAGGGCATCATCGTATTCTTCCTGCGAGATATAACCCTCACTGAGCATCCAATCAAGGCAATAGATGGCACGTTCACGGTTGTTTTCAAAATTGACCATGGGGTTGTAATAACGAGGCGCATTGGTAATGGATGCAAGAATCGCACTTTCCATAATGGTAAGGTCAGCAGGATCCTTATCAAAATAATACTCAGCACCCGTTTTGACACCGTAACAGCCCATGTCAAGATACAATGTGTTCATGTATGCCTCAAGAATGGTATCCTTTGAGAAATGCTGTTCAAGCTTCAGGGCATTCTTGATTTCCGTGTACTTACGGATAAAGGTTCTGCCGTTTTCGCCTGTCAGATTCTTGATCAGCTGCTGTGTGATTGTGGAGCCGCCCTGTGAAAAGCTGTACTGAATGACAACACCGACAGTACGGATCCAGTCAACACCCTGATGCTCTCTGAAACGTGCATCCTCCAATGCAATGTATGCATTCTGCAGATGCTTGGATGTTTCATTCAGGCTGACCCATATACGGTTTTCGGTGCCGTGCAGACGGGCAATCTCAATTTCATCACCGTCGGAATTCAATGCATAGATGATCGTTGTCTGACTCTGATTCTGAATCAACTCATTCAGGTCAATATAGTCAACACCTGCGATGTCATCCTCTGCCGATGCCGCAGTGATTCCGAATGTTGAATAAAGCGATTCAAATAATCCAAGGTCACTGAATACACTGTACACAACCATGCAGCCCGTTAATCCGATAATAAGAAATAAGGATAATAGGAAGGTCATAACACTCGAAGCAACACGATGCTGTTTACGGCGTTTTTTTGTTCTCTTTTTTGTTTTTTGTGCAGACGCACTGCCTTTTTGTGCAGCCATTATTGCACCTCCGATATAAAATCTCATTTTATTATAACACATAAAAACAAAAATTGGTAGTATAAAATTATATTTTTTATAACAAATAAATTACCTCATTATTTTCGTTGTTTGTACATCCTACCAAATTATTTCCTGTCATTTCTTGACATTTGCACTTTATGTACTTATAATATAAACATTACTTAATTTTTGCTGAATGAGAGGGACGAATATGGAATATGCAATGAATATTGCCGGTGTGGACCGTAAATTACCCCTTTGCCGCTTGACGGATGATCTCTATATCGGTGCATTTGTTATTTTCGGTGATGCCGAACTGACTGTTGCCTGCGCAAAGGCATTGCTTGAAAAAGCCCCCGAATATGATTATATTCTGACTGCTGAAGCAAAAGGTATTCCGCTTGTGCATGAAATGGCCCGTCAGAAAGGTGATAAAAAATACATGCTCGCACGTAAGGCTCCCAAACTGTATATGACGGGTGTGCTTGAGGTAAAGGTACAGTCTATTACGACCGCAAAAGAGCAGCGCTTGTATCTTGATACAGCTGATGCTGCGCTGATGAATGGCAAAAAGATTCTTTTGGTGGATGATGTTATTTCTACCGGTGAATCACTGCATGCACTGGAAGAGCTTGTCAGTCGCACAGGCGGTGAGGTCTGCGGTAAGATGTGCATCCTTGCCGAAGGCGATGCGCAGAACAGAGATGATATCATTTATCTTGAAAAATTACCGTTGTTCAATGCGCACGGTGACATTGTAGGATAAGGGGACAAAAAATGAATCTTCCTCGAATTATTTTTTGTGCTGCATATCTGATCGTTCTTGTCTGTTATTTCTTTTCCGAAACCAGCGGCAATCATAAGCGCCGTGTTGTGAATAAATGCATCATGGCAACCATGTTTCTGGCATATTTTGTTTTTGAGTCGCTGCGAAACGGTTATTGGCAACAGCCCGGGTTTGCACTTTGCATCATTGCCTTTTTCTTCTCATGGCTCGGAGATGTGCTGTTGTTATTCAGTTTTTTGTACGGCGGTATTTCCTTTATGATCGGAAATATTTTCTTCGTGGCACATCTGATTGTTGTAGCTTCGCAAAATGCCGTAACATTCGGACAAGTATGGTGGGCTATTCCGCTGTTTGTAATTGCTGCAAGTGTCTGCTATATTCTGCATTTTACAAAAAAGGTCGATTTCAAAAAGATCGGAATTCTGATGCCGGTTTATGTTACAACGGTTACAGCCCACGGCATGCTTTCCATGGCTGTTGCATCTGCGATCGGCGGTACGCACATGACACTGTTGTCAATGGGGCTCGTTCTTTTTATGATTTCCGATTATTTCCTGACAACGCACAAATTCATTCATCATGAAAAATGGGTTCTTCGTTGTAACAGCGGTACATATTTTACAGGTATGCTGTTGGCTGCAATAAGTTTTACTTTCATATAAGGAGTAAAAAAATGAAACATATTTTTATTATCAATCCCATGGCAGGAAAGACTGATTCCAAAGCTAAAATTCTTGAAGTTCTCAAGAAATACGATGCCATTGCCTATGAGTTTTACGAAACCAAAGGACCGCGTGATGCCACTGCTTTTATCCACGATTATTGCAGTAAGAATCCAGATGAAAAGGTTCGCTTTTATGCCTGCGGTGGTGACGGAACGATCAACGAGGTTGCCTCCGGCTGTGTCGGCTTTGACAATGCGAGTATGACTGTATATCCCTGCGGCAGCGGTAATGACTTTGTCAAATACTACGGCGGCACCGAACCGTTTATGGATGTGGATGCACTCATCAACGGTGAAGAAAAAGAAATTGATATTCTGGATTGCGGCAACGGTCATTATGCGATCAATGTGCTCAATTTCGGCTTTGACAGCATTGTGTGCAGCACCATGATCGCCGTCAAGAGAAAGCCGATTATCGGCGGCAACAATGCCTATACAACCGGTATTGTCAAAGGTCTTGTGACCGGTATGCGCAATAATTGTGTTGTCAAGGTGGACGGAGAAACGCTCAATCCCGACGGTGAATTCCTGCTTTGCACTTGCGCAAACTGTCAGTATGTAGGCGGTGCTTATCGTTGCGGTCCGGATGCACGAAACGATGACGGTTATGTGGATGTTTGTCTTGTCAAGCCTTTATCCCGTCTGAAATTCCCGGCATTGCTCGGACCGTATAAGAACGGCAAGCATCTTGCAGACCCGAAGTTTGCAAAATACATTATCTATCGCAGAGGTAAAACGGTTGAACTTGAAACAACCGATCCTAAGTTTGAAGCATGTCTTGACGGTGAAATGCTTCCCACGCAGAAGCTTACCGCAACCGTTCTCCCCAAGGCCATTCGCTTTGCTGTTCCCAAGAATGCAAAGCCTATAATATGAGAAATAAAAAAGGAAAGGTACATTACTATGGCAATCTTAGAAAAACTTGACAAAAGCGCAGAAGCAAAAGGCGAGAAGATCAAAACACTCTGGCAGTTTGTAAAATTCATCGTTGTAAGCCTTGGTGCTTGCATCGTGCAGGTCGTATCCCTTGCAATTCTTTACAACATTCCTGCAATCAAGGCATTGAGCGATACGGCTTTCCATTGGTTTGTGTTTGATTATCCCGTTATTGAAGGTGAACGTTGCGGACTTGCTCTGTTTATTTCGGCGAATGTTGCAAACATTCTTGCACAGATCGTTTCGTTCTTCATTAACAAAAACAAAACCTTCAATTCTGATGCAAATACTGCCGTTATTCTTCCCATTTACATTGCATTTACTGTTGGACTGATTGTTTTCTCTGCATGGTTGAATCCCGTTATCTTCCAGCTTTGTGTTGAAAAGTTTGCACTCACCAGCGGTCTTTCGCTGACCATTGCAACGGCTGTTTGCTCCACGCTTCAGTTCATTCTTTACTTCCCCTTTGACAAGATTCTTATGCATCAGAAGAAAAAGCCTGCTGAGGAAAACAAATAAGCATGAAAACCGTCAACTTAAAAAGCTATCGTTGCACCAAGTTTAATTTCAACAACAATCTTGCACCGAATAAAAAGATTGAACTGACCAACAAGTATTCCTACAATTGCGGATACATGAAGAACAATCTTTGCCGCGGTGTGTTTACGGTTGATGTCAGCGATAAGGAAAATCCTGCTCAGTTTTCGATTTCGGTCGAAATGATCGGTATTTTTGAGTGTGAAGAAGGCCTGGCAAAGGAAAAATTGCATGTGGAATCCTTCCGAGAGCTGTTTCCCTTTGTGCGCAGCATTGTGGCAACCATGACTACCAATGCCGGTATGCCTCCGGTTATTATCCCGACCATTGATATCGAAAAGCAAGAGATTTATAAAGTGGAAATTCCGCGATTCAGAAAACCCGGTGAGGAAAACGAAACCTGATGTTTACAAAAAAAGATATTATTCTGAGTATTGTAAAATGTGCGGTGGCAATGACTTTGTTTGTCATTGCCATCGTTAATTATGATACTTTGTCTACAATTGATGTTGTTTCCCTTGTTTCTTTCACGGATAAACAATGGCTGATTATTCTGGTGGTTTTAGGCATTTATTTGCTGAAAGCACTTGTATTTGTTGTGCCTGCATCATTGGTTTATGTGGCGGTCGGTATGGTATTGCCGAAAGGGCTTGCCGTTGCAGTGAATCTGTTCGGTATTCTGATTGAAGTATGTGTGACATACCTGCTCGGTCATTTTCTCGGCTATGAAGCTGTTAAGAGAATGCTCGAAAAGAAGCCTGCAGGGAAGAAGCTGCTTGAAAAAAACATTCAGAACAATGCCGCCGTTATTCTCGGCATCCGTGCCGTACCCGCTTTTCCGATCGATTTCGTCAGTCTTTTTTACGGCGCATCGGGCTGCAAATTCTGGCAATATGCAATTCTTTCGGTGGTCGGTATCTCATGGCGCGTGATTTTGTTTACCATCATCGGCAGTGAGGTTTTTGACTGGATTCCGATAGACAAAATCGTGCTGATTGTGATTTGCTTTATTCCTGTCGGCGTTGTATGGTATCTTGTCAAAAAGTTCTGGCTTCCGAAACGCAAAGCTAAAAAAGAACAAGAAAAAACCGAATAAAAACAAAGGACAAACTCGCAACAAGGAGTTTGTCCTTTGTTTTGGTGCCTTTAGGTGTGGAAATAAACCCCCAGTTCTACTGGGGGTGAAAGAAGACTTTAGTAAAGCCAAAAACGGGCGAGCTCAAAGCCGCCCGAAAAAGAACTAACGGAAAGAAGAAACCTCCTGATATAATAGTAA